>NZ_JAJAQC010000048.1 GCF_027604915.1 Streptomonospora mangrovi
CGGCGGCGCCGCACCGCGCCGCGCCCCGCGCGAGGTCCCGCCGCCGCGCCGACCCCGTGCGGGCGAGCCCTCCCGCCGCCCCGCCGGCCCGGGCGGCCCGCGCCCGCCCGGCCTGCTGCGCCGCCCCTTCCGCCGCGGCAACCCCCGGCGCCGCCTCAACATCGCCGTCACCCTGATGGCCGTGGTGCTGATGGTGTTCGCCGGGCGCCTGGTGCAGATCCAGGCCATCGACGCCCCCACCTACGCCGCCGCCGCCGAGGACCTCCGGCTGACCACCATCGACATCCCCACCACCCGCGGCGACATCACCGACGTCAACGGCAACCCCCTGGCCATGTCGGTCGAGACCCGCACCGTGTTCGTCGACCCCGTCGAGATCCGCGAGGACGACCGCCAGCAGGTCATCGACGAGCTGTCCGAGCGCTTCGACCTGGACCCCGCCGAGGTCGCCGAGCACGTCGACGCCCGCCCCAGCCGCTACGAGGTCGTCGCCCAGGACGTCGCGCCGCGCGAGTGGGACAAGATGGCCGACCTCGGCCTCCAGGGCGTGGGCGCGCTGGTCGACTACAAGCGCGTCTACCCCGAGGAGACCGGCGCCGCCGACATCATCGGGTTCACCGGCGCCGAGGACCAGGGCCTGGAGGGGCTCGAAGCCGTCATGGACGGCACCCTGGCCGGCGAACCCGGCAAGCAGCAGGTCGAGATGGGCGCCGGCGGCGTGCAGATCCCCATGGCCGACGGCCTGGCCGAGGAGCCCGTGCCCGGCCGCGACGTCCGCCTCACCCTGGACCAGGACATCCAGTGGCACGCCCAGCAGGCGCTGGCCGAGCGCGCCGAGGAGCTGGGCGCCCAGGGCGGCAGCGCGATCGTCATGCGCCCCACCGGCGAGATCCTGGCCATGACCGACTTCCCCACCTACGACCCCGCCGACTACGGCGAGTACTCCGCCGAGGACCGCGCCAACGGCGCCGTGGCCGAGGCGTTCGAGCCCGGCAGCACCAACAAGGTCATCACGCTGGCCGGCGCCCTGGAGGAGGGCCTCACCACGCCCGAGACCGTCTACACGGTGCCCTACTCCATGCGCGTCCACGACCGCACCTTCAAGGACGACCACTTCCACCCCACCCAGCGGCTCACCCTCAACGGGATCATGGCCCAGTCCAGCAACGTGGGCACCATCAAGGTCGGCCAGCAGTTGGGCGCCGACCGGCTCTACGGCTACCTGCGCGAGTTCGGCTTCGGCGGGCCCACCGGCCTGGACCTGCCCGGCGAGAACCCCGGCATCCTGACCCAGCCCGAGGACTGGTGGGGCACCCAGTTGCCCTCGGTCTCCTTCGGCCAGGGGCTGTCGGTCAACGCCATGCAGATGGCCAGCGTCTACGCCACCGTCGCCAACGGCGGGGTGCGGGTCGAGCCCACCCTGGTGGCCGGCACCGTCGACGGCGACGGCGCGTTCACCCCCGCCGAGGACCCGCCCAGCGAGCGCGTCATCAGCGAGGAGACCGCCGAGGAGCTGGCGCTGATGCTGGAGGCCGTGACCGGCGAGGAGGGCACCGCCCAGGCGGCGCAGATCCCCGGCTACCGGGTGGCCGGCAAGACCGGCACCGCCAACCGGGTCGACCCCGAGACCGGCTCCTACAGCGGCGGCGGCTACACCTCCACGTTCGTGGGGTTCGCCCCCGCCGACGACCCCGAGCTGATCGTCCAGGTGGTGCTGCACAACCCCCAGGGCGCCTACTACGGCGGCGAGGCCGCGGCCCCGGTCTTCACCGACATCATGTCCTTCGCGCTCAAGACCGAGAAGGTGCAGCCCACCGGCACCGAACCGCCCAACATCCGGCTGTTCGGCGATGAGTGACCCCGCCGCGCCCGGCGCGCCCGCGCCCACCGCGCCCCACCGGCGGCGGCGCGGATTTCGGCCCGCGCCGCCGCAGCCGATAACCTCACGACGTGCCACCGGTAATGCGACCTGAACACACCCAGCCCCGCCCGCTGTCCGAGCTTGCCCGCCTGCTGGGCCCGGACGCGTTCATCACGTGCGTCGAGGACGCCGGCACCGGGCTGGAACCCGGCGGCCCGGCGCCGGAGGGCGCGGAGCCGGCCGACCCCGCCGCCGTCCGCATCAGCGGCATCACCCACGACTCCCGCGCGGTGCGGCCCGGCGACCTCTACGCCGCGCTGCCGGGCAGCCGCGCCCACGGCGCCGACTTCGCCGCCCAGGCCGCCGCCGCCGGCGCCGTGGCGGTCCTCACCGACCCCGGCGGCTACGACCGCGCCGCCGCCACCCGGCTGCCGGTGGTCACCATCGCCGACCCCCGCGCCCGCCTGGGCGAGGTCGCCGCGTGGGTCTACGGCGCCCCCGCCGACGACCTGCTGCTGATCGGCACCACCGGCACCAGCGGCAAGACCACCGTCACCTACCTGGTGGAGTCGGGCCTGCGCGCCGCCGGACTGCGCACCGGCCTGATCGGCACCGTCGAGATCCGCGTGGGCGAGGACCGCGTGGCCGCCTCGCTCACCACGCCTGAGGCCACCGACCTGCACGGCCTGTTCGCGCAGATGCGCGAGCAGGGCGCCACCGCCGCCGCCATGGAGGTCTCCAGCCACGCCCTGGCCCTGGGCCGCGTGGGCGGCGCCCGCTACAACGCCGCCGTCTTCACCAACCTCTCCCAGGACCACCTGGACTTCCACAGCGACCTGCGCGACTACTTCGACACCAAGGCGCGCCTGTTCACCCCGGAGTTCTGCGAGATCGCCGTGGTCAACAGCGACGACCGCTTCGGCCGGGTCCTCATCGACCAGGTGCGGGCGCGCGGCGACGTGCCCGTCACCACCTTCTCCGCCGAGGGCGACCCCGACGCCGACTGGCGCGCCGCAGACGTCCGCCTGGGCGCCCAGGGCAGCACCTTCCGCATCGTGGGCCCCGGCGGCATGGAGGCCGACGCCTCGGTCGGGCTGCCCGGCGCCTTCAACGTGTCCAACGCCATGGCCGCCGTCGTGGGCCTCGTGGAGGCCGGGATCCCGCTGCACACCGCCATCGAGGGCGTGGCGGCGGCCCCGGGCGTACCCGGCCGCATGGAGCGCGTGCACGCCGGCCAGGACTTCACCGCGGTCGTGGACTACTCCCACAAGCCCGGCGCCGTCGAGGCGGTGCTGACCGCCCTGCGCGGCATCACCCAGGGCCGGCTCACCATCGTCGTGGGCTGCGGCGGCGACCGCGACCGCGCCAAGCGGCCGCTGATGGGCGAGGCCGCCGCCCGGCTGGCCGACGCCGTGATCCTCACCGACGACAACCCGCGCGGCGAGGACCCCGTCACCATCGTCACCGCGATGCTCGACGGCGTGGCCAAGGTCCCCCAGGACCAGCGCGCCCGCATCACCGTCGAGCCCGACCGCGCCGCCGCAATCGAACTGGCCGTGGCGCGCGCCGGCACCGGCGACGTCGTCGTGGTGGCCGGGAAAGGTCACGAAACCGGCCAATATGTCGCCGGTTCGGTCCTGCCGTTCGACGACCGCGACGTCCTGCGCGCCGCGCTGCGCCGCCGCCTCGCCGACTGAACAGGGGGCCGTCAACCACGCACCGACGACACAGCGCACGCGCGCACACCCAGGTCAGGGCGGGGGAGACCGCGCACACCGCGCGTCCCGCGCCCGGCGGCGCACCGCCGCGGCAGTGCCGCGCGCCCCGCGCCGCCCGCGCCGTGCCGCCCGCGGCGGCCGCTCAGGCGGCCCGCACCGCGCGCGGGGGACTCCGGTCTCGGCGCAACGCGGGTGACCAAATGTTCTAAGGTAGGTCCGGCAATCGCAGCCCGGCCCCGGTGTGTTCGACACCGCCTCAGGGTCGACGGAACGCGCCATCCCCTGACAACCGCGCCGTCACCTTGGTTGAGGCGCATTCTCGCGCAATGGGCCGGGCCAGACATGAGGAGTGGATTTGATCGCGCTGACGCTCGATCGGATCGCTGAGATCACCCAATCCCGACTAAGCGGGTCGGCGCGTCCAACGGATGTCGTGTCGGGTCCGGTCGTCATCGACTCACGACTGGCCGAGCCCGGGTCGCTCTTCGTCGCCCTGAGCGGCGAACGGGTCGACGGGCACGACTTCGCCGAAACCGCTGTCGCCGCGGGCGCCGCGGCGGTTCTGGGATCCCGGCCGGTCGCGGCGCCGCAGTTGCTCGCCGAAGGAGGCGACGAAGGAGTGGTGGCCGCGCTGGGCCGCCTGGCCCGGGCCGTGGCCGGCGAGCTGACCGGCGCCGACATCGTCGGCGTCACCGGCTCCTCGGGCAAGACCACGACCAAGGACCTGCTCGCCCAGGTCCTCAGCGGTCTGGGCAGCACCGTCGCCCCCGCCGGCTCGCTCAACAACGAGATCGGCCACCCGCTCACCGTGCTGCGCGCCGACGAGACCACCCGGTTCATCGTCCTGGAGGTCGCCGCCCGCGGGCGCGGCCACATCGCCCACCTGTGCACCATCGCCCCGCCGCGCATCGGCGTGGTGCTCAACGTCGGCAGCGCCCACGTCGGCGAGTTCGGCAGCCGCGCCGCCATCGCCCAGGCCAAGGGCGAACTGGTGGAGGCGCTGCCCGCCGCGGCCGAGGGCGGGGTGGCGGTGCTCAACGCCGACGACGACGCCGTCATCGCCATGGCCGCGCGCACCTCGGCCCGCGTCGTCTCCTACGGGCTCGCGCCGGACGCCGACGTGCGCGCCGAGGACGTCGAGCTGGACGCCGCCGGGCGCGCCGCCTTCACCCTGCGGCTGGGCGGCGGCTCCGCGCCGGTGCGCCTGGCCCTGGTGGGCGCCCACCAGGTGCACAACGCGCTCGCCGTGGCGGCCGTGGCCGCCGAGTTCGGCATGGGCGCCGAGGCGGTCGCCGAGGCGCTGGGCAAGGCCGGACCGGTCAGCCGCTGGCGCATGGAGGTCACCGAGCTGGACGGCGGCGTGACCCTGGTCAACGACGCCTACAACGCCAACCCCGAGTCGGTGGCGGCGGCCCTGCGCACCCTGGAGTCGATCGCCGCGGGCGGGCGCCGGCCGCTGGCCGTCCTGGGCGTCATGGCCGAACTGGGCGCGGCCCACGACGCAGAGCACCGCGCGGCCGGCCGGCTGGCCGCCCAGGCGGGCGCCGCCGCGCTGGTGGTGGTCGGCGACGACGCCGCGCCCATCGCCGAAGGGGCACGCGAGGTGCCCGAATGGCGCGGGGAGGTCGTGCGTGTCCCCGACGCCGCCCAAGCCGCGGCCGCGCTGCGCGCGCGGCTGCGGGCAGGAGACGTCGTCATGGTGAAGGGATCGCGCGTGGCCGGGCTGGAGAAAGTCGCCGAGCTGCTGATGTCCGGGGAGGACGCCAAGTGACCGGCATTCTCGTCGCGGCGGGCCTGTCCCTGCTGGTCTCGCTGCTGTCCATGCCGCTGGTGATCCGGATCCTGTACCGGTTCAAGTTCGGCCAGGAGGTCCGCGACGACGGCCCCGAGGGCCACAAGACCAAGCAGGGCACGCCCACCATGGGCGGCATCGTCATCATCCTGGGCGCCATCATCGGCTACTTCGGCTCCCACCTGGTGCTGATGACCCGGCCCACGGTCTCGGGCCTGCTCGTGGTCTTCCTGTTCGTGGGCATGGGCGCCGTCGGCTTCCTCGACGACTTCATCAAGATCTACAAGCGGCGCAGCCTGGGCCTGCGCAGCGGCGCCAAGATGCTGGGCCAGACCATCGTCGGCGCCGGGTTCGCGGTCGGGGTCACCCAGTTCCCCAACGGCTACGGCTACACCCCCGCCTCGCCGCAGCTCTCCTTCCTGCGCGACTTCGGCCCCCCGCTGATGATCGGCGTGTTCGTGCTGTGGGCGCTGTTCCTCATCGTCGGGTTCTCCAACGCGGTCAACCTCACCGACGGCCTCGACGGCCTGGCCACCGGCGCGATGATCCTCTCCCTGGTCGCCTACGTCATCATCGGCAACTGGCAGCTCCGGCAGAGCTGCGTGGCCTACCTCTCGCCCAGTTGCTACCCGGTGCGCGACCCGCTGGACCTCGCGGTGGTGGCGGCGGCCTGCCTGGGCGGCTGCATCGGGTTCCTCTGGTACAACGCGCCCCCCGCCAAGATCTTCATGGGCGACACCGGCTCGCTGGCCCTGGGCGGCCTCATCGTGGGCCTGGCCATCACCACCCGCACCCAGTTGCTGCTGCTCATCATCGGCGGCCTGTTCGTCCTCATCACCCTGTCGGTGATGATCCAGATCAGCTCCTTCCGCCTCACCGGCAAACGCGTCTTCCGCATGGCGCCCCTCCAGCACCACTTCGAGCTGAAGGGCTGGGCCGAGACCACCATCGTCATCCGGTTCTGGATCATCCAGGGCCTGATGGTGGGCGTGGGCGTGGGCCTGTTCTACCTGGAGTGGATGCCGCGGTGACCCCCGACTTCGCCTCCGGCCTCAAGGACCGCGCGGTGTGCGTCGCGGGCCTGGGCGTCACCGGCCCGCCCACCGTGCGCGCGCTGCTGCACCTGGGCGCCCGCGTCACCGTGGTCGACAACCGCGACGACGGCACCGCCCGCGCCGCGGCCGAGGCGCTGCGCGCCGAGGGCGCCCGCGCCGTGCTGGGCGACTCCGCCCTGCCCGAGGGCACCGACCTGGTCGTCATCTCGCCCGGCTGGCGCCCCGACTCCCCGCTGGCGTGCGCGGCCGCCGCCGCCGGGGTCGAGGTCATCGGCGACGTCGAACTCGCCTGGCGGCTGCGCCCGGCCGGGCAGCGCTGGCTCGCGATCACCGGCACCAACGGCAAGACCACCACGGTGCGGATGCTGGAGGCGATGCTGCGCGCCGACGGCCGCCGCGTCGCCGCCGCGGGCAACGTCGGCACCCCGCTGCTCCAGGCGGCCCTGCCCGACGCCGACGGCGCGGCCCCCGACCTGCTCGCGGTGGAGCTGTCCAGCTTCCAACTGCACTGGTCGGCCACCCTCGCCCCGCACGCGGGTGTGGTCCTCAACCTGGCCGCCGACCACCTCGACTGGCACGGCGGACTGGAGCCCTACGCCCAGGCCAAGGGCCGCGTCTACGCCCCGGGCACCGTGCGCGTGGCCAACGCCGACGACGACTGGTCGCGCCGGCTGGCCGAGGCCGGCGACCCGCACACGCCCCTGTACGGGTTCACCCTGGGCGTGCCGCGCCCGGGCCAGCTCGGCGTGGTCGAGGACCTGCTGGTGGACCGCGCGTTCACCGCCGACCCCCGCACCGGCGCCGAGGAGTTGGCCGCGCTGGGCGACGTGGTGCCGGCCGCCCCGCACAACGTGGCCAACGCGCTGGCGGCGGCGGCCCTGGCCCGGTCGGTGGGCGCCGCGCCGGAGTCGGTGCGCGCCGGGCTGCGCGCCTTCGCCCCCGAACCGCACCGCATCTCCCACGTCGCCCGCGTCGGCGAGGTCGACTACGTCGACGACTCCAAGGCCACCAACCCCCACGCCGCAGCCGCGTCCCTGGCCGCCTACCCCTCGGTGGTGTGGGTGGCCGGAGGGCTGCTCAAGGGCGCCGACGTGGTGGACCTGGTGCGCGGTGCCGCGCCCCGGCTGCGCGCGGCCGTGCTGCTGGGCCGCGACCGCGACCGGCTGGCCCGGGCACTGGCCGAGCACGCGCCCGGGGTCCCCGTGGTCGAGGTCGCCGACACCGGCGAGGACGCCATGACCAGGGTCGTCGCCGCCGCCGCGCGGCTGGCCCGCCCCGGCGACACCGTGCTGCTGGCCCCCGCCGCCGCGTCGATGGACATGTTCCGCGACTACAACGCGCGCGGCGACCGGTTCGCCGAAGCCGTGCGCGCGCTGTGAGGCGCTGAGGCGGCCCGGCCGCCGCCGCGCCCTGCGCGCGGCCGGCGGCGGCCGGTCCACCTGCGGCGCCGCGCGCGGCCGGATTCGGCCGCGCCCGCAGAAAGAAGCCCAACACGCGGAATATGTCCGGGGCTTCGGGGTCCCCACCCGCCAGACTTGTTCGTCGCTGGACAACGACGGCACGGGCGGAGGTGGCCAATGGCGGTGCCGACAACCATCCCCACGGCCGAGCGGGCGGGTACGGCGGCCCGGAAGGCCGAGGAGCGGGCGCGCTCGCCGCTGCGCGAGCTGCCCGGGATCCTCAACCGGCCGCTCACCTCCTACTACCTCCTGGCCGGCGGCACCGCGCTGCTGACCACGCTGGGCCTGACCATGGTGCTGTCCTCCTCCATGGTGGACTCCTACACCGAGACCGGCTCGGCGTTCTCGCTGTTCGAGAAGCAGGTGTTCGCCGCGGCGGTGGGCCTGCCGCTGCTGGTGGTCGCCTCGCACCTGCCCATCCGGGTGTTCCGGATCCTGGGCTACCCCGCCATGCTCGCCTCGGTGGTGCTGCTGGTCCTCACCGTCTTCCACGGCGACGCCTACAACAGCGGCGCCGTGCGCTGGATCGAGATCGCCGGCGTCACCGTCCAGGCGTCGGAGCCGGCCAAGCTGTCCTTCGCCCTGTGGGGCGCCAACGTGCTGGCGCGCCGCGAGGAGCTGCGCCAGCTCGTGGAGTGGCGCCAACTGCTGATCCCGCTGCTGCCGGGCTGCGGCGTGCTGGTGGTGCTGGTGCTCATCGGCACCGACCTGGGCACCACGTTCGTGCTGCTGGCGATCTTCCTGGCGCTGCTGTGGGTGGTGGGCGCCCCCGGCCGGCTGTTCCTGGCGATGATCGGCCTGGTGATCTCGCTGGCCGGCATCATGATCGCGGTCGAGCCCTTCCGCCTGGCCCGCGTGACCTCCTTCCTCAACCCCCAGGCCGACCCCACCGACTCCGGCTTCCAGGCGCTGCACGGCCTCTACGCGCTGGGCACCGGCGGCGTGCTCGGCGTGGGCATCGGCGGCAGCCGCGAGAAGTGGGGCTTTCTGCCCCACCCCGAGAGCGACTTCATCTTCGCCATCATCGGCGAGGAGTTCGGCCTCGTCGGCACCCTGGTCGTCGTCGGCCTCTTCGGCGTCCTGGGCTACGCTGGGCTGCGCGTGGCCTCGCGGGTCAGCGACCCCTTCGGCCGGCTCGCCGCCGCGGCCATCACCTGCTGGATCGTCATCCAGGCGATGGTCAACATCGGCACGGTCATCGGCGTCATGCCCATCACGGGCATTCCGCTGCCGCTGGTCTCGGCCGGCGGCTCCTCGCTGATCCCGACCATGGCCGGCCTGGGCATCCTGATGGCCCTGGCCAAGTCCGAGCCCGCCGCCCGCGCGGCCCTGGCCGCCCGCGGTCCGAGCCGGGTGCAAAGGGCTCTAAGCTGGCTGGGCCTGGAGTACTCGGCATCCGGCGCCCCGACCAGGCGGACCGGAGCCGCGGCGCAGGCCCACAACGGATCGCGCGCGACGCAGGTTCAAGCGAGGAGGAATCGGCGACGATGAGGGTAGCCCTCGCCGGAGGCGGCACGGCCGGGCATATCGAGCCCGCGCTCTCCCTGGCCGATGCGCTTCGGCGCATCGACCCGCAGACCCAGATCCTGTGTCTGGGCACCGAACGAGGACTGGAGACCCGCCTCGTTCCCATGCGGGGCTACGAACTGGGGACCATCCCGGCGGTGCCCCTGCCCCGCCGGCTCACCCCCCAGTTGCTCCAGGTGCCCGGCAAGCTCGCCAGCGCCATCAGCGCGGCGGGCGCCCACCTGGACCGCCTGGGCGCCGACATCCTGGTCGGGTTCGGCGGCTACGTCGCCACCCCCGGCTACCTCGCGGCGCGCCGCCGCCGCATCCCCCTGGTCATCCACGAGGCCAACCCGCTGCCCGGCCTGGCCAACCGGCTCGGCGCGCGGCTGACCCCCCACGTCTTCACCGGCCACCCCCACTGCGACATCCGCCACGGCCGCTTCATCGGCATCCCGCTGCGCGAGCAGATCTCCCAGCTCGACCGCCTGGCCACCGGTGACAAGGCGCGGGCGCACTTCGGGCTGCGCCCCGAACTCCCCACCCTGCTGATCTTCGGCGGCTCCCAGGGCGCCCAGGCGCTCAACCAGGCCGCCTACGACTCCGCCGACCACTTCCGGCTGGCCGGGGTGCAGGTGCTGCACGTGGTCGGCCCCAACAACGCCACCGAGCCCGAGGACCGCACCCGCGACGGCGTGCCCTACGTGGTGGTGCCCTACGTGGACCGCATGGACCTCGCCTACGCCGCCGCCGACGTCGCCATGTGCCGCTCGGGCGCCATGACCTGCGCCGAGCTGACCGCCGTCGGCCTGCCCGGCGCGTTCGTGCCGCTGCCCATCGGCAACGGCGAGCAGCGCCTCAACGCCGAGCCGATCGTCGAGGCCGGCGGCGGCCTGCTGGTCAACAACGCCGACCTCACCCCGCAGTGGATCGCCCAGTACCTCATCCCGCTGCTCACCGACACCGACCGCGTGGTCGCCATGTCGGAGGCCGCCGCCCGCATGGGCCGCCGCGACGCCGACATGGAGCTGGCGCGCGAGGTCATCGCGATCGCGCGGGGCGAGCGGCCCGCCCCCGAGCCGCCGATCTACGACGACCACGACGACGACGGCTACGTCGACGACGGGAAGGACCTGCGGTGAGCCTGGTCCAGCCCACCGAGCCGGTGCCGGTCGCCAAGCTGGGCCGGGTGCACTTCGTCGGCATGGGCGGGGTCGGCATGTCCGGCATCGCCCGGGTGCTGCTCCAGTTGGGCGTGGAGGTCAGCGGCAGCGACGCCAAGGACGGGCGGCTGCTGCGCGACCTCGCCGAACTCGGCGCCGACACCCACGTCGGCCACGACGCCGCCCACGTCGGCACCGCCGACACCGTCGTGGTGTCCTCGGCGGTGCGCCCCGACAACCCCGAACTGGTCGAGGCCCGCCGGCGCGGCCTGCGGGTGCTGCCCCGCGCCGCCGCGCTGGGCGCGCTGCTGCTGGAGCGCCGCGGCGTGGCCGTGGCCGGGACCCACGGCAAGACCACCACCACCTCCATGCTCACCGTGGTCCTCCAGCAGGCCGGCGCCGAGCCCGGCTACGTCATCGGCGGCGCGCTGGTCACCACCGGACTGGGCGCCGACGCCGGCGCCGGCGAGATCGTCGTGGCCGAGGCCGACGAGAGCGACGGCTCCTTCCTGATGCTCTCGCCCGAGGTCGCGGTCGTCACCAACGTCGAGGCCGACCACCTGGACAACTACAGCGGCGGCCTGGAGCAGATCCACGCCAACTTCGCCGCGTTCGCCGAGCGCGTGGGCACCACCCTGGTCGCCGGCGCCGACGACCCCGGCGCGCGCCGCGTCGCCGAGACCGCCGCCGGCCTGGGCAAGCGGGTCCTCACCTTCGGCGAGTCCGCCGACGCCGACTACCGGGTGTCCGACATCGCCGCCGAGGGCTTCCGCACCGCCTTCACCCTCACCCCGCCCGGCGGCGAGCCGCTGCGCGGGGAACTGGCGGTGCCCGGGCGGCACAACGTCCTCAACGCCGCGGCCGCCGTCGCCGCCGCCGACGTGCTGGGCCACGACCCCCAGGTCGCGCTGGCCGGCCTCGCCGCCTACACGGGCGTGGGCCGCCGCTTCGAGCTGAAGGGCACCTCCGGCGGGGTGTCGGTCTACGACAGCTACGCCCACCACCCCACCGAGATCGCGGCCGACCTGCGCGCCGCGCGCGCGGCCCTTGACACCCGCGAGTCCGCCGAGGGCGCCGCGCCGGGCCGGGTCGTGGCGGTGTTCCAGCCCCATCTGTACAGTCGCACCCGGATCTTCGCCGCGGAGTTCGCCGAGGCGCTGGCCCTGGCCGACGAGGCAGTGGTCCTGCCCGTCTACGCCGCGCGCGAGGACCCCGAACCCGGGGTCGGCCCCGAGCTGATCACCGACCGCGTTCCCGGCGACGCCGCGCGCGTCCACCTCATCGCCGACCGCGACGAGGCGGTGGCGCGCGCCGCCGCGCTGGCGCGGCCCGGCGACATCGTGCTGACCATGGGCGCGGGCGACGTCACCGAGCTGGGTCCGCGCATCGTCGCGGCGCTGCCGGGGGCCGAGGACTGACCGCCGGCCCGGGCGGCGGGCGCGCCAAAGGCGCGGGCCGCCGCCGGGACCGGCCGCGGTGCCGGGGGAGTGCGCGGGCGAGCGGGCGAAGGACGGTGAGGGCACGGTGAGCGCGACCACCGAGGAGGCCGCCGCGCGCGGCGCCGAGGGCGGCGGCGGTCCCACCGGGCGCCGCCGGTCCGACCCCTGGAAGGTCGCCTTCGTGGTGCTGCTCATCGTCACGGCGCTGACCGTGGTCACCTGGGTGCTGCTGGGCTCGCGGCTGCTGGTGGTGCGCGAGGTCGAGGTCACCGGCACCGACCGGCTGGATGCCGCGCAGGTCGCCGCGGCCGTCGACGTCGCCACCGGCACGCCGCTGGCCCGCGTGGACACCGCCGCCGCAGAGCGGCGCGCCCGCGAGCTGCGCCTGGTGGAGTCGGTGGAGGTCTCGCGGGGCTGGCCGGCCACCCTGCGGGTGGAGGTGGTGGAGCGCACCCCGCGCCTGGCCATGCGCGCCGGCGACGGCTTCCGCCTGGTCGACGGCGAGGGCGTGTGCGTGGCCGACACCGACACCCGGCCCGAGGACTACCCGCTGATCAGCGTCGACGGCGACCCCCAGGGGCACCCGGCCGTCGCGGCGGCCGCCGAGGTGGTGGAGCAAATGCCGGCGGCCGTGGCCGGGAGAGTGGACTCCATCGACGCCCGGGAGCGGGCCGCGATCACGCTCACCCTGGACGACGGCGCCGTGGTCCAGTGGGGCGGCACCGAGCGCACCGCCCAGAAGAGCGAGATCCTCACCGTCCTGCTGCACGAGCACCCCTCCGGCCCCGAGCGCAGCTACGACGTGAGCGCCCCCGACATGGCCGTGGTGAAGTAATCGCCCGGCCCGGCACGGCGCACCGCGCCGCCCTCGGCAGGACCCGGCGGCGCGGAGCGGACCGGGTGGCCCGGACGGGCGCCGGACGCGAGAGGCCGACATTCCCGACGCGACGCGCCGGGATCGGACATCGCCTCACCGTGCGACACGCCGTTAGGCTGAACTCCGTGGTTAGTTGCCCCTTGGCAGGCCGCGGCCTACTGTCGGGAAGCACTACCGTTGGTTGACATAAGTATGGATCTGAGACTTTAGGGCGATTGCGGCGGGCGCCCGGTGCGGGCGCCGCCCGGCGCCCGCACCGGGAACCCGGCCGGCACTCGCCGGCAGCACGGGCACCCGCAAGAGGAAGACTGTAGAACCGGACAGCCAACCGTCCGGGCCGCCACCGGGGGACACAGGGTCCCGCTGCGGTGGGACGGCGGTTGGCCGATGCGAGCGGAAAGGCCCCTCGTCGTGGCAGCACCGCAGAATTACCTCGCGGTCATCAAGGTCGTCGGCATCGGCGGCGGCGGCGTCAACGCCGTCAACCGGATGATCGAAGAGGGACTCAAGGGCGTCGAGTTCATCGCCATCAACACCGACGCTCAGGCGCTGCTCATGAGTGATGCCGACGTCAAGCTCGACGTGGGCCGCGAACTCACCCGCGGACTGGGCGCGGGGGCCAACCCCGAGGTCGGCCGCAAGGCCGCCGAGGACCACCGCGAGGAGATCGAGGAGGTCCTCAAGGGCGCCGACATGGTCTTCGTCACGGCCGGCGAGGGCGGCGGCACCGGCACCGGCGGCGCGCCCGTGGTCGCCGACATCGCCCGCTCCCTGGGGGCGCTGACCATCGGCGTCGTCACCCGCCCCTTCGGCTTCGAGGGCAAGCGCCGCGCCACCCAGGCCGAGGCCGGGATCGCGATGCTGCGCGACGAGGTCGACACCCTCATCGTGATCCCCAACGACCGGCTGCTGTCGATCTCCGACCGCCAGGTCAGCGTGCTCGACGCGTTCAAGGCCGCCGACCAGGTGCTGCTGTCGGGTGTGCAGGGCATCACCGACCTCATCACCACCCCCGGCCTGATCAACCTGGACTTCGCCGACGTGAAGTCGGTCATGCAGGGCGCCGGGTCGGCCCTGATGGGCATCGGCTCGGCCCGCGGCGACGACCGCGCCGTGGCCGCCGCCGAGATGGCGATCTCCTCGCCGCTGCTGGAGGCCAGCATCGACGGCGCCCACGGGGTGCTGCTGTCCATCCAGGGCGGCTCCGACCTCGGGCTCTTCGAGATCAACGAGGCCGCCCAACTCGTGGCCAACTCCGCCGCGCCCGAGGCCAACATCATCTTCGGCGCCGTCATCGACGACGCCCTGGGCGACGAGGTCCGCGTCACCGTCATCGCGGCGGGCTTCGACGAGCCCCGCAACGAGGCCCTGGGCCCCCAGCGCGACGCCGCGCCGGTGCCCGAGCGCCCGCGCGAGGCCGCCGCGCCGCCGGCGCCCCCGCGCGCCGAAGTGCGGCCGGTGGCCGCCGAGCCCCGCCGCCCCGAGCCCGCCCCGGAGCCCGAACCCGAGCCCGAGCCGGTGCGCGAGGAGCCGCGCCGCCCCGAGGCCGCCGCCGAACCCGAGCCCGAGCCCGCACCGGAGCCCGAGCACGAGGAGCCCGAGGCCCACGACGACCCCGAGCCCGAGGACGACCACCGCTCCCGCGGCATCCGCGCCGTCAACGACACCGGCTACAGCCAGGTGCGCGGCACCGGCACCGACGGCTCGTTCCCGCGTTCGGGCGAGGTCCCCACGCCGCGCCGCCGGGTGATCTTCGACGACCCCGACGACCTCGACGTCCCCGACTTCCTGAAGTAGGCACCCGGGCGCCGCCCCCGCGCGGCTCCCGACCCCGGCGTACCGGCGGCGCACCCCGCCGCCGGTACGCTTTTTCGCGTCCGCGAACCGGTGACGAAAGGTGCGGCCCAGGCAATGGACCAGGCGATGGATGCCGCGATCGAGCTGGCCCCCGGCGTGCGCGCCGGGTTCACCCGGCGCCACGACGGCGGGGTCAGCGCCGCCCCCTACGACTCCCTCAACCTCGGCCTGGGCGTGGGCGACGACCGCGCCGCCGTGCTGGAGAACCGGCGCCGGGCGGCCGCCGGCCTGGGCTTCGACCCCGGGCGCGTGGTGTGGATGGACCAGGTGCACAGCGCCGAGGTGGCCGTGGCCGAGGAGCCGGGCGTGGTGGGCCGGGTGGACGGTGTGGTGACCGCGCGGCGCGACCTGGTCCTGGCGGCGCTGGCGGCCGACTGCCTGCCCATCCTGGCCGCCGACCCCGAGGCGGGCGTGATCGGCGCGGCCCACTCCGGCCGCCTGGGCACCGCCGCCGGGATCGCGACGGAGCTGGTGGCCGCCATGGTGCGGCTGGGGGCGCGCCCCGAGCGCGTGCGCGCGGTGCTGGGCCCCTCGATCTGCGGGGAGTGCTACGAGGTCCCGGCCTGGATGCGCGACGAGGTCGCCCGGGCCGTGCCCGAGGCGGCCGCCACCACCCGCGCCGGCACCCCCGGCATCGACATGCGGGCCGCGGCCGCCGCGCAACTGCGCGCGGCCGATGTCGGCCACGTCGAGGTGGACGGGCGCTGCACCCTGGAGACCCCCGACATCTTCTCCCACCGGCGCGGCGCGCCCACGGGCCGCTTCGCCGGGTATGTCTGGTGGCATGGCGATGACCAGGGATGACATCACGGGCGCGGGCGGCGCCGGCGCGCAGGAGGCGGTGTTCGCGCGACGCGAACGCCTCCGGGCCAACCTGGCGGCCCTGCGCGAGCGGGTGGCGGCGGCGTGCGCGGCTGCGGGCCGGTCGCCCGAGGACGTGCACCTCATCGCGGTGACCAAGACGTTCCCGGCCTCCGACGTGCGGGCACTGGCCGGCCTGGGCGTCACCGACGTCGGCGAGAACCGCGACCAGGAGGCCGCCGCCAAGGCCGCCGCGTGCGCCGACCTGCCGCTGCGCTGGCACTTCGTGGGGCAGTTGCAGACCAACAAGGCCAGGTCGGTGGCCCGCTACGCCGACCTGGTGCACTCCGTCGACCGCGAGCGCCTGGTGCGCGCCCTGGGCGCGCGGGCGCGCGCCGAGGGGCGCCGGGTGGGCTGCCTGGTGCAGGTCAACCTGGATTTGGACTCCGCGGCGGGGGTGCTGGGGCCGCGCGGCGGGGCCGATCCCGCCGACGTCCTGGCGGTGGCCGACGCCGTCGCCGAGGAGGAGGGGCTGCTGCTGGAGGGGGTCATGGCGGTCGCTCCGCGCGAAGGCGACCCCGATGCGGCGTTCGCCCGGCTGTATGCGGTCGCCGAGCGGGTCAGGGATCGCTACGCTCAGGCCAGGACGATCTCGGCCGGGATGAGCGGTGACCTGGAGGCGGCCGTCCGTCAAGGTGCGACACATCTGCGGGTCGGTACGGCGTTGCTCGATGATCGCAACCCGAACGTGGGGTAATGTCCCCACATGGACCTTGGCGCCCAAGTGTCGAGTTCGCCCGGCCGGCGGACCCGGGCGGACCTGGGCCGACACGGACACAGTCATCTGCGGTGCAGCACCACAGGGACGACGGAGGACAAGAGATGGCCGGCGCGATGCGCAAGATGGCGGTCTACCTCGGCCTCGTGGAGGACGACCGCTACGATCACCGCTATGCGGACGAATACGATGACTTCGACGACTTCGAGGAAGGCGTCGAGGGCCGCCGCGACCGCGACATCGATCACGGCGGCGACCCCCGTGTCGACTCCATGACGGATGCGGATGACTACACCATGTCCCCTTCAGAGCGGCGCATCCCGACTCACACCACCCCCGCTACCGCGGACCTCGCGCGTATCACTACGCTGCATCCCCGGACGTACAACGAAGCGCGTACTATCGGAGAGCATTTCCGGGAAGGTATACCGGTGATCATGAACCTCACCGAGATGGTCGACAGCGACGCCAAGCGTCTGGTCGACTTCGCGGCGGGGCTGATCTTCGGTCTGCATGGCAGTATCGAGCGCGTGACCAACAAGGTGTTCTTGTTGTCCCCGGCTAATGTTGAGGTGACCGCTGAAGACAAAGCACGCATCGCCGAGCGAGGGTTCTTCAACCAGAGTTAGATCATCACAGATGTCCAGAGATTGGGTCGGGGAACGACCGTGAGTATCGTGCAGTCCGTCGTCATCATCCTGCTGAACCTGTTCATGCTGGTGCTGATCGCGCGGCTCGTCTTCGAACTCGTACAGTCGTTCGCACGCTCGTGGCGACCGAGCGGGTTCGTACTGGTACTCGCGGAGACCACATACACCATCACCGACCCGCCCCTGAGGTTCCTGCGTCGGTTTATTCGACCCGTACGTTTGGGGAGTGTGGCGCTTGACCTGAGCTTCACCGTCCTCTTCCTCTTCGTGGTGATCCTTATCCAGATCGTAAGTTCGATCTCGTTCATCTAGAAGGTCACAGATGTCGGAAAGGTAAGCCCTGGTTTCGATATGTGGCCTTGGTCATGATCTGGATTGCCGTAAGGTCACGATCAGGTAGCGTCCCTACGGACACAGTCCAAGCGCGCCAAGGAGACGAACATGCCGCTTACACCCGCGGATGTGCGGAATAAGCAGTTCAGTACGACCCGGCTCCGGCCGGGGTATGACGAGGAAGAGGTCGACGCGTTCCTCGACGAGGTCGAGTCCGAGCTGGACCGCCTGATCCAGGAGAACGAGGAGCTGCGCGGCAAGCTCGCCGAGTGCCTGCGCGGCAAGGTGCCCAACGCGGGCATGCAGGACTTCCAGCAGCCCCAGGACCAGCTTCCGCCCGAGCCGCCCCAGCCCGAGCCCATCCGGCCCGAGCCCCCGCAGCCGGTGGAGCAGCAGATCCCCGCCATGGCCGGCATGGGACTGCCCGGTTCCGAGGAGAACATGGACACCGCGGCGCGCGTGCTCGCGCTCGCGCAGCAGACCGCCGACCAGGCGATCTCCGACGCCCGCCGCGAGGCCGACGAAACCCTGGGCCGCGCCCGCCACGAGGCCGACGACATCCTCGGCAAGGCCCGCCGCCAGGCCGAGCAGATCGTCAACGAGGCCCGCGCCCGCTCCGAGAACCTCGACCGCGACGCGCAGGAGCGCCACCGCCAGGTCATGGGCTCCCTCGTGCAGCAGCGCGAGGAGCTGGAGCACAAGGTCGCCGGGCTCAAGGACTTCGAGCGCGAGTACCGCAGCCGGTTGAAGGACTACTTCGAGCGGCAGCTCCGCGAGCTGGCCGAGGGGGCCAACGACCACAACGACGTCGCCCCCAACCCCAACACCACCGGCGGCTTCCAGACCATGGCCCCCACCGGCGGCCAGCCCGGCATGCAGCACACCGGTCCCGGCGGCGGCGTGCCCGGCAACCCGTTCGCCCAGCCCGAGCCCGCCCAGCACGGCGGCTACCACCCGGGCGACGGACCGCACGACCGCCGCTGAGCCCCACCGCTGCCGCCACTCCGGTCGCCGCGCGAGCGCGGCCTCCGGCGTACCAGCGGTAGCAGGCGCGCGGCATGGCGGGCGGCATCCGGCCGCTCCGCCGCGCAGTACCGCACAACACAACCCTTGAGTGAAGGCTCTCCTGTTCCGTGTTCATCCTCAGCCTCGTCACCCTGGTGGCGGCTCTGGCGGTCATCGCCTTCGGGGTGGTGCTCGCCGAGACCACGTTGGTCTACATCGCCCTCGGCCTGGGCGGCCTCGGTGCCGTCCTGCTGGCGGTCGAGGTGGTCAGATCGCGCGCGTACCTGGGACTCCCGGGCAGGGCTGAGCAGCCGGCGGCAACGGCCGGCGCGGCAGGAGGCGGGTCGTACGCGGCCGGTCGGGCACGGACGGACGGTTTGGGGAAGTCGTCCGTCCCCGCCCCGGCGGCCGCGCCGGGTGCGCCCCCCGCGCCCGCGCGGACCGGAAGCACCAGGGGAGACGGGTTGTTCGCGCCCGCGCCGACGGGAGGGTCGGTGCGGGCCGCGGCGTACCCCCCGCCCCCCAGCGGGGCGCCGGGCTACCCCACGGCCGCCACCGCCTCCGGCGGCCACGGTCCCTACCGGTACCCGGCACCGACCGGACAGGGCCCCGCCACCCCGGCTCCGCACGCCCCCGTCGGCGGCCCGGGCCGCGACGACCACCCGGAGCCCTCCGGCGCGGCGGACGGCGACCACCGGGACGAGGCGGCTCCCGAGACGGGCGCCTCCCCGGCGGCCGGTACACGGCCGGAGACCGAGACGGCCGCCCACGCGGAGACCGCGGACACCGGCCCGGACCACCCGCGGGACCGCGAGCCCACGCGCGTGCACGGCGGCGGCAAGGAGCCCGCGGCGCTGCGTGCGGACACCGCCCCTGACACCGGGGAGCCGCGGCCGGACACCGAGTCGGCCGCCGACGAGGAATCCGGAGTGCCCGACCTGGCGGAGTCCGCCGTGGTGGCCTCCGCCCCTGGCGCCGTTGATTCGTCGGCCCAGACCTCCGAATCACCGGCCGAGCCCGCCGAGGGCCCGGCCCCCGAAACCACACCCGAGGCCGCTTCGGCCGCGGAGCCCCAGGGCGCCCGCGAACCGGCCGACGGCCCCGAGGCGGTCGACGAGTCCGACCGCGACCTCTCCTTCAGCGCCTTCGTGCAGGGCCTGCGCCCGGACGACGAGGAGGACGAGGCCCCCGAGGCGGCGCGGCCGGAGCCGCAGGGCACGGCGAGCGCCGCTCCCGAGCCGCCTCAGGTCGCGGAGACCGGTGGGGAGTTCCCGGAGGAGACCGGTGGCGAGCCCGCGCCGCCGACCGGCGCGGCCGACGCCGAGGCTCGGCAGGCCGGTGAAGACACCGAGTCCGAGGCCCCGGACGCCCACGACACGGACGCCGAAGCCACGGCCGAAGCGGCGTCGCGGGACACCGGACTCCGCGCCACCCGGGCGGACTCCCCGGACGAGCCCGCCACCCCGTACTTCGAGCCGGAGGACCCGGCCGACCCCGAGCTGACCGCGTCGGCGTCGCCGACCGACACACCCGAGGCCGACCGGGAGCCCACCGAGCCCACCGAACCGGCGCAGGACGCGACCGCCGCTGACGGGACCGAGTCCACCACCGTCGAGGACTCCGACCCGGACCAGACGGCCGCCATCCGCCGCGAGACGGACGACGAGGACCGCCCCTAGCCTTCGGCCACGGCCCTCACGCGAAGAGGTCTTCGGCGGAGTCGACGGTGGCCGCCCTGCGGACCCAGGTGATCAGTTGGTCGGGGTCGTGGCAGGTGGTGATGCGTTCGCGGACGGTGTCGCTGACTTCGAGCCCGCGCGCGTCCAGGAAGATGAGCAGGCTCTCGGCATGCCTTCGGCCCTGCCCTTGGCCATGCCCTTGGCCCATCCTTGGGCGAGATATCTGTTGGCGAACTCGCTCTTGTACGTGTAGGGCGGGCTGTTCACGAGTTCCTTTCAAGCGAGGTGCGCGGTTCGCGTATCCGGTCGCGGCGTTGACGCGGACGGTGAAGGACCTTTGCTGCCTTCGGCAGGGAGGCTCATGTGAAGAGGTCTTCCGCGGAGTCGACGGTGGCCGCCCTGCGGACCCAGACGTCCAGTTGGTCGGGGTCATGGCAGGTGGTGATGCGTTCGCGGACGGTGTCGCTGACCTCCAGCCCGCGCGCGTCCAGGACGGAGAACAGGCTCTCGGCCTTTCCTTGGGCGAGGAACTTGTTGGCGAACTCGCTCTTGAACGTGTAGGACGGGCTGTTCACAAGTGCCTCCCAGGCGTGGCTGGCGGATCCGGTCAGAGCGTTGACCACAAACCCATAGTAGAGAGCGAACAGGCCCTCGTCGGTGAGTTCCCGGAGCGCGTGTGCGCACGCCAGGAGGGTTTTCTCGTTCTCGCCTCCGTGTGCGGCGGCCGAGAGGACGGCCAGTTCGGGGGCGGCGATCGCCGCGTCCTTGTCCACGATGACCGGGGTCTGGTCGGGGCGCAGCACGATGGGTGTGAGGGTGAGCCCCGGGTGGCCGAGGTCGACCGGGCGGGCCGCCCAGGAGGCCGTGGTCGCGTCGGTGGGGCACAGCACCAGCAGCACCGTGGGGCAGCGGAGGCGGGCGCGGACGGTGGTCAGGTAGACCGGCCAGGAGAAGTGCTTGGTGGCGTCCCTCCTCAATTGGACTTCCACCACGATCGCCAGGACCGGGGTCTCGTTCCGCTTGAGGGAGACCACCACGTCGGCGCGGTACTCCTTGGGCTGGAGGTCGGTGCAGTTCTCCGACGCCAGTTCCGTGGCGTCGTGTTCGGGGACGGAGACGCCGAGTACGTCCTGCAACAGCCGCACCGCTAGCTCGGGGCGGTTGCGCACGAACTCGATCGGCGCCTCGTGCTCGTTAGTTGGCATGGCGGGACGCTATCCGGGCCGGTCAGGGCTTCGGAGCCGATTCCGGGAAAGTCGTCAGGCGCGGTGCCTGCGGGGGATCGCCGTGGGTGTCCGAATGTCGCGGACCGTGGTTTCGGAACTTTTGGTGACCGTTTGCTTGCTTACTGTGAGATGGCGGAACGGTGCGGGGCTGCGGTGGCGGCGTTCGCGGTTGGGGGAAATCGCGGCGGACGAGGAAAAGGGAATCGCCGGGGCTATATCCCGGCCGAAACGAGCGGGAAAACAGCTGCTTGGGAAAGGAAATGTCTTCCAGGAAGGCGAACGGCCCGGTTCCGTCCAACGACGGAACCGGGCCGGGTGCCAGGGGCCGGGGGGAGGGTCAGCCCTCCTGCTCGGCGCTCTTGCGCAGCCGGATGGCGACCCCGAACTCCGCCGAGCGCACCGTGTGGGCCTCGCCCTCGGGGGCGCCCTCGGTGAAGGTGCGGGCCAGGACCTCGCCGGCGATGGTCGCCGCGTGCTCGGTGAGGGCCTGGGCCGTCACCGGGTCCTCGGCCGACCACCACAGGTCGATGCGGTCGGAGATCTCCAGCCCGCTGGACTTGCGGGCGTCCTGGACCAGCCGGATCAGCTCGCGGGCCAGGCCGGCGCGCTGAAGCTCCGGGGTGATCTCCAGGTCCAGGGCCACGGTCTCCCCGGCCTCGGCGGCGACAGTCCAGCCCTCGCGCGGCTGCTCGGTGACCAGCAGCTCCTCCGCGCTCACCTCGACCTGCTCGCCCTCCACCTCCACGTGCGCCCAGCCGGTGGAGCGCACCTGCTCCACCAGCGCCTGCGCCGGCGCCGCGCCGATCGCCTGGGCCACCAGCGGGGTGCGCTTGGCGAACCGCTTGCCCAGCGCGCGGAAGTTCGGCTTGACCGTGTAGTCCACCAGGTCGCCGCCGACCGCCGACAGCGGGTCGAGCTGCTGCACGTTCAGCTCCTCGGCGATCTGGGCCCGCAACTGCTCGGGCAGCCGGTCGAACCCGGCGGCCCCCACCAGCACGCGCGACAGCGGCTGGCGGGTGCGCACTCCGGAGTCCACGCGCGCGGCGCGGCCCAGGTCGACCAGGCGGCGGGTCAGCGCCATCTGCTCCGACAGGTCGGTGTCGATCAGGTCCTCGCGCACCCGCGGCCACGAGGCGAGGTGCACCGACTCCGGGGCGTCGGGGCGGCGCAGCGCCGCCCACACGTGGTCGGTGATGAACGGCACCAGCGGCGCCATCACCAGCGTGAGGGACTCCAGCGCCTCGAACAGCGTCGCGAACGCCGACGCGCCCTCGGGCGTCTGGGCGCCCGCCCAGAACCGCCGCCGGGAGCGCCGCACGTACCAGTTGGACAGGTCGTCCACGAACGCGGTGAGCAGGCGGCCCGCACCGGCGGTGTCGAACCGGTCCAGCGCCTCGCCCACGCCCTTGACCACCCGGTTCAGCTCCGACAGCAGCCAGCGGTCCAGCAGCGGCCGGTCCTCGGGCGCGGGCGCATCGGCCAGCCGGGAGTGGTCCCAGGTGCCGTTCGTGCCGGCGTAGAGGGTGAAGAACGAGACGGTGTTGTAGTAGGTCAGCAGGACCTTGCGGACGATCTCCTCCAGCGCCTCGTGCCCGACCCGGCGCGGGGTCCACGGCGACCCGCTGGCCGCCATGAACCAGCGCAGGGCGTCGGCCCCGTGGCGCTCCATGACCTCCATGGGCTCCAGGATGTTGCCCAGGTGCTTGCTCATCTTGCGGCCGTCCTCGGCGAGGATGTGGCCCAGGCAGACCACGTTCTCGTAGGAGGAGTGGCCGAAGACGAGCGTGCTCACGGCCATCATCGAGTAGAACCAGCCGCGGGTCTGGTCGATCGCCTCGCAGATGTACTGGCCGGGGAAGTTGGCCTCGAACGCCTCCTTGTTGCGGTGCGGCGCGCCCCACTGGGCGAACGGCATGGCGCCGGAGTCGAACCAGACGTCGATGACCTCGGGCACCCGCCGCGCCTCGGCCCCGCACTGGGGGCAGGGGAACGCGACGTCGTCCACGTAGGGCCGGTGAGGGTCCAGCGCGCTGAGGTCGCGGCCGGCCAGCCCGCCAAGCTCGGCCAGCGAGCCCACCACGGTGTGGTGCTCCTCGGCGCACGTCCACACCGGCAGCGGGGTGCCCCAGTAGCGGCTGCGCGAGAGCGCCCAGTCGATGTTGTTGCGCAGCCACTCGCCGTAGCGGCCCTCCTTGACGTTGCCCGGGAACCAGTTGGTGCGGGCGTTCTGCGCCAGGAGTTCGTCCTTGATCGCGGTGGTCTTGATGTACCAGGACGGCACCGCGTAGTAGAGCAGCGGCGTGTGGCAGCGCCAGCAGTGCGGGTAGCTGTGCTCGTAGGGCTGGTTGCGCATCAGCAGGCCGCGGCCGTCGAGGTCGGCCACCAGGGCGGCGTCGGCGGTCTTGAAGAACTGGCCGCCGACCAGGTCCAGGCCCGGCTCGAACGTGCCGTCGCCGCGCACCGGGTTGACCAGCGGCAGGCCGTAGGCGCGGCAGACGGCCATGTCGTCGGCGCCGAACGCCGGCGCCTGGTGCACCAGCCCGGTGCCGTCCTCGACCGTGACGTAGTCGGCCAGCACCACGAAGTGGGCCGGCGCGTCGAACTCGACCAGCTCGAAGGGCCGCTGGTAGGTCCAGCGCTCCATCTCGCCGCCCTCGAACCGCTCGCCGGTGGGCTCCCAGCCCTCGCCCAGCGCCTTGCCCACCAACGGCTCGGCCACCAGCACGCGCTCGGTGCCGTCGGTGGCCACCACGTAGGTGACGTCGGGGTGCACCGCCACCGCCGTGTTGGACACCAGGGTCCAGGGCGTGGTGGTCCACACCAGCAGGGAGGTGGGCCGCTCGGGGTCGGCCAGCGGGCCGGAGGTCACCGGGAAGCGCACGTAGACCGAGGGGTCGACCACGGTCTCATACCCCTGGGCCAGTTCGTGGTCGGACAGCGTGGTGCCGCAGCGCGGGCAGTAGGGGCTGATGCGGAAGTCGCGCACCAGCAGGCCCTTGTCCCAGATGGTCTTGAGCGCCCACCACACCGACTCCACGTACTCGGGGTCCATGGTGCGGTACGCCTCGTCCATGTTCACCCAGTAGCCCATGCGCTGGGTCATGGCGGTGAAGGCGTCGACGTTGCGCAGCACGGCCTCGCGGCAGCGGGCGTTGAACTCGGCGACGCCGAACTCCTCGATGTCCTTCTTGCCGCTGAGGCCCAACTCCTTCTCGACGGCGACCTCGACCGGCAGGCCGTGGCAGTCCCAGCCGGCCTTGCGGTCGACGTGGTAGCCGCGCATCGTCTTGAAGCGGGGGAAGAGGTCCTTGAACACGCGCGCCTCGACGTGGTGCACGCCGGGCTGGCCGTTGGCGGTGGGCGGCCCCTCGTAGAACACCCAGTTGGGGTTGGCGCGGGACTGCTCCAGGGAGCGTTCGAAGACCTTCTGCTCGCTCCAGCGGCGCAGGACCTGGTGCTCGGTGGCCGGCAGGTCGATCTGCGCGGGCAGCACGGGCAGCGCGCGGGAGGCGGTGGGATCGTCGGCCATGCGGGGTCGCCTTTCCATCAGGGCGGAGGTGTCCTGATGGAGGGACGAGGCCGGGCGCCCCGCGGTACCACCCTCCTTGGGCGTGGCGGCGAACGCGCCGCACGCGCCCCACTTCGTTGCTCCAGCGGCCGGGTCTACTGGGCGGGCGCGGGTGCGCCTGCTGCCGTTCTTCCGGCGGCTCCGGGGTGATCTTCGCGGCGGGCATGCCCCCGGGCTCGCACCGTCCCCGGGTCGCTTGGGGCTGGGGCCGCCGTTACTCGTCCCCATCAGCGCCGTGCTGTGCCTTCGAGGATAGCCCACGCGGCGGTCCGCCCTCCCGCCGTTTTCCGCGCCGCGCCGGGGCGCGGGCATACTGGCCTGCCGTAGGGCGCGCGCCGGCCTGAGGGGCCGGCGCCGCGCGGGCGCGGGACGGGAGGACACGCCGTGGAGAGCGCGACGGGCGGCGGGGCCGGGGAGTTGGCGGGCGCGGTGCTGGTGACCCTGGCCGACCGCGAGGACGCCGAGGAACTCGCCGAGCAGTTGCTCGACCAGGGGTATGAGCCGTGCACGGTGCACCGCGACATGCTGGCGGGGGAGGACGACGCCGAGGACGTCGACTGGGTGATCGAGGTGCGCACCGGCCCCCACGGCGGTCCGGCCGCGCTGGACGAGCCGCACCTGCACCTGCTGGCCGAGGACTACGGCGGGTTCGCGGCGCCCCACCGGCCCTGAGCGCCGGTGCCCGCGTGCCCGGCGAGCGTCCGGCCCGTGCGGCATGCCCCGGTCAATGCCGGTCAGAGGCCGGTCAAATGCCGGTCACGGCGGGATTGGCGCGCAACGCGCGGTGTGTTCCGGGCTGCGCCGTGGGTGGTTGATTCGCCGTCCACGGCCGCTTAAGCTACCCCAAATCGCGTGCGGGACCGGGGGGAAAGCGGTGTCCCCGCACGTCGGAACGGGGGCGACGGCCGCAGTGCCCGTGCGGCCGAGGGGGGAGTACCGCATGGTGTCCACGACCACTGGCAAGGCCCGGGAGCAGGCCCGCACGGCGGCGGACCGGGCGACGGGAGAGGGCGCGGGAAGCGCGGACGGGGCGGCGGGCGCGGCCGGCCTGGTGGTGCGCACCGGCGAGGACCCGTGGAGCGAGCAGGAGTTGGCGCGGGTCCGCGAGGGGCTGGAGGCCGAGGTGGAGCGGCTGCGCCGCGACATCGCCGAGGCCCAGACCGAGCTGGCCGAGCGGCTGTCGGACTCCGTGGCGGGCGCCGGCGACGACCCCACCGACACCGGGGCCAAGACCTACCAGCGCGAGCACGAGCTGGCGCTGGCCTACAATACACGTGACCTGCTCGCGCAGAGCGAGCGGGCGATCCAGCGGATGGACGCGGGGACCTACGGGGTCTGCGAGCGCTGCGGCAGTGCCATCGGCAAGGCCCGGCTCCAGGCGTACCCCCGCGCCACACTGTGTGTGCAGTGCAAACAGCGCGAGGAGCGTCGCTGAGCAACGTAGAGCCCTCCGGGCATCCGAAGCAGACCGAGCACGAACCCGCCGCGCCCCGGCCGCGGCGGTTCGTCCCCCTTCTCCTGGTCGTGGCGGCGGTCGCCCTGGCGGCCGACTTCGCCACCAAGGAGATCGCGCTGGCGAGCTTCGCGCCGGGCGAGTCCATGCCGGTGGTCGGCGACCTCCTGCGGTTCACGCTGATCTTCAACACCGGGGCCGCGTTCTCCATCGGCTCGGACGTGCCGTGGCTGTTCTTCCTGATCGCCTCGTGCGTGGTGGTCTACATCCTGTTCATGGCCCGCAAGCTGGGCAGCCTGGGGTGGACCGTGGCGCTCGGGCTGATCCTGGGCGGGGCCACGGGCAACCTGGTCGACCGCGTCATGCGCCCGCCGGCGCCCTTCCACGGCGCGGTCGTGGACTGGATCGCGGTGCCCAACTTCCCGGTGTTCAACCTCGGCGACTCCTGTATCTGCGTGGGCGGCGCCCTGGCGGTGCTGCTGGCGTTCCGCGGGATCAACATCGACGGCACCCGGGAGTCCGACCAGGCGCCCGCCAAGGACGGCGCGGACGGCGCCGCCGAGGCGCCCGCCGCTGAGCCCGGGGCGGCCGCGGCCGAGGACCCCGGCCAGGAGCGCGGCTCCGCCGAGCCCGGCGCCGCCGCGCGGCGCGAGGACGGGGGCGAGCGCCCGTGACCGGCTCCACCGCCGCCGGCGACCACCGCGCCATGCCGGTGCCCGACGGCCTCGACGGCGACCGCCTGGACGCCGCCATCGCCCGGATGTTCGGGCTGTCGCGCACCCGCGCCGCCGAACTCATCGCCGAGGGCAACGTGCTGGTCGACGGCGCCGAGGCCGCCAAGTCCGACCGGCTGGAGGCGGGGTCGTGGCTGGACGTCACCCTGCCCCCGCCGCCGGGCCTGCCCGTCGCGCGGCCCGAGCCCGTGCCCGGCATGTCGGTGGTCTACGAGGACGCCGACATCGTGGTGGTCGACAAGCCCGTGGGCGTGGTGGCCCACCCCACGGTGGGCTGGACCGGCCCGACCGTGCTCCAAGGGCTGCTGGCCTCGGGGGTGTCGCTGAGCACCAGCGGCGCCGCCGAGCGGCAGGGGATCGTGCACCGCCTCGACGCCAACACCACCGGGCTGATGGTGCTGGCCAAGAGCGAGACCGCCTACAGCGTGCTCAAGCGGGCGTTCAAGGAGCGCACGGTCGACAAGGTCTACCACGCGCTCGTGCAGGGCCACCCCGACCCGCTGCGCGGAACCGTGGACGCGCCGATCGACCGGCACCCCGCCGGCGACGGCCGGTTCGCGGTGGTGGCGGGCGGGCGCCCCTCGGTGACCCACTACGACACCGTGGAGGCGTTCCGGTCGGCCAGCCTGCTGGAGATCAAGCTGGAGACCGGCCGCACCCACCAGATCCGGGTGCACATGGCCGCGCTGCGGCATCCCTGCGTGGGCGACCACCTCTACGGCGCCGACCCCACGCTGGCCACGCGGCTGGGGGTGCGCCGCCAGTGGCTGCACGCGGTGCGGCTGGGGTTCGAGCACCCCACCGAGGGCCGCTACGTGGAGTTCGAGAGCACCTACCCCGACGACCTCGCCGGCGCGCTGGAGCGGCTGCGCGCCGAGTGAGGCCGCCGCGCCGCCCGCGCGGCGCCGCCGGCGGGCTCACGGTCTGCCGAGCAGGTCGGTCAGCGACGCCTCGGGACTGATGAGGTCGGGGTCGGTGCGGACGTCGATGAGGGTGGGGACCTCGGCGGCCACCGCCTCGGCGAGGGCGTCGGCGAGTTCGCCGGGGGTGGCGGCGGTCAGCCCGGCGGCGCCCAGCCCCCGCGCGTAGGAGGCGAGGTCCAGCGGCCCGCCGATGTCGACGGCGGCGGTGCGGCCGAGTTCGCGCGCCTGGTGCATGGCGATGGTGCCGTAGAGGCCGTTCTGGAACACCACGACGGTCAGCGCCAGGCCCAGCCGCGCGGCGGTCTCCAGTTCCTGGCCGGTCATCAGCACGCCGCCGTCGCCGGCCACCGCCACCACCGTGCGGTGCGGCGCCGCCAGCTTGGCCGCCACCGCCGCGGGCACCGCGTAGCCCATGGCGCCGCTGGTGGGCGCCAGTTGGGTGCGCGGGTGGCGGTACCACCAGCCCCGGTGCAGGAACGCCGCGAAGTTGCCGGCGTCGTTGGTGACCACCGTGTCCTCGGGCAGGGCGGCGCGCATGGCCTCGACCACCGCCCAGGGGTGCAGGCCCGGGCCGGGGTGCGCGGCGGCCCCGGGCGGCGGGGTGGAGGCGCGCACCCAGGAGTCGTGGGCGGCGGAGTAGTCGCGGTCGGACGGCACGGCGGGGACCTCGACCAGGGCCGCCAGCGCCCGGCGGGCGTCGGCCACCGCGCCCAGCCACACCCCGGTGGCCGCGCCGATCTGGTCGGGGTCGATGTCGATCTGGGCGACGGTGGAGGCGGCGCCGGGTCCGGGCGTCGGCAGCCGGTAGGACTGGCTGGTGATCTCGCTCAGGCGCGAGCCCACCACCAGCACGGCGTCGGCGGACTCCAGCGCGGCCAGCACCGGCGCCGGGCAGCCCAGCCCGAGGTGGCCCAGGTAGAGCGGATGGTGGTTGGGGAACACGTCCTGGCGGCGCCAGGAGGTGTAGACGCCGGTGTTGAAGCGTTCGGCGACCGCGACGAGTTCGTCGCGGGCCGCGCGGGCGCCGCCGCCCGCGATGATGACCGGGCGTTCGGAGTCGACCAGCCAGGCGGCCAGGCGGTCGCGTTCGTCCTCGCCCAGGGGCGGTGCGGGCGGCGCCGCGCCGGGCAGGGCGCCCGGCGGCGGCACGCGTTCGCCGAAGAGGTCGCCGGGCACCACCACCGCCACCGGGCCGGGGCGCCCGGTGGCGGCGGTGCGCAGGGCCTGCGCGGTGGTCTCGGCCAGGCGGTCGGCGCGGGTGACGGTGGTGGTCCACTTGGTGATGGGGGTGTAGAAGGCGGCGAGGTCGACCTCCTGGAACGCCTCGCGGCCGAGGTGGTCGGTGGTGACCTGGCCCAGGAACACCACCATGGGGGTGGAGTCCTGGCGGGCGGTGTGCACGCCCACGGCGAGGTTGCCCGCGCCGGGGCCGCGCGTGGCGGCGGCCACCGCCGGCACGCCGGTGAGCTTGGCCTCGGCCTCGGCCATGAACCCGGCGCCGCCCTCGTGCCGGGTGGAGACGAGCCGGATGTCGGGGTGGCGCTCCACGGCGTCGGCGAACTCCAGGAAGCTCTCGCCGGGCACGGTGTAGCAGCGGCGGACACCGGCGGCGGCGAGCACGGCCACCGCCTCCTCGGCGGCGGTGCGCCATTCCCCGGCCGCCGACCGCGGCCGCGGCGCGGCGGCGGGGGAGGCGGCCGGGGGAGCGTGGGGTCCGGTGTGGGTCATGGGGCTGCCTTCCGTGCTCGGCCGGCGGGGGTCACCCTGACCTTCTGCCCGCCCGCGGCGGGATCGTCACCTCATCCGGCTTTCGCCCGGCTTACAGTCCGAGCAGCCGCAGCCCGGCGGCCGCGCCGGCCGCCGCCAGCAGCACCACCAGGAACGGGGCGCGCAGCAGCAGGGCGACGGCCGCGGCGCCCATGCCGCCCAGCCGCGCGGGGTCCAGCGTCAGCTCCTGGCCGCCGTCGGTGGCCGTCTGGACGGCGATGAGCGCCGCCAGCAGCGCCACCGGGACCGCCATGGCGAAGCGCCGCACGGCGGGGTGGTCCAGCAGCCGCCGCGGCGCCGAGAGCCCGGCGAGCTTGAGCAGGTAGCAGCCCACGCAGGTGCCGATGATGACCGACCACAGGATCACGGCCGGGCCTCCTGTCCGGACGGGCCGCCGTCACCGGCGGCGGGTGAGGCGGGCGGGGCGGGGGCGGGTCCGCCGGGGACGACCAGGGCGGCCGCCGCGGCCAGCAGGATCGGCACGCCCGCCGGCAGGAACGGCACCGCGGCCAGCGCGATCACGGCGGCCAGCAGCGCCACGCCCACCTCGCGGCGGCCCTCCCGCAGGCGCGGGGCCAGCAGCGCGAGGAAGACCGCCGCGCCCATGGCGTCCAGGCCGAAGGCGTCGGTGTCGCCGATGCTCTCGGTGGCCAGCGCGCCGATCAGCGTGGTGAGGTTCCAGGTGAGGTAGATCGCGGCGAACACGGTCACGAACGACGCCCGCGCGTCCGCGGGGGTGCGCTGGGCGATCGCCCCGGCGAAGGTCTCGTCGATCACGCCGTGGGCGGCGAGCAGCCGGCGCGGGCCGCGCCAGGGCAGCAGGTCGGCCAGGCGCAGGCCGTAGAGGGTGTTGCGGGCGCCCAGCAGCAGCGCGCCCGCCGCGCCGGCCGCCAGGCTGCCGCCGCCGGCGATCACGCCGACCAGCGCGAACTGCGACGCGCCGGTGAAGGCGAGCAGGCTCAGGACGCACGCCTGGGCCACCGACAGGCCGGCGGTGACGGCCGCCGCGCCGAAGGCCAGCCCGGACAGCCCCACCGCGATGCCCATTCCCAGCCCGTCGCGGACCGGTGGTGAGAGGAGAGTGGTCGAGGTGTTCACGTCCGGCGACGCTAACGGCGTCGCGGGCACCGCGTCTTGAACGTTTTTGCGCCCCCGCCGCGCCCGCCGCTCCTGGGGGCGCCCGGCGGCGGGGGCCGCTCAGTCGGGGCGCGGCCGGTCGAGCACGCCCCGCTGGAACGCGCCGGGCGGCACGCCCGTGCTGCGCTTGAAGTGGCGGGTCAGGTGCGACTGGTCGGCGAAGCCCAGCACGGCGGCGACCTCGCCGGGCGACACGCCCCGCGCCAGCAGGCGCCGGGCGCGCTGGACGCGGACGTTGTTGACGTAGGCGTGCGGCGGCAGGCCGTGGGCCGCGCGGAAGGCCCGCAGCAGCGCGAACGGCGAGGAGCCCACGGCGGCGGCCAGCTCCTCCAGGCTCGGGGGGTCGGCCAGCCGGGCGCGCAGCAGTTCGCCGGCCTCGGCGACGGCGCGCTGGGGGCCGGGCGGACCGGGCGCGGCCGGGCGGGCGCGGGTGTGCCGGGCCAGCAGGCGGTGCAGCGCCTGGCGGGTGAGCGTGGAGGCGCTGAGGCGGTCGCCCCGCTCGGTGGCGCGGTGCGCGGCGCGCACCAGGGCGGCCGAGGCGGGGTCGTCGATCACGTCGTCGCCGAAGCGCGGCACCCCGGCCATGCCCAGGTCGCGGGCCGCCGCCGCGACCACGTCGATCTCGGGGTAGAGCACCCGGTAGCGCCAGCCCTCGGGGACCCCGGCGTGGCCGGTGTGGACCTCGTGCGGCTCCACGACCGCCAGGCTCCCGGCGGGCGCGGTGCGCAGCGCGCCCCGGTAGCTGAACACCTCGACCCCCGACTCGATCAGGGCGAAGGTGTAGGTGTCGTGCGTGTGCCGGTTGAAGGTGTGCCGCACGTAGCGGGCCTTGAGGAGTTCCACCCCCGGCAGGCCGGGATGGCGCCAGAACCGCGCGCGTTCGCCGGACTCGTCGGTCATTCCGCCAGCTTAGGCGGTTGGTCCGCATTCACGGCGATTGCCCGCCCCCTCACCCGGGGGTTGGCGGGGGAGCGGCGACCGGTTCGGGGTGCGCCGCGGACCGGGGTGCGCCGGAAGTGTCCCTTTTGTAAATCTATGACGTAAAGGCGGCGGCTGCGGGTCTCCAGCCCCTGAAGCGCCGCCAACCTCCCGTGGCCGCCGCCGAGAGGCGCGCCGACCCCCCGGCCCGGCCGCGCGCCGCCGGTGTCGTCGCTGCTCTAGACTGCGCGGGTGCTGAGTATCGACCTCGCGGTGAGCGCCCAGGACCGGGCGGCCGTGTTCGCCATCCGGGGCGCCGTCTTCATCGCCGAGCAGCGGGTGCCGATCGAGGAGGAGTGGGACTCCCACGACCTCGACGCCGACCACCTCCTCGCCCGGATCGACGGCGTGCCGGCCGGAACCGTGCGGCTGGTGGCGGCCGGGCGGCGCGGGGTGCTGGGCCGCCTGGCGGTGCTGCCGGGCGCGCGCGGCTCGGGCGCCGGCGCGGCCCTGGTGCGCGCGGTCGAGGAGCAGGCGCGCAAGCGCGGTGTGGCCGAGATCGAACTGCACGCCCAGACCCACGCGCTGGGCTTCTACGAGCGCCTGGGCTACACCGCCCACGGCGAGGAGTTCCTCGACGCCGGAATCCCGCACCTGCACATGAGCAAGGACCTGTAGCGGCGGCGCGGCGGGGGTCGCCGCGCCCGCCTCGGGGGCGTTTGTGATGGTTGTCGCGCCGCCGGGGGCGGGTCCGCGGTCGATTCCCAAAGCTACCAGCCGGTAATATCGGCTTCGGCGGCGCCGCGCGGCCTGCACCCGCGCGCCCGCCGTTCCCGCTCTCCCCGACGCGCAGCACAGCGAAGGACGCCATGACGGTCGACGCCCAGCCGGACACCGCGATCCCCGACCCCCGCGACTTCGGCCTCGCCGTGGTCGCCGAGGAGGACCTCTCCGACGAGGCGCTCGCCCTGGTCCAGGAGGTCCGCGCGCTGGTCGACACCGTCGCCCACACCCGCGCCGGCGCGGAGGACCTGGCCGCCGCCCGCGCGGCCGTCGCCGAGGCCCGCGCCCGCCTCGACGGCCCCCGCCACGACATCGGCACCATGGTCCGCCACTCCTTCCCCGACGGGCGCGTGGAGTGGGGCACTCTCACCAACGCCGTCGCCGGCCCCACCAACCCGCTGGCCATGCCGCTGCGCCTGGAGCGCGCCGAAGACGGCGACCTGGCCGGCACCACCGTGCTCAACGGCGTCTACCAGGGTCCCCCCGGGCTGGTGCACGGCGGCTGGCTGGCCGCCGTCCTCGATCAGGCGCTGGGATCGGCCGCCAATGCCGCCGGCATGCCGGGCCTGACCGCCAACCTCGACGTGAACTACCGCCGGCCGACCCCGCTCAACACCCCGGTGGAGGTCCGCGCCCGCGTCACCGGCACCGAGCGGCGCAAGGTGTTCGTCGCCGCCGAGATCCGCCACAACGGCGAGGTCACCGCCGAGGGCACCGCCATCATGGTCCGCATCGGCCTGCCCGGCGACAGCGGCTCCTGAGCGCGCCGCCCGCGCGCCCGCCCGCTCCCGCTGCGGAGGCGCGCGGTGTCCGATTCGATCAAGACGGCCGCGCCGCCGCGCGCCACTCTGGCCCCATGAGCACCACGATCGACATCGCGGCGGCCACCGCCTTCATGGCCGCGCACGCGCGCGTGCTGGACCGCCGCCGCCTCGCCCTGCTGCTGGGCCGCGGGGACGCCGCCGGCGTCCTCGCCGCCCTTGAGGCCTACCGCAACCCCGACGGCGGCTACGGCTGGGCGCTCGAACCCGACCTGCGGTCCGAGCGCAGCCAGCCGGTGGCCGCCCTGCACGCGTTCGAGGTCTTCGAGGAGTGCGCCGTGCCCGCCGCGCGGGCCCGCGAGTTGTGCGACTGGCTGGAGGAGGCCACCCTGCCCGACGGCGGCCTGCCCTTCGCGCTGCCCCTGGGCGGCCCCGCCACCGGGACCGCCTGGTTCTGGGCCGAGGCCGACCCGACCGCCTCATCCCTGCACATGACCGCCGAACTCGCCGGCGCCGCCCACCGGGTCGCCCGGCACGACCCCGGGGTGCGCGACCACCCGTGGGTGGCCCGCGCCACCGAGTACTGCCGCCGGCGGATCGCCGAACTGGAGAGCGCGCCGCCGGCCATCGAGTTCCGGTTCGTGCTCGACCTGCTGGACACCCTGCATGAAACCCACCCCTGGGCGCCGGCGGAACTGGAGCGGATGGCGGCGTTCCTGCCGCGCGGCGGCGACGGCTCCATGGCCGTGGCGGACGGCGCGCCGGGGGAGGCCATGCGCCCGCTGGACGTGGCACCGCGCCCCGGCCGCCCGCTGCGCGCCTTCATCGACCCCGAGGTCGTGGCCGCCGACCTCGACCGCCTGGCGGCGGGCCAGGACGCCGACGGCGGCTGGCGGGTCGACTGGGCGGCGCGCTCGCCGGCGGGCGCCCTGGAGTGGCGGGGGCACGCCACTGTGCGCGCGGTGGCGCTGCTGGCCGCCCACGGCCGGCTGCCCGCCCGCGAATCGGCACACACGGGGTGAAATCGGCCGTGTGCGCCGCGTCATATCGGGGCATAACGCGGTGGGACCATCCGGCCCCGCCCGTGCCGCGCAGCGGCGCCGGGTCGGCAGGTGCGTCCCGTACCGGCCGACCCCGCCACCCGCAACAGGAGGCACCGTGTCCGAGCCCACCGCGCCCGGGGCGGCCGCCCCGGCAGACCGGCGCGCCTCCGCGCCCGCCCCGCACCGCCCCTGGGGGCTGGAGCAGAGCCCGGTCAACGTGCGCACCGACCGGCTCGTGCCCGCTGAACCGCTCGACCTGCGGTTCGACTACCGCGCCGAGGAGGTGGAGTTCCGCTACGAGCGCTACCCCACCGACCGGCCGCCCGGCCTGGAGTACCGCCCGCTGGAGGAGAACGTGGCCGGCACGGTCGCCGGCGAGCGCAGCCGGCTGCGCTGCCAGGGCCGCGAGTACGTCCTCACCGAGATCCACTGGCACACGCCCTCCGAGCACCTGGTCGACGGCCGGTCCTACTGGTTGGAGCAGCACCTCAAGCACCACGCCGCCGACGGCCACGGCGCGGCGCTGGTGGTGGCGGTGTTCTGGGCGGCGGGTCCGGCCAACCCCGACCTCGGCCGCGTCGTCGCGGCCCTGCCGCGCGGGCGCGACGGCACCGCCGTCACCCGCCTGGCCGGTGTGCGGCTCGACCGCCTGGTGCCCGAGGCCACCGAGTCCTACGGCTACGCCGGCTCGCTGACCACCGGCGCCTACACCGAGGGCGTGCGCTGGGTGCTGCTGAGCACCCCGATGACCGCCGCGCCCGACACCCTCGCCGAGTTCGAGGAGCTGTTCCCCGCCGGCAACGCCCGCCGGGTCCAGCGGCTGCACGGCCGCCGGATCACGCTGTCGCCGCACTGACCCGCGCGGGCGGCGCGGCGGGCGCGGGCGGGGGAGCCGGGCGCCGGCCCCACACACGGGCCGCAAACACGGCGGCCGCCCGGGGCGTCGGTGACACCCCGGGCGGCCGCTCGTCGTGGCCGGTCAGCGGCGGCGCAGTACGCGGCGCAGCCGCGACTCGATCTGGCGGATGCCGCGGGACACCTCCGGCGGCATACCGCCGCCCGGGCGGCCCCCGACCCCGCGGGTGGGACGCGGTCCCGCACCGTAGGTCGGCCGCCGACGACGGGACATACCGCCGAACCCGCGGGTCGGCGCCACTCCGCCCGTCCGGTGGGGCCGCGGGGAGCGTGCGGTGGGCGCACCTCCCCGGCCGCTGAGGAACTGGCGGGCCTTGCGTTCGATCCAGGTTCTACGGGTCCCCATGAGATTGCCTCCTCGGGGGATGGCTCCTTGCTTCGGGCGCGTTCTTCGGCTGTCACACTCAGGGCCGGCGATCACCGGGACCCTGCTGACTCCGGTACTACCCCGCGCGGGCCGCGATATTTCGCGGGACGCGCCGCGCCACCCGCCAGCACCGCCCGCCTCCGGCCGCCGCGCCGCCCCGCCCGCCGGTGAAGGCGCAGGTCGGTGCGGGGGCGGCCGTTCCCGGCCGCTGCGGGAGGCACGGCCCCACAGCGCGCGAAATCGGGTGGACCGCGTCGGGGGCAACCGGCACACTGCCCCCATGATCGACACCGGACTGAGCGGACGCACCGTGCTCGTGACCGGAGCCGCCGGCGGTATCGGCGCCGCCGTCGCGCGGGCCTTCGCCGACCAGGGCGCCCGGGTGGCCGTGCACCACCTCGACACCGCCCCGCCGCCGCCCGAGGGCGTGGCCTGGCAGCACACCGCCCCCGCCGCGCAGGACGCCGAACGGCTGGCGGCCGACCTGCCCGGCGCCGTGGCCGTGGGCGCCGACCTCGCCGCGCCCGACGCCGCCCCCCGCCTGCTGGACGCGGTCGAGCGCCGCCTGGGCCGGGTGGAGGTGCTGGTCAACAACGCCGCCCACTGCGAGCACCCCGACTCCTTCGACTCCCTCACCGCCGACGGGCTGGCCCGCCACTACCGGGTCAACGCCGCCGCGCCCGCCCTGCTCATCGCCGAACTCGCCCGCCGCACCCCGCCGGGGGAGGGGGCCTGCGTCGTCAACGTCTCCACCGACGCCGCCCGGGCGTTCCCCGGCCAGATCGGCTACGGAACCTCCAAGGCGGCCCTGGAGGCGCTGACCCGCGCCGCCGCCCTGGACCTCGGCCGCGCGGGCGTGCGCGTGAACGCCGTGGCGCCCGGGCCCGTGCAGACCGGGTGGATGGACGACGACCTGGTCGCCCGGGTGCGCGCGGCGGTGCCGCTGGGCCGCGAGGGCACCCCCGAGGACATCGCCGACGCGGTGGTGTTCCTGGCCTCCCGCCAGGCGCGCTGGATCACGGGCCAGGTCGTGCAGGTCGCGGGCGGGCACGCGCTGTGAGGGCGGCGGGTGCGGGGGTGTGGAGGGCGGCGGGGCGCCGCGGCCGCCCGCCGCGGCGCGCGTTCCCCCCGCCCGCAGTGAAATAGATCATGTCCCGGCCGGTCGGAACGGGTGCGGCGGTCCGATACACCGGAGGAGTGACCAGCTTTTCCTCCCCGCCCCCGCGGCCGCTGGGCGTCGACGGCGGCCTGGCAGAGACCCTGTTCGACCGCGCCCGGCGCCACCCCGACGCGCCCATGATCAGCGTGCGCGGCGCGGACGGGTGGCGCACCCGCACCGCCGCCCAGGTGCGCGACGACGTCGTGGCCCTCGCCAAGGGTCTGGTGGCCGCCGGCGTGGCCCCCGGCGACCGGGTGGGCCTGCTGTCGGCCAACCGCCACGAGTGGACCCTGCTGGACTACGCGATCTGGACGGCCGGCGCGGTCTCCGTGCCGATCTACCCGTCGTCCTCGGCCGAGCAGGTCGCGATGATCCTGTCCGACTCCGGCGCGGTGGCCTGCGCGGTGGACGACGCCGAGCACACCGCGCTGGTCGAGGGCGCGCGCGAGGGGCTGCCCGGCCTCGCCCACGTGTGGACCATCGACTCCGGCGCGCTGGAGGAACTGCGCGAGGCGGGCGCCGGGGTGCCGGACTCCGCCGTGGCGGAGCGCCGCGCCGGGGTGGCCGTAGAGGACGCCGCCACCATCGTCTACACCTCCGGCACCACCGGCTCGCCCAAGGGGTGCGTCCTCACCCACGCCAACTTCCGCGCCGAGATCGCGGCGGTGGTCCAGGAACTGGCCGTGGTCTTCGAGCCCGAGCCCGACGGCACCCCGCCCTCCACGCTGCTGTTCCTGCCGCTGGCCCACGTGTTCGGCCGCATGGTGCAGGTCGGGGTCATCCACGCCGGCGCCTGCCTGGGCCACACCGCCAGCGTCCGCTCCCTCATCGACGACCTGGGCACCTTCCGGCCCACGTTCCTGCTGGCCGTGCCCTACGTCTTCGAGAAGATCCACGCCACCGCGCGCAAGCGCACCAGCGGGCTGAGCCGGCGGGTGTTCGACGCCGCCACCGACACCGCCGTGGCCTACAGCACGGCCCTGGACCGCGGCGGCCCCGGCCCGCTGCTGCGGCTGCGCCGCCGCCTCTTCGACGCGCTGGTCTACCGCAGGCTGATGGGCGCGCTCGGCGGGCGCTGCCGCCGCGTGATCTCCGGCGGCGGCGCGCTGGAGCCGCGCCTGCTGCACTTCTACCGGGGGATCGGCCTGGAGGTCTACGAGGGTTACGGCCTGACCGAGACCACCGCCGCCGTCCTGGCCAACACCCCGGGCCGGGTGCGGCCGGGCACCATCGGCGGCCCGCTGCCCGGCGTGGAGGTCCGCCTGGCCGAGGACGGCGAGCTCCTGGTCCGGGGCGGGCCGGTGTTCACCCGCTACTGGAACCGCCCCGAGGACACCGAGGCGGCGTTCGTCGACGGCTGGTTCGCCACCGGCGACCTCGGCGCGGTGGACGAGGACGGCTACATCAGCGTCGTCGGCCGCAAGAAGGAGATCCTGGTCACCGCCGGGGGCAAGAACGTCTCGCCGGTGCCGACCGAGGAGCGCGTCTGCGCCCACCCGCTGATCGACCAGTGCATGCTGGTCGGCGACGGCCGCTCCTTCGTCGCCGCGCTGATCACCCTGGACGCCGACGAACTCGCCGCCTGGCGCGAACGCGAGGGCCACCCGGCCGCCGGGGACCCCGACTCCGACCCGGCCGTGCGCGCCGAGGTGCAGAAGGCGGTCGACGCCGCCAACCGGGCGGTCTCGCGTGCGGAGTCCATCCGGGCGTTCCGCATCCTGCCCGAGCCCTTCAGCGTCGAGACCGAGACCATGACCCCCACCCTCAAGCTGCGCCGCTCCCGGATCGCCGACCGCTACTCGGCCGCGATCGAGGAGATGTACACCAAGCGCTAGCCCGGTGCGGCCCCCAGAAGGTGAGGAGCGCGCTACACTCGGCGGCATGATCTTCGGCTATCGCGACTTTAGGCAGCCGGCTGCGCGCCGGTCGCCCGCTGGTTGACCCAGCGGTCGCGGTCCGCACGCCGGCTCAGGAGCGTCAAGGCACCCGCCTTGCGCTCCTTTTTGCGTCCAGCGGCGGCTCCGCGACCGATGACCGGAGTGGAGTGGCCGCAGGCCACACCACACGGAGGAACCATGGCTGAGACATCGCAGATCCCGCAGACCCCCGCCGCTTCACCCCTCGACACCGCCGCGCCCCTCGGCGGCGCGCCCGCCGCCGAGGTCGGCGAGCTGCGCCGGCGCATCGACCGCATCGACGCCCAGTTGGCCGAACTCCTGGAGCGCCGCGCGCTGCTCGCGGCCGACGTGCAGCGGCTCAAGCCGGTGGGCGGGTTCGCCGGGCGGGATCCCGAGCGCGAGCGGGCGCTGGTGGCGGCGATGGCCGAGCGCGCGCCCCGGCTGGGCGCGGCGCGGCTGGCCCGCATCATGGCCGGGGTGATCGAGGCCGGCCTGGAGGCCGCCGAGGAGGAGCGCGGCGCCGCCGCCCGCTGAGGGGCACCGCCTGGGGGACGCGTCCGCCTCCCGGCCCCTTGGGGCTCGCCCCGGCTCGGTCGTCGGCTCAGGCGCGCGCCGCGCGCAGCAGCCGCTCCAGCCGTTCGGCGGCCCGGCGCGGGGAGCGCGCCCGGCGCGCCATGCCGTGCCAGGGGTCGCCGCCGGCCTCGCGGTGGGCGGCCAGGCGCTCGCCCACGGTGCGCACCGTCCAGGCGCCCGCCGACTCCACGCCGTCGAGTTCGGCCCAGTCCAGCGGCACCGCCACCGGGGCGTCGGGCAGCGCGCGCACCGCGTAGGGCGCCACGGCGTGCTGGGCGTAGGCGTTGCGCAGCACGTCCAGGAACAGCCGCCCCGCCCGCTTGGCCTTGCGGAACTCGGTGGTGTAGGCGTCGGGCCGGCGCCGCGCCACCAGTTCGGCCAGGCCGTGGGTGAACTCCCGGATGCGGGCGAAGTCCAGTTCGGGCCGGATCGGGGCGACCACGTGCAGCCCCCGCGACCCGGTGGTCATGGTGAAGGGGACCAGGCCGATCTCCTCCAGGGCGGTGCGGACGTCGCGGGCGGCCTCGCGAACCAGCGCGAAGTCCGACCCGGAGGGGTCGAGGTCCACGATGACGCGGTCGGGGCACTCCAGGTGCCCGGCGCGGCTCAGCCACGGGTGCGGGGTGATCACCGCCTGGTCGGCCAGCCACACCAGGGTGGCGGTGTCGTCGCAGACCACCATGGTGATGCTGCCGCCGGTTTCGCGGCGCACCTCCACGCCCTTCACCCAGTCGGGGGCGTGGGCGGGCAGTTGCTTCTGGAAGAAGCCCTCGGTGCCGGTGCCGGGGGTGACACCGTCGGGGAAGCGGTGCAGGGCCAGCGGGCGCCCGCGCAGGTGGGGCAGCATCACGGGGGCGACGGCGCGGTAGTGCTCGGCCAGCTCCCGCTTGGTCACGCCCTCGGCGCCGAACAGCTCCTTGCCGGGGCGGCCCACCGGGACCGTGCGCCCGCCGGCGCGCAGCCGGGCCGGTGCCGCGCTCATCGGCCACCGCCCGAGCCGCGCGGCCGGCCGTGGAGGGTGCGGCCGTCGTCGTCGGCGATCTCGGTGAGGACCCGGCCGGTGCGCACCGACTCCGGGCGGGAGGCGACGGGGTCGGTGCGGGGGTCGGCGGCGGCGTCCTTCTCCTTGACCAGCAGCCACGCCTCCTCGCCGTCGCCGCCGCGGAACCGGTTGAGCGCGTAGCCGCCGCTGAGCTTCTCGCCGTGCAGCAGGAAGGACACGTGGCCGTGCGCCAGGCCCTCGGCCATGGTGAGCTCCCGGCCCTTCTTGGCGGTGGTGTTGGTGTAGGTGCCGGTGTCCCACAGCAGCACGGTGCCGCCGCCGTACTCGCCGGCGGGGATGGTGCCCTCGAACTCGGCGTAGTCCAGCGGGTGGTCCTCGGTGGGCACGGCCAGCCGTCTCTCGCTGGGGTCGGTGGAGGGGCCCTTGGGCACCGCCCAGGACTTCAGCACGCCGTCGACCTCCAGCCGGAAGTCGTAGTGCTCGCGCCGGGCGATGTGGTGCTGGACGACGAACACGGGTTCGCCGCGGCCGCGGCGCCGCTTGCGGCGCGGCGCGCCCTCGGGTTCGCGGGTGCGGTCGAAGTCGCGCTTGCGCCGGTACTCCGCGAGGCCGGCTCCGTCGGCCGGCCGGCCGCCCCGTTCCATGCTCGCCCCCCGCCGTTCGCGGCCGCGCCCCGAGCCGGCGGACGCCGGCGGGCGGGGCCTCCTGTAGGTGCGCGTTACCCGGGCGCGTGGCGGTTACACCCGGAGGGGGAGCGGGCGGGGGGGGGGGGGGGGGGGGGGGTCCGCCCCCCCCCCCCGCCCGGGGCGCGCCCGCGCAGCCCCGCGCCCGGGGGGGGGCGGGGGGGGGGTGGGCTCCCGCGCCCCCGCCCGCGCGCCGGCTCAGCGCACGTCCAGCCAGACCAGGTGGTGGTCGGAGGCGCCGGCGGCCTCGGCGCCGGGCTCGCCGGGGGCGGGCCAGAACACCCCGGTGCCGCGCACGGGCAGGCCGCGCGAGGGCAGCACGTAGTCCACCCGCAGGTTGCCGGGGCCGGGGACGTCGCCGAAGTCGGCGGTGTCGTGGGCGGGGTCGCCGGTGTGCCCGGTGTTGGCGCCGCCCTGCGCCTGGGCGGCCAGGGGCCCGCCCTCACTGGCGGGCAGCAGGCCGCCGTTGACGCGGCGGTGCTCCAGCAGTTGCCGGACGGCCCGGGGGTGGCCGTCGCCGTCGTTGGGGTCGGCGTTGAGGTCGCCGGCGATCACGAACCGCGCGCCCGGCTTCAGGCCGCCGCGCCGGCCCTCGTCGTCGTAGATGTAGCCGCCGCGGCCGGGTGAGACGTAGTCGGCGAAGAAGCGGTTCTCGTCGTGGTTGCGGGCGACGTTGCGGCGCTCGGGGCCGTCGAAGGACGGCGGGGTGGGGTGGGAGGCCAGCAGGTGGACGGTGCCGCGGCCGGTGCGCACGGGGATGTCCCAATGGCTCTTGGAGGACAGCCGCAGCTCCCGGCGCTCCTCGGCGGAGTAGAACGGCTCCCCGGTCTCGGGGTCGGTGGGCAGCAGCGCGCCGGGCATGTCGGCCCAGCGGAAGGTCTGGAAGGTGCGCACCGCGTCGGTGTCGATGGGGTAGCGGGAGTACACCACCATCCCGTACTGGCCGGGGAAGGCGCCGAACCCGTAGGCGTCGTCGCCGTAGCCGGGCTGCCCGGGCTCGGTCACCGCGCGCCCGTCGTTGTTGAGGTCCAGGCCGGTGGCCACGCCGGTGTTGCTCGGCGCGGTGTAGCGGTAGGGGTAGCGGATCGGCTCGGCGCCGTTCTGGCCGCGCGAGAGGTAGTTGCGCTGGAACAGGCGGGCCGCGCGCCCTTCGGCGTCGTGGTCGAACTCGTTGACCAGCAGCACGTCGGGCCGGGTGCGCTGGATGACCTCGGCCGCGTCCTTTGCCTGCTCGTCGTCGGGGGTGGCCAGGTCGGCCGCCAGTTCGCCCTCCTGCGGACGGTTCAGCGAGGCGTTGAAGGTGGCGAAGCGGACCTCCGCTCCGCCGGGGCGGTGGCCGCCGTGGTCCGCCGAGGCGGGCACGGCCGCCGCCGACCACAGCAGCGCGGTGGCGGCCGTGAGGGCGAGCAGGGTGCGGGGGCCGGTCATGCGCGGTCCTTCCATGCGGGTTCGGGTTCGGGTGTGCGGGTGCGGTGCGGGCGCGGGTGGCGCGCAGCGGGCGGCGTCCCAGGGTGCCACCTCCAGGCGTCCCCGCGACGATCGGCGGGTGAACACGGCGCCGTGCGCGGCCGCCCGTTCCCCCGAGCCGTTGACCCCGATCAGTTGCCGATATATCGTGTAATAGTCTCGACAATCAAAAGTATGTCGCGACCTGGTCGCTTGCGACCGGACGATCCAGGGGAGGTCGCCATGACAGCGATTCCGATGCCGTGGGCGTGGGGCGAGCAGGACCGGGGCGGACCCGGCCGCTTCGCGGCCGGGGCGCTGCGCGCCGCGCGCGCGTCCTTCGCGGCCCACGCCGCGCCCTACGGCGGCGAGCCCGCCGACTTCGCCGCCACCGAGCCCGGGCCGCGGGGGCGCCCGGGCCGGCGGGGCGGGTGGCACGGCCCGCGCGCCGCGCTGCTGGCCGCCGGCGGACGCGGCGGTCCCGGGGGGCACGGCGGGCACCACCACCGCGGCTTCCCGCCGCACACCCCGCCCGTACCCCCCGCCCCGCCCGTGCCTCCGGGCGGGCCGCACGGCCCCTGGGGCGGCGGGCCCTTCGGCCCCAGCCCCTTCGAGATGTTCGGCGGCGGGCGGCGCCGGCGCGGCGGCCCCCGGGCGCGGCGCGGCGACGTGCGCACCGGGATCCTGCTGCTGCTCGCCGAGGAGCCGCGCAGCGGCTACGAGATCATCCGCGAGGGGCGCGAGCGCAGCGGCGGTGCGTGGCGGCCCAGCCCGGGGTCGGTCTACCCCATGCTCCAGCAGTTGGAGGACGAGGGCCTGGTGCGCCCGGCCGCCAACGCCGAGGGCGGGCGCCGGCGGCCCTTCGAGTTGACCGACGAGGGCCACGCCTACGTCGAGCGGCACGCGGCCGAGCTGACCCCGCCCTGGGACGCCGTGCCCGAGGAGTATGAGGACGCGCTGTCGCGCTACCACGAGATCAGCTCGCTGGCCGCGCAACTGTCGGCCGCCGCCGCCCAGGTGGCCCAGGCCGGCACCGACGAGCAGGTCGAGCGCGCCAAGCGGCTGCTGGCCGAGACCCGGCGCGGGCTCTACCGCATCCTCGCCGAGGAGGACGCGGCCGCCGGGGCGCCGCGCGCCGAGGGCAGCGGCGACGACGCCGAGGACGCTGCGGACACCGAAGGCTGAGGGCGCCGGCGGCACGGCCGGTCGGCCCTCGGGCACCGGCGACGCGGCCCGCCGGCCCCCGCGCCCGCTCCGGCGGACGCACCCCCACCGGGCGCGGTGCGGCCCCTGCCGCCGCCCCCTCCTGCCGCCCGCCCGCAGCGCGCGGGCGGCAGGAGGCGGGCCGCTACCGCCCGGTGGCGCCGTCGGCGCACTCGCGCAGCAGGTCCAGGTGCCCGTTGTGCCGCGCGGTCTCCTCGATCATGTGCACCAGCACCCAGCGCAGCGTCCGCGTTCCATCGGAGGCCCGCCCGCGCGAGGTGCTGCCCAACTCCAGCTTCGCGGTGATCTCGCGCGAGCGGGCGCACTGGGCGTCGTAGGCGTCCAGCAGGTCGGGCAGCGGAACCCGCGCCCCCAGCCGCCACTCGGCGTCGGGGTCCTCGCTGGTATAGGGTCCCTGATCGGGCAGCCCCAGCAGCACGCTCTCGAACCAGGCGTGCTCCACCCACCGCAGGTGCGAGACGATCCCCTCGATCGACATCAGCGGCGAGGTCGGCAGCGGCGCCCGCCGGGCCGACCCGGAGTCCAGACCGGCGCATTTCTCCCGTACGGTTGATCGGTGCCAGTCCAGCCACGCGGTGAGCATCGTGCGCTCGTCGGCCGAGTGCGGCGGCTCCACGCGCCGGGCCCGGGCCGGGCCGGAGGTTCCCACGGACTCGATCGTGTGTTCCATCCGGTCATTGTCGGTCCGGCCCCGCGCCCGGACCACTGGTTTTCCCCCGGCGCGCCCGCGCCCGGGCAGGCGAGAGGAGCGCGGAGATCGGCAAGGAGGACGGGGCGCCCGCAGCGGCGGCGCGCACCCGGCAGGTGAGAGCCGCGGCGGCGGTCGCCGGCGCGGCCGCGGTGCTGGGCCCGCCGCTGGGCGGGCTGTGGTGGCTGATCGCGCCGCGCCCCGACGTCACGGTGGGCACCGGCGGCGAGGTGCTGCCCTACCCGGTGACCGAGACGACGTTCGCCGTCGACGGCTACTTCGCGCTGATGGCGATGGCGGCCGGGCTGGTCTGCGGCTACGCCGCCTACATGACGCAGTACCGGTGGGCCGCGCGCGACCGCGCCGACCTGCGCCTGGCCTGCCTGCTGGGCCTGGCCGCGGGATCGGCGGCGGGATCGGCGGCGGCCTGGCAGACCGGCACCCTGCTGGACGCGGCCGCCTTCGCCGACGCCGTCGCGGCGGCTCGGCCCGGCGACGTCGTGGAGTCGGGACTGCGCCTCCAGGCGCTGAGCGCGCTGGTGGCCTGGCCCTTCGTGGCGGTCCTCCAGTACGCCCTGTTCGACGCCGTCAGCCTCTGGCGGGGCGACCTGCCCGGCCAGCGCCCGCCCGAGGACCCCGGCGACGGCCACCACCCGGCCGGCCCCGCCTGGCCGGTCCCGGAGGGCCACACCGTGGGGGAGGCCGGGCACGCCGATCCGCCCGCCGGTCCCGAGACCGCCCATGGCGGCGACGGCGGCGCCGCCGCGCCGGACACCCCGAACGCGTCGGGCCCGCCGACCGCGCCGGAGACCCGGAACCCATCAGAGACCCCCGACGCCCCGGGCACCCCCGACGCCGGCGGCGGCGCCCGCCCCTGAGTGGCGGGCCGCGCCCGCCTGCGCCTCAGTCGGGCTGGGGGCGCCGCCGGGCCGCCGGGGGAGCGGCGCCGTCGCCGCCCCACTCGCCGCTGCCGCCGTCGCCGGCGAAGTTGCCGCCCAGGCCGGTGTTGGGCCGGCCCACCCCGCTGCCGCAGGCCGCCGCGAACGACCGCACCGCCGCGAACTCCGCGCAGTCGGGTATCGCCGGGCCGCGCCCCCGACGCCGCCGGCGCAGCGCCTGGAACCCCAGCAGCGCCGTGGCGCGCAACGCGGTGTCGACCGGGTCGGGGCCGGGCAGGTCGGCGCGCGCCTCGGCCAGCAGGGCGTCGCCGGCCACCGTGCGCGGCCCCAGCGTGCCGCCGGTCCACCGGTAGACGCCGTTGATCACCGACCACCCGGCCAGCAGCACCAGCCCGGCCGCCAGCCCGCGCGGCGCCGGCACCACCGGGATCGCCGCGCCGGTCACCAGCGCCGCCGCCACCACCGCGCCCTGCATGCCGCCGATCAGCCGGTCCGACAGGTAGAGCAGGAACGGGTAGGTGATCAGCACCACCGCGAACACCAGCGGCACGGCGCCGATGCGCTCGCCCTTGGGGATCATCGCCCACAGCACCGCCGCGCCGCCCGAGGCGACCCCGGCCACCCCGATCAGCATGTGCAGGCCCCAGGCGGCGCCCCGCAGTCCGCCCATCCGGCGCAGCCGCTCGGGCGCGAAGAACAGGCCCAGCCGGCGCAGCCGCCACAGGGCGGCCACGGCGGGGTCGCCCTTGGCGGCCACCCGCACGAGTTGCTCGGCCGGGACGGGGCGGTTGGCGGTGAGGCGGGCGTCGAGCATCCGCGCGAAGGGCTCCGGCGAGAGCGGCGCGGGCGGCGAGCCGCCCTGCGGCGGGCGGGCCACCATGCCGTGGCCGCGCGCCACCGCGCGTCCGCTCAGGTACAGCTCCGCCAGCGCGACCTCGCCCACGCGCTGGCGGCCCCCGGCCAGCATGCCCAGCTCGAAGGGGGACAGGTCTTCGGGGCCGACCACGGGGCGGCGCGGCCCGGCGCGGCGGATGCGGGCATAGCGCCACCGGGTGGCGAGGTAGCACGCGGCGATGGCCAGGTAGCCCAGCGTTGTCGCGAGCACGATTGCCGTGACCATCGCGCCTCCTCCACGGGCTACGCGCTATGCACCTTGGTGACACAACGGTAAATCCGAAGAGGCACGGAGGAAAGGGGCGCCGTGACCTTCGCCACGCCGGGGCCGCGAACGCGCGGGTCAGCCGCCCGCGGCGGCGATGGCGCCCGTGGCCGCGCCGGTGAGGCGCACCAGGTCGGCCGGCGCCAGCTCCATTTGCAGCCCGCGCCGCCCCGCCGAGACGAACACGGTGGCGTGGCCGGCGGCCGAGGAGTCCACGACCGTGCGCAGCCGCCGGCGCTGGCCCAGCGGGCTGATCCCGCCGCGCACGTAGCCGGTGGCGCGCTCGGCCGCCGCAGGGTCGGCCATGGCGGCCTTCTTGCCGCCGGCCGCGGCGGCCAGTGCCTTGAGGTCCAGGGTGGCGCTCACCGGCACCACGCCCACCGTCAGGGCACCGTCGACCTCGGCCACCAGGGTCTTGAACACCCGGTCGCGCGCCACGCCCAGGGCGTCGGCGGCCTCCTCGCCGTAGGACCCGCCGCCGCCCGCCGCCTCGTAGGGGTGCAGGGTGAACTCGATGCCCGCCCGCGCCGCCGCCACGGTCGCCGGGGTGCCCTTGCCGCCCACTGTCGTCCTCGCTTCCCGTCCGGTTTCGGGGTCCGCCCCCGCGCACGGTGCGCGGGCGCCGCCGCTCAATTCAGGTTGACCTCGTGCCGCAGGAACCGCCCGGCCGGCAGCACGGGCAGCGACGCCAGCACGCGGTTCTCGCGGCGCAGCAGGCCGGCGGCCAGCTCCAGCCGCGCCGCGGCGTGGTCGGCCTCCAGCAGCTCCTGCTGGTCGGCCTGGTCGACGACCATGGCGGCCGACACGGCGTAGGACAGCGGCAGGGGGTCGGCCGGAAGGTCTTCGGGCGGCTCGGCGGGCACTCCGACGCGGCGCAGCCGTTCGCGGTAGACGCCGAAGCGGCGCCTGACGCGCTCAGCGTAGTCCTCGGCGCCGGGCCCCACCTCGTCGGGCAGGGGAGTGGTGTCGGCGCGGACGAAGGGGGTGTCGGCGTCGGGGTCGTCGCGGCGGTCCACGCGGAAGCGGGTGCCGCCCTCGACCACCAGGTCGTAGCGGCCGTCGGCGCGGCGGCGCGCGGTGCGGACCTCGGCGGTGCAGCCGACGTCGAAGACCCGGTGGGCGGAGTCGGGGCCGACCTCGTGGCCGAGTTCGATGCCCACCACGCCGAAGACGCGGGGCTCGCCCTCAGGGGCCTGGAGCACGTCCTCGACCAGGCGGCGGTAGCGCTCCTCGAACACGTGGAGCGGCAGTGCGGCCCCGGGGAACAGGACCGTGCCGAGGGGGAAGAGCGGCAACCGGTGTGGCATTGCTCAAGTATGCCCAACCGGCCGGTGGCGGGGGCGCGACCGCGCCCCGCCCGCCGCGGAGGCGGCGGGCGGGGCCGAAGCCCGCGGGCGGATCAGCTTACGGCGGGTCCGGCGGTCTGGGGCGCGTTGGAGTCGCCCTCGGCCGGGGCGGAGAGTTCGCGGTTGACCCAGGTCTCGACGTCGAACATGTTGCCGGTGCCGCGCTCCACGATGTTGAGCAGGGTCGACATGGTGGCGACCTCCTCGACCTGCTCCTGGAGGAACCAGTTGAGGAACTGCTCGCCGGTGTAGTCCTGCTCGTCGCGGGCGGCCTTGGCCAGCGCCTTGATCTGCTCGGTCACCTGCTGCTCCTGGCGCAGCGCCAGCGCGACGAGTTCGCGCGGCTCGGTGAAGGAGGTCTGGATTTCCCCGATGCCGGGAATGTCGGGCGCGACGTGATTGTCGAGCAGGTAGCGCACCATCATGGTGGCGTGGTCGCGCTCCTCCAGCGACTGGCGGTAGAACACCCGGGCCAGGGCCGGCAGGTCGCGGTCGTCGAACCACGCGGCGATCGCGAAGTACTGGTGCGAGGCGGTGAATTCGTGGCCCACCTGCTCCAGCAGGAGGCGGTGGAACTTGGTGAGCCCGGCGGGGCCGTGGTCGGCGGTTCTTCTCAGCGCGTTCATGCCTGAATAATAACGCGGCCGAAATGCGGTGTCGATTAATGTCCGAGTAATGCGCGACACGCAGGAAAACCTTGGCTATGTCGATTTAGGATAGGTGACCCAAACTTAGGCACGTCTAATTCAGTCGCATTCACGGCTATTTCGGTTAGGCTTTCCTTCGTTCTTTCCGGTGCGTCGGCGGCCCGCCGGCGGGCCGCCCGCCCGCAGGCCCCCCACCAGCGCGCCCGCCTGCCGACCAGGGCCGCCCGCGGCCCCTAGAATGAACGCGTGATCTCCCGTATCGACCTCCGGGGCGCCGTCGGCGACCCGCGCGACCTGCTGCCTCGCGCCGAGCTGGACATCGAGACCGCGCTCGAACGCGTCCGCCCCATCTGCGACGACGTCCGCCACCGCGGCACCGAGGCGCTGATCGAGCTGACCGAGCGGTTCGACGGCGTCGCGCTCACCGACATCCGCGTCCCGGCCGAGGCGATCGCCGCCGCCCTCGACTCCCTCGACCCCGGGGTCCGGGCCGCCCTGGAGGAGTCCATCCGCCGCGCCCGCCTGGTCCACGCCGACCAGCGGCGCACCGACACCACCACCAGCGTGGTGCCCGGCGGCACCGTCACCGAGCGGTGGGTGCCCGTGGCCCGCGTGGGGCTCTACGTCCCCGGCGGCCGCGCCGTCTACCCCTCCAGCGTCGTCATGAACGTCGTGCCCGCCCAGGAGGCCGGGGTCGCCTCGCTGGCCGTGGCCTCCCCGCCCCAGGCGGAGTTCGGCGGCCTGCCCCACCCCACCGTCCTGGCCGCCTGCGCGCTGCTGGGAGTCGACGAGGTCTACGCCGTGGGCGGCGCCCAGGCCGTCGCCATGTTCGCCTACGGCGCCGGCCCCTGCGCCCGCGCCGACATGGTCACCGGCCCCGGCAACATCTGGGTGGCCGCGGCCAAGCGCCTGCTCAAGGGCGTCATCGGCATCGACGCCGAGGCCGGCCCCACCGAGATCGCCATCCTCGCCGACGACACCGCCGACCCCGGCTTCGTCGCCGCCGACCTCATCAGCCAGGCCGAGCACGACGTCGTGGCCGCCTCCGTGCTGGTCACCCCCTCCGTCGAACTCGCCGGCAAGGTCGAGGCCGAACTCGCCGCCCGCGTGCCCGCCACCCGCCACCGCGACCGGGTGGCCGAGGCGCTGGCCGGCCGCCAGTCGGGCATCGTGCTGGTCGACGACATCGACCACGGCCTCGCGGTGGTCGACGCCTACGCCGCCGAGCACCTGGAGATCATGACCGCCGACGCCCACGCCCACGCCGCGCGCGTGCGCAACGCCGGCGCGGTCTTCGTCGGCGACTACTCCCCGGTCTCCCTGGGCGACTACTGCGCCGGCTCCAACCACGTGCTGCCCACCGGCGGCAGCGCCGCGCACACCGCCGGGCTCAGCGTGCAGACCTTCCTGCGCGGGGTGCACGTGGTCTCCTACGACCGCGCCGCGCTGGCCGAGGTCGCCCCCCACGTGGTCGCGCTGTCCCAGGCCGAGGACCTCCCCGCCCACGGCGAGGCGGTCACCGCGCGCCTGGGCGCCGGCCCGGCCGGCACCGCCGGAGGCGACCGGTGACCCCTCCCCGCTCGTCCCGCCCCACCGACCCCGGAGACGCACCCGCTCCCATGGACCAGCCCGGCCCCGCCGCACTCACCCTGGCCGACCTCCCGCTGCGCGACGACCTGCGCGGCACCGAGCCCTACGGAGCGCCGCAACTCCCGGTGGCGGTCGCCCTCAACACCAACGAGAACCCCTACCCGCCCTCGCCGCGGCTGGCCGAGGCCCTGGGCCGCAACGTCGCCGCCGTGGCCGCCGGCCTCAACCGCTACCCCGACCGCGACGCAACCCGGCTGCGCGCCGACCTGGCCCGCTACCTCGGCCACGGACTCGACACCGCGTCGGTGTGGGCGGCCAACGGCTCCAACGAGGTGCTCCAGCAGATCCTCCAGGCGTTCGGCGGCCCCGGCCGCCGCGCCCTGGGGTTCGAGCCCACCTACTCGATGTACCCGGTGATCAGCCGGGTGACCAGCACCGAGTGGGTCGCCGCCCGGCGCGGCCCCGACTTCGCGCTCACGCCCGAGGACGCCGCCGCGGCCGTGGCCCGCCACCGCCCCGACATCGTGTTCCTGACCTCGCCGAACAACCCCACCGGCACCGCGCTGCCGCTGGAGGTCATCGCCGCCGTCGCCGAGGCCGCCCCCGGCATGGTCGTCGTCGACGAGGCCTACGCCGAGTTCCGCCGCGAAGACACCCCCAGCGCGCTCAGCCTGCTGGCCGACCACCCCCGACTCGTCGTCACCCGCACCATGTCCAAGGCGTTCGCGCTGGCCGGCGCGCGCGTGGGCTACCTCGCCGCGCACCCCGCCGTCGTGGAGGCCCTGCACCTGGTCCGGCTGCCCTACCACCTGTCCTCGGTGACCCAGGTGGTGGCCGGCACCGCGCTGGAGTTCGGCGACGAACTGCTGGGCCAGGTCAAGCAGTTGCGCGAGGAGCGCGACGCCCTGGTGGCCTGGCTGCGCGGCGAGGGCTTCACCGTCGCCGACTCCGACGCCAACTTCGTCCTCTTCGGCGACTTCGCCGACCGCTCCGCCGCCTGGCGCGGCCTGCTGGAGCACGGCGTGCTCGTCCGCGAGGTCGGCCCCCCCGGCAAGCTGCGCGTCACCGTCGGCACGCCCGAGGAAATGTCGGCCTTCCGCACGGCGTTGCTCCAGGTGCGCGCCGAGCACCGCTGAGCCGCCGCCCGCCCGCCCACCCGCCATCCTCCCGGGAGAACCTGAACCCATGAGCCGCACCGGCCGCGTCGAACGCGCCACCAAGGAGACCAAGGTCGTCGTGGAGCTGGACCTCGACGGCACCGGGGTCGCCGACATCTCCACCGGAGTCGGCTTCTTCGACCACATGCTCGACCAGCTTGCCAAGCACGGGCTGTTCGACCTCACCGTGCGCACCGAGGGCGACCTGCACATCGACTCCCACCACACCATGGAGGACACCGCCCTGGCGCTGGGCGCGGCCTTCCGCGAGGCGCTGGGCGACAAGGCCGGGATCCGCCGGTTCGCCGACGCCAAGGTGCCGCTGGACGAGGCCCTGGCCGAGGTCACCGTGGACGTGTCGGGCCGGCCCTACCTCGTGCACAGCGAGCCCGAGGGCATGGCCCCGGTCATCGGCCGCGACTACGACACCACCATGACCCGGCACATCTTCGAGTCCTTCGTGGCCCAGGCGCGGGTGGCCCTGCACGTCCACGTGCCCTACGGGCGCAACGCCCACCACATCGTGGAGTGCCAGTTCAAGGCGTTCGCCCGGGCGCTGCGCTTCGCCTGCGAGCGCGACCCCCGCGTCACCGGCGTGCCCTCCACCAAGGGCGCGCTGTAGTGAGCGCGCTGTGGGGCGTCCTGCTCGTGGCCCTGGGCGGGCTGCTCGCGGGCGGCACCGCCGCGCTGTGGCGCGTCAACAAGGTGCTCGCCGCCGCCCTGGGGGCGTGCGCGCTGCTGGCGGTCGTCGCCGGCGCGCTGCGCCTGGGCTACTTCGGCTGAGGGCGCCGGCCGCCCCGCAGGGCGTCCCGGCGGCCGCCCCACCGACCCCCTCACCGTCCGACCCGCGTCCCACCGTCCCAGCGAAAGGCGGGATCCGCACATGCCGCAACGCACGCCACCGCGCGTGGTCATCCTCGACTACGGCTCGGGCAACCTCCGCTCGGCCCAGCGCGCCGTCGAGCGCACCGGCGCCGAGGTCGCCGTCTCCGCCGACCCCCATGCCGCGCTGGAGGCCGACGGCCTGATCGTGCCGGGCGTCGGTGCCTTCGCGGCCTGCGCCGAGGGCCTGCGCGCCGCCGGCGGAGACCGGGTCATCGGCAAGCGGCTGGCCGGCGGCCGCCCGGTGCTGGGCATCTGCGTGGGCATGCAGGTGCTGTTCGAGCGCGGCGTCGAGCACGGGGTCACCAGTGAGGGCTGCGGCGAGTGGCCCGGCACCGTGGAGCGGCTGCGCGCCGACATCGTGCCGCACATGGGCTGGAACACCGTCGAGGCGCCCGAGGGCAGCCGGCTGTTCGCCGGGCTCCCCGCCGACGCCCGGTTCTACTTCGTGCACTCCTACGGCGTGCTCGACTGGACGCTGACCCCGGCCGCCAAGCACATCGCGCCGCCGCTGGTCACCTGGAGCACCCACGGCGAGCCGTTCGTCGCCGCCGTGGAGAACGGCCCGCTCAGCGCCGTCCAGTTCCACCCCGAGAAGTCCGGCGACGCCGGCGCCCGCCTGCTGGCCAACTGGGTGGGCGGGCTGTAGCGGCGCCCGCCGCGCCGAGGCGAGCCGGGACGCGCGTCTCGGCGCGGCGGAACCGCACCGCACGCACACCTCACCGCAAACCGATCCGCATCCGACCAGAAGGCTGCCATGTCCTCCACCCTTGAACTCCTGCCGGCCGTCGACGTCGCCGACGGCCAGGCCGTCCAGCTCGTCCAGGGCAAGGCCGGCTCCGGCGGCCGCTACGGCGACCCCCTCCAGGCGGCCCTGGGCTGGCAGCGCGCCGGAGCCGAGTGGATCCACCTGGTCGACCTCGACGCCGCCTTCGGGCGCGGCCACAACCGCGACCTGCTCGCCGAGATCATCGGCCGGCTGGACGTCCGGGTGGAGCTGTCGGGCGGCATCCGCGACGACGAGTCCCTGGCGGCGGCCCTGGCCACCGGCTGCACCCGGGTCAACATCGGCACCGCCGCCCTGGAGAACCCAAAGTGGTGCTCCCGCATCATCGCCGAGCACGGCGAGCGGATCGCCATCGGCCTTGACGTGCGCGGCCAGACACTGGCCGCGCGCGGCTGGACCCGCGACGGCGGCGACCTGATGACCACGCTGGAGCGGCTGGAGGCCGACGGCTGCCCCCGCTACGTCGTCACCGACGTCACCAAGGACGGCACCCTCCAGGGCCCCAACCTGGAGCTGCTGCGCACCGTGGCCCGCTACACCGACAAGCCCGTGGTGGCCAGCGGGGGGATCTCCTCCCTGGACGACCTCAAGGCCATCGCCGAGCTGACCGGCGAGGGCGTGGAGGGCGCCATCATGGGCACCGCGCTCTACGAGGGCGCCTTCACCCTGGAGGACGCCCTGAAGGCGGTGCGCGCGGCATGAGTCTGGCCATCCGCGTCATCCCCTGCCTGGACGTGGACGCCGGGCGGGTCGTCAAGGGCGTCAACTTCCAGAACCTGCGCGACGCCGGAGACCCGGTGGAGCTGGCCGCCCGCTACGACTCCGCGGGCGCCGACGAGCTGACCTTCCTCGACGTCACCGCCTCCAGCGGCGACCGCGCCACCACCTACGACGTGGTGCACCGCACCGCCGGGCAGGTGTTCATCCCGCTCACGGTTGGCGGCGGGGTGCGCACGCCCGAAGACGTCGACCGGCTGCTGCGCGCGGGCGCCGACAAGGTCGGCGTGAACACCGCCGCCATCGCCCGCCCCGAGCTGATCCGCGACATCGCGCACCGCTTCGGCAGCCAGGTGCTGGTGCTGTCGGCCGACGTCCGCCGCACCGCCGAGGGCGCCACCCCCAGCGGGTTCGAGGTCACCACGCACGGCGGGCGCACCGGCACCGGCATCGACGCGGTGGAGTGGTGCGCGCGCGCCGCGGAGCTGGGGGCGGGGGAGCTGCTGCTCAACTCGATGGACGCCGACGGCACCCGCGCCGGGTTCGACCTGGAGCTGATCTCCGCGGTGCGCGCGGTGGTCGACATCCCGCTGATCGCCAGCGGCGGCGCCGGGAAGGTCGAGCACTTCCCCCCGGCCATCGACGCCGGTGCCGACGCGGTGCTGGCCGCCAGCGTGTTCCACTTCGGCGAGTTCACGGTGGCCGACGTCAAGGCCGAACTCCGGGCGCACGGCCACCCGGTCCGCTAGCACCGGGCCTCGCGGTCGGCGGCGACCGGGGCGGGGGGGGCGGCGGGGGGGGGGCCCGGGGCGCCCCCCCCCCCCCCCCCCCCCGCCGCCCCCTCCACCGCCCCGCCCTCTACCACTCCCACCCGCGCGCGCCAACCCCCTATTCCTCACCTCACCAGGGGCGGAATAGGGCGCACCCGCCCACCGCTGAACTAATCGGCTACGCCGATCCGGTGGGCCGGAGTAGGTTGGTGAGCGGGCGTCCTGTCATGGGACGCCCTCGTCATGGCCGCGACACGCCGCGTACGAGTGCAGGGGGACGCATGCCCGGAGACCAGAGCACGACCAGCCGGGAGGAGGGGCGGTCGGCGGTCTTCCGACGCGGCATGTACGTGCTGTGGGTGGCCATGCGCACCGAACCCGTGGTGTTCGCCGTCGCCGTGCTCGGCGCCGGGCTGCACGCCGCCGTGAGCGTGGGCTCGGCTTCGGTCATGGGGGGCATCACCGACCGCGTCATCCTGCCCGCTTTCGCCGAGGACCGCACCACCACCGCCGCCCTGGCGCTGGCCGCCGCCGCGCTGCTGGGCGTGGGCGTGGCCAAGGCGCTGGGCCTGGCCGCCCGCAGGCTCTACGCCGGGCTGATGCAGTTCCGCATGCAGGCGCGCTACCGCCGCGCGGTGTCGCGCACCTACCTGCGGCTGCCGCTGTCCTGGCACCACCGCCACGCCACCGGGCAACTGCTCTCCAACGCCAACGCCGACGTCGAGGCCACCTGGCAGCCCCTCGCGCCGCTGCCCATGGTGATCGGCAGCCTGTTCATGCTGGTCACCGCCGCCGTCGCGATGGTCGTGACCGACCCCGTGCTCGCCCTGGTCGCCTTCGTCGTCTTCCCGGTGCTGGCCGTGGCCAACGTCGTCTTCCAGCGCCGCGTGGCGCCGGTGGCCACCCGCGCCCAGGCGCTGCGCGCCCAGGTCAGCGAGGTCGCCCACGAGTCCTTCGACGGCGCGCTGGTGGTCAAGAGCCTGGGCCGCGAGGACCACGAGACCGAGCGGTTCACCGCCGCCGCGCACCGGCTGCGCGACGCCCAGATCCAGGTGGGCCGCATGCGCGCGGTGTTCGACCCGGTCATGGAGCACCTGCCCAACTTCGGCATCCTGGCGGTCCTGCTCATCGGCATGTGGCGGCTGTCCACCGGGGCCATCGGCCCCGGCGACCTCGTGCAGACCGCCTACCTGTTCACCCTCCTGGCCCTGCCCATCCGCTCCCTGGGCTGGATCCTGGGCGACCTCCCGCGCTCGGTGGTGGGCTGGAACCGCGTCCAGGCGGTGCTCACCGCCCAGGGCGAGATGCCCTTCGGCGACCGCCGGGTGGCCCCGGGCACCGGCGGGGTGTCGCTGGCCGCGCGCGGGGTGGGCTTCTCCTACGAGGACTCCTACGACACCGGCGCGCGCGACCTCGCCGACGCCGACACCGCGCCGGGGCGGCGCAGCACCGTCCTGCGCGGCGTCGACTTCGAGATCGCCCCCGGCCGCACCGTCGCCCTGGTCGGCCCCACCGGGTCGGGCAAGTCCACCCTGACCACGCTGCTGATGCGCCTGGTCGACCCCGACGCCGGCACCGTCGAACTCGACGGGGTGGACGTCCGCGACCTCGCCCGGGGCGAGATCGCCGCCACCGCCGCCCTCGTGCCGCAGGCGACGTTCATCTTCGAGGACACCGTGCGCGGCAACGTCACCTTGGGCGCCGACATCGACGACGCCGAGGTGTGGGCGGCGCTGCGCCTGGCCCGCGCCGACTCCTTCGTCGCCGCCCTGCCCGAGGGCCTGGACACCCGCCTGGGCGAGCGCGGCACCACGCTCTCGGGCGGCCAGCGCCAGCGCCTGGCCCTGGCCCGCGCCGTGGTGCGCCGGCCCCGGCTGCTCATCCTGGACGACGCCACCTCCGCGGTGGACCCCCAGGTCGAGGCGCAGATCCTGGCCGGGCTGCGCGACGCCGACCTCGCCGCCACCGTGGTCGTGGTGGCCTACCGCCGCGCCACCATCGAACTCGCCGACGAGGTCGTCTACCTCGAACAGGGCACCGTGCGCGCCCGGGGCACCCACGCCGAGCTGCTGGAGCGCTCGCCCGGCTACCGCCGGCTGGTCACCGCCTACGAGCGGGCCGCCGCCGAGCGCGCCGCCGAACGCGCGGCCGGCGCCGAGGACATCGCCGACCCGGCCGACACCGACGACCCCGCGCCGCGCCCGCTGCGCGCGGGCCGCCTGCCCGGCGAGCCCGGCGCGCGGCCCGGCGCCCGGCACGAGGGCGGAGCCGAGGACACCGAGGAGACCCAGGAGACCGTGCGATGAGCGCCCCCGCCTCCGACCGCACCCGGCCCGCGCGCGGCGCCGCCGACCCCGCCGACCCCGCGGACCCCGCCGGCACCGCCCTGGGCGGGCCGGGGCTGCGGCGCGCCAACGGCGGCGCCCTCGACACCGTCCGCCGCGGGCTGCGGCTGACCCCGGAGTTCGCCGAGGGACTGTGGCTGACCCTGCTGCTGGCCGTCGTGGCGACCCTGGGCAAGGTCGTGGTGCCCATCGCCATCCAGCAGATCATCGACCGCGGCGTGGGCGCCGAGGGCGGCGGCCCCGACCTGCGGTTCGCCACCGCCACGGTGGCGGTGTGCGCGCTGCTGCTGGCCGCCACCATGGCCGCCGCCTACGTGATGAACGTCCGGCTCTACCGCGCCACCGAGTCGGCGCTGGCCACGCTGCGCCGCAAGGCGTTCCGGCACGTCCACGACCTGTCGGTGCTCACCCAGAACAGCGAGCGCAAGGGCGCCCTGGTGGCGCGGGTCACCGCCGACGTCGACCAGATCAGCACGTTCATGCAGTGGGGCGGCCTCCAGCTCATCGTCAGCGTGGGCCAGCTCATCGTGGCCACCGTGCTCATGGCCGTCTACTCCTGGGAGCTGACCCTGGTGGTGTGGGTCTGCTTCCTGCCGCTGCTCTACGGCGCCCGCTGGCTCCAGCGGCTGCTCTCCCGCGCCTACCTCACGGTCCGCGAGCGCACCGGCGACATGCTCGGCGCCATCGGCGAGACCGTCATGGGCGCGGCCGTCATCCGCGCCCACGCCACCGAGGAGCGCACCGCCCGCCGCATCGACACCACCGTGCTGGCCACCCGCGCCGCCCAGGTCAAAGCCCAGCGGCTGTCCATGGCGGTCTCGCCCTTCGCCGAGCTGATCGCCGCCGTGGGCAACGCCGCCGTGGTCGTGGTGGGCGTGCTGCTGGGCATCGGCGGCGGGATCACCGCCGGCGAACTGGTGGCCTTCCTGTTCCTGATGACCCTGTTCATCGCGCCGATGATGATGGCCACCGAGATCTTCAACGAGGCGCAGAACGCCATCGCCGGGTGGCGGCGGGTGCTGGGCGTGCTCGACACCGTGCCCGACATCGCCGACCCCGGCGAGGCCGGCCGCACCCTGCCGCGCGGCCCGGTCGCCGTCCGCTTCGAGGGGGTGTCCTACGCCTACCCCGGCGGCCCCACGGTCCTGGACCGGGTCGATGAGGAGATCGCGCCCGGCACCCGCGTGGCGGTCGTCGGCGAGACCGGCTCGGGCAAGACCACGTTCGTGAAGCTGCTCACGCGGCTGATGGACCCGGTCGAGGGCCGGGTGCTCATCGACGGAGTGGACCTGCGCGAGGTCGCGTTCTCCTCGCTGCGCGGGCGGGTCGTCATGGTGCCCCAGGAGGGGTTCCTCTTCGACTCCTCGCTGGGCGCCAACATCCGCTTCGCCCGCCCCGAGGCCACCGACGCCGAACTGGAGGCCGCCGTCGCCGAGCTGGGCCTGGCCGACTGGCTCGCGGGCCTGGCCCACGGCCTGGACACCCCGGTGGGCCAGCGCGGGGAGTCGCTGTCGGCGGGGGAGCGCCAGTTGGTCGCGCTGGTGCGGGCCTACGTCGCCGACCCCGACCTGCTGGTGCTGGACGAGGCAACCTCGGCCGTGGACCCCGACACCGAGGTCCGCATCCAGCGCGCCCTGGACCGGCTCACCCGGGGCCGCACCTCGGTGGCCATCGCCCACCGGCTGTCCACCGCCGAGGCCGCCGACGAGGTGCTGGTCTTCGACGAGGGCCGGGTGGTGCAGCGCGGCACGCACGAGGAACTGGCGGCCGTCCCCGGCGTCTACGCCGACCTCTACGCGTCGTGGGTGCGCAGCTCGGCCTGAGGCCGCGCCGGGCGGGGGCTCAGCGCCCCCGCTCGGCCCACCAGTGCGCGGCGAGCCGCTCGGCCACCACCGGCTCGGTGAGCAGCGCCACATCGGGGACGGTGTCGCCGGGGTAGCGCACGGTCGCCGCCGCGCCGGGCACCTCGCCGCCCACCGCCACCAGCGTGCCGCGAAGCTGGCCCAGGTGCTCGGCCGTCCGCTCGTCGTAGTGGGAGCCCGCGAACAGCAGCGCCCGGTAGTCGCTGACCGCCGCCAGGTAGCGGTCGGTGTGGGACCACTCGCCGGTCTCGGCGGCGTACGCCTTCACGACCGGGCCCTTGCGCAGCGCCAGCGCGCCGTGCCCGGCCGAGGACAGCCGCTCGGCGGGGGCCACCAGGTGCACACCGTCGGGCGAGGACAGCGCGGCCGCGACCTCGGGCACCCAGGAGCCGGCGCGCTCCAGCAGCCCGGCCGTGGCGTTGGCCGCGCGGCGCAGGGTCTGGGCCACGTCGGCGCCGGGCGACACCGCCGGCGCGCCCAGCCGGTAGCCCAGCAGGAGCAGCAGCGCCAGCGCGTTCTGCACGGCGGCGCAGGCCAGCCCGCTGCGGTCGGGGCCCGCCAGCAGCGGCACCAGGATGTCGGCGTAGCGCGCCACCGGGGAGTCGGGGTCGTCGCCCAGCACGATGATCGCCGAGCGCTCGGCGTAGGTGTCCAGCAGCGAGCACAGCTCGCGCACCCCGCCGCCCGCGGCCACCGCCACCACCAGGGTGTCGGGACCCGGGGGCAGCGACCGCTGCGCCGAGGCGAACTCCGCGCTGGCGCCAAGCCCGCTCAGCCGCATCCGGGCCGCCGCGGTCTCGCACACGTGGCGGGCCGAGCCCATGCCCAGCAGCAGGATGCCCGCCGGCTCGTCCTCCAGCAGCGTGGGCAGCGCGCCGTAGGGGTCGTGGCGGGCCAGCCGGTCGGCCAGGCCCATCAGGGCGTCGGGCTTGCCCGCCAGGTCGGCGGTCAGCAGTGCGGCGGTCACGGGTCTCCTGCGGGGTCGGCCAAGCGGCGGGGAGCGGCGCCCGGGGGGCGCTGGGAACTCTACAAAACAACCGGGCCCGGCGGGTGCGCGCGGTGCGCCCGACCCGGCCGCGACCGGGCACGGAGCCGCCATAGGGTGGAGGCATGAGCACCAGCCCCGCCGGGCGCCGCGCCGACACCGCGGGCGCGCGCCTCGCCCCCGAGATCGCCGCGCGGCTCAAGCGCAACCCCGACGGCCTGCTGCCCGCCGTCGTCCAGCAGCACGACACCGGCGAGGTGCTGATGCTGGCCTGGATGGACGACGAGGCGCTGCGCCGCACCCTCGACACCCGCAGCGCCACCTACTGGTCGCGCAGCCGCGGCGAGTACTGGGTCAAGGGCGCCACCTCCGGAAACGTGCAGCGGGTGGTGGGCGTGGCGCTGGACTGCGACGGCGACACCCTGCTGGTGCGCGTCGACCAGACCGGCGCCGCCTGCCACACCGGCGACCACACCTGCTTCGACGCCGGCGAGCTGCCGCTGGGCGCGGGCACGGCGCCCACAGGTGACACGGTTGACACGGCCGACACCGCCGGTACCGTCGACCCGGCCGGCGCTGCCGGCCCGGCGGGCACCGCGCCCGCCCCGGGCGCGCGCCGCGCGGGGCCGGCGTG
>NZ_JAJAQC010000004.1 GCF_027604915.1 Streptomonospora mangrovi
TCTCCAACGGCGCCTTTCGGGCCCGGTGACACCACCCCCCAGGTCATTGGTTCGACAGGGGGGAACAGTCATGCCGGGCCCGAAGGCCAGCGGCCCTCTTGCAGGACCGCGAAGAAGATAACGGGGGAGCGGGGCGCGGCCGGGGCGGGCGGGCGCCGTGCTCAGTCGCGGGTGCGGGCGCGGTGGGCGGCGACCTTGTGCCGGTTGCCGCAGCGCTCCATCGAGCACCACCGGCGGCTGCCCGGCCGGGAGGTGTCCAGGAACAGCAGGCGGCAGTCGCTGGCGGCGCACTCGCGCACGCGCTCGGCGCGGGCCGAGGCCACCACGTCGATGGCGTCGCGCGCCAGCGCCCCCAGCACCTGGGTGCCGCTGATGGGCAGCTCCCAGGCGCGGGCGCGGGTGGCGGGGTCGATGCGCGGGCGGGGCGCGGCCCCGGCGGCGTCGTTGAGCGCGCGCAGGTGCTCGGGCCGCGCGGGGAGGTCGGCGGCCAGGTCGCGCGCCAGGGGGTGCAGGGTGTCGCGCAGCCGCTTGACCTCGCGCAGCTCCATGGGGCTGATGCGCAGGTGGGCGGGCACCAGGCGCACCGGCGCGCCCAGGCGGCTGCGCGGCAGCCAGGCGGCGAGGTCGGCCGGGGCGTGCAGGATCTCGAAGCGCTCGTAGGGGCCGGGGCCGCCGGTGAGCAGGATCTCCAGGAACAGGGTTCCGGCGTCGAAGCGGTAACGCGCACCGTCGGAGGAGGTGAGGAGTATGCCGGCGGCCATGTAACCACTATAGTCGGTGTCGGTAACCGGTTAAGGCGGTAGCGGGCGGCCGGCCCGGCCGCCGCAGGAGGGGAGGACGCCATGGCGCCCGTGGGCAAGACGCGCGACGCGGGGTACCAGATCGGCGTGTCCACCACACTGGACGTGCCCGCGGAGGCGGTCCTGCGCGTGCTGGCGGGCGCGCGGGGCCAGGAGTGCTGGCTGGGCGCGGGCGCCCGCCTGGAACTGGAGGTGGGCGCCGCCTTCCGCGCCGCCGACGGCTCCACCGGCGAGGTGCGGGGACTGGGCCGCGGCGAGCGGATCCGGGTGCGCCGCCACTGGCCCGACGGGCGCTGGACCACCCAGCAGGTCGCCGTGGGGCGGCGCGGGGCGCGCACGGTCATGGTGCTGCACGAGGAGGGGCTGGCCTCGGGCGAGGAGCGCGAACTGCGCCGCGACCACTGGCGGGCGGTGGCCCGGGAACTGGTGCGCCTGGCCGAGAAGGAGGCGGCGCGGGGGGCGGGGACTGAAGAGTGCGGGCCGGTGCGGCGGTCGCCTCACGGCGCAGGGCACAACGCGGCTCCATGGTCCGCCCGCGAAGCCGGGTGACCCGGCCGCGCGGACGCGGTATTCCGCGAAGGCGATATGTGGAGCCCGGGGGACACTTCTACCGCACCGGCCCGCACCCCGCACAACACCCCGCCGACCGGCCATTATTCCCGCGCGCGCCGGGAAGTCGCCCGAGTCCGGCCGGGGCGGCCGCGCGGCCGTGGGGTGCGGATCCGCGCGGAATTCGCGAGACTCGCGGTCTCCGGTTTCCCGTGCAATGCCGCAACCTGTGATGATTCACAGTGTGTGGCGTGAACTGATCCGTGAACTGTACCCGGAGGCCGAACCGGCCGACCCGGCAGAAGAGGCCGCCATCGCCGAGATCGAGAAGGCGCTGGCCCTGCCGCTGCCCTTCGAACTGGCCTCCCTGCTGCGCGAGTGCGACGGGGTGTACAACGAGTACGGCGACGCGGTGGTGTGGACCGCCGAGCGGCTGGTGGAGGACAACCTCGCCATGCGCGGCGAGCCCGACTACCTGGAGCTGTACGCCCCCTTCGACGAGATGATCTTCTTCGGCGACTCCGACATGGGGCCGCAGTTCGCCTACGTCCACACCGACTACGGCCCCGGGATCGTGGTGTGGGACCACGAGACCGACCGCCGCCGCCTGGTCGCGGTCTCCCTGCGCGACTACCTGGTGCGCTGCCTGACCCAGGGCAACGGCTGGTTCCGCTAGCCGCGCCGCCCCGCCCGCGCCCGCGCGCACCGTGCCCGGGCGCCCGCTCTCACGGAATCGGTTTGACCTGCGACTTTGTGCTATTTTGCGAAGGCCGCCCCGCGCAGCCGGGGCACCACAGCACACCGCAGCCCCACCAAGAGCGAGAATCCCAAGACCATGCCTGAGCCCTCCACCCCCCAGGAGCCCGCCGACCAGCGCGTGCGCGTCCAGGGCCACCCCGTCGACTCCTTCCCCGAGATGGCCCCCGAGGCCCTGCGCGGGCGGGCGCGCGCCATCACGGTCGTGGGCGAGGAGGTGCTGCACCGGCGCAACCGCGACGTCGCCCTCGAGCAGTTCGGCACCCCCGAGTTGGCCGCGCTCGTGGACGACATGTTCGCCACCATGTACGTCGCCGAGGGCGTGGGGCTGGCCGGCAACCAGGTCGGCGTGGACCTGCGGCTGTTCGTCTACGACTGCCACGACGACGACGGCGTGCGCCATGTGGGCCACGTGTGCAACCCCGTGCTGGCCGAGCGCGACCCCGAGGACAGCCCCCTGGTGGTGGACAACGAGGGCTGCCTGTCGGTGCCCGGCCCCCACGCCGAGGTCCCCCGCGCCGAGTACGCCCGCGTCAGCGGGTTCGACCGCGACGGCAATGCCGTGGAGATCGACGGCACCGGCTACTTCGCCCGCTGCCTCCAGCACGAGACCGACCACACCCTGGGCCGCCTCTACATCGACCGCCTCGGCAAGCGCCCGCGCCGCAAGGTCCTCAAGCAGATGGAGGAGATGCGCGAGGACGTGTTCGCCCGCCGCGAGGCCAACGCCGCCAAGCTCGCCGAGCAGCAGGCCGCGGCCGGCGCCCCCACCGCCGAGTCCTGACACCGGCACCGCGACCGCCGCCGCGATGCCGGGCGGCGGCCGGTCCACCGGCCGGTCAGCCGCCCGGTCAGCGCCGGGCGGTGGCGATGTAGTAGTCGACCAGCCCCTCCTCATAGGCGCGCAGCCAGTTGCGGCTCCACACGTCGCGGTACTCGGTCCGGGCGATCCAGGCGTCGAAGCGGTGCCACACGCGCGGGCCGATGGACTCCGCGGCGACGTCGGTGAACCCGGCCGCGCGCAGCACGGCGGTGAAGTCGTCCACCGCCACCACCACGTCGACGCCGTTGCCGAAGGTCTCCAGCAGGGTCGTGGCGCGCGCCCGGGCGGACTCGGCGGTGAGGAAGAACACCGCCACCGCCAGCCGACCCCCGGGGCGCAGCACGCGGCGGGCCTCGGCGGCGAACGCCGGCAGGTCCTCGAAGTGCTGGGCGGCCTCGACGGAGTACACGGCGTCCAGGGCGGCCTCGGCCAGCGGCAGGCGGTCGGCGTCGGCCTGGACGAAGCGCAGCGGCGCCGCCGCGCCCGGTCGGGCCTGGGGCACCCGCTCGCGCGCCCGGCCCAACTGCTCGGCCGAGAGGTCAAGAGCCACCAGCGCGGCGGGGGAGAACTCGGCGGCCACCAGGGCGGCGCCCACCCCCAGCCCGCAGCCGACCTCGGCCGCGCGCTGCCCCGCACCCAGGTCCAGGCGGCGGGCGACCTGGCGGTACATCTCCTGCTGGCTGGCGGTGCGCTCGGCCACGGTGGGCGCGGAGTCGGGGCCGCCGGGCGGGTCGGCCCAGTAGCCGAAGTTGATGAAGCCGCCGGAGAACAGGGTCAGCGACGACAGGTCGTTGGCGCCGTACATGGCGGAGCGCCGGGCGCGCCGATCGGCGGCGCCCGGCGCCTGCCCGTCGGCGCGCGGAGGGTCGGGTTCCACGACAGGGGCTGTGCCCGTCCCCGCTCCGCCCGAAACCGCGCCCTGCGGGGTGGGGAGGAGTGCGGGAGAGGTGTGTGCGGCGGCCCTGGCCGCCACGGGGGTCGGCGGGCTCGGCCGGCCGCTCCTGGCCGCCGCGTGCGCGGGGCGGAGGGGGCGCGTCCGAGGTGCGCCGCCCATGGCGGCCTGCGGACGCCCCCGGCCTCAGCGGGAAAGGGGGCGCACGGGTTCGCCGGGGACGAGGTGGTCGGTGAACCCGAGGGCGGCCAGGCGCTCGGCGGCCCGCCACGCCTCCTCGGGCACCTCGACGGGGGCGCTCCAGCCCCGGCCGGCGTAGACCGCCAGGCGTTGCAGGTCGCCCACCAGGAAGTGCACCAGCTCCTCGGCGGTGTGCTCGGGGTCGGCGCAGTAGCCGGTGTAGCCGCCGCCGAAGCAGGCGAAGGTCCAGTCCGCCGAGGGCCAGTGCACGGCGGCGGTGGCCAGCGCCCGCTGGGCCATGTAGGGCTTGGCGGTGACCACGGCCCGCCGCACCGGGATCCCGGCCGCCTCCACCAGGGCGCGGCTGCGGGTGAAGTTCTCCCCGGTGTTGGTGGCGCCGGTCTCCAGCAACAGCGCGGAGTCGGGGATGGGCGCGGCGGCGCGGGCGGCGTCGGCGAACACGTGGGCCTCGGAACGCTCCCAGCGCGGGGCGCGCCCGTCGCCGCCGGTGCGCCGCCCCCGGTCGCCGGAGATCACCACGAGCGGGGCCACCCCCTGCCGCCACATCCGCGCGGCGTGTCCGGCCACCCGCACGTCGTGGCTGCCCAGCACCAGGATGAGGTCGTTGCCCGCGCCGGGCACCGGATCGCACACCGGCCGGGTGTGGAAGTCCCACAGCACCCGCGCCAGGGCGTGCACCTCGCCGCCTAGTTCCTCCAGGTTTTCCAGCACCTCGCTCACGCCCGCCAGCCTAGATCTTCGAGGGGGGTTCGGTGGCCTTCGGGGCGGGCGGCCACCGGGCCGCTTGGGGGTGGTTGAGGCGGGCAACGAAGCGGCGGCGGGTGGTCCGGGCGGGCGGGTCCGGCGCGGCTTGGTGGCGGCCGCCCGCGCGAGTACGGCCTCAAGGTGAGGAGGGTGTCGGGGCTCCTGGCCGCTGGTCTCGCCGTTCCTCTGCGGTTGGGCGAGACCGCCTCATTCCCGAACCGGACAAGAGGGGCGCCGGGTGCCTGAAATCTCACATGGTAAGACGAAAACGGCCCCCTTTCACCACGAGATGCGCCTACGGATCGCCAGGGCGAAGGAGAAGGCACTTTCGTCGCCCTTGGAAACGGAGAGGGGGACAAAAGGGTACGGCGGGCACTTCGATCGTCTCACCATGCGGACGCTTTGGCCCTCATGGGGCCACTTCGGTGCAGTCATGGCCCATTCTGTAAGCGACAAACAGGGCAAAACATCATGAAACGCCGCGCCGAGTCCAGACGAGATGCGGATTCGCCCCGCCCACCCGCTCCGCCGAGCCACCTGAACGCGGAAACGGCCATCGGCGCCGCCGCGCCCGTCGCGTCGCCGCCTCGGCCGTCCACCCTGGGTACCGATGGCCGCCCCGCCGGACCACCCGCCGCCGTCGCCGCCCCGTTGCCACCTCGCCCATCCGCCCGGCTGGTCGGTGGCCGCACGCGCGGACCCGCGTCCCGCCTCGGCGCCCCGTCGCCCCCTCACCATCCGCCCAGGTGATCGGTGAACGCATGCCCGGACTCCCGCTTCGCGTCGGCGCCCCGTCGCCACCCCACCCATCCGCGGTGGTCGCGGCCCCGGACCCCCCTCGCATCGGTGCTCCGTCACCACCCTCGCCACTTGCCCAGGCGACCGCTGAACGCACGCCAAGACCAGGGCGCCGGGCGCCGCATTCGCGGCGCCTTCGCCGGTTTCGGCCCGGACGGTGGGGCGGCGGCGGTAGTCTGCCTGCTGCGGTGCGGCGCCGAGTCGTGGCGGCCGCGCGGTAGGAGAGGGGGCGCATCCGATGAGCCGGGCCTGGACCGCCGTGGACTTCGAGACCGCCAACCCCGACCGTGGCAGCGTGTGCGCCGTGGGGCTGGTGCGGGTGGTCGACGGCGCGGTCGTGGAGCGCTACTCCACCCTGGTGCGCCCGCCCGAGCCGGTGCGGTTCTTCTCGGCCCGCCACACCGCCATCCACGGCATCACCGCCGCCGACGTCGCCCAGGCGCCGCAGTGGCCCGAGGTGCTGGAGCGAATCACCGCCGTGGCCGGCGACGACCCGCTGGTGGCCCACAACGCCGCCTTCGACGTGGGCGTGCTGCGCGCGGCCTGTGCCCACACCGGGCTGGCCCGCCCCGCGATCTCCTACGCGTGCACGCTGGCGCTGGCCCGGCGCGCCTGGGCCGAGCTGCCCGACCACCGGCTGCCGACCGTGTGCGGGCGCATCGGCTGGGACATGGCCGGGCGCCACCACCGCGCCGACGCCGACGCCGAGGCCGCCGCCCGCATCGTGCTGGCCGCCATGGAGGCCACCGCCGCCGCGTCCCTCAGCGCGCTGGCGGCGGCGCTGAGCTGGCCGCTGACCCGGCTGGCCGGCGGCCTGGACCCCCGTCCGGCCGCCACCGGTGGCGCGGCCCGCCCCGGCGACCGGTTCGCCGCCTGGCAGGAGGCGGCGCGCGCCGAACTGCCCGAGGCCGACCCCGACGCCGACCCCTCCGGCCCTTTCTACGGCCGCACCGTGTGCATCAGCGGCGACCTCGACGGCATCCCCAAGCCCGACGCCTGGCGGCGCATCGCCGAGGCCGGCGGGCACCCGGCCAAGAACGTCACCCGCGCCACCGACGTGCTGGTGGTGGCCGACTCCACCACGAGCGCGCCTACCGCCAAGCAGCGCCGCGCCGAGGACTACCGCGCCCGGGGCCAGGCCATCGAGATCATCGGCGAGCGCGAGTTCACCGCCCGCCTGGCCCTGGCCGGCGGCTGAGCCGCACCGCGCCCCGTCCCGTCCTCTCCCACTCCCCGCCCGCCGCCCCCGGGACCGCCGTCCAACGCCCCGGGCGGCGTGTTTGCACGCGGCCGGCGAGGGGTAGAGCACAGGCGCTCCGCCGGGTCGCGCGACCGGGCCAATGCCGCTTCGGCAGCGCCTTTTCCATGCCTGCGAGGGTGCCACTGCCCTCGATTGGCCCTTGTCTGGCCCTGGTTTCGGCTCTCCGTCGCCCCGACGCGGCCGACCACCCCCCAGTTCCGGGCGTCGTTCAGGCCGGCGGCCGGCAGGTCGCGGACGTCCCGAAGGGTCAGCCGGATTTGGGAGTCGGCTCCCCGGCCGGTGCGGCGGCGCGGCGGGCCGCCCTGCGGTCGCCCGCGGCCGAGGCCGCCACCAGGAGCAGGCCCACCACCCCCAGCCCGGCGCCGAGCAGGCTGGGCGCGGCGAACCCGTAGCCCGCGGCGATGACCAGCCCGCCCAGCCAGGCGCCGCTGGCGTTTGCGAAGTTGAGCGCGGAGTGGTTGAGGGCGGCCGCCAGCGAGGGGGCGTCCTCGGCCTTGTCCATCAGCCGCGTCTGCAACGACGGCACCAGGGCGCTGCTGGTGAAGCCCAGCAGGAACACCATGGCCACCGCGCCCACCGGCGAGGCCGCCAGCAGGTGCAGCAGGAGCAGCGCCAGCGTCATGGCGCCCATGGCCAGGTACATGGTGGGCATCAGCGCGCGGTCGGCCGCCCGGCCCCCGGCCAGGGTGCCGCAGGTCATGCCCACGCCGTAGAGGGCCAGCACGTAGGGCACCGCGCCCAGCGGCAGGCCGGCGACCTCGGTCATCATGGGGGAGATGTAGCTGTAGGAGGCGAACATGCCGCCGAACCCCAGCGCGCCCACCGCCAGCGCCAGCCACACCTGGCCGCGCGCCAGCGCCCCGAACTCCGAGCGCATGGAGGCCCCCGGCCGGGGCCGCTGGTTGGGCACCAGCAGGGCGATGGCGATCACGGTGAGCACGCCCACCCCGGCCACCAGGGCGAACGCGGCGCGCCAGCCGAACTCCTGGGCGGCCATCGTGCCCAGCGGCACGCCCACGATGTTGGCCACGGTCAGCCCGGCGATCATCAGCGCGACCGCCTGGGAGCGCTTGTTGAACGGCACCAGCGCCGCCGACAGCACCGCGCCGACCCCGAAGAACGTGCCGTGGGGCAGGGCGGTGGCCACGCGGGCGGCCAGCAGCAGCCCGAAGTTGGGCGCCAGCGCCGAGGCGAGGTTGCCCAGGGTGAACATGGCGGCCAGCCCGATGAGCAGGTGCTTGCGGTCGACGCGGGCGCTGAGCGGCGCCAGCAGCGGGGCGCCCACCACCACGCCCAGGGCGTAGCAGGAGATGACGTATCCGGCGGTGGGGATGGAGACCCCGAAGGCGTCGGCGACGTTGGGCAGAATGCCCATCGCGACGAATTCGGTGGTTCCTATGCAAAAGGCGCCGACGGCCAGAGCGAGCAGGGCGATGGGCACGGCAGCCGTCCTCACTGGTGGGTGGTGCGGGAAGCGTCGCGGCGGAGGCCCCGGCCGCGCGCGCCGGGTGCCGGGGCTCGTGCGGGTCCGCCCGTCGACCGGGTGCACGGCGCCGGGGCGGCGGATACGGTCGCCGATCCCATGATGGGATCAAGAAGGCCGTCCGCCGCGCGGTGTTTCGTCCCCATCCTAACCAGGGCGTTCCGGTCTGTACGGTCTCACTGATGTTCGCTCCGCCACGCCGACCGCGCACGCCGCCCCGCGCCGCGCACGTCCGCACCGGGTTCACCCGGGCGGCGCCGGGGCATGGATCCGACCATGGTGAACGTCCTCAGCAGCCGCGTCCTGCTGCACCCCCGCGACCTCGCCGCCAGCCGCGCCTTCTACCGCGACGTGCTCGGCCTCGCCGTCTTCCGCGAGTTCGGCACCCCGCCCGACCACGGCACGGTGTTCTTCCTGGGCGGGGGCTTCCTGGAGGTCTCGGGCACCGGCGAGCCCGCCGCCGACCCCGCCGCGCTGCGGCTGTGGCTCCAGGTGCCCGACATCGCCCAGGCCCACGCGGAGCTGGCCGAGCGCGGCGCGCCCATCCTGCGCTCGCCCCAGCGCGAGCCCTGGGGGCTGCTGGAGATGTGGATCGCCGATCCGGATGGCGTCAAGATCTGCGTGGTGGAGGTGCCGGCCGACCACCCCATGCGCTACCGCCCCTGAGGAGGGCGGCTGGGCGCCCGAAGCGTGCGGAAAACGGTCGATCGCCGAACGCCGGAGTCCGTCCCGCGCAAGGGGTTCAGCGTGTCCTACGCTCCCGGTAGTGTTCCCCCAGCCGGCGAACACGCTTTCGATCAGGGCGGCCACATATCCGGCTCGGCGGCCGTGGTCGGGCGTCCGGGTGCACGCGCCGCCCGGCGGCCGCACCGTGGCGGGCACCGCCGCCGACGACGAGTACAAGGAGCGAGCATGTCCGAGCCGACGCCCCCCACCCCGGGCTACACCCCCGCCGACAAGGAGACGGTCCTCGGCGTACTGCGTCGCCTGGGCACGGCCGCCGCCCAGGCCCAGCGCGAGGCCGCCGCCGCGCCGAACGAGGCAGCGGCCGCCGAGCATCTGCGCCGGTCCCGGGAGGCGGTGGCCGAGCAGGCCCGCAGGGACATGCTCGCCATCCGCCCCGAGGCCATCGCGGCGCTGCACGCCGACATGGACGCCGACGACGACGAGAAGTGAGCTTCATGCCGCCGGATGATCCGCCGGCCTAGGCGGCGGTGGACCTCGACCGCTCACCCCCGGGGGTGCCGGTGCCAAGCGGATCCGGTGGCGGTCGCCCCCCGCCGGACGTGGCCCCGCGGATCGGTTCAACCAGCCTTAGCGCGCCCTTCACCGGCGCCCCGGCCCCCCGCCGCGCACGCGCACCACGATGGGGCGCATGCTCCTGCGCTCCCTCACCACCCTGCTGGTGGCGGCCGGGCTGGCCGCCGCCTCGCTCACCCCCGCCGCCGCCGACACCACCGACGGCCGCGACCACGACCGCCACCGCCCCGGCCGCTCCTTCGACCTCCAGGCCCACCGCGGCGGCCTCGGCCTGGTCGTGGAGAGCACCCTGCCCGCCTTCGCCAACGCCCTGGAACTGGGCGTGAGCACGCTCGAACTCGACGTCCAGATCACCCGCGACGGCGAGGCCGTGGTCACCCACGACCGCCGCATCAGCGACCGCAAGTGCCGCGACACCCAGCCCGTCACCCCCGGCGACCCCCAGTACCCCTACGTCGGCTCCTACATCAAGGACCTGACGCTGGCGCAGGTGCGCACCCTGGACTGCGGCTCCCAGACCCTGCCGGAGTACCCCGGCCAGCGGGCCGCCCCCGGCGAGCGCATGCCGCTGCTGCGCGAGGTGTTCGACCTGGTGCACCGCTACCGCGCCCACGGGGTGGGGCTCAACATCGAGACCAAGGTCGAGGCGGGCGCCCCGCACGAGACCGCGCCGCGCGAGGAGTTCGTCCAAGTGGTGGTGGCCGAGATCCGCCGGGCGCGGCTGCTGCGCCAGGCCACCGTCCAGAGCTTCGACTGGGGCGCGCTGATGCGGGTGCGCGAGGTGGAGCCGCGGCTGCCGATCGTGGCGCTGACCAACCACGACTTCCTCCAGACCGGGCAGCCCGGCGCCTCGCCCTGGCTGGGCGGCATCGACATCGACGACTTCGACGGCGACCCGGTCGCCGCGGTCGACTCCTTCGGCGCCGACGCCTTCTCCCCGGTGCACGGGTTCCCGCAGAACGGCACGGTGGGCGATCCCGACTACCGGCTCTACGTGGACGCCGCCATGGTGGCCCGCGCCCACCGCCGCGGCATCGAGGTGGTGCCCTGGACCGTCAACGACCCCGCAACCATGCACGCCGTGCTGGACACCGGGGTGGACGGGCTGATCACCGACTACCCCGACCGGCTGCGCACGGTGATGCAGGAGCGCGGGCTCAAGCTCCCCAAGCCCTACCGCCCGCGCGGCCGGGCCTGAGCCCCAGCCCCACGTCACGTGGGTTGGTGCGCCCGTCCCGGGCGGGGCGGGCACACCAACCGTCCGCGCGTCGGCCTTCCGCACGCTAGCGCGGCGCGGCCTCGGCGCTGTCGACGCTCCCGGCGTCGCCGGCTCCCTCGGGCGCGCGGGCGGCGCGGGCCCGCTGGTCGGCCGCCCCGCCCGCGCCCACCGCCGCGGCGCGCCGGTCGCGGGTGGCCTCCAGCCGGGCGTCCAGCCGGCTGATCTCGCGCGGCCCGAACGCGCCGATGAACCCCGGCAGCGCCCCGCGCACCCCTTGCAGCGCGCGCAGCCACGGCTGGCCGTAGACATGGGCGCGGCGGCGCGCGATCCCGGCCACGATGTGGTCCACCGCCGGCTCCAGGGGGAAGGTGCGGTTGAGCGGCCAGGGCAGCCGCGAGCGCATCTCGCGCAGCTCGTCGTCGGCGTCGGCCCCGCGCACCATGTCGGTGTCGGTCCAGGTCAGGTAGGCCACGCCCACGTCGACGCCCTTGTAGGCGACCTCGGGGCGCAGGCAGTGCGCGAACGCCTCCACCCCCGACTTGCTCGCGCAGTAGGCGGCCATCAGCGGCGCCGGGGTGATCGCCGCCAGCGAGGCGATCTGGAGCAGGTAGCCCCGGCTCTCCAGCAGCGCCGGCAGGAACGCGCGCGCGGTGGCGATGCTGCCGAGTAGGTTGACCTCGATGACGCGGTCGAAGGACGCGGCCCGGGTGTGGGCGAAGGGGCCGCCGGTGGCGATCCCGGCGTTGGCCACGACGATGTCGATGCGGCCGTAGCGCTCGGTGATCGCGGCCGCGGCCGCCTCCAGGGCGGCGGCGTCGGTGACGTCGGCCTGCCACCAGTCGGACTCGGCGCCGCAGTCCTTGGCGGTGGCGGCCAGTTCGTCGGGCTCCAGCCCCACCAGGGCGGTGCGCACGCCCTGGTCGGCCAGGCGGCGCGCCAGCAGCGCGCCCACCCCGCGCGCGGCGCCGGTGATCACGGCGGTGCGGCCGGCCAGGCGCGGATAGCGGCGGGTCATGCGGTCTCCTCCCGATGGGCGACGGGTGTGCGCAGGTGGGCGGCTGCGAGGTCGGCCAGCGCCCCGGCCACCGTCTCCGGCGCCTCCAACGGTGTCATATGGCCGGCGCCCGCGACCTCGATAAACCGCTCGCAGTTGGGCAGCAGGTCGCGGATGTGGCGGGCCTGGGCGATGGGGGTGAGGCGGTCGCGGGTTCCGGCCAGCACCACCGAGGGCATCTCCAGGTGCGCCAGGCCCCGGTCCAGTTCCAGGTGGGCCAGCACCCGGCCCCAGCGCCCGCGCGGCAGCCGGGCGCAGCCGTGCACGATGCGCACGCAGTAGTCGACCATCGCGGGGTCGGCGTCGGGGGCCATCGTGACGTAGTGCAGGGCCGCGCGGGTCAGCGGGGTCAGCGGCCCCAGGGGCAGCGTGGAGCCCAGCAGCAGCCGGTGGGCGGCGGCGCCCAGGCGGGGGAAGCGGGCGGCACCGGGCAGCACGCGCGAGGAGCCGGGCAGTGCGGTGCTGCCGGTGCTGGCCAGCAGGACGGCGGCGGCGCGGCGGGCGAACCGGGGCCGGTCGGCGGCGGCCATCACGGTCATGGCGCCCATGCTGTGGCCGCCCACCACCGCGCGCTCCTCGGGAGCGAGGACGGCCTCCAGCACGGCGCACAGGTCGTCGGCGAGGGCGGCGACGCTGTAGCCGTGGCGGGCGGGGTGGGAGCTGGCGCCGTGGCCGCGCTGGTCGTAGCAGATGACGCGGTGGTCGGCGCCCAGGTGCTCGACCACGGGCCGCCAGAAGTGGGTGGAGCAGGTCCAGCCGTGGCTGAGGACGATAGCGGGGGCGTCCTCGGGGCCGTGGGTCTCGACGTTGATGCGGGTGCCGTCGGGGGAGAGGACGGTGGTGCGGCGCGGGGCGGCGGTCATCTCGCCTCCCGGAGGGTGGTTCGGGGGCGGCGGCCGGAGGGGGCGCGGGGATCGCTGGAGGTGGGGCGGGAGGAGGGACGGAGGGTGCTCATGGGGGCCTCGACTCGCTCGGAGGTTACCGGTGAGTTCAGTAGTGGTGCCCGAGCGTAGACCATGACAATGATCATTGGAAGGGTTGGTGCGCGGCGGGACGGGTCCACCGCCCACGGCGGCGCTTCCGGGCACCGTCCGGCGGCCAGGCCTCTAGGATCGGGGCCAGGTCCGAGGCGCGCGGGGGGCGCGCCCGCGAGGGGAGAGGCGGCGGCGCGTGGACGAGGGAGCGGGCCTGGCCCACATCCTGGCGGGGGTGCCGCTGTACGCGCCCGTGGACGAGCCCCGCCGGGGGCGCGTCAGCTCCACCACCCTGGAGCCGGGCGGCGGGCGGCTGCTCAAGGCTGTCGTGGACTTCGGGTCCACGCCCGAGGGCGCCGACCTCGGCCCCGACCTGGAGATCGCCACGCGGCTGTGGGAGCGCGCCGAACCGCCCGCCGAGCGCGACCTGCGCGCCTTCTGCGCCGAACGCGACCTTATGGAGCGGCGCGCCCGCGACCCCCTGGCCGCGCAGTCCTTCACCCTGGGCGAGGACGCGCGGTGGTCGGAGCAGACACTGGCCGTCGAGGGCCGCGACCACCCCTGCGCCGTGCTCACCACCGACCGCTCCTGGGTGGCCGCCGCGGTGGTGGAGGGCGGGGCCATGGTGCGGGTGTTCACCCCGGCCCCGGGCCCCGGCCCGCGCGCGCTGCGCCGTCTCACCGACCCCGCCGAACTGGAGCCCCTGCGCGGACGCGGCTGAGGGGGCGGGCGGTCATCGACGTGCCCGCCGGCGGTCGAGGCGGGCGACCAGGGCGGCGTCGGCAGCGCTCACCGGGTCGCGGGTCGGATGGCCGGCGTGGGCGGCTTGTTCGCGAGCCCGGACACGCCAGTCATCGGCACTCATCGGTGTCGCGGCGCCCCGGTCGCAGCGGTCCCCCGCCGTCTCCCCGTCCGCCGCCGCCGGCCAGGGCGAGCGCCCGGCTAGCCGCCGCACTCCGCGCCGATCCCCGAGCAGCCGCGCGGGGTGAGCAGGCGGCGCGGACCGGGGCCGTCCTGGGCGAGTTGGTCGTAGGGGTTGGACAGCGCGCAGCGCTCCAGCGACAGGCAGCCGCAGCCGATGCAGTCGGTGAGGTTGTCGCGCAGCCGCTCCAGTTGCAGGATGCGGTCCTGCAACTCGTCGCGCCAGCGCTCCGACAGCCGCGCCCAGTCCTCGCGGGTGGGCGTGCGGTTGTCGGGCAGGCACTCCAGCGCCTCGCGGATCTCACTCAGCGGGATCCCCACGCGCTGGGCGGTGCGGATGAACGCCACCCGCCGCAGCGTGTCGCGGCGGTAGCGGCGCTGGTTGCCCGCCGTGCGGCGGCTGGTGATCAAGCCCTTGCGCTCGTAGAAGTGCAGCGCGGACACGGCCACGCCGCTGCGCTCGGCGACCTGGCCAACGGTCAGTTCCTTGGACTTCCACGACGCCTGGGTGGCGGTGGGCATCACGCATCCCTCCCCATCGACCTCAACGGCCCTTGAGGTTAACCCACCGGGGGCGGCCGGGGCGCCGCGCCCCCGGGGCCGGTCCCCGCGTCCGCGCCGGGCGGAGGGGGACCGGCCCCGGGGACCGGGCGAAACCGGAGCTTCGGGGCACCACGGCGAATTCGCCGTCAATTCCCGAAACCAGCCCACAGGGTCAGGAAAAGGCTGGACGGCGCGTAGAACCGCAACGCGTCGTTTTCAGCGCATTTTCGTCGCTTTCAGGGTGAGCGCGGAATGTCGGAGAGGACGCCCTCGATGAGTTCGGCCGAGCGGAGGGGGTCGAGCGCCTTTACGGTCAGGTCGTCGAAAAGCAGGTCGTAGGATTCCAGTTCCTCGGGCTCCTCCAGGTACACCGCACCGGTGCGGTACTCCACGTAGGCCAGGTCGCGGTCGCGCGGGTCGGGGAAGCGCAGCATGACGAACGCGCCGTCGGTGCCGGCGTGGGCCCCGGCCGCGAACGGTAAGACCTGGAGTGTCACGTTGGCCAGGTCGGCGGCCCGCAGCAGGTGGCGCAACTGGGCGCGCATGACCTCGTCGCCGCCGACGCTGCGGTACAGGGCGCCCTCGCCCATGATCGCGCGCAGCCGCACGGGGTCCTCCTCCCACACCCGGTGCTGGCGCCGCTGGCGCACGTCCACCCGGCGGAACACCGCCTCCTCCGGGCGCGGGGCGGGCTCGCTCTCGATCAGCGCGCGGCTGTACTCGGGGGTCTGGAGCAGGTCGGGGACCTGCTCGACCTCGTAGACGCACATCTGCGACGCCTCGGCCTCCAGGCCGACGTAGACGCTGAACCACGAGGGCATGTCCTTGGAGTAGCGCTGCCACCACCCCCGCCGCCGCGCCGAGCGGGCCAGGTCGATGAAGTAGCCGCGGTCCTCCGGGGGCACCTCGTAGAGTTCGAGCAGCATCGCCACGGTGCCGACCTCGGCCCGCACCTCGGCGTTCTCCAGGCGGGTGATGGTAACCGGGTTCTTGCCGACGTACTGGCCCACGCGCTCGCGCGGGATGCCCGCCGCGCGGCGGCGCTCACGGAGGAACCGTGCCAGGCTCCGGCGCGCGGCGGTGGGGCTGTTGCGTGGCACGGGGCACCTCCGAAACACGGCGAAATGAGGGGACGAAAAGGTATTCGCACTTGTGCTTTTCCAACGGGTTCTTTAATACAGCTTGCACGCCATACACGCGTGAGTGATATTGGAAGCGTAGCGAGGCGCCGCCGGGCCGGGATGCAAAACCGGACATGCGGCGCCAGCGCGAAAGTGCGCTGACCGGGTCGGGAGCGCCCGGTCACAGCCGCTTCCACCACCTTGCGGGATTCGGGGAGTCGTCTCGTGCACCACATCACCGCCAGCCCTGACCCGTCCTGTCCGGGCGCTCGGCGGCGCGACCCCGACCACCAGCTCACCTTCGCCGGCCAGCCCGCCAGCGTGGGCGTCATGCGCGACTGGGTGGCCCAGCACCTGCGGCGCGGGCCCTACGCCTACCCGTCCGGCCTGATCGACGACCTGCTGGTGTGCGCCAGCGAGATCGGCACCAACGCGGTGCGCCACTCCCGCTCGGGCCTGCCCGGCGGGGTGTTCACCGCCTCCCTGTGGCAGGCGCCGGCCGGGGTGTGCCTGGAGGTCCGCGACATGGGGCCGCGCCCGGGGCGCCCCAGCGTGCCGCGCATCAACGGCATCGCCCTGGACGACCCCGCCGCCGAGAACGGTCGGGGGCTGGGCTTCGTGTTCGCCCTGTGCGGTGGCAACTGCGGCTCCACCGCGCCGCCCCACCCGCGCGGCCACACCGTCTGGTGCGAACTGGAGGTCGGCGCCGACACCTCCTAGCCGGCCCGCGCCGGGGCCTGGCCCCCGGCACGTCGCGCCCGCCCGCCGCCGCCCCGCGCGGGTAGATTGGGCACACGGCGCCCGGCGCGCCCGGCGGCCTCCCCGCCCGGGTCCGCGCCTCCTCCCGCCCCTCTCGTCCCTCCCGCCCCCTGCACCGGCCCGCAGACCGCACCGTTTCGACAAGCCGAACCAGGGAGCAGGACATGATCACCAGATTGGGCGTGGCCGGCGTCTACGTGCTCGACCACGACGAGGCCAAGCGGTTCTTCATCGACCGGCTGGGCTTCGAGGAGCGCTTCGACCTCACGATGGACAACGGCATGCGGTGGCTGACCGTGGGGCCGCCGGCCGACCCGCGCTTCCAGCTCAGCCTCACCGTGCCCGGCTCGCCGATGCACGACGAGGAGACCGCCGCCGCCATCCGCGACCTGCTGGCCCGGGGCGCGCTCAGCGGCGGCGCGTGGAACACCGACGACTGCCGCGCCACCTACGCCGAGTACACCGCCCGGGGCGTGGAGTTCGTCCAGGAGCCGCACGAGGTCCCCTACGGCGTCGAGGCGGTCTTCCGCGACCCGTGGGGCAACTGGTACAGCCTCAACGAGGTGCCCGACTCCGCCTTCGACACCGAGGAGATGGCGCGCCACTACCGGCGGGGCGACTCCGCCTGAGCCGCCTGAGCGGCCCGGTCCGGCCGCGGCGACTGGGGCGGCTGAGCCGGTCCGGCCGGGCGCGCGGCGCGGGGCAGGCGCCGCGCGGTGTGGCGGGCCAGCTCCACCAGCGGCGCGGGCGCGCCGGGCGCGCGTTCCACCCGCAGCAGCGCGGTGCGCAGCCGGCGGCGGTTGCGGGCCGACTCCACACCGGCCGCCGCCTCGGGCAGCCCCGCCAGCGCGGCGGCGCACTCGGGCCAGGCGCGGGCCGCCGCCGCGGCGCCCACCGCCGAAACGCGGTGGAACAGGGCGCCGCGCGCACCGGCGGGCTGGGCCGCCACCGTCTCGGCCGCGCCCAGCAGCGCCTCCAGGGCCGCGCCCGGGCGCCCCAGCGCCAGCAGGACCAGCCCGCGGTGGCCCAGCACCTCGCCCTCGTCCACCCACCACGTCCACGCCGGGTCGCGGGCGGTGCGGGAGTCCTCCAGCGCCGCCTCGGCCCGGCCCAGGGCCGCCAGCGCCGCGCCGGTAGAACCGCCGCGCGCCAGCGCGCGGGCCAGCCGCACCCGCGCGAGCAGGGCGGTGCGCCCCGGCAGCCGGGGCCGCTCCAGGAGTTCGGCGGCGGCCGCGCGGGCCGCGCCGGCGCGCCCGGCCTCCAGCTCCTGGAGCGCCAGGTTGGTCAGCGCGAACGCGGCCATGGCGGAGTCGCCGGCCTCGGCCGCCAGCGCGTGGGCCTCGCGCGTGGCCAGGCGGGCGCCCGGGTGGCCGGCGTCGAACAGCACCCATCCGGCCACCTCGGCCGCCTCGGCGCGCGCGGCGGCCAAATCGCGCTCCACGCGGGCGGGCGCCGGAGGTCCCGGGCGGCGCGCGCAGCGCCACGCGGCCAGGGCCGCGCCGGCGACGGCGTCGCCGCCGCGGCGGGTGTCGTGGGCGACCAGCCGGCGGGAGCGGGCGCGCAGCTCTTCGGCGCGCTCGCGTGCGGGCGCGGCCACGCTCAGCCCCGGCGGGCGGGCCGGTGCTCGGTCGCGTCGTAGGCGCGGCGGGCGTCCTCGACCCGGTCCAGGTTGTCGGCGGCCCAGTGGGCGAGGCCGGCGAACAGCGGCGCCAGGCTGAGTCCCAGGTCGCTGATCTCATACTCCACGCGCGGAGGGACCTCGGGGTGGTAGGTGCGGACGACCAGGCCGTCGCGTTCGAGCTGGCGCAGCCGCTGGGTGAGCACCTTGGGCGTGACGGCGGGGATGCGGCGGTGCAGCTCCACGAACCGCTGCCGACCGAAGCGGTGCAGGCACCACAGGATGGGCGTGGTCCAGCGGCTGAAGACGATGTCGACCACGGGCGCGATCGGGCAGGCCGCGGCGGGGTCGGCCGGCGCGGCGGGCCGCCGCCCGACGGTGGTCTCGCTCACAGTGCCCCCCATTTCCCAATACTTTCTTCTAGGAACCTACTATCCCGCCGAATGTAGCCTCCTGGCGACCCCCGCGGAAACACCGCGGGCGTAGGCGAGGAGCGGGACATGATCGTGGTGACCGGAGCCACCGGCAACGTGGGGCGGCCGCTGGTGCGGGCGCTGGCCGAGGCGGGCGAGCGGGTGACGGCGGTGTCGCGCGGCCCCGGGGACGCGGGGTCCGCGCCCGGCGTCACCACACTGCGCGCCGATCTGACCGCCCCTGACGCGCCCGAGGTGCTGGCGCCCGCCCTGGCGGGGGCCTCGGCGCTGTTCCTGCTGACGGCCGCCTCGGTGCTGCCGCTGGGCGGGGCCGGGGTGGCGGGCGTCCTGGCGGCGGCCCGGGCCGCCGGGGTGGGCCGGGTGGTGCTGCTGTCGTCCCAGGGCGTCGGCACCGGCCGCCACCCCTCCGACATCGAGGACGCCGTGCGGGCGGCCGGAGTGGAGTGGACGGTGCTGCGGCCGGGCGGGTTCCACTCCAACGCCGGGCAGTGGGCGCCGGGCGTGCGGGCCGAGCGGACGGTGGCCGCGCCCTTCGGCGACGTCGCGCTGCCCACCGTGGACCCCGCCGACATCGCCGCCATGGCCGCCGAGGCGCTGACCGGCGAGGGCCACGCCGGCGCCACCTACGTGCTCACCGGCCCCGAACCCGTCTCGCCGCGCGGCCAGGCGGCGGCGATCGGCGCGGCGCTGGGCGAACCGGTGCGCTTCGTGGAGTTGAGCCGGGAGCAGGCCCGCGAGCGGATGCTGGGCTTCATGCCAGCCCCGGTCGTGGCGGCCACCCTGTCCGTGCTGGGCGAGCCCACGCCCGAGGAGGTCCGCGTCAGCCCCGACGTGGAGCGCGTCTTGGGCCGGCGCCCCCGCGCCTTCGCCGAGTGGGCCGCCGACAACGCCGCCCTGTTCCGCTGAGCGCGCGCCCCGGCGGCGGGGGCGCCGGGGCGGCGGGCTAGCGGGCCGGTGCGGGTGCGGCGTGGGCGCCGGCAGCCGCCGCGCTCGCCCAGGTCCCGGCGGGGATGGTGAAGTAGGACGGCCACTCCTCGTGGCGGTCGTCGGCGTCCAGGCGCACCAGGTAGCGGTAGGTGCCGTCGCCGCTGGGGGTGGCGTCCAGCACGCTGGCGGTGCCGCGGACCATGGCGCCGCGGTCGGTCTCGCCGACATCGTGGACGCGGGTGTGCGGCGCGTAGGGGTGGGCGGGCAGCGGCTGGCGCGTCACGGGGGCCTCCGAGGGCGGGGGTCAGGGGATGTGCCCGGCGCCCGCGCCGGGGCGGGGCCGGTGCGGGTCGCGCTACCCCGCCCCCTCCCGGCAAACGCGGCGCACGGCCCGCGCCCGCCGGGTCGGCGGGGGCCGCGCCCGCGACCTGCGCCGATGCCCGGCGCAGCGGCCGCGGAGTGACACAGGCCACGCGGCCGTGCGGCGGGCCGGCGGTCAGCCGGTGGATTCGGCGGGCGGGGGGGAGTCGGCGCGGGCGGGGGCGGCGAAGGAGAGCGCGCCGGGCAGGGCGTCGAAGGCGGCGTCCAACCGGGCGGCGAGGGCGCCGCGGGTGTGGCCGCCCTCCTGGGCGGTCCAGGTCTCCAGCGCGTGGTGCCAGGCCGCGACCACCAGGTCGATGGCCAGGCGCGGCCGGGGGTCGGCGGGGTCCACGTCGAGGCGGCGGTGCAGGTCGGCCACGATCCGCGCGCTGGTGCGGTTGCAGAAGTGCAGGCCGTGGGCGTCCATGGACGGCGTTGCCGCCGCGAGCCTGCGGCTGAGCAGCATGCGGTGCTCCCACCCCTCGTCGGGCATGGCCGCCACGGTTTCGCGCAGCACGGCCCGGAGTTCGGCCGCCACCGGCCGCCCGCCGAGGTCGCGGCCGGCCAGGCGGTCGGCGAAGGCCCGCCACATGTCCTCGGCCGGCGCCATGGCGACGTCCTCCTTGCTGGCGAAGGTGCGGAAGAAGGTGCGCTTGGACACCTCCACCGCGTCGCACAACTCGTCCAGGGTGGCGCCGTCGAAGCCCCGCTCGGTGAACATCCGCAGCGCGGTGTCGATGAGGGCGTGCCGGGTGCGCAGCTTCTTGCGTTCGCGCAGCGGCAGGCCGGAGGGCGGGGCGGCGGCCGGGGGCGGAGATGGGGTCACGCAGAGGAGTGTACTCGGAGCGCTTTTGCCTCTTGTAGGTTTATGCCACTTAGTGGCAAAGTCGTCCGGGTGGCGCCCGCTCCGGGCGTCCGCACCGTCTACCCATCCAACGCAGAAAAAGGTCCGCCATGCGCGCACTGCTCATCGACCACTCCGCCCCCGGCGGCCTGCGGCCGGGCGAGGCCCCGGCCCCCGACCCCGCCCCGCACCAGGCGCTGGTCCGGGTGGCGGCCACGTCGCTGAACTTCGGCGAGGTCAGCACCGGCATCGCCGGGGCGCCCGAGGGCAGCGTCCTGGGCTGGGACGCGGCGGGGGTGGTGGAGCGCGCCGCCGCCGACGGCTCCGGCCCCGCCGAAGGCACCCCCGTGGTCACCCTGGGACTCGACGGCGGGTGGGCCGAGCTGCGCGCGGTGGACACCGCCCTCCTGGGAACCGTGCCCGGCGGCGCCGACCTCGGCGCGGTGTCCACCGTCCCCGTCGCCGCCACCAGCGCCCTGCGCGCCCTGCGCCGGCTCGGCCCGCTGCTGGGCGCCCGCGTCTTGATCACCGGCGCCACCGGCGGCGCGGGCCGCTACGCCGTGCAGCTCGCCCGCCGGGCCGGCGCGCACGTGGTCGCCTCCACCGGCGACCCCGACACCCACGGCGCGGGGCTGCGCGCCCTGGGCGCCCACGAGGTGGTGCGGGGTCCGGGCGCCTACGGCGGGCAGGTCGACGGCGTGATCGACCTGGTGGGCGGCCCCCAGATGGTGGCGGCGTTCGAGCGCCTGGCGGCGGACGGCACGCTCGTGTCGGTGGGCCACAGCACCGGCGAGCCCGTGGTGTTCCCCATCGAGGCACTGCTGGCCACCGAGGGCCGCCACAACCGCTCCGTCACCACGTTCTACCTGCTGGGCGAGTCCGACCTGGCGCCCGACCTGACGTGGCTGGCCGAGCGGGTCGCCGCCGGCGAACTGGACCCCGCCGTCTCCTGGCGGGGCGGCTGGGAGCGGGCCGCCGAGGCGGTCGGCGCGCTGGTCGAGCGCCGCCTGCACGGCAAGGCGGTGCTCGACCTGTCCTGAGCGAGGCGCCGGGCGAACGCCGCATCGACCGCTCCGGCGTGGGTAGCCGGAGCAGCACGTTCACCTCCGGGGCCGCCGCCCCGCCCCCGGGCACCGCCGGCCGGCGCGGTGGCCCGGCGGGGGCGGTGCGGCGGCCCCGCCGCCCGCACGACAGGTCACCGCCCATGGTCTCGATCGAGGACTCCGCCCGCCTGCTGCACACCCTGCTGCGCAACAGCCACCTGAGCGTTTTCGAGGAGCTGCCGGGACTGGTCACCAGCGCCGCCGCGGCCGCCGGCCTCGCCGACGTCCGCATCCTGCTGGCCGACATGCAGGAGGAGACGCTGCGCGAGGCCACCGGCCGGGGCGACGACGCCGGCGACGGCGGCCAGGAGGCGCGCATCGACACCACCCTGCCCGGCCGCGTATTCCGCGCCGCCCAGGCGCACTCGGCGCCGGGGGAGGGGCGGGTGCAGCACTGGCTGCCGATCCTGGACGGCACCGAACGCCTGGGCGTGCTGCACGTGAGCACCGCCGAGGAGCCCGACGACCCCACCTGGGCGGCGATGGAGGACCTCGCCTCGCTGGTGGGCATGCTTGTGGTGTCCAAGCGGCCGCACAGCGACTCCCACGCGCGGCTGACCCGGCTCCGCTCCATGTCGGTCTCCGCGGAGATGCAGTGGACGCTCATGCCGCCGCGCACGTTCGCCGACAAGCGGGTCACCATCGCGGCGGCGATGGAACCCGCCTACGCCACCGCCGGCGACGCCTACGACTACGCCCTGGCCGGCGACACCGTCCACCTCGCCCTCTTCGACGCCATGGGCCACGACACCTCGGCCGGCCTCACCGCCAACCTCGCCCTGGCCTCCTGCCGCCGGCAGCGGCGCGAGGGCGGCGGCCCGGTCCGCATCCGCGACGCCGTGGAGGCCACGCTGCTGGAGCAGTTCGAGGGGTCCCGCTACGCCACCGCCGTGCTCGCCGAGCTCGACCTGCGCACCGGCGTGCTGACCTGGCTGAGCTGCGGCCACCCGCCGCCCATCCTGGTCCGCGCCGGGCGCTGGATCACCGGCCTGCCGTGCGAGCCCACCCATCCGATGGGCACCGATTTGGGGCTGCCCGCCGTGCTGTGCCGGGAGCACCTGGAGCCCGGCGACCGCCTGCTGCTCTACACCGACGGCATCACCGAGGCCCGCGACGCGCGGGGGCGGGAGTTCGGGCGCGAGCGCTTCGTCAACTTCGTCATCCGCCACCAGGCCGACGGGCTGGCCGCGCCCGAGACCCTGCGCCGCCTGGTGGCCGCCGTGCTGGCCCACCACGACGGCCGGCTCAACGACGACGCCACCGTGCTGATGTGCGAGTGGCACGGCGCCCCCGACGCCGACCCCCGGGCGCCGGTCCAGTACGGGGGCGGCCACGTCCCCGACGTCACCGGCCGGTCCTGAGTCCGCCTGAGCGGCGTTCCGGCGGACTCAGGCGGGCTCGGCCGGCACGCGCACGCGGTCGGACTCCCCGTCGCTGAGGAAGGCCGCGAGCGCGGCGCCCTCCTCGGCCGCGGCGGCGCGCTCGGCGGGGGACAGGCGCCGCAGCGGGGCCACGGCCACGGCGCCCTCCTCCACCGTCCAGGTCGCGGCGACCCGGCCGTCCAGCAGGAGCACGCGCGCGCCCGCCACCGACAGGCCCCGGTGGGCGTCGTCGACGATCCGGCCGCGGTCGTGGTAGCCCAGCAGCGCGTTGTCGAACGCCGGCAGGAACCGCACCGGGGCGGGGGTGTCGGGGTCGGGGCGCGGGGCGTCGGGCAGGTCCAGCAGTTCCCGGCCGCGCTCGTCGCGGAAGGACACCAGTTCGTCCCGGACCGCCGCGACGGCGGCGGGCAGCCCGGCGAGCCCGCACCAGGCGCGCAGGTCGGCGCTTGCGGCCGGCCCGAACGCGGCCAGGTAGCGGCGGACCAGGTGGGCGCCGACCGGGTCGGTGCCGTCGGGGGCGGGCGGGTCGGGCTCGCGGCCCAGCCATGAGGAGAGCAGGACGTTGCGCACCCCGGCCTTCTCGCGCCACAGCCCGCGCGGCGGGATCTGCACCACCGGGACCAGGGCCGCGACCACCAGCTCGCCCAGGGGGCGGCGGCCCGGTCGGGGCCAGCGGTCGGCCAGCGCGGCGGCGACCTCGGCCAGGGTGCGCGGCTCGCCGTCGGCCAGCAGGTCGCGGCCTGCCGCGGCGAGCGCGTCGAGGTCGAGGCCGCCGAATTGGTCACGGTAGACCCCGACGACGCGCTGGCGCAGCATGGCGTCGTGGCGGGAACGCCACGCCAGGGCGTCGGCGGCGGTGACGAGGTGGACGGTGCGCCGCATCAGGTGCATCCGCACCACGGCGCGCTTGCGGAGCAGGTCCGACAGGCGGGCCGGATCGAACGCCCGCAGCCGCGACCACAGTCCGGTGAACGGCTCCTGCGGCTCCTGGGCCTGCAAGCCGCACAGGTGGGCGACGGCGTCGAGGACGGGCAGGTCGGCGCGGTCGAGCAGGAGTTGGCGGGCGAGCGTGGCGCGGTTGAGGGCGCGGGTGCCCAGGACGGTCACCGGGCACCGGCCCGTCGGCGGTGGTGCGTTCTCACGGTGCGGGTTCCTTCCTGTTCGCGCCGAGGGGAGGCGCGGAGGCGGGCGGGGGCGGGACGGCGGCTCGGCGGTGGGGCGGTCCGGGTGGCACGACCTGCGGGGGCGCCGTTGTCGGTGCGCACCCCACGGTGCCAGAAGAAGAGGCCAGGGAGTGTCCGCGTCAGCGGGCATGATGGATGCCATGCCGAAGACCTCCGCGCGACTGCTGGCGCTGCTCTCCCTCCTCCAGGCGCGCCGGGACTGGCCGGGGGCGCTGCTGGCCGAGCGGTTGGACGTCAGCCCCCGCACCGTGCGCCGCGACGTGGACCGGCTGCGCGAGCTGGGCTACCCGATCGCGGCCGTGAAGGGTCCCGACGGAGGCTACCGGCTGGACGCCGGCTCGCACCTGCCCCCGCTGCTGTTCGACGACGAGCAGGCCGTGGCCCTGGCCGTGGCGCTCCAGACCGCCGCCGCCACCGGGGCCGGCATCGGGGAGGCGGCGGCGCGCGCCCTGACCACCGTCCGCCAGGTGATGCCGGCCCGGCTGCGCCGCCGCGTCGACACCCTCCAGGTCACCGCCGTGGGGGCGCCCGGCGACGCGCCCCGCACCCGGGTCCGCGGCGAGGTGCTCACGGCGCTCAGCACCGCCGTGCACGCGCGCGAGGTGCTGCGGTTCGACTACGCCGCCGCCGCGCCGCCGGAGGCGGCCGGGGGCGGGGGTGGAGGCGAGAGCGGGGGTGGCGGTGACCGTGGGGCCGAGGGCGGCGCCGACCCGCTCCCGCCGCTCCCGCCGCGCCGGGTGGAGCCCCACCACCTCGTGACGTGGGGCGGGCGCTGGTACCTGGTGGCCTGGGACCTGGGCCGGGCGGACTGGCGCACGTTTCGCGCCGACCGGATCTCGCCGCGCACCCCCACCGGTCCGCGCTTCGCCCCCCGCGAGGTGCCCGGCGGCGACGTGGCCGCGTTCGTCGCCTCCCGGTTCCGCGGCGGCGCGGAGGGCGTTCCGGACTGGCCCTGCCGCGGCGAGGTGGTCCTGGACCTGCCCGCCGCGGCGGTGTCCCCCCACGCCCGCGACGGGGTGGTGGAGGCGCTGGGCCCCCACCGCTGCCGACTCGTCCTGGGTTCGTGGTCGTGGGTCGGCCTGGCCGCCGCCATAGGCGCCTTCGACGCCGACGTGGAGGTGGTCGGCCCACCCGAGTTGGCGGACGCGTTCGCCCGCCTGGCCCGCCGCTACGGCCGCGCGGGCGCGGGGGATGAGTAGGAAGTCAGCGGCCGACCGGCTGGGAGGTCGCGGCATCAATCAGCCCATCAGGGCTCAAGGGCGGCAAGGGGGCACCGAGGACAAGCACGGCGTCAGGAGCGCGACCACCCCATCCGGGGCGGATGGTGAGGGTGGAGACGGGGCACCGAGGCGGGGCGCGGGTCCTGGTCCGCGGTCACCGGTCGGCAGGGCGGATGGTCGGGGTGGCGGCGCGGCGCGGGGCCATGGCCTGTTTCCGCTCTCGGCGGCCCGGCGGAGGGGCGGTGAAGTGAACCCGCATCTCGTCGGGACTCGGCGCGGCGTTTCCTTGTGATTTGACCTTTTAGTCTCTTGTAAAATGGGCTGCGGCGGCGCCGAAGTGACCCCATGAGGGCGAATATGTCCATATGGCGAGACAGCCGAGGTGCTCGCAATTCCTTTTTGTGTGCAATGCCCGTTTTCAACGGTGACGAAAGTGCTCTTTGCTTCGCAGTGGCGATCCGTAGGTGCATCTCCTGGTGAAAGAGGCCACTTTCTTCTCACCATGTGAAATTTCAGGCGCCCAGCGTCCGGCTTGTCCGGTTTGTGAATTGGGGGGCTCTCCCAACCGCAGAGGAACGGCGAGATCAGCGGCCAGAAGCCCCCGCGCCCGTTCCCCGGTACCGCGATCACCAGGGGCCGCCCCCCGAGCCGGTCCAGCTCGCCCGAGCCACCCGCCGCCTTCGGCGCCCCGACGCTCACACCAACCCCCGGTGCGCGATCCGATGACCACCCGCGCGAACCATCCGCCGCCGTCGCCGCCTCGTCGGGGGCATCGGCCACTGGCGCGCGATCCGATGGCCGCCAGCCCCGAGCGCCTGCCGCCGTCGGTCTGTCCCGTCTCCCACCTCAGCGACCCATAAGAGCGGGCGGCGCACGCTCTAGGGGGTGAGCGCCGGGGCGGCGTGCGGGTGGTGTTCGGCGGCGCGTACCGCGCAGGCGACGAACGCGGCCACCTCGCGTGAGCGGCTCCCGGCCGACCACACCACACCCAGGGTGGTCGGGGAGGCGTCGGTCACCGGTACGCACACCACTCCACCCCAGGCGTGGGCGCGCACCGACTCCGGGGCCACCGCGATCATCCGGCCCACCGACACCAGGTGCATGAGGTGGCCGATGTCGGCGACCGGGGCGCCGCCCGGCGCCGCGCCGGGTTCCGGGGTCCAGCGCGGCAGCGGCTCATCGGCCAGGTCGGCCGTGCTCAGCCGCTCGCGCCCGGCCAGGCGGTGGCCGCGCGGCAGCATCGCCACCTGCGGCTCCACCAGCAGCTCCTCGGTCTCCAGCCCGCGCGCGTCGGCCAAGGGCAGGTGCGCCAGCGCCAGGTCGGCGCGGCCGTCGCGCACCCGCGCGGGCAACTCGCCGGGCCGCGCGGCGGAGATCTCCACGGGGGCGAGGCCGGGCTCGGCCTCGTAGGCGGCCAGGACCGCGCCGAGCAGGCCGCCGTCGCCGCCCGGCTTCACGGCCAGGACCAGCGCGGCGCCGGGGCGGGCGGCCCGCCGGGTGCGCCGGGTGGCCGCCGCCACCGCGTCCAGGGCGGTGCGCGCCTCGTGCAGCAGCACCAGTCCGGCCTCGGTCAGCTCCACCCGGCGGTTGCCGCCGCGCTCCAGCAGCGGCCCGCCCATGCGGCGCTCCAGGCGCTGGATGGCGCGGGAGAGCGGCGGCTGGGCGATGCCCAGGCGCTCGGCCGCCCGGCCGAAGTGCAGTTCCTCGGCGACCGCCACGAAGTAGCGCAGCTCCCGCACGTCCGCAGCGTCCATACCCGCACGGTATCAACGGCCACCCAGGCGGTGTTGGCGCCGCCGGGACGGCACCTGGTGGAGTCGCGGCATGAGCGAGACGACTCCCACCGGCGCCTCCGGCGCCCGCACCCCCCGCGACAGCGGCCGCACCGCGAACCCCGAGAACGGCGCGGCGCCCGCCCCCACCGACACCCCCGCGACCACCGTGACCAGCGAGAACGTCGAGACCACCGAGAACGCCCAGCACGCCCCCGCCGGCGGCACCGCGCCCGTCGCCCTCGTCAGCGGCGCCACCCGGGGGATCGGCCGGCAGATCGCCGAGCAGTTGGCGCTGCGCGGCATGACCGTGCTCGTGGGCGCCCGCGACGCCGCGGCGGGCGAGCGCGCCGCCGCCGAGATCCGCGACGCGGGCGGCAGCGCCTACGCCGTGCCGCTGGACGTCACCGACGCCGCCTCGGTGGCCGCCGCCCGCGCCTGGATCGACGACCGGATCGGGCGCCTGGACGTGCTCGTCAACAACGCCGGGATCGCCGGGGACCCGGCCGCCCAGGCCCCCGGGTCGGCCGACCTGGCGGTCGTGCGCGACGTCTTCGACACCAACGTCTTCGGCGCCGTCGCCCTCACCGAGGCGGTCTGGGACCTGCTCGTGCGCTCCCCGGCCGCCCGCGTAGTCAACCTCTCCAGCGACGTCGGCTCCCTGACCCAGGCCCGGGACCCCGGCCACTACCTGTCCCGGCTGCCGGGCTTCCTGGCCTACGGCCCGTCCAAGACCGCGCTCAACGCCGTCACCGTGCAGTACGCCAAGGCGCTGGCCCGGCACGGCGGCCTGGTCAACGCCGCCGCGCCCGGCGCCTGCGACACCGACCTCACGCGCGGCACCGGGATGCCCGCGCCGCGCACCGCCGCACAGGGCGCGGAGGTGGCGGTGCGCCTGGCCACCCTGCCCGACGGCGGCCCCACCGGCGGCTGCTTCGGCGAGGACCGCGAGGTCCCCTGGTAGGCGCCCGGGGGCCGCGCGGCCGGTGCGGGTGGCGTGGTCGGCACAGGTGGCGCCGCCGTGTCCCCGTGTCCGCGACGCGGTGGGCGGCGCCCCTGCCCCTCAGGCGGGGACCGAGGCGACCTCGCGGTCCCACACGCGGTGGCCGGCCAGGATGCGGCGGAACTCTCCGTACAGTTCGGCGGCGCCGGCGCCCCGGCAGGTGACCACGCCCTGGTCCACCACCGCCCCGGTGTCGCCGGGCCGCGCGGTGCGCAGTTGCGGCAGCGGGGCGCGGACGAGTACGTCCACGCCCTCGTCCAGGGCGGCCACCGGCTTGGCGTGCTTGAACGCCTCGGCCACGAAGAACAGCGCGAGGCCGTCGGTGGCCAGGGTGGCGGCGCTCGATGCGCCGCCGGCCACCACCACCGCGTCGTAGAGCACCGAGGCCATGGTGTTCATGGCGCGGTCGGCGGCCAGGCGCGCCCCGTCCTCGGTGGTCAGCGCGCCGTCGTGGGGCGCCAGCACCTCCACCAGGGCGCCGTGCTCGGCCATGGCCGCGCGGAAGCGCTCGACGCCCCCGGCGTTGACCCCGTCGGCGGCCAGCACCGCGATCTGGCGCGAGTGGACGGAGTCCAGCACGGTGTTGGCCTGGCTGAGCGCGGGGGAGGACCGTCCGTGGTTGGGCACGGCCTCCTGGGCGGGCGGGGTGACGCCGATCCCCTGGGCGACCTCGACGGCCAGCGCGTGGTCGACGTGGTTGAGCCGTTCGACCACCCGCTCGCGCACGGCGACCTCCTCGCACTTGCCCAGCTCGAACCGGAACGCCGCCACCAGGTGCTCGCGCTCCCAGTCGGCCAGGCTGTTGAGGAACAGGGTGGCCTGGCTGTAGTGCTCCTTGAAGCTCTCGCTGCGCTTGCGGATCTTGGCGCCCTCCACCTTCTCCTGGTAGTGGGTGTAGGGGTTGTCGCCCAGGAAGGGGCAGCCGGCGCCCAGCGAGTTGGGGAAGTAGCTGGTGCGGCCCCGGTGCACCTTCTGCTGGCCGTAGCCGTCGCGCTGGTTGTTGCTGACCTCGGCCACCGGCCGGTTCACCGGGATCTGCTGGAAGTTGGGGCCGCCCAGGCGGATGAGCTGGGTGTCCAGGTAGGAGAAGTTGCGGGCCTGCAACAGCGGGTCGTTGGTGAAGTCGATGCCCGGCACCACGTGGGCGGTGTGGAAGGCCACCTGCTCGGTCTCGGCGAAGAAGTTGTCGGGGTTGCGGTCCAGCACCATCCTGCCGACCGGGGTGACCGGGACGACCTCCTCGGGGATGATCTTGGTGGCGTCGAGCAGGTCGAAGTCGAACGCGAACTCGTCGGACTCCGGCACCAGTTGCACGCCCAGTTCGTACTCGGGGTACTGCCCCCGCTCGATGGCGTCCCACAGGTCGCGCCGGTTGTAGTCGGGGTCCTTGCCGGCGATCTTCTGGGTCTCGTCCCACACCAGGGAGTGGGTGCCCAGCAGCGGCTTCCAGTGGAACTTGACGAACGTGCCCTCGCCGCGCGCGTTGACCAGGCGGAAGGTGTGCACGCCGAAGCCCTGCATCATCCGGTAGCTGCGTGGGATGGCGCGGTCCGACATCAGCCACATCATCATGTGCAGGGTCTCGGGCTGGAGGCCGACGAAGTCCCACAGGGTGTCGTGCGCCGACTGGGCCTGGGGGATCTCGTTGTCGGGCTCGGGCTTGACCGCGTGCACGAAATCGGGAAATTTAATGCCGTCCTGAATGAAGAAAACCGGCATATTGTTGCCGACCAGGTCGTAATTGCCCTCGCGGGTGTAGAACTTCGTGGCGAACCCCCGCACGTCGCGCACGGTGTCGGCCGAGCCGCGCGAGCCCGCCACCGTCGAGAACCGCACGAACACCGGGGTGCGCAGCGCTGGGTCGCACAGGAAGTCGGCGCGGGTGTAGCGGCTCAACGACTCATAGACCTGGAAGTGGCCGTAGGCGCCCGCGCCGCGCGCGTGCACCACCCGCTCGGGGATCCGCTCGTGGTCGAAGTGGGTGATCTTCTCGCGGAAGTGGAAGTCCTCCAGCAGTGTCGGCCCGCGTTCGCCCACGGTCAGCGAGTTGTCGGTGTCGTCGACCCGGACCCCGGTGTTGGTGGTGAGCGCGCCGGCGGAGTCGTCGCGGCGCTCCTGGAGTTGGCGGTCCTTGGCGTCGCCGCCCTCGGCACGGGAGTCGCCGTCGACGCGGGCACGGGAGAAGTCGGACATGGCGGTGGCCCTTCTGCGGTCTCGCACGGGGCGTGCGCGCCGCGAGGCGCGCGGCGGCGCACACCGGTCCCGCGCGGCCGCTGACCGCGCGGGTGTGGGCCCAAACCCCCGCGAGCGCCAAGACCGGATCCCGCGGTGCCCCGGTGGATGAACCGCCGGGGCCGCGCCTCCCGGTGTCAGTCGGCGGGCGCCTCGGCGGGTGGTGCCCCGGCGGGCGCGACGGCCGACAGGTCGGGTTCGAGGGTCAGCCCGAGGCCGGCCATGCCCAGCCAGTCCAGCCGCACCCCGGCGCGCCGCGCCCGCTCCTCCAGGCGCAGCCGCAGCCCGTAGACGCCCAGCAGCAGCGCCTGGAGTGAGTCGACCCCGAAGGAGGAGTCGGTCTCGGTGGCGCCCAGACCCTCGACCTGCCAGGGGCAGCACCAGTCCGTGCCGGTGCCCTCGGGATGGGTGTCGGGCCTCGGCCGTCCGAGCCGTACGCGCACGGGTGTGCGGGTGCCGTCGGCCGCGACGGCCTCGACCACGCGTTCGGCCACCACCTCGCCCAGGTCGGGGCCGGCGGGGGCGCCGGTCGCCGGGGGAGTGGGGGGTACTGCCATGGGTGCCGTTCCCTTCTCCGGTTGCGGGCTGCCCACCCTAGTCGGCCCGGTACGGGAGTTGCGGGGGCGCGGACATCACCAGGCCCGGGCCGGTCGCCTCCGCCATAGGTCTACTCGCGATCGGCGCCATCGGCCCCCGCCCGGGGGGCCGCCCCTTTGAGCAGGGTCTGGACGAATCCGGCGGCCACCCGCTCGGCGGGCTCCTCGGCGCGGTCGCGCGGGCCGGGGAACTTGCCCAGGAAGGCGTGGTTGAGGCAGGCCCCGATGAGCAGGTCGGCGGCCGACTCCGGGTCCAGGTCGGGGGCCAGGCGTCCGGCGTCGCGCTCGGCGGCCAGGTAGCGGGCCAGGGCGGTGGTGATGGCGGACGGCCCCGCCCGGCGCTCGCGCAGCGCGGCGCGGTGCGCCTCCAGGAGGGTGGGCTCGGAGAACACCGAGGCGGCGATCGGGAAGGTGTCGGTGTAGAAGGCGATGGCCGCGCGCGCCACCTCCTCCAGGGTGGCGCGGACCGATCCCTGCCCCACACGGTCGGGCAGGCCGGCCAGCAGCGGCTGGAGGTTGCTGGGCAGGCCCTCGCGCAGCACCGCGACGAACAGGTCGGTCTTGTCGCGGAAGTGCTTGTAGAGGGTGGCCTCGGAGAACCCGGCGGCCTTGGCGATCTCCTTGGTGGTGGAGCGGGCCAGTCCCCGCGTGCGCATGACGTGCGCGGCGGCGTTCACGATCCGGTCGCGGGTCTCCACGGTGCCTCCCTGCTCGGTGCCTGTGCGGTGCCTGCTGGCCTCGATGCCTGCCCGGCGGCGCCCGCTTGACAGGTTAGTAAGTACTCACCCACACTGTGGTTAGTGGGCACTCACCAACCTAGCAGTCCCCTGGCAGCCCACCCGATGGCCCCTGGCGGGCCCCGAAGACCCTTAACCAAAACCGCATGAGCACATGGGAGTGGAAATGAAGTTCACGCTGTTCGGCGCCACCGGCGGGGTCGGCGCCCAGTTCGCGCGGCAGGCGTGCGAAGCCGGGCACGGCGTCACCGCCGTGGTCCGCGACCCCGCGCGCATGGCCTACGCCCACCCCGGCCTCACCGTCACCCGGGCCGACGTCATGGACCCCGACGCCATCGGCCCGCTCATCGCCGGCCGCGACGCCGTGGTCTCGGCCCTGGGCCACCGGGGTCCCGGCCCCGCCACCGTCTGCGCCCAGAGCGCCCGCAGCATCACCGCCGCCATGGCCGCCCACGACGTGCGCCGGCTGGTGGTGGTCAGCGCCGCGGGCATGTTCACCGAGGGCGACGGCCCCTTCACCCGCTTCGTCGTCAAGCCGATCCTCCAGCGGGTGCTGCGCGACAGCTTCGCCGACATGCTCGCCATGGAGCAGACCGTGCGGGCCAGCGGCCTGGACTGGACGATCGTGCGCCCTCCCCAGTTGCTGGACCGGCCCCGCACCGGCACCTACCGCACCTCGGTGGACCGCACCGTCCCGCGCGGCATGCGGGTGGCCCGCGCCGACGTCGCCGACCTCATGCTGCGCAGCCTGGAGCGCGCCGAGCCGCTGCGGAAGGCCGTCTACCTCGCCAACTGAACCCGGCGCCGCCCCGAACGCCGCACCACCGCCCCCGTTTCCCCGCCCATCGCCCCACCTGCGGCGACGCCGCGCTTACGCCGGGGGAGAACGCTATGCCCGCTTAGTCGGCGATGTGCCATGCTGAGCGGCGAGCGCCCCCCGGTGGCGGCGGCGCGGGCACCGAGGAGCGGGGATTTCGGCCATGAGCAAGCCTGTCATCGTGACCGTCGACGACGACCCGGGGGTGTCCCGCGGCGTGGCGCGCGACCTGCGCCGGCGCTACGGCCAGGGCTACCGGATCGTGCGGGCGGAGTCGGCCGGCCAGGGCATCGAGGCCGTCCGCGAGATGCGGCTGCGCGGCGACGACGTCGCGGCCATCCTCGCCGACTACCGCATGCCGCAGATGAACGGCGTGGAGTTCCTGGAGCAGGCCATGGACCTCTACCCCTACGCCCGGCGGGTGCTGCTCACCGCCTACGCCGACACCGACGCCGCCATCCAGGCCATCAACGTGGTCGACCTCGACCACTACCTGCTCAAGCCCTGGGACCCGCCCGAGGAGAAGTTCTACCCCGTCCTCGACGCCCAGCTCGACGCCTGGCAGCGCACCGAGCGCACCGAGGTCGGGCGGCTGCGCGTGGTCGGCGCCCGCTGGTCGGCCCCCTCCTACCGGGTGCGCGACTTCCTCGCCCGCAACCACGTGCCCTATGAGTGGCTGCTGGACGAGGACCCCGAGGGCGAGCAGCTCGTCGCCGCCGTGCGGGCCGGCCTCGATCCCGACTCCTCCGACGCCCCGCCGCGCCTGCCGCTGGTGGTCACCGCCGAGGGCACCGCGCTGAGCGCGCCCACCGAGACCGAACTCGCCGCCGCGGTGGGCCTGTCCACGACACCCTCCACCGACTTCTACGACTTGGTCGTGGTGGGCGGCGGCCCCGGCGGGCTGGGCGCCGCCGTCTACGGCGCCTCCGAGGGGCTGCGGACGGTGCTGGTGGAGCGGCACGCCTCGGGCGGCCAGGCCGGGCAGAGCTCCCGCATCGAGAACTACCTCGGCTTCCCCGACGGCGTCTCCGGCGCCCAACTGGCCGACCGCGCCCGCCGCCAGGCGCTGAAGTTCAACGCCGAGCTGCTGACCGCGCGCACCGTCACCGGCCTGGAGGTCCACGGCAACACCAAGGTGGTGCGCTTCTCCGACGAGGAGAGCGTCTCGGCCCACACCGTCATCCTGGCCACCGGCGTGTCCTACCGGCGGCTGCCCGCGCCCGGCGTGGACGAGTTCGTGGGGCGCGGGGTCTTCTACGGCGCCGCCCTCACCGAGGCGCCCTCCTGCACCGGCTGCGACGTCTACATCGTGGGCGGCGCCAACTCCGCCGGCCAGGCCGCCGTGTACCTGTCGGGCTACGCCCGCCGGGTGGTGCTGCTGGTGCGCGGCGCGAGCCTGGAGGCGTCCATGTCCCACTACCTCATCGAGCAGATCGCCGCCATCGGCAACATCGAGGTGCGCACCCGCACCGAGGTGGTCGGCGGCGCCGGCGAGGGCCACCTCCAGCGGCTCACCCTGAAAGGCCCCGAGGGCACCGCCGACGTCGCCGCCGAGTGGCTGTTCGCCTTCATCGGCGCCGAGCCCTGCACCGACTGGCTGGGCGACACCGTCGAACGCGACGCCAAGGGGTTCGTGGTCACCGGCCCCGACCTGCTGGCCTCGGGGGAGCGACCGCGCAACTGGCCGCTGCGCCGCCAGCCCTACTTCCTGGAGACCAGCGTCCCGGGCGTGTTCGCGGCCGGCGACGTCCGCGCCGAGTCCATCAAGAGGGTCGCCTCCGCCGTCGGCGAGGGCGCCATGGCCGTGTCCCTGGCCCACCGCTACCTGGAGAAGACGTGATCGACGAACTGCGGCGGCTGTTCCTGTTCGAGCGGCTCGACGACGACCAGTTGCGGTGGCTCGCCGACCACGGCGAGGTCCGCTCCTTCGCCGAGGGCGACTACATCGTGCGCCAGGGCGACCCCGCCGACACCTTCGCGGTGCTCATGGAGGGCGAGGTCGTCATGGTCACCGACACCCCCACCGGCGAGGTCGGGCGCACGCCCACCTCCCAGCCCGGGGTCTACGCCGGGGCCACCGCCGCCTACCTGGGCGACCGCGCACCCGACACCTACGGCCACTCCCTGCGCGCCACCCGGCCCTCGCGGATGTTCCTGCTGCCGGCCGAGCGGTTCGCCCACATCATCGCCGAGTGGTTCCCCATGGCCGTCCACCTGCTGGACGGCATGCGGCTGGGCGGCCTGGCCCAGCGCGAGCTGATCGACCGCCGCCAGCGCCTGGCCGCGCTGGGCACCATCACCGCCGGCCTCACCCACGAGCTGAACAACCCGGCCGCCGCGGCGGCGCGGGCGGTGGGCGAGCTGCGCGGCCGGGTGGAATCCACCCGGCGCCGCCTGGCCGAACTGGCCGCCGCCGGGGTCGACCCCGCCGGGATGCTGGCCCTGGTGGAGTTGCAGGCCCGCTACGCCGCCGGCGCCGGCGCGGCGCCCCAGCGCGGTCCGCTGGAGGCCGCCGACGCCGAGGACGCGCTGGCCGAGGCCCTGGAGGAGCACGGGGTCGAGGACGGCTGGGACATCGCGCCCGCCCTGGTGGGCGCCGGACTCGACGCCGCGGCGGTGGAGGAGGTCGGGGCGGCCGTGGGCGCCGGCCACGTCGGCGCGGCGGTGCGCTGGCTGGCCGAGACCATGGAGATCGCCGAGCTGATGGACGAGGTCGCCGACGCCACCGGGCGCATCACCTCGCTGCTGGCCTCGGCCAAGCAGTACTCCCAGATGGACCGCGCCCCCTACCGCACCGTGGACCTGCGCGAACTGCTCGACAGCACGCTGGCGATGTTCCGCGGCAAGATCCCGCCGGGGATCAGCGTGGCCACCGACTACGACCCCGAGTTGGGCACCGTGCCCGCCTACGCCGGCGAGCTGAACCAGGTCTGGACCAACCTCATCCACAACGCCCTGGACGCCATGGGCGACACCGGCACGCTGACCGTGCGAACCCGCCGCGAGCACGACACCGCGCTGGTGGAGATCGCCGACACCGGCCCCGGCGTGCCCGAGGAGCTGCGCGAGCGCATCTTCGAGCCGTTCTTCACCACCAAGGGAGTGGGCCGGGGCACCGGGCTGGGGCTCGACATCAGCTACCGCATCGTCGCCGGGCGCCACGGCGGCGACCTGCGGGTGGAGTCGGTGCCCGGCGACACCCGGTTCCAGGTGCGGCTGCCGCTGAGCGAGCGCGTCGCGGTGTGAGGGCGGGGGGCGGCGCGCCGCACCCACCGCGGTGACCGCGCGCACGCGCACCGTCACCGCGTGTCGCAGCCTGTCCGCCCGCCGGCGCCTGGTCTCATGGGCGGGGGAGAGGGGTGAGCCGGTATGCGCCGCGAGACCGCCAACGCCGACACCGCCGTGCGCGCCGTGGCGGCCGCCGCGGCACTGTTCATGGTCGGGATCGGCTGCTGGGCCTGGTGGGACCCCGAGGGGTTCGCGGGCTGGGCGAACTGGCCCGTCCACGTGCACTTCATCCGCGACGGCGCGGTCTTCCAGATCACCATCGGTTTGATGATGCTGTTCGCGCTGCGCTGGCGCGACGTGCTCGCCGTCGTGCTGGCGGGCTTCACCCTGGCCAACGGGCTGCACGCCTTCAACCACTTCCTCGACGTGCACGCCGGCGGCCGGGCGTCCCACCCCTGGATCCTGCTGGGCGCCACCCTCCTGGGGCTGGCGGCGTGGGCGGCGCGCATGCGCGTCCTGCGGTCGCGCCGCCACCACCGCCGCGCCTGAGCGGGCCGGCTCACCCCGCCAGGCGCCGGCCCAGCTCCCGCACCCGCTCGGCGACCTCCGCCGTGGCCTCCTCGACGGAGAAGGGCGCGGCCAGCGCCGCGACCGCCGCCACGAATCGCACCACCAATTCGGGCTCCTCGGCGCTCAGGTGCACCGCGCAGTCGGCGGGGCCGCGCTCCTCCACCCACCCCGGCAGGGAGGTGAACAGCCGCTCGCCCAGTTCCCGCGCGGGGACCCCCACCGCGACCACGGCGCGGTGAGGGTAGACGGCGCCGGCCATGGACGCCGTCAGGTAGGCGGCGGGGTCGCCGCCGGGCAGTTCGCGCGGGGCGAAGCGGCGGCGGGTGGGCGAGGCGCGCTCGATCCGGTCCACCCGGAAGGTGCGCCAGTCGGCGCGGTCGGGGTCGAAGGCGATGAGGTACCACCGGCCGTGCACGGTGACCAGGCTGTGCGGTTCGACCCGGCGCTCACCGCGCCGGCCCGAACGGTCGCGGTAGTCCAGGGCCAGCGCCTCGTGCTCGCGGCAGCAGGCGGCCAGCCGGGCGAGCACGGAGGGGTCCACGGGCGGGGCGTCGGGCCGGACCACGGCGGCGGTGGCCGTGCCCAGCGCGGCCAGCCGGGGGCGCAGCCGGGCGGGCAGCAGCCGCTCCAGCTTGGCCAGCGCGCGCAGGGCGCTGTCGGCGATCCCGGCCGGGCCGGTGCCGCCCACGGTGGCCAGGCCCAGCGCCACGGCGGCGGCCTCCTCGTCCTCCAGCAGCAGCGGCGGCATGTCGCGGCCGGAGGCCATACGGTAGCCGCCGGCGGTGCCGGGGACCCCCTCGACCAGGTAGCCCAGCGCGCGCAGCCGCTCGACGTCGCGGCGCACGGTGCGGTCGGTGACCTCCAGACGCGCGGCCAGTTCGGCGCCCGACCACTCCCGGCGCGCCTGGAGGAGCGACAGCAGCCGCAGCAGCCGGCCCGGCGCGCCGCTCCCCGGTTCCCTGGCCATGCCCCCACCCTGCCACACTCGCGGACAAGGAGTGTCCGCAAGGCTTCCTAGCCTGGCCGCATGAGCGAAACGACAATCGACTCCGCCGCCGTGGCGCGCGCCCTGGAGGGGCGCGTGGCCGCCCCCGTCCACCTGCCCGGCACCGACGCCTACACCGCCGCGTGCACCGGCTACCAACTGCTCGCCCCGCACCGCCCGGCCGCCGTGGTGGCCGCGCGCGACGCCGAGGACGTCCGCGCCGCCGTGGCGGCCGCCGCGTCGCTGGGGGTGCCGGTCGCGGTGCAGGCCACCGGCCACGGCCGGGGCGCCCCGCTGGAGGGCGGGGTGCTGATCAGCACCGCCGCCATGGACGAGGTGCGGGTGGACCCGGAGGCGGGCACCGCCTGGGTCGCGGCGGGCGCGCCGTGGCGCCGGGTCATCGCGGAGGCCGCGCCGCACGGCCTGGCCCCGCTGTCGGGCAGCATGCCCGGGGTCGGCGCGGTCGCCTACACCCTGGGCGGGGGCGTGGGCCTGCTCTCCCGCCGCCACGGGTTCGCCGCCGACCACGTGCGGCGGCTGGAGGTGGTCACCCCCGACGGGGTCGCGCGCACCGCCACCGCGCGCAGCGAGCCGGAGCTGTTCTGGGCGCTGCGCGGCGGCGGGGGCGGCTTCGGCGTGGTCACCGGCATGGAGATCGGCCTGGTCCCGGTGGAGCGGATCTACGGCGGCGCACTGTACTTCGACACCGCCCACGTGCCCGGCGTGGTGGACGCCTGGCGGCGGTGGACCGCGACCGTGCCCGAGGAGTTGACCTCGGCGGTGACGATGCTGCCCTTCCCCGACATCCCCGCGCTGCCCGAGCCGCTGCGCGGCCGGCACGTGGCCCAGGTGCAGATCGCGTTCGCCGGGCCGGCCGAGGAGGGGGCGCGCCTGGTGGCGCCGCTGCGCGGGATGGGTGAGCCGCTGCTGGAGACCCTGCGCGACCTGCCCTACGCGGAGTCGGGCGCGGTGTTCGACGAGCCCGAGCAGCCGCACGGCTACCGCTCCCGCGCCCTGCTGCTGAAGGGGGTGGACCCCGGCGCGGCGGCCGCGCTGACCGAGGGCGCCGGCCGCAAAGCGCCGCTGATGTGCGTGGTGGGACTGCGCCACCTGGGCGGGGCGCTGGACCGGGCGCCGCGCGTGCCCAACGCGGTGCGGCGCGGCGGGGCCGCCTACGCGGTGAGCGTGCTGTCGCCGGTGGAGCCGGGCCAGGAGGACGCCGCCCGCGACCTGCACGCCGGCCTGCTCGCGCCGTTCGCGCCGCAGGCGGTGGGCACACCGCTCAACTTCTCCTTCGGCCCCAGCGACGCCGCGACCGTGCGCTCCGCGTTCACCCCCGAGGACCACCGGCGACTGGCCGCGCTGCGCGCGCGGCTGGACCCGCACGGGCTGCTGCGCACCAATCACCCGGTCGCCCCCGCGCCCGAGGCCGGCTGAGGCGGCCGGGCGGTGCCGGGACGGTGCCGCGCGCGGGGTCAGCGCGCGGCACCACCGGGCGCGGGCGCCGCCCGCCGGGGCGACCAGCCGCCCCAGGCCAGCAGCACGCCGACCAGCGCCAGGGCGCCGAAGAACACGCGGGCGGCGGCGAGGGCGGCGGGGGAGTCCATCGTGGCCTGGACCCCGGCCTCCATCGCCCCGGGCGCGGCGATGAGCGCCAAGCCCCGCAGCGCCACGAACCAGCCGAACAGGGACACGGCCACGGCCAGGGGGCCGCGCCAGTGGCGGTGGCCGCCGATGACGGTCAACCCGCCGGCCAGCATCAGGGCGCCCAGCATCCACACCATGAGCGGCTGGGCGAAGAGGTCGCCGGTCAGCCCGGCGAGGTCGGGCAGGCGGACGGCGATGACGGCGGTGAAGACGGCGACGTAGGGGCCGATGACGCGGGCGTAGGCGCGGGTGCGCTCCTGGGCGGCGGAGTCGGTGGACGGCATGGCGGGTTCCTCTCCTCTGCGGTCCGCCCCGGCGGGGCGGCGGTCAGGGGGCGTCGGCGTCGGGCGGGTGCGCGGCCGGCCGGTACCCGGCCTGGCGCAGCACGGCGCGCAGGTACTCCCGCGCCTCGGCCGCGGTGGTGGTGTCGGGACGGGTGGCCAGGTGCTGCCAGACGGCGCCGGTCAGCAGGTCCAGCACGACGGCGGGGTCGGTGTGGCCGGGGAGTTCGCCGCGCTGTCGGGCGCGTTCGAGGACGTCGCGGCGGACGCGGTCGCGCTCGGCGCCCAGCCGCGCCTGGTAGGCCCCTGCGACCTCGGGGAAGTCGTCAATGGCGCCGTAGAGGCGGCGAAGCAGCCGGCGCCAGCGGGGCTCGGCCAGCGCGAGGGCCCAGCCGTCCAGCAGGTGCTCGACGTCGCGGATATCAGGCGCGGCCGGCGGATCGCCGAACGCCGACTCGACGGCGGCCAGCAGCAGCCGGGTCTTGTCGGGGAACCGCCGGTAGACCGTGGCCCGGGTGACGCCGGCGCGCCGCGCCACCTGCTCGACGCTGGCGGCCTCGGCCCCCCGCTCGATCAGCAGGTCCAGGGCGGCGGCGAGGATGGCGGCGTCGGCGTCGGCGCTGCGGGGCCGACCGGGCGGGCGCGGAACGGTGCTCACCCGATTAACGATACAGGGCAGACCTGTATTGAAAAAGGGGCAGGCGCCCGCACCGTGCGGTTCTTCGAGCATGCGGGCTTGACCTGGCCGCCGTAAGGTCGTCCGCACCGGGGCCGTGGTGACCTTCTAGCTCGACCACGTGCGGGGTCGTGGCCGTCCGCCCCCGCACCTGAGCGGCCCCCGCCGGGCGCGGCCGCGCCCTGATCCTGACCCACCGATAGGGCGGATCGTTCTCGCGTCAATACCCCGTGCGCGACCGCATGCGGTCAGGGCCGCGCCTGGCCCCGTGGACTGTGCGGCAGCACCGCGTCCGGTCATGGCCATACATGGACGCCCCTGGGGCCTGGCTGCGCCGGCCAGGGAACGGCACGCTGTCCTCGCCCTACTTCCCCTTGACACGAGGAGTCTCCGCCATGCTCTTGAAGAAGGCCGCCGCGGCGGTGGCCGCCGCCTCCGTCGCACTCGGTCTGAGCCTGGCCACCGCCCCACCCGCCGCGGCCGCGAGCGGTCAGTTGGTGCGGTACGGCAACACGAACCCGATCACCTCCAGTTCCAGCACATGGCGCTGCGGCGGCAGTGAGGCCATCGCCACCAACATGGTGGCGCAGGTGTGCGCGGTCAGATCGGCCAACGGGACGGGGGTACAGGCGGCGGTGATCTTGCGGAACAACGCCAGCTACAGCCGGAGCGTCAATGTCTCGGTGAATCTTCTCAACAGAACCGACGGCACTGTAGGCAACTGGACCTGCGACTCCGCAGGCGTCTCGTCGAATTCCTGGTCGGTGTGCTTCGGGAGGACCCTCAGCCGCACCAGTGACCACTCGGCCTGGGGCTTCGCCAACGGCACAGACCTCGGGTCCTCACCGTTTGTCTGAGTATCCCCAGTGGCACCGTGCTCAGTTCGCGACATCGGACGGGGGCAGGGCCGGCTTGCCGGCGGCCGCGAGCGCGACCCGAGGGAAGCGGGAACGGGCGGCATGCTGATCCGGACCGGCGGCGGTGATGCCCGGTGTCGCGGATCTGCCAGGCGTGCTCGTAGGCGCTCTTCTCCCGGGCCCGGTACCAGGCAGGCACCCCGGGTCGACGTCGAGCTGGTCGGCGACGAACGCGACCGCGCGTTTCCTCCTCGACCCCCTGACGCGCGCGGACGCGACGGGCGCCTCAGCGCGGCGCGCCCGACCCCGCCGCCTCGGCGTCGGGGTCGGGGGCGGCCAGCCAGGTGTCGACGCGGCGCAGCAGGTCGGCCTTGAGGTCATCGGGGGCGAAGGAGGCGGCCACGCTCGCGCGGGCCAACTCCGCCAGGTCGGCGTCGTCCCAGCCGAAGGCCGCCCGCACGCGCGCGTACTCCCGCGCCAGCGTGGTGCCGGCCACGTCGGGCACGTCGGTGTTCAGGGTCACCGCCAGCCCGGCCGCGCGCAGGCGCGGCAGCGGGTGCTCGGGCAGGGAGGGGGCGAACCCCAGCGCCACGTTGGAGGAAGGGCAGACCTCCAGCGCGATGCCGCGCTCGCGGACCTCGGCGACCAGGTCGGGATCGTCCAGGACGCGGATCCCGTGGCCCAGCCGCTCGGCGCGGCCGAGCCCGACCGCCTCGCGGACGCTGGCGGCCCCGGCCGCCTCCCCGGCGTGGTGCACCAGGTGGACGCCGGCCTCGGCGGCCTCGCGCAGCACGCCGGCGAAGGGCGCCAGGGGGTAGGTCTCCTCGCCGGCCATGCCCATCGCCACCACACCGTGGTCGCGGTAGCGCACGGCGAGGTCGAGCGTGCGGCGGGCGCGCTCCACCGACCGGCGGCGGGAGTGGTCCAGGATCACCCGGCACCGGACACCGTACGCCTCACCGCCCTCGGCCAGCCCGCGCAGCACCGCCTCCAGCGGCATCTCCGGCTGCCCCAGCCGCTCGCCGTGGGAGGCGGCGGTGAAGGTGACCTCGGCGTAGGCGGTGCCGTTGGCGGCCTCGTCGGCGCAGAACTCCCGCGCGATCCGGGTGAAGTCCTCGGGGCGGCGCAGGCAGGCGCGCACCAGGGCGTTGTGGTCGGCGAACGCGCGGAACCCCGCGAAGGCGCCGCCGCCCACCGGCCGGTCCGGCACCTCCACCCCGGCCCCCGCGCAGATCTCCCGCAGCGTGCCGGGGCGGATCGTGCTCTCCAAGTGGACGTGCAGGTGAGCCTTTGGCAGGCGGACCGGATCGCGCATGCGGGCCAGGATAGGGACGCGCCATATCGGCCCGCACCCGGATTTCCGCGCCGACCGGAGCGCGCGCCCGGCCGCTCAGGCGCCGTGGGAGGCGCCCGGCCGCACGATCATCAGCACCGTCACCACCGCCCACAGCAGGTTGAACACCCCCGTCCACATCGCCAGGCGGGCGCGGGCGCGGCGGGCGTCGAAGCCCGCGGCCGCCGCCCCGCCGGCCGACAGCGCGGCCAGCGCGCGCTCCTGGCCCGGCAGGACGAGCGCCACCAGCACGGCGGCGGCCAGCGCGGTCAGGCCGATGGAGACCATCAGCCACGGGTCACCCAAAACGCCCATGCTGATGGCCGTGGCGAACCCGAACATCGGCACCAGCGCGCCCAGCACGGCGTAGACCCGGCAGATGCGGGCCAGCAGCCGCATGGCGGTCAGGCGCGGGCCGGTGTCCTCCTCGGCGCCGGCCGCGCGCACGTAGGGCGGGAACATGCTGGCGGCCACCGCCACCGGGCCGACGGCGAGGATGGCCGCCAGGACATGGACGCTGAGCAGGAAGTCGTTCACGGCCAAGGCTTCCCGTACACGTGGGGAGGAGGGACGCGGCCGCCGCCACCCCGGCCGCCGGTCGGGCGGCGGGGGTTGGGGGCGGGCCACCACGACCCTAGGAACCCGCCGGATCCCCCACCAGCGGCGGAAACGCCACACACCCGCGAATTCGTGCCATGGCCGCTCCCGGTCGCCGCCCGAGCCGGGGCGCGAGTGGTCTTTCAACGCGCGAACAGGGCAGGATAGGGTGCGCGCCCCGCCGGCGGGCGCCCGCGCGCGGGCGTCGGAGGGTCGTGTGGCGCGTGCCATGCTGGAAGCGGACCCCTTCGCCGCACTCCGGCGGGCGAACCGTTAACCCGCAGGCCACCGCCGGTTGAGCAAGACCCTGTACACCGGCAGTAGGCGCAGCCCCGGCCGGCAACGGCAGCCAGCAACCGTCCACCACAACGACAACAACAATGAGGCAGTCCCGTGAGGATTTCGGTGATCGTCCCGGCCTACAACGAGGAAGCGGTCATCGGCCGCTGCCTGGAAGCCCTCGTGACCCAGACGGTACCGGCTGACGAGATCATCGTGGTCGACAACAACTCCTCCGACCGCACGGTCGAGGTCGCCGAGCAGTTCAGCGAGCACGGCGTGCGGGTGGTCCGCGAGACCCGGCAGGGTGTGGTGTACGCGCGCAACCGCGGGTTCGACGAGGCCACCGGCGACATCCTGGGCCGCATCGACTCCGACACCATGGTCGGCCCCGAGTGGGTGGGCCGCCTCGCCGAGGCGTTCGCCACCGACCCCAAGGGGATGCCCGCCGCCGTCACCGGGCCCTCCTGGTTCTACGACATCCCCATGCGCCGCTTCGGGCTGTTCGCCCACCGCCTGTTCTGCCACCAGGTCAACCGGCTGATCTCGGGGCACCCGATGCTGTGGGGCTCCAACATGGCCGTCAGCCGCGAGTGCTGGGCCAAGGTGCGCGACCACGCCTGCACCGGGACCGGGCTGTGGGAGGACCTCGACCTCGCCGTCCACCTGCACCGGCTGGGGCTGCGGGTGCGCTACGTCGACAGGCTGCGGGTGCCGGTGTCGGCCCGGCGCATCGGCGCCACCACCCGCGACCTCTACTCCTACCTCAAGGCGTGGCCGCAGACCTACCGCCGCCACGGCCAGCGCCGCGCCGCCGGCGGCGCCATGGTGTTCCTGCTGTTCGGCCTGGTGGCGCTGCGGCCGTTCTCGCTGCTGGTGCGCGCCCACACCCCCTACGACGGCACGCTGTCGCTGGGCCGGCTGTTCTCGCGCTCCTCCTCGGCCAGCCGCCCGCTGCCCTAGCCGCGAGCCCGGCGGGCGGGGTGCGGGGGCCGGCGGCGCTCAGCGCGCCACGCCGCCGGCGAAGGGCGTCGTCCGCCAGTGGTCCAGGGCGGGGCGCAGGAAGTCCGCCGCCGAGGGCAGTTGCGGCACGAGCGTCAGGTAGGCCACCACCCGCAGCATGCCCACGGCGTTGACGAACCCCAGGACGTCGGCGTCCAGTTCGCGCAGGCCGTTGCGCCGCGCGCCGCGGTTGTAGGCGGCCTCCAGGTCGGGGCCCAGGGCCGCCATGTCCCACTCCACCGGCCCCAGGGTGACCAGTTCGAAGTCGGCGTGGCGGTCCCCGGCCGCGCCGGGGAACACGTTGGCGGCGGGGGAGTCGCCGTGCACGGGCTGGAGGCCGATCCCGGGGAAGCGCGCCTCGAACGCCGCGCGCGAGCGCACCCACGGCTCCAGAACCGCCCACTCACGGCGCGCGCGGTCCAGGTCGGCGGCGCCGATGAGGTCGGGGCGGCGGCCGAGCCGCTCCAGGCTCCCCGCCACGAAGTCGGGTTCGGCCGCCGACAGGAAGGACAGCCGGCCCGGGTAGCCGCGCAGCGCGGCGTGCAGGTCGGCGACGGACTCGGAGTTCGCCGCGTAGTCGGGCACGGCGTCGGCGTCCTCCTCCACGAACTGCCAGAACGTCATGGAGAACCCGCCGCGCTGGACGGGCTCGGGCGGCACCAGCGGGCTGGGCGGGATCACGGGCGTGCCCTGGTCGGCGAGCCAGCGGGTGACGTCGAGTTCGGCCCGCTGGCGGCGGGCCAGGGCGGGGAGGTCGTCGGGGTCGGGCAGCACGGTGGGGATCCGGGCCACCACGGGCGCGGGCGCCAGGTGGACCACGACGGAGAACAGGTCGTGGAGCACCCGGGCGTCGGTGACGGTGAGCCCGTGCTCGCGCCCGGCCGTGACCGCCGCGTCGACGGCGGCGGAGGTGCGGCGGGCGGTGTCCTGGTGCGTAGCGAATCCGCTCATGCCCTGATGGTTCCATGCCGCGCCCCGGGCGCGCGGGCGGATGAAGAGCGGAGCGCCGACCGCATTCCATAGCATTGCACTGCTATAGTTTGCTGGCTGGACCGCGCGGCACACGGCCGCGCGGGCGGCCGCGACGCGAAGGAGTCGGCATGGCCGTCACGCTGGTCAATCCCGAAGGACTGCCCCAGGGCGGCGCCTACCACCAGATGGCCCTGGCCCGCGGCTCCACGATGGTGTTCCTGGCCGGCCAGGTGGCCCGCGACGCCGAGGGCCGCCGGATCGGGGAGGGCGACCTGGCGGCCCAGGCCGAGCGGTGCTACCTCAACGTGGGCACCGCCCTGGCCGCCGCCGGCGGCTCCTTCGACGACGTCGTCAAGCTGACCGTCTACGCCGTGGACTGGTCCCTGGACAAGATGCCGCTCCTGATGGAGGGCGCCTCGCGCGCCGCCGCCGCGCTGGGCACCGCCGCCCTGCCGCCCGTCACCCTGGTGGGCGTGGCGGCGCTGGGCGAGCCCGACCTCCTGGTGGAGGTGGAGGCGGTCGCGGTCCTGGACTGAGCCGGGGACGGGACGCCGGAGCCGACGAGGCGGCGATCCGGCGCGGCGGCGGGGCGCACCGTGCTCAGGCCAGGGGGTGGCCGGTGGTGGCGTCGACGTGGTCGGGGACCTCCTCGTGGCGGTCGCCGACGCTGAGCGTCCCGGCCGCCTCGACCATCATGATCGCCGCGCCCTCCGGCGAGGAGGGGCGGTGCTCGACCCCGCGCGGGACGACGAAGGACGCCCCCTCGCCCAGCACCACCGTGCGCTCGGCGCCGCCGCCGCGCAGGCCGATGCGCAACTCCCCCGACAGCACCAGGAAGAACTCGTCGGTGGCCTCGTGCACGTGCCAGACGTGGTCGCCGCCGACCTTGGCGATGCGCACCTCGTGGTCGTTGACCCGCGCGAGCACGCGCGGGCTCCACAGTTGGTCGAACCCGGCCAGGGCGTCGGCGAGGCGGACGGGGGCGGGGGCGGTCTCCGGTGCGCTGTGCTGCGGCTGTTCGCTCATGGGGTGATCCTGGCGTCCGGTGCCGCTCGGCGACAGTGCTAGGAATCGCATATGCCGCACCGTTCCTCGCACCCCGCCCCGCCCGCCCGCGCCCACCGCGTCGCCGTCATCGTCGACGAGGGCTCCAACCCCTTCGAACTGGGCGTGACCACCGAGCTGTTCGGGCTGCGCCGCCCCGAGCTGGACCGGCCCTGGTACGACTTCACCCTGTGCGCGGCCCGGTCGGCGGTGCGCATGCACGCCGGCCTGTTCACGCTGTCGGGGGTGGCCGGGCTGGAGGCCGTGGACGCCGCCGACACCGTGATCGCGCCCAACCGCCCCGACCCCCTCGAGCCGCCGAGCGCGCCGGTGCTGGCGGCGCTGCGGCGGGCCGCGGACCGGGGCGCGCGGCTGGTCAGCCTGTGCACGGGGACGTTCACCCTGGCCGCCGCCGGGGTCCTCGACGGCCGCCGCGCGACCACGCACTGGCGCTGGGCCGAGGTGTTCGCCGCCCGCCACCCCCGTGTGCGGCTGGACCCCGGCATCCTGTTCGTGGACGACGGCGACGTGCTGACCGCCGCGGGCAGCGCCGCCGCCCTGGACCTGGGGCTGCACCTCATCCGCCGCGACCACGGCGCCGAGGTCGCCAACGCGGTGAGCCGCCGCCTGGTGTTCGCCGGCCACCGCGACGGCGGCCAGCGGCAGTTCGTCCCGCGCCCGGTGCCCGAGGTCCCCGACACCTCGCTGGCGCCGGTGCTGGCCTGGGCGCGCGAGCGCCTGGACGAGCCGCTGGCGGTGGCCGACCTGGCGGCCCGCGCGGCGGTCAGCCAGGCCACCCTGCACCGGCGGTTCCGGGCGGAGGTGGGCACCACGCCGCTGGCCTGGCTCACCGGCGAGCGTGTGGCGCTGGCCTGCCGCCTCCTCGAACGCGGCGAGCACCGGCTGGAGGTGGTGGCCCGCGCCAGCGGCCTGGGCACGGCCGCCAACCTGCGCGCCCAGCTCCGCCGGCGCACCGGCCTGAGCCCCTCCGCCTACCGCGACCGCTTCGGGCGGGCCGCCGGTCCGGTGTGAAAGCGGTCGCCGTCCGTCCGCCCCGGACGGCGACCGGGCGTGGGGCCGCGGCTACCGGCGGCGGAAGTAGGCGTTGGCGCTGGGCCGGTACATCAGGACCAGGCCCGCGAACACCGCGACGACGTGCAGGGCGCGCAGTCCCGCCATCACCGCGAACGGCGGGGTGAGCAGCGGCAGGCCCTCGGCCAGGCCGCCCTGGAGCAGCCAGGCGACCGGCTCGTAGACCAGGCTCAGCGTGCCCACGACCCCCAGGCCCAGCGCCAGCGCCGGGCGGGCCCAGCGGTGCCCCCGGTACAGGGCCGCCACCACGGCCAGCACCACCCCGTACACCACGGCGCGCAGTCCCAGCCCGGGCAGGAGTTCGGTCCACGGGGTGCCGCCGGCGGTCAGGCCGGCCGCCATGACCGCCGACTCGGCCACGCCCAGGGCCACCGCCGCCGCCCACACCCCGGCCGCGATCCCGACCGTCCTGGGTCGGGCCGGCGCGCGGCCGGCCTCCCGCTCCGCGCGCGCTTGCCGCTGCTCCACCGTCGTCGCCGCCATGGCCGGTTCCTCTCCGCCGTGCCTGTGCCCTGCTGACGGAGACGATTCTGGCGGGGCCGACCGGCCGCGGTCGGGAGTGCGCGGCCCCCACCTGCCCCGCTGCCGCCCACCCCCCGACGTGGTGGTGCCCGCACCCCCGCGCCCGGTGGGGCGCCGCCGGGCGCGGGCGGCTCAGGCGCCGACCCGCAGGTGGGTGGTGAGGAACTCGACCTGGTCGGCGACGATCCGCTCGACGGCGGGCGGGTGGTAGACGGTGAAGTGGTCGGCGTCGTAGTGCTTGAGGACCGCGTCGCGGGCGGAGGCGGCCACGGTTGCCGCGATCCCGGGATCGATGAGGTTCTCCCGCTCGCAGGCGCACACCAGCAGCGGGCAGCGCACCCGGCCGGCCTTGGCCGCGGCGTTGTAGAAGAGCATGCCCAGCCCCGAGGCGGCGGTGATGCGGTTGTCGAACCGGTGGCCGGGCGGGGTGACGGACCCCCAGCCCTCCAGGGCGCCGGGCTGGTTGACGAAGGCGAGTTCGCCGGGCCGGCCGACCAGCGGCACGTACCTGCGGGGCAGGCCCAGCGCCGCGCGCACCAGGTCGGAGGCGATCGGCCCGGTGAACCTGGCGAGGTGGCGCAGCCCGGCGCGGGCGACGACCGCCCGCCCGCTGAACACCGGGCACTGCACGACCGCGGCGGCGAGCCCGGAGTGGCGGGCCGCCGCGGCGAGGACGTGGCTGGCGCCGAAGGAGGTGCCCCACAGGGCCGTGCGCGCGGCGTCCAGTTCGGGGCGGGAGCGCGCGAAGGCGAGCGCGGCGTCGACGTCGGCGGCGTAGCGCCGCTGGCTGACCAGTTGGCGGGGCCGGCCGCCGGACTCGCCGAGGTGGCGGAAGTCGAAGGCCACGACCGCGATGCCGGCCTGGGAGAACCACCGCTCGTACTGGTCGAGCATCATCCCGTGGGTGGCGCCGCCGCCGTGGACCAGCACGACGACCGGGTGCGGCCCGGGGCCGGGGGGAACGGTGAGCCAGGCCGCGCACTGGTCGCGGCCGGACGGGAAGGCGGTGCGGATGGTGATCATGGCCCCTCGTTCAGGTACGACGTACGTTAACGCGGACAGTCAATCACGTACGTTGTACTTGAACAAGGCGCGCACAGACCGGCTCCCGCATCACCGCGCGGGCCGCCGGGGGCGCCGCGCGCGGCGCCCCCGGCCGGGTTCAGAGCGGCAGCGGGCGCTCGGGGACCACCTGCTTCATCACCAGCGTGGAGTTCAGCCGGCCCAGGCCGGGCAGGGTGGCCAGGCGCTCGTCGTAGAGGCGCTGGAACCCCTCAAGGTCGGCGGCCACCACCCGCACCAGGTAGTCGGGGTCGCCGAAGAGGCGCTGGGCCTCGACGACGTTGGGGATCGCGGCCAGGGCCGCCTCGAAGTCGGCGACGGTGGCGCGGTCCTCCTGGCGAAGCGTCGCGAACACCAGCGCCTCGAACCCCAGGCCCACCGCCGCCGCCTCCACCACGGCGCGGTAGCCGCGGATGGTGCCCGCGCGCTCCAGTTCGCGGACCCGGCGGTGGCACGCCGAGCCGCTGAGCCGCACGCGGGCGGCCAGTTCGGTGAGGGTGGCGCGGCCGTCCCGTTGCAGCTCCGCAAGAATCTTCCGGTCAAGCGCGTCCATACCGTCGATTCTCCCGCGAATCACCGCTCAGGTGGGCAAAGACCGCAACACCTTCGGCCCCCGCGCGTCTAGGCTCAACCCCGCCCCCCGAGCCCCCGCCGCCCCGCTGAAGGAGGAGAACCGATGGACGCCGGCGCCGTGGTCGCCTTCCAGACCGTGTCGCTGCTGCTGGTGTGCGTGCCCGGCGCCGACTGGGCCTTCGCCGTCAGCGCGGGCCTGCGGCACAACGCGGTCGCCCCCGCCGTGGCCGGGCTGGTGGTGGGCTACCTGGGCTACACCGCCCTGGTGGCGGCCGGCGTGGGCGCGGTCATCGCCCGCTCGCCGCTGCTGCTGGCGGCCCTGACCTGGGCCGGCGCGGCCTACCTGATCTGGCTGGGCGCCGCCTCGCTCCTGCGCCCCGCCGCGGCGCCCACGGCCGGCGATACCGCCGCGGCGGGCGGCGGACGCCGCGCGCTGGCCCAGGGGATCGGCGTCACCTGGCTCAACCCCAAGGCGCTGCTGCTCTACCTGGCCCTGCTGCCGCAGTTCGCCGACCCGGCCGACCCCTGGCCCATGGCCGCCCAGATCGGCCTGCTCGGCGCGCTGCACACCCTCAACTGCGGCGTGGTGTACTTCGGCGTGGGCACGCTGGCCCGGCTGGTGCTGCGCACCCGCCCGGCCGCCGCCCGCGCGGTGAGCCGCCTGGCCGGCGCCGCCATGGTGGTGATCGGCGCCCTGCTGCTGGTGGAGCGGCTGGTCGGCTGAGCGGCCGGCCGCGCCCGCCGCCTACAGCAGCACCACGCAGCCGCGCCGGCGCAGGCCCTCCAGCCAGGGCGGCTCGCTCTCCAGCTTGGTCCAGCGCAGGTCCAGCTTCTCCAGGCGCGGCAGGGTGGCCAGCGTCGCGGGCAGCGCGCGCAGCCGGGTCGCCCGCAGGTCCAGGTGGCGCAGGTCGGTCAGCCGGCCCACCGCCGCCGGCAGGTGGTCCAGGGGGTTGTTGCGCAGGTCCAGCAGGCGCAGCCCGCGCAGGTTCCCGACCGACTCGGGCAGGGTGCGCAGCCGGTTGCCGGCGGCGTGCAGCTCGCGCAGCCGCCCCAGCCGCCCCAGCGAGGCAGGTAGGCGCTCCAGGCGGTTGCCGTAGACGCGCAGCTCCCGCAGGGCCGCCATGTCCCCGATCGTCTCCGGCAGCTCCCGCAGCCGGTTGTCAGTGGCGTTGAGGTAGTCCAGCCGGGCCAGCCGCCCGATGGAGCGCGGCAGCGCCGCCAGCCCGTTGTCGCTGAGGTAGAGGTAGCCGCTCAGCCCGGTCAGCCCGCCCACCGCCTCGGGCAGCGCGCCCAGCCGGTTGTGGCCCAGGTCGAGCATGCGCAGCCGGGACAGCCGCGCGACGGCGGGCGGGAGTTCGGTGAGCGCGTTCTGCGCGAGGTTGAGCGTGCGCAGGCCCCGCAGCTCCCACAGCCGCGCGGGCAGGCGCTCCAGCGCGTTGGCGCCCAGGCTGAGGTCGGTCAGCGCCCGCGCGCCGCCCAGCTCGGGCGGCACATCGCGCAGCCGGTTGCCGTAGAGCAGCAGCGCGCGCAGCCGGGGCAGTGCGCCGACGAACGGCGGCAGCACGGTCAGCGCGTTGTGGTCGAGGTCGATGCGGGTGAGGCCGGTGAGGCCGGCCACCGCCTCCGGCAGCCGGGTCAGCCCCGCGCCGGGCGCCACGAGTTCCACCGCGCCGTCCCCGCCGCGGCGCAGCGCCCCCTCGGGCAGGCCCGCGAGCCCCCGCGCGGCCACCTCAGCGCTCCAGGACGTAGGTGCGGGTGCGGGCGTAGGGGGCGAACCCCAGCCCCCGGTACAGCGGCAGCGCGGCCTCGGCGTTGGGGTGGTTCTCCACCGGGTACACCACCGCCTCCTCGGCGCCCAGCGCGCGCAGGGCGTGCAGGGCCGCCAGGCAGACCGCGCGGCCCAGCCCGGCGCGGCGGAAGGCGGGCGCGGTGCCCACCGGCTCAAGTTCGCCGACGCGGTTGTACTCGTCCCACCAGACCAGGCAGTTGGCCGCGAACGCGCCGCCGGGCGCCTCGACCACCCAGTCCAAATCCTCGCGGTAGGGCCAGGCGGCGCGCACGTTGCGGTAGGAGTCGACGGTGACCGCCGAGGGGTGCCACACCTCGCGGTGCAGCGCCACGCGCCGCTCCAGGTCGGCCTCGCCGCGCAGCGGCCGGGCGGTGAACCCGGCGGGCAGCACCGGGCGCGGCAGGCCGGCCAGGGAGCGGGACATGTACACGCCCCGGTAGGCGCGCCTGTCCCACGTGTAGCCGGCGCGCTCCAGCGCGGCGACCAGGTGCGCCTCGCGCTCCAGCACCGTGACGAGCAGCCGGGGCGCGGTGGCGGTGGCCGCGAACCAGGCGAGCACGTCGTCGGCGAGTTCGGGCCGCGCCGGGTCCACCAGCAGGTCCAGGGTGCCGGGCAGCTCCACCCACCCCCACGCGCGCACCCGCCCGGCCTCCTCCCACAGCAGGGTGGGGCGGTCGGGTTCGCGGCCCAGGTGCTGGTTGCGCTGCCAGGCGAGGTCGCCGACGTGGAAGCGGGCGGACCGCGACCACGTCCGCCGCGCGAGGTCCTGCATGGCCCGCAGGTCGGCGGGGACGGTGTAGGGGCGGATCGTCGTGGGCACCGCCCGATCATGCCAAGGCGCCCGCCGGGCCCGCCACTCCTTTGGCGCGGCGCCGCACCGCCACCCGGGCGCGCGCCCTCGGTAGTGTCGCAAGGGTGCGGCCCGGTCGGGGCCGCAGCGATTCGACCGCGCCGCCCGGGGCCGCGCCCCGGCGGCGCACGAGGGGGGAGCAGCACATGGCACGGATCCTGTTCGTCGTGACCGGCGCCGACCACTGGACGCTGACCGACGGCACCAGGCACCCCACCGGCTTCTGGGCGGAGGAGCTGCTGGCGCCCTACCGCGTGTTTGTCCAGGACGGCCACGAGGTCGCGGTGGCCACGCCCGGCGGCGTGCGCCCGGTGGCCGACGAGGCCAGCCTGGCGCCCGACGCCAACGGCGGCGAGGAGGGCGCCGCGCGCGCCCGGCGCGAACTGGCCCAGATCACCCAACTGGAGTCGCCGCTGGTGCTGGCCGACGTCGACCCCGCCGCCTACGGCGCGGTGTTCTACCCGGGCGGGCACGGTCCCATGGAGGACCTGGCGCGCGACGCCGACTCCGCCCGCGTGCTCACCGAGGCGATGGGCGCCGGCACACCGCTGGGCGTCGTCTGCCACGGCCCGGCCGCGCTGCTGGCCACCGCCGCGGCCCCGGGCGGCTCGCCCTTCGCCGGGCGCCGCCTCACCGGGTTCACCAACGCCGAGGAGCGCCAGGCCGGGCTCGCCGACAAGGCACCGTGGCTGCTCCAGGACCGGCTGGGCGAACTCGGCGTCGAGTTCGTCGAGGGCGAGCCGTGGCTGCCCAACGTGGTGGTCGACGGCACCCTGATGACCGGGCAGAACCCGGCGTCCTCGCTCCCGCTGGCCCTGGAGGTCAGCGCCGCGCTGCGCTGAGGGCCGGGCCGGGCGCCGGCCGCGCGGCCGTGCTCAACGGGTGTCGGCGGCCAGCCGCACGGCCAGGGCGGCGTAGACGGTGCCCGAGATCCCGTTGAGCCAGCGCTGGACGGCGGGGCGGGCGCGCACGGTGTCGCCCAGGCGCCCGGCCAGCACGCCGGCCGTGCCGTCCACCGCCAGGCCCACCGCGATGAACATCAGGCCCAGCAGGAAGAACTGCGCCAGCACGCCGCCCTGCTCGGGGTGGATGAACTGCGGGAAGAAGGCCAGGTAGAACGCGATCACCTTGGGGTTGGCCAGGTTGGTCAGCAGCGCCTGGCCGAAGACCCGGGCGCCGGAGCGGCCGCGCGCCCCCGCCTCCGGCGCGCCGGCCCGGCCGGCGGCGGGGCGGGCGGCGTCGCGGAAGGCGCCGACGGCCAGGTAGAGGAGGTAGACCGCGCCCAGCACGCGCACGGCGGTGAAGGCGGCGGGGAACGCCTCCAGCAGGGCGCCCAGTCCCAGCGCGGCGGCGGTGGTGTGCACCGCCAGCCCGGCCGAGACGCCGAGGGCGGCGACGATCCCCGCGCGCGGGCCCGTGGCCAGGCCGGTGGCGGTGATGAAGAGCATGTCGGGGCCGGGGATGAGCGACATCACCAGCGCGGCCAGGCAGAAGGCGGCGGCCACACCCGGGTCGATCGGCATTGGTGCACCTGTTTTCGTGGGGGTCCCTGAGACCGGCGCGGCGGCGTCGGCGGGGGCGCTCGGCGGACGCGGGCGCGCGGCGGGGCAGGGCGCCGCCGGTCCGGGATCCGAACGCGCGCGGAATGGTACCGCGCTTACCGGGCGATATCAGGTGGATTTTCCGGTTGCGGGGCTCACGGCGGGGGACCGGCGGAGCGGGGCGGGACTCCGGTGCGCGGCGGCCCGGAGGCCGCGGCGCTCACGCCGTGCTCACTCCGTGCGGCGCAGCCCCGTGATGAGGAGCCCGGCGAGGCGGCGGGCGTCGTAGTCGGGGTCCTTGTCGGCGCCGATGCACAGGTTGCCCACGCCGCGCATCAGCTCCAGGGCCGCCACGTCGGAGCGGATCTCGCCGGCGGCGGCAGCGGCGTCGAGCAGACGGGTGCACACGGGCACGAGGCGGTCGAGGAAGTAGGCGTGCAGCGTCTCGAAGCCCGCGCTGTCGGACTGGAGCACGGCGGCCAGGCCGTGCTTGGTGACCAGGAAGTCGACGAAGAGGTCGATCCAGCGCGCGAGCGCGGCGTGGGGGGTGGGGCTGCTCGCCAGCAGGGCCGGTCCGGCCTCGGCGCAGGACTCGACCTGGTGCCGGTAGACGGCGACGATGAGGTCGGCGCGGGTGGGGAAGTGCCGGTAGATGGTGCCCACCCCGACACCGGCCTTGGCCGCGATGTCGCGCACCGGCGCCTCCACGCCCGAGGCGACGAACACCGCCGCCGCGGCGTCGAGCAGGGCCTCCTTGTTGCGCCGGGCGTCCGCCCGCTGGGAGCGGGCGGGCCGCCCCGCGTTCCCGCCGTCGTCCACCGCGCCCTCCCGCTTCCCGGTTCCGCTGGTTGGACCCTAGCAAACGGAACAAAGTTCCCCTTGGTCGCCGTGCGCGTGCGCCCGGCGAGGCCGGTGCCGTCGGCCCGCCCGGAGCCGCGGCCCTCAGGAGGCGGCGCGCTCGGCGGCGGACGCGCCGGCCAGCAGCCGCTCCAAGAGCGCCTTGAGCAGGTCGGCGTCGTCGGCGCCCAGTTCGGCGGTCAGCGCCTCCAGGCCGGCCATCACGTCGCGGTGGGTGGCCACGGCGACCCGCTGCCCCTCCTCGGTGAGGCCCACCCGCCACATGCGGCGGTCGCGGGGGTCGCGCACCCGCTCGACCAGGCCGCGCCGCTCCACGCGGTCGACGAGGCCGCTGAGGCCGGGCTTCTCCAGGTGGAGCATGCGCCCCAGGGCGGCCATGTACACCGGTCCGCCCACCAGGCGGCACATCAGGTGCGCCTGCTGGGAGGTGAGGCCGTGGCGGCGGGCGACGCCCCCGAACAGCTCCTCGACGGTGCCGGACAGGCGGATCAGCAGGTAGGGCGTGCTCTCGGTGTGGTCGGGGGAGTCCGTGACCGCTGCCATACCCGCAGCCTAGTTGACGAAGGTTCACGCCACGAACTAATTTGTTCGCGACACGAACCATTCGTATTGCAAACTAGGAGTGCCCATGCCCAGCACCGTGGCGGTTGTGGGAGGCGGGTACGGCGGCATCGGCGCGGCCCGGGAACTGGACGCGGCGGCCGACGTCGTCCTCATCGAGCCCCGCGACACCTTCGTGCACCACGTCGCCGCACTGCGCGGCCTGGTCGACCCCGCGTGGGTGGACCGGATCTTCCTGCCCTACGACCGGCTCCTGGAGCGGGGCCGCGTCGTGCGCGACCGGGCGGCGGCCGTCGACCCGGGCGGGGTCGTGCTCGGGTCGGGCGAGCGGATCGACGCCGACTTCGTGGTCCTGGCCACCGGCGCGTCCTACCCCTTCCCGGCCAAGTTCGCCGAGGCCGACAGCGCCGAGGCCAAGGCCCGGCTGCGCGACGCCCACGCCGAACTCGCCGCGGCCGACGCCGTGCTGCTGCTGGGCGCCGGTCCGGTCGGCCTGGAGTTCGCCGGCGAGATCAAGGCGGCCTGGCCCGGCACCGCCGTCACCGTGGTCGACCCGGCCGACGACATCCTCGCCGGCGCCTTCCCCGAGGAGTTCCGCGCGGAGGTGCGCCGCCAACTCGCGGACCTGGGGGTGGAGCTGGTGCTGGGCACCGCGCTCACCGCCGAGCCGGCCACCCCGCCGGGCAAGACCGCCCCGCTGACCGCCGCCACGGAGTCGGGCCGCGCCATAAGCGCCGACATCTGGTTCCGCTGCCACGGCGTCGCGCCCGCCACCGACTACGCCTTCGACGGCGGCCTGGCCGCGGCGCGGCAGGTCGGCGGCGGCCTCCAGGTCACCGCCGACCTGCGGCTGCCCGGCCACGGCACCGTGTTCGCCATCGGCGACGTCACCGCCCTGCCCGAGGCCAAGACCGCCCGGAACGCCTCGGCCCAGGCGCGGGCCGCCGCCGCCGGCGTCCGCGCCCTCATCGAGGGCCGCGAACCCGCCCCCTACGAGCCGATGCCGCCCGGCATCATGCTGCCGCTGGGCCCCGCCCGCGGCGCCGGCTTCAGCCCCGCGACGGGCGTGCTCGACGCCGCCACGACCGCGCAGTTCAAGGGCTCGGAGATGATGGTCGGCCACTACCGCGAACTGCTCGGCCTGGACTGAGCCGAGTCCTCGGCCGCCCGTCCGCCCACCGGCCGGCCGCCGCGCGGCGGCCGGCCGGGGCCGGCGGATCACCCGGTGAGCGCGGCCAGCAGCGCCTCCTCGCTCTGCTCACCGTTGAGCACCCGCCCGCCGTCGAAGCGGAAGCCCGGCACGGCCTCCGCCACGAAGTCCAGGCCCCGCACCCGCTCCAGCTCCCGCCGCAGCTCCTCCTCGCCGCCGGGACCGGGGTCCACCCCGACTTCGGCGGCGAGCCGCGCCAGCACGGCGGGATCGGCCACGTTGACGCCGTCGGTGAAGTAGGCGCGGAACAACCGCTCGGCCATGGCCTCGCCCCGGTTCAGCGGCGCGGCCCGAGCGATGAGGCGGTGGGCCTCGAAGGTGTTGGTCGAGACCACCCGCGTGAAGTCGACGCGCAGGCCGTCGGCGGCGCCGAAGCCGGTGGTGGCCTGTACCGCGCGGGCCGCCTCCTCGCCGCGGTCGCGCAGGTGGGTCACGAAGAGGGGCTCTCCGGCGGGGTCGGCGTCGGGCCGGAACCGGTAGGGCAGCAGCACCGTCTCGACCTCGCCGCCGGCCGCGCGGAACCGCTGCTTCGCCCGGCGGTAGCGGGTGAACATCTGGTAGGAGAAGACGCAGGCGAGGTCGAAGACGAACTCGACTCGGCGCGGGGACGCCATCGCGGATACCGCCCTTCCGTGGCGGGTCGGGGACTGGGCGGGGCGTGCGGCGCTCACCAGGGCACCGGCCCGGCGCTGGAGAAGAAGCCGCCGGTGGGCCCGCCGGGTCCGGCCGCCGCCATGCGCACGATGATCTCGGCCCCCTCCTCCACGGTCTGCGGACCGCTGTGGCCGTTGAGGTCGGTGGCGGTGTGGCCGGGGTCCACGGCGTTGACGCGCAGGCGCGGGAAGGCTTGGGCGTACTGGGCGGTGACCATGTTGAGGGCGGCCTTGGCCGCGGCGTAGTCGAGCGCGGGCAGCCACGTGGGCACGTGCGCGGCGCGGACGTCCGGGTCGGTGGTCACGGCCAGCGACCCCAGGCCGCTGCTGACGTTGACCACGAGGGGCGCGGCGCCGCGCTCCAAGAGGGGCAGGAACGCCCGCAGCACGCGGACCGCGCCGAACAGGTTGGTGTCGAAGCAGGCGCGCATGTCCTCGGCGGTGGTGTCGGCGACCGGCTTGCGCGCGCCCACGATTCCGGCGTTGTTGACCAGGACGTCGAGGTGCCCGGCCTCCTCGGCGACCCGGGCGGCTGCGCGCGCCACCGACGCGGGGTCGGTGACGTCCAGGAGCAGCGGCCGGGCGCCCAGCGCGCGGGCCGCCGCCGTGCCCCGGGCGGCGTCGCGGGCCCCGGCGTAGACGGTGTGCCCGGCCGCCACCAGTTGGCGCGCGGTCTCATATCCGAGCCCTTTGTTGGCCCCGGTGATCAGTGTGGTGGTCATGGCCGCCAGCCTCGCCGCACGCGGCCGGGGCGGGCAGTACCCGGCTCTTCCTGGGAAACGCTGTACCCCCCTGGCGCCCGCCCCGGCCCGGGGCGCCCTCCTATAGTGGGCACATGACGGGAGAGGACCGGGCGACCGAACGGCGCGCCGGCGGCGAACTCGGCGCCGCCCTGCGCCAGTGGCGCGACCGCGTCCGCCCCGCCGACGTCGGGCTGCCCGCCGACCGGCCGCGGCGGGCGGCGGGACTGCGCCGCGAGGAACTGGCGCGGCTGGCCGGCATCTCCGTGGACTACGTGGTGCGCCTGGAGCAGGGGCGGGCGTCCTCGCCCTCGGTGCAGGTGCTCGCCGCCCTGGCGCGGGCGCTGCGCCTCACCGACGAGGAGCGGCGCCACCTGTTCCTCCTGGCCGGGCGGCTCGAACCCGCCCGGGACCGGGTGGCGGCGCACCTGACCCCCGGCGTGCTGCGGCTGGTGGACCGGTGGGAGGGCTCCGCGGTCGCCGTGTTCGACGCCGCCTGGACCTTGACCGCCTGGAACCGGTTGTACGCCGCGCTGGCCGGGGACCCCTCAGGCGAGACCGGGCGCGGCCGCAACCTGCTGTGGCGGCACTTCACCGGCATGCTCAGCCGGGTCAGCCACACGCCCGAGCAGAACGAGCGCTTCGAGCGCGCGGCGGTCGCCGACCTGCGTGCCGCCACCGCGCGCTACCCCGGCGACACCCGGCTGCGTCGCTGGCCGCCGACCTGCGGCGGCACAGCCCGCGCTTCGCCGAACTGTGGGCCGCCCACGCCGTGGGCGCGCACGTCACGGACACCAAGACCGTGCACCACCCCGAGGTGGGCGTGCTGGAGCTGGACTGCGACGTGCTGGCCGTACCCGGCGGCGACATGCACGTGGTCGCGCACACCGCCGCGCCCGGCTCGGTGTCCGCCGAGCGGCTCCGCCGGCTCGGCGACATCGGCACCCGGTACACGGCCTGCGCGCTGTAGTGCCGTTTCGGCAACAGGGTTTGCCGGAACCGCGCCCGCCGGGTGAGGATGAACGGATGGAACAGGCGGAGCAGCCGGAACAAGCGGAGCGGACGGGTCGGCAGCCGGACCCCATGGTGCGGGTGCTCAACGAGGTCGGGCCGCGGCTCAAGCGGCTGCGCGCCGAACGCGGCGTCACCCTGTCGGCGCTGTCGGAGGCCACCGGCATCTCCGCGAGCACCCTGTCGCGGCTGGAGTCGGGCCGGCGGCGGCCCAGCCTGGAACTGCTGCTGCCGATCTCGCGCGCCCACCAGGTGCCCCTGGACGAACTGGTCGGCGCGCCGGAGGTGGGCGACCCCCGGGTGCGCCTGACACCGCACCGCTCCAACGGCGCCACGGTGGTGCCGCTGACCCGCCAGCCCGGCCCGCTTCAGGCGTACAAGATGGTGCTCCCGGCCGGACGCTGCACGCCCGAGCCCCGCACCCACGAGGGCTACGAGTGGCTGTACGTGCTGGCCGGGCGCCTGCGCCTGGTGCTGGCCGACCACGACCTCGTGCTGGGCACCGGCGAGGTCGCGGAGTTCGACACCCGCCTGCCGCACTGGTTCGGCAGCACCGGCGAGGCGCCGGTGGAGATCCTCAGCCTCTTCGGCCGCCAGGGCGAGCGCATGCACGTCCGCGCCAAGCCCCGCCGAGCGGAGCAGGCCGAGGAGTAGGCCGGTCGGGCGCTCCTCGGCCCCGTCCTCCCACGGCTGCGGCCCAGGGCCGTGCGGCGCCGCGTGACGGGGAGCCGGCGGGAACCGCGGCACCGGCCGCAGACGGTGGTGACCACTCCGCGGACCGTGGTCTTCCCGGGCCGGGCGGCTCCTACACTGACGAAAATGGGGGACCACACGGCCACCGAAGTCCGTGCCCGTCCGGCGCCCGTCTTGCGGGAGTACGTCGACTCCTATGTCGGCTTCGACCTCCGCGGGCTCCCGACGGGTGTGCACTGCGGCCCGCCGGGCCGCGCGCTGACCGCGGTGATCAGCCTGTCCGATCCGCTGGAGGTGGCGGCGGGCGTTGACGACGGTTCACCGGTCACCCGGTTCGGCAGCGTGGCCGGCGGCCTGATGTGCCGTTCCGTCGCGATCCACCACGGCGGACGCCTGCAAGGTGTGCAGGTGGCGCTGACACCGCTGGGGGCCCGGGCCGTCTACGGCATGCCGTCCGCCGAACTGGCCCACCGACTGGTCCCCCTTGACGAGCTTCTCGGCGCGCTCGCCGGCGAGCTGGTCGACCGGCTCCGGTCGGCGACGACGTGGGCGGCGCGGTTCACCGCGCTGGACGAACTGCTCCTCCGGGCCGTCGGCCGTGGCGCCCGCGGCGACCAGGTGAGTCGGGTGCGCCCCGAGGTGGCCGAGGCGTGGCGCCGCCTCGTCGCCGCGCGCGGGTGCGTCCAGGTGGGTGCGGTCGCCGCTGAGCTCGGCTGGAGCCGCCGGTACCTCACCGAGCGGTTCCGCGGTGAGGTCGGCCTGTCGCCGAAGACCTTCGCCCGCGTCCTGCGCTTCGAGCACGCGCACGAACTGGCGGCGGCGCGGGACCCGCTCCCGTGGGGCGATGTGGCCGCCGCCTCCGGCTACGCCGACCAGGCCCACCTCGTTCGGGACTGGCGCGAGTTCACGGGCCGGTCACCGACGGCCTGGCGCCGCGGCGAAGTCCTCCTCGGAGCCGGGTAGCCGCCGACCGTCCGCCCGTCGCCTCGGCCGCTCTTCCCTTTTCTTCAAGACCGCCCGAGCGCGGCCGTGGAAGATCATCGGCATGAGACTCCTCAATCACGAACGCAACGCCGTGGACCTGCGGACCACCCCCGTGCACCTCGGACTGGGATCGACGGCGCGACCCGTCGAGGGATTCGCCTGGGAGCCGGAGGTGCTCCGGGCCTACAGCGCCGCGGTCGCGGCGGACGGCGCCGAGGGCCGGATGGTGATGGTCTTCGACGGAGAGGGGCCCGGCGACCACTGGGAAAGCCACACCGCGGGCGACGAACTGGTCATCTGCCTCAGCGGGTCCGTGACGGTCACCCGCGACGTGGACGGGGCGCCCGAGCACGTCCGGCTCGGACCGGGCGAGGCCACCGTCAACCCGGCCGGGGTGTGGCACGCGGTCGACATGGAGGGGCCGACGTCCATCCTGGCCATCACCCCGACCCTCGGCACCGAGCACCGTCCCCGGACCGCCGACACCCGCCCGGCCGAACGCGTCGGCACCCCCGGCCCGGAGGAAGCGCCGTGACGACACGCATCGCGTGCCTCGGCGACAGCCTCACCCGCGCGCGGTTCAGCGCCGACTACCTGGACCTCCTCCGAGGGCGCCACCCCTCCGGTGACGTGCAGTTCACCCGGTTCGGCGTCAACGGCGACTTCGCCTACAACCTTTTGCAGCGCCTCGACGTTGTCGTCGCGGACCCGCCCGACGTGGTCACCGTGCTGATCGGGACCAACGACGCCCGAGCGAGCCTGCCCGGCTACCCCGTCGAGCAGGCCATGAGGCGAAAGAAGCTCCCCGAGCGCCCGTCGGCGGGCTGGTTCCACGAGTGCCTGGGAGCCGTCGTCGCACGGCTGCGAGCGGAGACCGACGCGGCGATCGGTCTGCTGTCGCTGCCGGTACTCGGCCAAGAACTCGACGGAGCGGCGGCGCGGGCGTCGCAGGCGTACAGCCGGATGATCGCCGAGGTCGCCGCCGCCAACGAGGTGGCCTACCTTCCGCTCCACGAGCGCCAGGTCGAGGAACTGCGCCGAGCGGACCCGCCGCCGACCCCCTACCGGGAGGCGACGCCCGCGGTGGTCATCGGCGTCCTCCTCCAGCAGGCAGTGCTGCGCCGCAGCCTCGACACGATCTCGCGGCGGCGAGGTCTCGTGCTCACGACCGACCAGATCCACCAGAACAGCCGGGGCGCCGCCCTTATCGCTGAGGTGATCGACGCCGGTCTGCTGACCCCGAGCGCGTAACCGGTTCCGGCGCCCGGCCCGTCCGATGCCGTCTCCCGCGAGGAGTCGGCGAATCCGGGGGCCGGGGCGCGCGATCGTCGGCGGGCGGGAAGCGGGCTGCGCGACCTGCGGGGGCGCCGCCAACCGCCCTCGCCCCCGCTTCCCGGTCTCCCGCCCCACCGCTCAGTCGGCGTCGGTGTCGGTGTCGGCGGTGGCCTCCGCCAGTGCCTCGCGGGCCGCCGAGTGCAGGGCGGCGCCGTGCTCGGCGACCAGGGCCGCGCGGGTGCGGCGTTCCAGCAGGTCGGATACCTCAAGCGCGCCCTCCCGGCGCACCGCCCAGCGCAGTTCCGCGCCCGTGACCCCCGCCGCCAGCGGCTCAAGCAGCTCCGGGCGCCCCTCCGCTTCGGCGAGCACGGCCGGGGCCTCGGCGCCGTAGCGCGCCACCAGGCGGCGCGGCGCGCGGACGCGGCGCAGTTCGGCGGGCGAGGCCGCGCCCACCAGCGGCAGCGCGCGGGTGCGGCAGGGCCCGGCGCGCAGTCCGGCGCGGGCCAGCGCGGTGTCCACGGCGTCCTGCGCCATGCGCCGATACGTCGTCAGCTTCCCGCCGACCACCGTCACCACGCCCTCCGGTGAGGTCAGCACGGCGTGGCGGCGGGAGAGGTCGGCGCTGGGGCCCGACCCGGTGTCCAGCAGGGGCCGCAGCCCGGCGAACGCCCCGGCCACGTCGGCGCGGCCGGGCGGGGTGCGCAGCGCCCGCCCCGCCGTGGCCAGCAGGAACGCGATGTCGTCCTCGGTCGGCTCGGGGACGTCGGGCACCGGCCCCTCCACGGGCTCGTCGGTCAGTCCGAGGTAGACCCCGCCGTCGAGCTGGGGGAGCACCAGCGCGAACCGGGCGCGGTGGCCGGGCACCGGCAGGGTCAGCGCGGTGCGCAGGCCGGGGAACAGCCGACCGGGCAGCACCAGGTGGGTGCCGCGGCTGGGGCGCAGCCGCACCTCGGGCGCCAGGCCGGCGGCCCACACGCCCGTGGCGTTGACGACCGCCCGCGCCCGCACGCGCAGCGCGGCACCGCTGAGGCCGTCGCGCAGCAGGGCGCCGCCGCCGTCGGCCTCCTCCACCGCGCACCGGGTGAGGACGGCGGCGCCGCGCGCGGCGGCGGTGCGGGCCAGGGCCACCACCAGGCGGGCGTCGTCGACGAGCTGGCCGTCGTAGGAGAGCTGGCCGCCGCGCAGCCCCTCGGGCCGCAGCCCCGGGGCCAGTTCCAGCGCGCGGGCGCGCGACACGCGCCGGGAGGCGGGCAGCAGGGCGCCCGGGGTGCCGGCCGACACCCGCAGCGCGTCGCCCATCAGCAGCCCGGCGCGGGTCACGGCGGCCTGGAGGCGGCCGGTCTCGGCGTGCAGGGGCAGCAGCATCGGCAGCGCCCGCACCAGGTGCGGGGCGGTGCGCGCGATGAGGATGTGGCGCTCGCGCGCGCTCTCGCGGGCGATGCCGACCTGGCCGGCGGCCAGGTAGCGCAGCCCGCCGTGGACCAGCTTGGAACTCCACCGGCTGGTGCCGAAGGCGAGGTCGTGCTTTTCGGCGAGGACGACGCGCAGGCCGCGCGCCGCGGCGTCCAGCGCGATCCCGGCGCCGGTGACCCCGCCGCCGGCCACCACCAGGTCCACGTCGGGGTCCTCGGCGAGCCGGTCCAGGTCGCGGGCGCGGCGCGCGGCGTTGAGGGAGGAGCCGGGTGCGGGCGCGGGGCTCACTCCCGGCCCTCGGGGCGCAGGTAGGCGTCGAGCATCCGGCGCAGCTCGGCGGTCTGGCGCTCCAGCGGCAGGGTGTCCTCGACCAGCCGCCAGGACAGCGCCGCGCTTTGTGCGGCCAGCAGCATCATGCGGGCCAGCTCGGCGGGGTCGCCCGCGCGCACCGAGCCGTCGGCCTGGCCGGCGCGGATCTGGCGCTCGGCCACGGCCAGCAGGCTGAGCTGGCTGGAGCCCAGCCGGTGGAAGGTGTAGGTGATCAGCGCCTCGGGCTCGGTGTCGATGATGCGGCCCAGCAGCGGGTGGCCGCGCAGTTCGGCGACGACGAGGACGGTCCCGGCCACCAGGCGGGCGCGTGCGTCGCCGCCCGCGACGGCGGCGCGCGGTGTGACGGCGTCGGCCACCGCGCGCATCTCGCGGGTGAGCAGGTCGGCCAGCAGGGTGCCGATGTCGCGCCAGCGCCGGTAGACGGTCGGGCGGCTGACCCCGGCGCGGCGGGCGACGTCGGTCAGTGTGAGCCGCCGCAGCCCGAAGAGGGCGATGGACTCATAGGCGGCGTCGAGGAGGGTGTCGGCCAGGGGGTCGGGGGAGGGGGAGCCGTCCCCGCCGTCCTCGTTACTGATTGACATCACGTGCAAAACTGTAACGCATGACGGCACCCACCCACCGTATCGGTGAACCCGCCTGGGACGCCTGGGGCGACCCCGCCCGCGCCCACCACCTCACCCCCGACCAGCGCGCGCTCATCGCCCAGGTGCTGGGGGTGCCCGCCACCACCGCCGCGCCGCGCGCCGCCGAGACCGAGCTGCGGGTGGCGCGCAGCGCCCTGCCTCCGGCGGCGCGGGCCGCCCTGGCCGCCGCCGTGGGGCCGGCCCACGTCAACACCAACCCCGCCGCCCGCCTGCGCCGCGCCGGCGGCAAGAGCACCCCTGACCTGCTGCGCCGGCGCGCCGGGGACGTCGCCCGCGCGCCCGACGCCGTCGTGTCCCCCGCCGACCACGACCAGGTGGCGGCGGTGCTGGCCGCCTGCGCCGAGCACGGGGTGGCCGTGGTGCCCTTCGGCGGCGGCACCAGCGTGGTGGGCGGCGTGGAGCCGCTGCGCGGCGGGTTCGCCGCCGCGATCACCCTGGACCTGCGCCGCCTGGACCGGCTGGTCGCGCTGGACCCGGTCGCCCGCACCGCCACCCTCCAGGCCGGGCTGCGCACGCCCGAGGCGGAGGAGGTGCTGGCCGACTTCGGCATGACGCTGGGGCACCGGCCGCAGAGCTACGAGTACGCCACCATCGGCGGCTACGCGGCCACCCGCTCGGCCGGCCAGGACTCCGCCGGCTACGGCCGCTTCGACTCCATGGTCCTGGCGCTGCGGGCGGCCACCCCGCGCGGCACCCTCGACCTGGGCCGGGCGCCCGCCTCGGCCGCGGGCCCCGACCTGCGCCAGCTCCTGCTGGGCTCCGAAGGGGTGTTCGGCGTGATCACCGAGGTCACGCTGCGGGTGCGCCCCCTGCCCGCGGCCGAACACGAGGAGGCGTGGGGCCTCCCCGACTTCGCCGCCGGCACCGAGGCGCTGCGCGCCCTGGCCCAGGGCGGCCTGCGGCCCACCCTCGTGCGGCTCTCCGACCCCGCCGAGACGTTCGTCAACGCCGTCCTGGCCGGAGCGCCGGCTCCGCAGGGATGCCTGGCCGTGGTGCGCTGCGAGGGCGACGCCGCCTACGTGGCCGCCGCGCGCGACGCCGCGGCCGCCGCCCTGCGCGCGGTCGGCGGCGCCCCGCTGGGCGCGGAGCCCGTGGCGCACTGGCGCGAGGGCCGCTACTCGGCGCCCTACCTGCGCGACGCGCTGCTGGACGCCGGCGTGCTGGCCGAGACGCTGGAGACCGCCGCCACCTGGTCGCGGCTGCCCGGGCTGCGCCGGGCGGTCACCGCCGCCCTCACCACCGCCCTGGGCGGCGGGGGCGGGCCCGAGCCGCTCGTGCTGTGCCACATCTCCCACATCTATCCCGAGGGCGCCTCGCTCTACTTCACCGTGGCCACCGCCGCCGGGGACGACCCGCTGGAGCGCTGGCGGGCCGCCAAGCGGGCGGCCGGCGACGCGATCACCGCGCACGGCGGCACCATCACCCACCACCACGCCGTGGGCACCGACCACCGGCCGTGGTTGGGCGCCGAGGTGGGCGATCTGGGCGTGGAGGTGCTGCGCGCGGTCAAGCGCACACTGGACCCGGCCGGCGTGCTCAACCCCGGCAAGCTGATCCCCGCCTCCGCTCCCGGCACCGGTCGAGGGGGCGGTGCCGGGAGCGGGACGGAGAGCGGCGCCGAGGAGGGACGGCGGTGACCGGTGGGGGAGAGGCCGCCCCGCGCACGGTGACCCTGCTGGCCAACCCGGTCGCGGGCGGTCGGCGCGGCGCCGCCTGGGCCGCCGAGGCCGCGCGCCGGCTGCTGGCCCGGGGCATCGACGTCGACCTCGTCGCCGGGCGCGACGCGGCCGAGTCCCGCGCCCGGGCGCGGGCGTGCGTGGCCGCCGGCTCCGACGTGCTCGCGGTGGCCGGCGGCGACGGCATGGTGCACCTGGCCGTGCAGGAGTTGGCGGGCAGCGCCACGGCGCTGGCGGTGCTGCCCACCGGCACCGGCAACGACTTCGCCCGCGCGCTGGGGATCCCGGCGGGCGACCCCGCCGCGGCCGCCGCGGTGGTGGCGGGCGGCCGGCGCCGCCGCATCGACGTGGGCGTGTGCACCCCTTCGGCGGCCGCCGGGGCGCCCGCGCCCGAGGCGCGCCGGTTCGCGACCGTGCTGACCAGCGGCTTCGACTCCTTCGTCAACGAGCGGGCCAACCGCATGGCCTGGCCGCGCGGGCGCGCCCGCTACGCGGCGGCGGTCCTGGCCGAACTGGGCCGGCTGCGCCCCCGGCCGTTCACCGTCATTGCCGACGGCCGAGCCGAGGAGTTCGAGGCGGTCCTGGTGGCGGTGGGAAACACCGGCGTCTACGGCGGCGGCATGCGCGTCTGCCCCCACGCCCTCCCCGACGACGGCCTGCTGTCGGTCACCGTGGTGGGTCCGGCCACGCGCGCCGGGCTGCTGCGCGCCTTCCCCCGCATCTACCGGGGCAGCCACGCCACCCACCCGCTGGTGCGCACCTTCCACGCCCGCACGCTGCGCGTGGAGGCCCCCGACGTGCCCGCCTTCGCCGACGGCGAGCCCGTTGGCGCGCTGCCCCTGGCGGCCGAGGCCGCCCCGGCGGCCCTGGAGGTCGTCGTGCCGCGCCCCCGCGCCCGTCCCGGGATCACCGGGGGCGACGGGTGCGGCGGGCACCGGTAGCGTCGGGGCAGGTGTCCGGCACACCGGGCACCTCGGTACATCCCAGCGGAAAGGACGGCGCGACCGACCATGGAGGAACCCCCCGGCAACCGATGGGCCGCGATCGCGGGAGACGACCACGGCGCCCGCTACGCCGCCCGGTTCGCGGACCTGGCCGCCTCCGGCGCCGACGTGCACGGCGAGGCGCACTTCTGCGCCGCCCTGCTGGCCCCCGGCTCCCGGGTACTGGACGCCGGGTGCGGGACCGGGCGGGTGGCGATCCGGCTCGCCGAACTGGGGCACGAGTGCACCGGGGTGGACGCCGACGCCTCCATGCTGGCCCAGGCGCGCTCCCGCGCCCCCGCGATGACGTGGATCCAGGCCGACCTGGTCACCGCGGACCGGCTCGATCTGCGCCCGGACTTCGACATGGTGGTGGCGGCGGGCAACGTCATCCCGCTGCTGGCGCCCACGACCGAGCCCGCCGTCGTGGCCGCCCTGGCGGCGCTGCTGCGCCCCGGCGGACTCCTGGTCGCCGGGTTCGGCCTGGACGCCGCGCACCTGCCCCTGGACGACGCCCCGGTGACCCTGGCCGACTACGACAACTGGTGCGCCGACGCCGGACTCGCCCTCGCCACCCGCGCGGCCACGTGGGACGGCGCCCCCTACACCGGCGGCGGCTACGCGGTCAGCGTGCACCGCCGCGACTGACCCCGCGACCGCCTTCCGTGACCGACCCGCCCGCCACGCGCGTGCGTCGATTCTGGAATAACCGTCCGGTTCCGGGTAGGCAGGGACTGGAATCCCGACAGATTGGAAGCAGCGACCACCATGGCAGCAAATCTCGTGCGCACCCGCAACAAGGTCATCGCCGGAGTCTGCGGCGGCCTCGCCCGCCGCTTCGGCCTCTCACCGTCCCTGGTCCGGGTGCTGTTCGTCGTCTCGTGCCTCATCCCGGGCCCGCAGTTCATCATCTACATCGCCCTTTGGGTGATCATGCCCAAGGAGGCGTAGCACCGGCCGTCCCACCCCACGCCTTCCCCGGCCCGGCCCAAACCGCCCCCCGGGGAAGGCCCCGCCACCCGCGCGCAGCGGCCCGGGGCGTCTTGCTGCGGCGGGCGGCCTGTTGCGGCGGGGCTCAGCGGGTTTTGCCGTGGGCTCCCGGGGTGTAGCCGATGGCGCGGTGGAAGACGTCGATGAAAGCGCTGGGGGAGGACCAGCCGCAGTGGTGGGCCACGGTGGTGACCGGGGTTTCGTCGGCCAGGAGGCGCAGGGCGTGGTAGAGGCGCAGTTGGGTGCGCCACTGGGGGAACGTCATGCCCAACTCGCGGCGGAAGAGGCGGCTGAGGGTGCGTTCGGCCGCGCCGGTGGCGGTGCCCAGTTGGGACAGGGTGCGGGGGTCGGCCGGGTCGCGGTGGAGGAGGTCGCACACGGCGGCCAGGCGGGGGTCGGTGGGGGCGGGGAGGTGCACGGGCTGCTGGGGTGAGGCGCGCAACTGGTCCAGCAGCACCGCGCGCAGGCGGCGGCGCTGGGGGGTCTCGGCGCGCGGGCCGCGCGTGTAGGCCACGATCAGCTCGCGCAGCAGCGGGCTCACCGCCAGGACCGTGGGGGTGTCCAGGCGCAGCGGGTTGGTGTCGGCGGGCAGGCCCAGCAGGTGCAGCTCCAGGCGGCCGTGCGCGCGGTGGGCGTGCACGCAGCCGGCCGGCACCCAGATCGCGCGGGTGCCCGGCGCGAACCACGTGCCCGCGTCGGTGGTGACGGCCAGCACCCCCGAACCCGCGTAGATGATCTGGTGGTCGTCGTGGCGGTGCGCCCCGATCACCTCCCCCGGCGCCAGCGGCCGGATGTCGGTGGGCGCCTTCGGGGTGTGGCGGATTTCCGGCATAAGTTGGCAGGTTATCGGAAGCGCGCTCGCCCCCTCCGCCGCCACGATGGCCGGGTGGTCAACCGCCTCCTCACCCCGCACACCCGCCCGGTCGTCCTGCTGGCGCTCGGGCACGCCTGCGTCGACGTCTACCAGGGCGCGGTCGCCGCGCTGGTGCCCTTCCTCGTCTCCGAGCGCGCCTACACCTACGCCGCCGCCTCGGGGATCGTCCTGGCCGCCACCCTGCTGTCCTCGGTGGTGCAGCCGCTGTTCGGCGCGCTCACCGACCGGTGGGCCATGCCCTGGCTGCTGCCGGTCAGCACCCTGGCCGGCGGGGCGGGGGTCGCCCTCGCCGGTGTCACCGGCTCCTACGGCCTCACCCTGGCGGTCGTGGCCCTCTCGGGTGTCGGCGTCGCCGCCTACCACCCCGAGGCCGCCCGGGCGGCGCGGACCGCCAGCCGCGGCAGCCACGTCGCGATGGGCTGGTTCTCGCTGGGCGGCAACCTCGGGTTCGCCGCCGCACCCCTGCTGGTGGCCGCCGTGGTCGCCACCGGCGGCCTGGGCGCCTCGCCGCTGCTGGTGGTGCCCGCCATCGCCGGCGCGGCCCTGTGCGCGGCGGCGCTGCGCGCGATCGCGCCCCCCTCCGGCGCGGCGCGGGCCGCACGGGCGCGCGGCCCCGCCGGGCGGGACGACTGGCGGTCCTTCGCGCTGCTGTCGGGGGCCATCGCGTACCGCTCGGTCGTGTTCGTGGGCCTGAGCGCGTTCATCGCCCTCTACGCGCGCGAGCGCACCGGGGGAGGCGACGCCGCCGGCGCGGCCGCGCTGTTCGTCCTCTACCTGGGCGGCGCGGTGGGGACCGCGGCGGGCGGCCGGCTCGCCACCCGCTTCGGCCGCCTGCCCGTGGTGCGCTGGTCCTACGCCCTGTCCGTCCTGGCCGTGGCCGGGGTGGTGCTGGTGCCCGGCCCGGTGCTCTACCTGTTCGTCGCGCTCGCCTCGGCCGGCCTGTACGTGCCGTTCTCCCTGCACGTCACCCTGGGCCAGGACTACCTGCCCCGGCGCGTGGGCACCGCCGGCGGGGTCACCCTGGGCCTGGCCGTCAGCGTCGGGGGGATCGCCAGCCCCGCCGTGGGCGCCCTCGCCGACGCGGCGTCGTTGCAGACCGCCCTCGCGCCGCTGATCGCGCTGCCCGCCCTGGGCTGGGTCCTGCTGCGCCCCCTGGAGGAGCCCGCGCGCCTGGAGCAGGGGGCGGGCTGAGGCCGCCACCACCCCGGCGGCGCGCTGCCGGACACTAGGGTGGGGGCCATGGCGAGAGGGCGGGTCACCCGGGATGACTGGACGCTGGCGGCGCTGCGCGCCCTGGCCCGCGGCGGCGTGGCCGCCGTGTCGGTCGACGCCCTCGCCGGGGAGCTGGACATCACCCGCGGCAGCTTCTACTGGCACTTCAAGGACCGCGAGGCGCTGCTGGTGGCCGCGCTGGAGCTGTGGGAGCAGCGGGCCACCGCCGACGTCATCACCCGCATCGAGCCCATCGCCGACCCCGCCGAGCAGTTGCGCGTCCTGCTGGAGACCGCGCTGGGCGCCGACGCCGTGGCCGGCCTGGAGCCCGCGCTGCTGGCGCACTCCGACCACCCCGTGGTGGCGCCCGTGCTCACCCGCGTCGTCGAGCGGCGCATCGGCTTCCTCACCGGCCTCTACCGCCGCCTGGGCCTGGACGCCGACACCGCGCGGCGCCAGGCGGTCGTGGCCTACGCCGCCTACCTGGGCTGGGCCGACCTGCGCCGCGCCGCCGCCGTGGTGCCCGAAGCCGCGGCCGAGGACCCGCGCGGGCAGGCCGCGCTGCGCCACCTCGTGGAGCAGTTGTCGGCCGTGCGCTAGCCGTGTCCTTGCTCACCGCCCTTGACGTACACGACTGTACGGGCGGAACATACACCTGTGTATGTTTCCCGAAACCGGAGGTCCAAGCCGTGCCGCGTCCCGTTGTAACCACGTTCGGCATCGGCGCCGGGGCGTGGGTCCTCACCGGCGCCGGCCACCTGGCCACGGTCGCCGCCCAGGCGCTGCGCCCTGAGACCGCCGAGGCGGCGCGCGCGTTCGCGGCCATGCGCGCTCACACCGTGGCCATCGCCGGCCTGCCGCGCGACCTCTACCAGCTCGACCTGGGGATGTCGCTGGTCATGGCGGTGGCCCTGGTCTTCGGCGGCCTGGTCTGCCTGCTTGTGGCGCGCTCGGCCCCCGAACTGGTCACGGGCGCGCGCTCACTGAGCGGCCTGGCGCTGGCGGCGTCGCTGGCGGCGCTGGGGCTGTCGGTGTGGCTGCTGCCGGTGCCGCCGATCGCGCTGTTCTCGGTGGCGGTCGCGGCGTTCGGCTGGTCCCTGGCCGCCGCCCGCCCGGCACCCGCCGCCCGACCCGTTCAGGCCACCGCCGGCCGCGGCTGACCCGGCCGCGGCCTCAGCACCGGTGGGCCGGTGGGCCGGTGGGCGGGTGGGCCGGTGCCGCGGCGGGGCGTCCCCGCTGCGGCACCGGCCCCGCGCGTCGGGGCGGCCGTCACCGCAGGCGCACTGGCAGGGCGGTCAGCCGACTGCCCTGGATCCCGCCGAAGTCGGTCTGGCGCAGGCCGGAATAGGGCACGGCCAGGCGCGCCGCCGGGAAGTCACTGCGCAGGACCTCCACCACCGTGCGCAGTTCGAGGCGGGCCAGGTGCACGCCGGTGCAGTAGTGGGGCCCCGCCCCGAACGTGAGGTCGGGACCGATGGCGCGCCGCGGATCGGTGTTGATCCCCTGGATGTCGATGAGAACGGGGGATCGGGCGGGCAGGGTCACCCCCGCGAGTTCGGTCTCCCGCGAGGTGAAGCGCCACAGGGTGAAGGGAGCCGGGGCGTGCACGCGCAGCGTGTCGCGGACCAGGTCCTCGGTCGCCGCACCCCGCTCCTCGCGGTCGGGCCCCAGGGCGCGGGACAGCAGGAATCCCAGGGCCGGGTCGGTGGTCAACTGCCCGGCGTAGATCAGGGTGAAAAGCAGATAGTGCAGTTGCGCCTCGGTGATCTCCGCGGGCACCCGGTCCCGCAGTTCGGCCGCCAGACCGCTGCCGCCCTCGGCCAGCGCGGCGGCGGCCAGGTCGGCGAACGTGGCCATGGCCGCGCCCACCTCCTCAGGATCGCTGCTGTACATGCGCCGGCAGGCGGCGATGGCCTGGTCGATCCGGTCGAGGGGGACACCCAGCACGTCGCAGACCACGGTGAGGGAGAACCGGATGGTGAAGTCGGCCGCCAAGTCCACCGTGCCCTCGGTCTCGGCCAGGCCGGTGAGCAGGTCGCGGGCGAACCCGGCGATCCGCTCGGCGTAGCCGGCCATGCGCCGCGCGGTGAAGAGCGGGGCGTGCGCCCGGCGCAGGCGCGTGTGCGCGGGTCCGTCGTAGGTGGTCAGCGACGGCTGGGCGGCGGCGGTCGGCTCCAGTCCCGCCCGGCGCGGATCCCAGCCGGCCGGGGCATAGGCGGGGTCCTTGACGATGTCCGGGTGGCGGAGCGCCTCGCGGGCCAGGGTGTCGTCGGTGATGATCCACGCCGGGCCGCCGGCCGGAGCCGCGACGCGCACCAGCGGGCCGGCCGCGCGCAGCTTCACCCGGGCGGGGTGGGGGTCGGTGATGCCGCGCGTGGTGACGGCGAAGGGGTCGGCGGCGGTCGGGTGCACGGAGGTCATCGGGCTCTCCTGACATGGGCGGCGGGGTGGTGCCGGTGCGCGGCGGGCGCGGTCACGCGCGGGGCTCCTGCGCGCGGGCGGGCAGCAGGAGCATGAGTGGGGCGGCGGCGACGTAGCAGGCGATCTGCCAGGGCAGGATCGCGCTCAGCCCCTCGCTGTAGGCGGTGAGCTGTGTCGCGCCGCCGGCGGCGGAGTCGGCCGCCCGTGCGAAGAACACGGCGCCCAGCACGGCCACGCCCAGCGCGTTGCCCAGTTGGGTGACGGTGGTCAGGACGCCTCCGGCCGCGCCGGCGTCCCGGGCGGACACCCCGGCCAGGACGACGTTGATCAGCGACGGCGCGGTGAGTCCGAGCCCCATCCCACCCAGCAGCAGCGGTGCGGCCAGCGCCCCGAAGAACAGCAGGCAGACGGCGAGCCCCGCCGCGAAGGCGCGCACGCGCAGCAGCGCGGGGTCCAGGACGGGGTGCCCGCCGCGTCGGGCGAGCCGGCGCTCCCGGCGCAGGAACACCGCGGCGACCGGGACCACGCAGGCCATCAGGGCGAATCCCCACCACGGCCAGCCCCACTCGCGCCCCTGCACCAGGGGCAGGAGCAGCAGTACCGCCGCGGTGGCGGCCAGCAGTGCGCCGGGCAGGTCCAGGCGGGCGGCACCGGGCGAGCGCGAGTCGGGCAGGGCGCGGTGGCCGATCGCCAGCCCCGCGAGCGCGATGGGCACGTTGACCCAGAAGATCGCCCGCCACCCCAGGCCGAACAGGTCGGCCTGGGTCAGGATGCCGCCGAGCAGCGGCCCGGCCACCGACGCCAGGCCGAGCACGGCGCCGTAGACGCCCAGGGCCGCCGCGCGGGCCTGCGGCGCGAAGGAGGCGCGGATGATTCCCAACACCTGGGGGATCATCAGGCCGCCGGCGAGCCCCTGCACGACGCGGGCGGCCACCAGCACGCCGGGGTCGGGGGCCAGCCCGCAGCCGGCCGATGCGAGCATGAACCCGGTCAGCCCGAGGAGGAACACGCGGCGGCGCCCGAACTGGTCGCCCAGGCGGCCGCCGAGGACCAGGGCGGCGCCGACGGCGAGCGTGTAGCCGGCCATGGTCCACTGGATCGCGGCCTCTCCCGCGCCCAGGTCGGCGGCGATGGCCGGGGCGGCGACGCTGACGATCGTGGCGTCGAGGAGTTCCATGAAGGCGGCGATGAGGACGGTGGCCAGGACGACGGCCGCCCTGCGCCCGGTGAGGGGAGCGGCGGTGTCGGGGGGTCCGCCGCCGCGGCGGCGGGAGGGGGTGGTGGTCATGCGGGATCTACTCCTGAGGGAGAGGGTGCGATAAAATCACTGCGCCACACATCAACTGCGTGACGCAGTGAAATTAGCACACATTTCCCTGCGCCGCGCAGCGAAACGAGTGAAAGAAGAGGCCGCCGTGACGAAGCCGACGCCCCACCGGGCCGCCGCGCTCGACGAGATCACCGGGTCCGCCATCCCCGGCTGGGCGATCCTGGTCGTGCAGGTCAACAACGTGGTCGCCACCCGGCTGGGGGTCACCGACACCGACGTCCAGTGCCTGCACGTGCTGGGCCGGCACGGCCCGGCCACCCCGGGTGCGCTCGCCACGCGGGTGAACCTCACCACCGGCTCGGCCTCGCGCATGATCGACCGGCTGGTCGCCGCGGGCTGCGTGCGGCGCGTCCCCGACCCCGGCGACCGCCGGCGCGTCCTCATCGAACCCACCCAGGAGGGCCTGGACCAGGTCCGCGCCGCCTACGCGGGCCTGGTCGACCGCACCCGCGCCGACCTCGACGCCTTCACCGACGGCGAACTCGACGCCATCCTGCGCTTCCTCCGGGCGGCCGAGCGCTCAACCGAGGCCGAGATCCAGCGCCTCCGCTGACCCGCCGCCGCGCGCGCCTTGGCGCGGCGCGCCTCGGGCGGGCGTCCTCACAGGGCGCGCAGCCCCCGGTCGGCGAAGGCGATCAGCCACGCGAAGCTCTCCTCCACGTCGGCGCTCCACTGGAACCCGTCGGCCGCCTCCAGCGTGGCGAAGCCGTGGAAGAGGCTGCGCAGCATGCGCAGCGCGTGGTCGACGTCGGCCTCCGCCACGTCGTAGCCGCGCAGGACCGCCGTGAAGGCGCCGAGCAGCCGTCCGCTCGCGGCGGCCACAGGGTCGTCCGGGCCCGACGGCTCCACCCCGATCGTCGCCGCGTAGCGGCCCGGGTGCTCCACCACGAAGGCGCGGAAGGCGCGCGCCGCCGCCGCCAGCGCGTCGCGGCCCGCACAGCCCTGGATCGCGCCGCCCACGGCGTCGGCGGCCTCGCCCAGCGCCAGGGCCGCGATGCGCCGGTTGAGGTCCTGCTGCCCGCTGACGTGCTTGTACAGCGAGGGCGTGCGCACGCCCAGCCGCGCCGCCAGCAGGCCCATCGTGGCGTTGGCCGGCCCCACCTCGTCGGCGAGGGCGGCCCCGGCCGCCACCACGGCCGCCGGGTCCAGGCCCGCCCTAGGCACGGGCGCCGCCGGTCCGCAGGAAGTCGAGCACCAGTGCCGCCACCTGGTCGGGGAACTGGTCGTGCGGGTAGTGCCCGGCGCCCTCTATCATCTCCAGGCGCCCCAGCCCCGGCGGCAGGGCGTCGACCACCGCCGCGCCCTCGGCCCGGGGGTCGGCCCAGTCGGGGTCCTGCGTGCCCATCACGACCAGCACCGGGCAGCGGACGCCGCCCAGGTGCGCGCCGGCGTCGGTGGGGACGCTGCGGCCCATGCCCTGCATCGCCTTCATCCGGCCTGGTTCGCGCAGCAGGGACTCGATGCGGTCGAGCCGCTCGGCCCAGTGCGCCGGCTTCGCGCCGGGATAGGCGACGTCGAGGTAGGAGCGCCACAGCCGGACGCTGCCGAAGGCGCCCGCGCCGAGCAGCCGCAGCATGCCCCGCCGGAAGCGCCGCACCCGCAGGTCGCCCGGGGCGATCGACTGCGCGCGGGTGAAGGGCGCCAGTTCGACCACGGCGGTGACCAGGGAGGGTTCGAGCGCGGCGGCGATGGTGGCGGCGCCGCCGGACACCGAGTGGCCGACCAGCACGGCCGGGCCGCCCAGGTGGCGGATCACGGCGAGCAGGTCGCCCGCGATGGCGGTGCGGGACCAGGCCGGCCAGTCGACGCTGGACTCCCCGCAGCCGCGCAGGTCCACCGCCGCGACCCGGTAGCCCGCCGCCACCAGCGGGGGGATCACGGAGCGGTAGGCGTCGCGGCTGTCGCCCATGCCGTGCGCGAGCACGATGAGCGGGCCGGAGCCCGTCACCTCGTAGGCGATCGTGCCGCCGTCGCGGTCGAGGTAGTCGGTCATGGCGCCCCCAAGTGGCTAATGAAGTTAGCTAAAAGCTAATGGCGTTAACCAGTCATGTCAACACCTCCGACCAGCGCGGACCGCGCGCGGGGTGCCGCACGACCCCCTGAGCTGGGAGGATTCATTTATCTGCATCTGACTTCCAGAAAGTTGAAGTTTTCGAGTTGCGAGGTTAAGAAAATCAATGTACAAATCAATGGCAGGCGCGACACCACAGGCACGAGCACGAGCAAGGGAGTCAACGGTGGACTGGCAGGCACTGACCGAACTCACCCAGGGGCGGCCCTTCACGGTCGAACGCGTCCGCCTCGCCGACAGCGGCATCGCGGTCGAGGGCCGGTTCGACCCCCCGCAACTGGCCCAGCTCAGCGCCGAGGACCAGGTGTTCGTCGCGGCGTTCGTGCGCGCGCACGGCTCCATCAAGGAGATGGAGCGGATCTTCGGGGTGAGCTACCCCACCGTGAAGGCCCGCCTGAACCGGATCGCCGAGCGCCTCGAGTTCGTCGACACCGACCCCGCCCCGAGCCGCGCCGACGTCGTGGACCGACTGCGGCGCGGCGAGATCACCGCCCAGGAGGCCCTGGCCGAACTGGAGCGGCCGCGGTGATGCCGCAACTGGTGACCCTGCGATGGCGCCGCCCCGGCGGCCGCCGCCACACGGTCCACATCCCCGTGCTGCCGGTGCTGGTGGTGCTCTCCCCGCTGCTGCTGCTCGCCGTGCTGGCCGGCCTGGTGGCCTGCCGCATCTTCGGGATCAGCCCGGGGGGAGCGCTGCGCGGCGCCGGGCGGCTGCTGTGGGCGCTGCCCGGAACCCAGGTGGAGTTCCACGACGGCTCGACGGCCATGACCGTGGCCGTCAACTGACCCCACCCGACCAACCCTGACACCTCCAACAACCCCAACAACCCCAACACCCTCAGGAAGAAGGAACCCGATGAACGAGCAGCGCCGGCAGATCCTCCAGATGCTGACCGAGGGCAAGATCACCGCCGACGAGGCCGAGCGGCTGATCGACGCCCTCGACACCGACCAGCCCGAGCCGCGTGCGCTGGACGCGCCCCGCTCCGGCTCCCGCCCCAAGTACCTGCGCGTGGTGGTGGAGGCCGGGCAGGGCACCGAGGCCGATGGCGACGGCCCCACCCGCATCAACGTCCGCGTCCCCCTGCAACTGCTGCGCGCCGGGGTCCGGCTGGCCAGCCTGCTGCCCCCGCAGGCCATCACCAAGGCCAACGCGGAGCTGAGCAAGGCGGGCGTGCCCATCGACCTCGCCCAGCTCAAGCCCGCCGACGTCGAGGAGCTGGTCGACCAACTGGACGAGCTGACCATCGACGTGGACGACCCCGACTCCAAGGTGCAGGTGTTCTGCGAGTAGCCCCGCACCCCCGACCGGTCGGCCCCGGCCCGCCGCCGGCACGCGCGCACGCGCGGTCCGGGCCGCCCGGACACCCCCACCAGCCCACACCCTCACCCGCACCGCCTGGAGACCTTCATGGCAAAGCCCCCCACCTCCCCGGCCCCCGCCCCCTGGACCGGCATGGTCCCGGTCGATGACACCGCCCTGGCCGTCACCGACACCGGCGGCTCCGGCACCCCCGTCGTCTACCTCAACGGCCAGTTCGCCACCCAGGGCTACTGGCGCCGCGTCATCGCCGACCTCGGCCCCGACTGGCGCCACATCACCTACGACGAGCGCGGCCGCGGCCGCAAGTCCCAGCGCTCCGCCGACTACTCCTTCGAGGCCGCCGTCCGCGACGTCGACGCCGTCCTGGCGGCCCGGGGCGTGGCCCGCGCGGTGGTGGTCGGCTGGTCCTACGGCGCCTTCGTCGCCGCCCACTGGACCCACCGCAACCCCGACCGCGCCCTGGGCACGGTCCTGGTCGACGGCGCCCAGCCCTACGACTGGATGAACGAGGAGATGGAGCGGCACATCCGCAAGCTGTTCCGGCGGCTGAGCCTGATCGCGCCGCCGCTGCGCCTCACGGGACTGATGCCGCGCATGAGCGCCGAGCAGATGGCCGCCAGCAACATCGAACTGGGCTGGCTGGCCCGCGAGAGCGAACTGGGGCCGGTGCTGGACGCCATCACCGTGCCCACCCGGCACGTGGTCGCCTCGGGATCTTCCTTCGGCGACAGCGGCGGCGGGCAGGAGCTGATCCGCACCAGCCTCCAAGGGGTGACCGAGCGCAACCCCAACATCCGGATCCACGCCAAGGTCCCCAGCAACCACGGCGCGATCCTCAAGAAGGACCACCGCACCGTCGCCGAGGCCGTCCGCGCGGTCGCCGACCTCGCCCGCGACCGCGGCTGACCCGGGGCGGCGGCCGGGGCGCGGGCGCGCGGCGGCAGCCTCCGCAAGTGCCGGTGATCACCCCGGTGCCACCGCGATACGCAACACCGCATGTGGTTGGATTGGCGGCGCAGTTTCGCACCGGAACCCCCCGGCCGGTTGGGCGCTCGCTGCCCGTCGTCCTTCGGTCGTGGGCCGACGGGCCGGGCCGCGGGGCGGTTCCGGCGGAAGGCCGCTCGGCCGGCCGCCCATCGGGCCGGCGGCACACCCAGTAAGGAACACCGCGATGACCACCGCCTCCGCCTTCCCCTTGCAGCCCGTTCCGATCCACGTGCCCGACGAGGTCCTCACCGACCTGCGCGCCCGCCTCGCGCTGACCCGTGCGCCGCTGGACGAGGGAAACGAGGACTGGTCCTACGGCGTCCCCGCCGACTACCTGGGCGAACTGGTCGCCTACTGGCGGGACGGCTACGACTGGCGCAAGGCCGAGGCCGCCATCAACGTCTACGAGCACTACCAGGTGAGCGTGTCCGGCATCCCGGTGCACTTCATGCGCAAGCCCGGCCGCGGCCCCCACCCGATCCCGCTGATCCTCACCCACGGCTGGCCGTGGACGTTCTGGCACTGGTCGAAGGTGGTCGACCCGCTCGCCGACCCGGCCGCGTTCGGCGGCGACCCCGCCGACGCGTTCGACGTCATCGTGCCCTCCCTGCCCGGCTTCGGGTTCCCCGGCCCGCTCACCGGGTTCCCCGACGTCAACTTCTGGAAGGTCTCCGACCTCTGGCACACCCTGATGACCGAGACCCTGGGGTATGCCAAGTACGCCGCCGGGGGCTGCGACATCGGCGGGATCGTCTCCAGCCAGCTCGGCCACAAGTACGCCGACGAGCTGTACGGCATCCACATCGGCTCGGGGCTGCCGCTGGACTTCTTCACCGGCCCCCGGGCCTGGGACTTCGCCCGCAACCGGCCCCTCACCGACGACCAGCCCGAGGAGATCCGCGCCCGGATCATCGAGATGGACCACCGCTCGGCGAGCCACCTCACCGTGCACATGCTCGACGGCGCCACCCTGGCCCACGGGCTCAGCGACTCACCCGCCGGGCTGCTGGCCTGGCTGCTGGAGCGCTGGAACGCCTGGAGCGACAACGGCGGCGACCTGGAGTCCGTCTTCACCAAGGACGCCCTGCTCACCCACGCCACGATCTACTGGGCGAACAACTCCATCGCCACCTCGATGCGCTACTACGCCAACGCCAACCGCTACCCCTGGGCGCCCGCCCACGACCGCACCCCGGTCGTGCAGGCCCCGGTCGGCCTCACCTTCGTCACCTACGAGAACCCGCCCGGCATCCACAGCGCGGCCGAGCGCGTCGAGGCCTTCAAGAACGGCCCCCAGGGCGCGTGGTTCAACCACGTCAACGTCAACGCCCACGACCACGGCGGCCACTTCATCCCCTGGGAGAACCCCGAGGCATGGGTGGGCGACCTCCGCCGCACCTTCCGCGACCGCCGCCCCTGACCCTCGGCCGCGGCCACCCGCCCGCAACAACGCGCACGCCCCGCCGGACGGCGTCCGCCCGGCGGGGCGTGCGCGCGCGCTGAGCCGTACGCGCGGGCGGATCCGCTGTCCGGCTACCCGCGCCGCGCGGCGGCGCAGTAGGCCGCCAGGACCGCCGCGCCCCACACCGCCTGGGCCCCCAGCAGCGGGGCGGTGACCCCGCCGGCGAACGCCATCAGCGCGGGCAGGCAGCCCAGGGCCGCGATGTCGGCGCCCTCCAGCGCCCACCGCAGCGGTCCCAGCGGCACCGGGCCGAGCGGGGTGTCCATCACCGGCATCGTGTGTTCGATCGGGCGGCGCCGCGCCAGGCGCAGCGCGCCCGCCGCCAGCGCCGGCGCGCACAGCGGCCCCAGCGGCCACAGGCTCCCGCCGGCGCCCGCGAGGTCCAACCCGGCCAGGGCCAGGGTCAGCCAGGCGCCGCCGAGCACGGCCGGCAGCACCGCCCGCGCCGCCAGGAGCGCGCGCGGGGCGGCGCCCAGCAGCCGCGCCAGCGCGGGGTCGCCGGCGTCGCGGCGCGCGCCCGCCGTGCTGGTGGCGGCGACCGCCAGCGCACCCGCCGCGAGCACGAGCAGTACGGCCCACCCCGCACCGCCCGCCCGCGCGGCCAGCACGGGCAGCACCGCGGCCGCCGCCACCAGCGCCAGCCGTCCCGGCCGCCGCGCCAGGCGGCGCCAGTCCAGCCAGGCCACCGCGGCCGCCCCCGGCAGCCGCACCGGCCACGCGCGCGACCGCAGGCGGCGCGTCCGCCAGTGCGCGTCCTCGGCGATCCAGGTCAGCGTGCCCGGGTCCATGGCTGCGAGCGCGCCCGCCGCCAGCCCCACCCGGGTCGAGGCGTCCAGCACCGCGCGGGCGGGGAAGCGCGCGAGGGCGCTCCAAGCCCGCCCGGCGAGACCGGCGGCCGCCGCGGCCGAGGCGCACGCCGCCGCCGTCCACGCCGCCACCGGAGCCGACGCGGCGGCGGCGAGCACGCCGCTCCCCGGCCCCGCACTCATCGCGGCGGCGGCCACCGCCACCGCGACCAGGACGGCGATCACCCCGACCAGCCGGGCGTCCCAGGACTGCGCGCCCTGCGCCAGCACGGCCACCGACATCCCGCCCAGCGTCCACGACACCCCCAGCACCACCGACGCCGGCAGCCGCAGGGTCAGCGCGTCGGGGGTGCCCAGCGCGCTCAGCAGCGCCAGCCCCACCAGCGCGCCGCCGGCCACGCACACCGCACCCAGCACCAGCAGGGTGCGGGCCAGCACGCCCCGGCGCGGCAGCGGCGAGAGCACCAGCCACGCGGCGTCGGCCGCCGAGACCGACACGGGTCCCACCGCGCGCGCAAGGACCAGCCCGCCCGCCAGCAGCAGCGCGATCAGCGCCAGCCCCGCGCCCGCGCGCTCGGGGGCGAGGGCGCCGGGTACGGCCTCCACGGCGCGGACCAGCACCGGGGTGACCAGCATCGCCGCCAGCGCGAGGGCGACCAGGGTGATGTAGTGGTCCGACCAGGTGCGGCGCCGGTGGTCCCGTGCCCGCACGAACGCCCGGACCGGTGCGACCGCGCTCACGCGGCGGCCTCCAGGGCGACCGGGCGGGCGGCCTGGGCGAACGCGGGGTCGTGGGTCACCATCACCACGGTGCCGCCGGCGGCGGAGTAGTCGGCGAGCAGGCCGGCGAGCCGCTGCCGGAACGCCGCGTCGAGGCCGCGTTCGGGCTCGTCCAAGAGCAGGAGGCGGCTGGGCCGCAGCAGCGCCATGGCCAGGGACAGCCGCTGGCGCTGCCCGGTCGACAGCGAGACGGGGGAGCGGTCGACGCAGCCGCCCAGCTCGAACAGCTCCAGGGCGGCCGCCACCTCCAGCCGGCCGGGGCCGTGGACGGCCCGCATCAGCTCCAGGTGCTCGCCCACGGTCAGCCCGGGGTACCAGGCGGGCTCGTCGCCGACCAGGGCGACCTCGCGCCAGAACCCCGGTTCGTCGGCGGGCGGGCGGCCCAGCACGCTCACCCGTCCCTCGGCCCGCTGAAGACCGGCCAGGCAGCGCAGCAGAGTCGTCTTGCCGGCGCCGTTGGCGCCGACCACCGCGACCACCTCCCCGGGTGAGACGGTGAGGTCGACTCCACGCAGAACGGCGGCGCCGCCCAGGTCCACGGCCACGTCTTGGGCCTCAATGATCGGCTGTGTCACCGGCCCAGAGTAGAGGCAACGGGGTTGGCGGTTCGGGCGCTTTGGGGTACCAGTGCGTGATGAAGTACGTCAACTCGATCGAGATCGCCCTGCCGCGCGAACGCGTGGCGCAACTGCTCGCCGACCCGGCCCACCTGCCGAAGTGGCTGCGGGGCTTGGTGCTGCACGAGCCGGTGAGCGGGGTCCACGGGCAGCTCGGAACCACGTCGCGGGTCGTACTGCGATCAGGGCGGCGGGAGATGGAGTGCACCGAGACGATCACCCGCCGGGATCCGGCCGACCTGCGCGGTATCCCGAAGGGGAGCGTGGTGCACTTCGAGCGCGAGATCTCCGGCCCGGGCATGTGGAGCGTCGTGCGCGACCGGTTGACCGAAGCCGGTCTGGAGACGACGCTGTGGGAGAGCGAGAGCGAATACCGGTTCACCGGCTTCAGCGGCCTGCTGATGCGGCTGGTGGCGCTGCTGATGCCGGGCGCCTTCCACAAGCAGTCGCAGCAGCACATGGAGGATTTCAAGGCGTTCGCCGAACTGGGGAAGGACGTCCGCGAAGAGGCGAACTGATCCGCCCCCGAGCAGCCGGGGCGATCCTCGACGGCGGCCGGCCGCCGCTGCGAGCGTCCGGCCACGGGATCCTCGGGCGCCGTTGCCGAACGCGGCACACGTCGCGTCCAAGCCGTGAGTCCCGCCGGCCGTGGCCGCCCGTCCTCTGCACGTCGTCGCGGTCTTCGGCAGCGCGCGTCAGTGGCGGCGTTCCGGCTTGAGGTCAGGCCGGCGGTCGGGGGCGTATCTGGCGAGCATCGTCTGGACGGCCTCTTCGACGGCGTTGTGGATGTCGGAGGCCGCGGGGTTCCAGTCCGTCAGCAGCAGGCGGGGCCACAGGACGTAGTTGGCGATCATGCCGAGGAACTGGTTCGCGGCGCTCTCGGCGTCAAGCACCTCAGCGTTGCCCGCGTCATGCTCGGATTCCAGGTACTGCTGGACCGCGGCGAAGTAGGGCATTTTGCCGAGCTGGAACTGCATCCGGCCCAGTTCGGGGAAACGCGGCAGTTCGGCGATGACGATCCGGAACAGGCTCGCCATGCGGGGCTGTCCGATCAGGTCGGCGTAGCGGTGGCCGATGGCGCTCAGCCCGGAGCGCAGGTCTCCCGCCGGCGGCCGCGCGGTGGTGTCGGCGGCGCCGCGCTGCCAGGACTCGGTGACGATGGCCTCGAAGAGGGCCGCCTTGGTGGGGAACTGCTTGAACAGCGTGGACTTGGAGACCCCGGCCGCTTCGGCGATCCGGGCCAGGGAGGTGCCGTCGTAGCCCCGGTCCAGGAACAGCTCCGTGGCGGCGGAGATGATCGCCTCGCGCTTCTGCTGGGCGAGCCTGCGGTGGTGGGCGGTGAGTTCTGCTGCCATGCGGAGAGTATGCCCCAGTGCCGAGGCGAGTCACTTGACTCGCCTCGCAGTCCGGCTTACGCTGCACCAGCAAGACGAGTCGAGTGACTCGCCTCTGATCCGCGGCACCCGGGCGCATCCGGCTGTCGCATGGCCGCGAAGGACGTTCATGACAATCGACAAGACCGCCCTGGTGACCGGTGCGAACCGCGGCCTGGGGCGCAGCGCGGCCGTCGCCCTGGCCGCACGCGGAGCGCGGGTCGTGGTCACCCACCGCGGCGATGCGGCCGGGGCGGAGAAGACGGCGGAGCAGGTGCGGGCCGCAGGCGGGACCGCCGCGGTTCTCCGGCTCGACATCAGCGACGTCTCCTCTTTCGCGCCCTTCACCGCCGAACTGGGCGGGCAACTGGAGCGCTGGGGTGCCTCGCGGCTCGACATCCTGGTCAACAACGCGGGCGTGGGAGTCTTCGGGCCGCTGGAGACCGTCACGACCGACGACTTCGACACGGTGATGGGCACCAACGTCCGGGGCACGTTCTTCCTCATCCAGTCGCTCGCGCCGCTGCTGGCCCAGGGCGGCCATATCATCAACGTCTCGACGTCGTTGACCCGCCACACCAGCCCCGCCACCTCGGTCTACTCCGCCTCCAAGGCCGCCGTCGAAGCGCTGGGCCGCACCCTCGCCGCGGAACTCGGACCCCGCGGCATCCGGGTCAACTCCATCGCCCCGGGGCCGACCGCCACCGACTTCAACGGGGGAGCGATGCGGGACGACGCCGGTATGCGCCGGGTCCTGGCCGGACAGACCGCCCTCGGCCGCGTCGGCCAACCCGAGGAGATCGGCGACGCCATCGCCGCGCTGGCCGCCGAGGGACTGCACTGGGCCACCGCCCAGCGCGTCGAGGTCTCCGGCGGCGCCCTTTTGTGACCCGGGCAACCTCTCGGCTTGGCTCGCGGTGTCGCAGGAGTTGAACAGCACCAGAAGAACCGCTCCAACTCCGGGCGGGTCGGTTCCTCGTCGAACTTCCCGTACGACGTGGCCTGTTCATCGGTTGAGAACTCCACCGGCATGCCGAGCGGCCGTACGCGGACAAGCCCCGCCGTGAGGCCGACTTCACCGAACCGGAACCGAATCCTCAGCCAAGATGCTTAGCGTTAACGGCTGTACCGCTACTACTCAAGCTGGGTGACGCCGGGCGCGCCGAGCCGATCCTCCATGCCCCTCCCGGCGGTCAGGCCGGGGCCTGCACCCCCGCCAGGGCCAGCCGCAGCAGCCGCCGCGCCTCCCCGGCGGCGTCGGCACGGCCCTCGGTCGCCAGGGCGATCCCGCTCACCAGGGTCACCAGGTCCGCCGGGGTCGCCTCCGGGGCCGCCGCGCCCTCCCGTGCGGCGCGGTGCAGCAGCGGGGCGACGGCGGCCGTGAGCCTGGCCGAACAGGCATCCGCGTCGTCGGTGCCTACGAGCCCCTCCGCCACCAGGGCCTCGGCCATCCCCCGCGCCGAGGCCGCGTAGTCGGTGAACGCCTCCAGCCACCGCGTCAGGGCCGTGCGCGCGTCGGCGGTGTCGGCGAGTTCGGCGGCCAGGGCCGCCAGCGCCTCGATCCGCCGCGCGAAGACCGCCTGGAGCAGTTCGCGGCGGCCGGGGAAGTGCCGGCGCACGGTGGCCGATCCCACGCCGGCCACCCGGGCGATCTGCTCCAGCGAGGCGTTCGCTCCATGCTCGGCGACCTCCGCCTCAGCGACCTCGAGGATGCGCGCGTGGTTGCGCCGGGCGTCGGCCCGCTTGCTCACCGCCATGTCGACTCCTTGCTCACGCCGCCCGCCGGCCCGGCGGGTTCCGGGCCCTGTTGCCAAACGGCGGACCCCGCCGTTTTACGGTTCCCGTTCTGGAGGCACGATGCCGGAGACATCCGGACCCCGCCCACGCAGCACCGCCGACCGGCCTGTCCTGGTCACCGGGGCGACCGGACAGCAGGGCGGCGCCACCGTCCGCGCCCTGCTCGCGGCCGGGGCATCCGTCCGCGCCCTGGTCCGTGACCCCCGGTCCGCCCCGGCCAGGGCCATCGCGGCCCTGGGCGCCGAGACGGTGGTCGGAGACCTCCGTGACCGCGACTCTCTGGTCCGGGCCGCCCGGGGCGCCCGGGCGGTCTTCTCGGTGCAGCGGCCCGACCCGGCGTCCGGAGGGGTCGAGGGGGAGGTGGCGCAGGCCACGAACCTGATCGCGGCGGCGCGGGCCGCCGGGGTCCCGCAGTTCGTGCACACCTCCATCTCCGGCGCCGACGCCCGCACCCGGGCCCCGGGGTGGGACGAGGGACGGTGGGACGCGACGGTGGGCCCAGTCCTCACCGCCAAGGCGGCGATCCAGGCGCGGGTGCGTGAGGCGGGCTTCCCCCGGTGGACGATCATCTGCCCCGGGACCTTCATGGAGAACTTCCTGCCCGCGAACAGGTTCCTGTTCCCCCGGGGGATCGAGGGGGGACTCGTCACCGTCATCAAGCCCGCGACGCGCCTGGCGCTCGTGGCGGTGGCCGACATCGGCGCGACCGCGGCGGCCGCCGTCGCCGACCCCGAGCGGTTCCATCGCGTGGAACTGGAGCTGGCCGGCGACCGCCTGTCGATGGCCGAGGTCACCCGGACCCTGTCGGAGGTGCTGGGCCTGAGCCTGGAGGTGCCGGACATGACCTTGGAGGAGGCCAGGGCCGCGGGCCTGCACCCGGCGGGCACCGGCCACGACTGGATGAACGCGGTCCCCCAGGTGGGACGCCCCGAACATGCCCGGGCCCTGGGGATCGACGTCACCTCGTTTGAGCAGTGGACCCGGGAGCACGCGGACGCCTTCGCCTCCGCGGATTCCTAACCCGGCGCGCGGCCCGCGCCGGACCAGGGCTGGGCCGTGCCGTGGTCGGAGCGCGCCGCAGTTCCGTTGTGTACCAAGCAATGTACCAAAATATCGTCACCTCCGATAAGGTTCACTTATCGGAGGTGAGAAACCGGGGTTCTTCTTATGGTCCAAGCGTTTGCTGTTTCGTTTTCCGTTTGTAACTAAACGTAATTGGGTGACGAAACGAAAGGGCGCGCCGGGCAGCCCCCGGATGCCGTGAGGCCACGAGGGCTGAGGGGTCGATGATCACAGAACCGCCTCGGTGGGCTGAGCGGCCGTTCCGGGCGTCCCGTCCGGATGAGAGCGCCACGGGAAAGCGGACGTGAGAACGCGCGTGCGCGCTGATGAGGATGAGGCCCGCACCACCCGCGATCCCGTGACGGGGCGCTCCAGTTCGGGCCGGCGCGATGGGGGTGCCGTCGCTGTCGGCGACGAATCAGTTCGTCCCCTCGCGGACGTCCGTCCCGTTTTCGGCGAACGCCTTGAAGTCCTCCATGTGCTGTCGCGACTGCTTGCGGAAGGAGCCGGGCAGCAGAAGCCCCACCAGCCGCATCAGCACCCCCTCGAACCGGAACTCGCTCTCGCTCTCCCACAGCGTCGCGTGCGGACCCGCCTCCAACAGCCGGTCTCGCTGGACCTGCCACATGCCCTCGGCGACGATCTCGCGTTCGTAGTGCACGACGACCGAACCGGGCGCCGCGTGCGGGTGCGCGGGCTCCAGGCGAGTGATGGTCTCGGTGGCCTCCATCCGCTGCCCGCCCGTCTGGAACACAACACGCGAGGTGGTACCGACCTGGCCGTGTGCGCCGTTCACCGGCTCGTGCAGCACCAGGCCGCGCAACCACTTCGGCATCTGCGCGGGGTCGGCGATCAGCCGGAGCACCTCGGCGCGCGGCAGCGCGATCTCGATCGAGGTGGTGTACTTCATCGCGCGTCCCCGGTGGACAGGTAGAACGCGGTGGTGGCCTCGACCGCCGCGGCGACGTGGTCGGGTTCGCCGCCGCCGGCCAGGTGGGCCTCGCCCCAGGCGGCGGCGCTGCGCCGGCTGAACTCCTGTCCGGCGGGCGATGCCCGGAACTGCTCGTGGTCAAGTACCTCGCCGTCAGCCAGGAACCCCGCGAGGGTGAGGAGGTGCAGGTCCCAGCCGACACCGCCGGCACCGGGGCCGTAGGTGGGGAACATGGGCTCCCCGAGGGCCGCGGCGTGGACCAGTTCGAACTCGGTGCCCCCGGCCGAGCCAGGAGACAGGCGAACCGTGACCTCGCTCGTGCCCGGCCACTCGTCGGCGCCGGGTCCGAACATCCAGGACACCCGCAGCAGGCGCGGCGGCTCGCACCGGAGGATCTCACCGTGCTCGCCGCCCTCCAGCTCGAAGGCCCCGCCGAGGCGCAGGTCGCCGGTGACCGGCTGCATCCAGCGGCTCAGTCGCTCGGGGTCGGTGATGGCGTCCCACACGTCGTCCGGGTGCGCGTCGTAGCGACGCCTCAGTTCCATGGTGTAGGCCTCACCGGCGGGCAGGGTCGCCGTGCCCATCTTCCGGCGGGCGGCGGCCAGTTCGTCGAGTACGTCCTTCATCGTCATGCTCCGTCCGGTAGGGAATTCCTGGTGCCGACGCTTCTTCGCCGACCCCGCGCGGCCGGCCGGGCCCGCCGACGGGCTGTCGGACGGCACGCCTGCCCCGGGCCAGCTCGGTCTCCAGTGCGTCGAGCCGCTGGTCCCAGAACCTGCGAAACCGGCCCAACCACGCGTCGACCTCGCTCAGCGGCCCGGCCTCGACGGCGTAGAACCGGCGAGTCCCCTCAGCCCGCACCGACGCGAACCCGTTCTCCCGCAGAACGCGCAGATGCTGGGAGACAGCCGGTTGCGACAGGGCGAACTCGGCTTGGATCACGTCTGTGACCGCGCCGGAGGTCTGCTCACCGTCGGCGAGAAGCTCCAGAATGCGCCGGCGCACCGGGTCGCCGAGGACATCGAACGCGTGCACGAGACCACCCTATACCAAGACACACTTATATAAGTTTGAACTGATATTTTTCCCAGCGGCTCTCGGCGGTGTCGACGTCCCTCGACATCCGATGAGCCCGTTTCGATTCCGGTGGCGAACGAGCACCGCCGGCGGGCCGCGACCGTCCGGCAGGTTCACGCGCGCGAGGCGGACGTCACTCCGATCGCCGGCTGATCCTGGCGGCCACGGCGTCGAGGACCCACTCCAGGCCGGTGGCGAAGGACTCCTCGGCGTCCACGTGGGTGGCCTCGCGGACGGCCCTGGCCAGGGCCGGGAAGCGGCCCGTGGCCAGCATCCGCTCCACGTGCGGGCCCGAGGCGCGCTGCCAGTCGCTCTTGGACAGGCCGGTGGCGCGCTCGGCGCGAAGGTTGGCCACCTCACGGCGGATCGCGCCGATAGTGTAGGCGTTGACGGTCTCCACGGCGCGCAGGGCGGTGTCGATGTCGGTGCGGCCGTCGAGGGGCGCCAGTGTGGCCTCGGTCGCGGCGAGGGCGTTGGGGCCCAGGGTCGGGCGGCCGCCCAGCAGGTCGGCCAGCCACGGGTGGCGCAGGGCGGCCCGGCGGGTGCGGTGGGCGCGCACGCGCAGCGCCTCCCGCCACTGGGAGGGCGGCTCCTCGGGCAGGATCTCGGCGTGGACCTCGTCCACCATGAGGTCGAACAACTCCTCCTTGGTGGCGATGAAGCCGTACAGCCGCATCGGCCCGACGTCCAGCCGGGCGGCGACCTTGCGCAGCGACACCGCCTCCAGCCCGCCCTCATCGGCCAGGGCGAGGGCGGCGGCGACGATGCGCTCGCGGTCGAGCGGCGCGGGGCGGGCCGGGGGCTCGGGGCGGTCCCACACAGTCATGATGACACCGTACAGTTGCGATACGCCGTACACGGTCAATACAGTGTATCGCCATGAGACAACGTATCGCCGTGGTCGGCGCCGGCCCCGCCGGTCTGACCTGCGCCCGCGTTCTGCACCGCCACGGCCGTGCCGTCACCGTGCTGGAGCGCGACGCCGGCCCCCACGCCCGCCCGCCCGGCGGCACGCTGGACCTGCACGAAGAGCTGGGCCAGGCCGCTCTGGAGCGGGCGGGACTGCTGGACCGGTTTCGGGCGCTGTCCCGGCCCGAGGGGCAGGCCATGCGCATCCTGGACGTGGACGGCACCGTCCTGCGCGACTGGCAGCCCCGCCCGGAGGAGCGGGCCAACCCCGAGATCGACCGGGGACAGCTCCGCGACCTGCTCATCGGCCCCCTCCCGGTGCGGTGGGGCCACGGCGTGGCGGAGGTGGGCCCGCCAACGCGCGGCGGTGTGCCGGTCCACTTCACTGACGGCCGCCAGGAGACCTTCGACCTGGTGATCGGCGCGGACGGCGCCTGGTCCCGCGTCCGCCCGGCCCTCTCCCCGGCCACTCCCCGCTACACCGGCGTCACCCTGGTCGAGACCTCCCTGGACGACGTCGACACCCGCCACCCCGACCTCGCCCGGCTGGTCGGTGACGGCTCCCTGGCCGTGTACGGGGTGAACCGCGCCCTGGTCGCCCAGCGCAACAGCGGCGGCCACGTCAAGGTCTACGCCCAGTTCCGCGCGCCGCTGGACTGGCACACCGACCCCGCCCGCCACCTGGGCCTGAGCCCGCGCGCGGGAGTGGACCCGGCCGACGCCGCGGCGGTGCGCGCCACGCTGCTGGACCTGTTCGCGGGCTGGGCCGATCCACTCCTCGACCTGCTGCGCCGGGGCACCGCCTTCGCCCACCGCCCGATCCACGTCCTGCCCCCGGGCCACACCTGGCCCCATGTCGCCGGGGTGACGCTCCTGGGCGACGCCGCCCACCTGATGCCCCCGCTGGGGGCCGGCGCCAACCTCGCGATGGCCGAGGGCGCCGAACTCGCCGAGGCCCTCGCCGCCGCAGACGGCTTCGACGACCTGGACGCGGCCGTGCGCGCCTTCGAAAAGCGCACGTGGGCGCGGGCCGGCCGGTGGGCCGCGATCACCACGGCCGGCCTGGAGCGCCTGGTGAGCGCCGACCCCGCCCAGGCGATCGCCCTGTTCGACGAGGTCCAGCCGTCCTGACCCCTGCGCCGGGCGGGCCGCCGGTCAGGCGGGGGTCAGGACGCAGAACTCGTTGCCCTCGGGGTCGGTGAGCACCGTCCAGGGCACGCCCGACTGCCCGATGTCGGCGTCCCGCGCGCCCAGTTCCCGCAGCCGCTCGACCTCCGCCGCCTGGTCGTCGCCCGGGTAGGGGCGCAGGTCGAGGTGGACGCGGTTCAGCCCGGTCTTGGCGTCGGGGGTGCGCACGAACTCCACATAGGGGCCGACGCCCTCAGCGGAGCGCAGCCCGGCCCCGTCCTCGCCGACCTCGTGCACGGTCCAGTCGGTGGCCGCGCTCCAGAACCGCGCCATCGCCACGGGGTCGGCGCAGTCCACCACCACCGCCCCGATCGGGCCGGTGTCGCGGTAGAGGGGGCGCGGCTCAAGGACGCAGAACTCGTTGCCCTCGGGGTCGGCGAGCACCGTCCAGGGCACCTCGCCCTGGCCGATGTCGACCGGCCTGGCGCCCAGCTCCCGCAGCCGCCGCACCGTCTGCTCCTGGTGGTCGGCCGAGTGCGTGGCCAGGTCCAGGTGGACGCGGTTCTTGCCGGTCTTGGGTTCAGCGACGGTCACGAGGTCGATGACGAGCGCGCTGGCGTGCGGGTAGGCGAAGCCCGCCGGTTCGATGTTGGTCTCCTCAGCAGTGTCGGCGGTGACCTCCCAGCCGACCGCCTGCGCCCAGAAGCGGCTCAGCCGCGACGGGTCGGCGGCCTTGATGTTGACCTGGACGAATCTCAGTGCCATGGGCGGCCTTTCAGCAGGTGGCGGGCTGCGGCCATGCCAGGGTGGTGGGTGGGGCCGCCGCGGCGCAACCGGTTTCCCGCCGCGCGCCGTCGGGCCGCGCCGAGCGCCCCGACGGCGCGCGGTGCTCCTTTGCCCGGTCCATGCCCGGCGCCCCGCTTGGCCGGGCGCCGGGGCGGGTAGCGGCAGCGGCGGGCGCCGCGCGGGTCTGCCGTCGGCGCGCGGTCGAGCCGGGCGAGGAGGAGCCAATGCAGTTCGGGGTCTTCAGCGTCGGCGACGTCACACCCGACCCCCTCACGCACCGCGCCCCCACCGAGCACGAGCGGATCCAGGCCATGGTGCGCATCGCGCTCAAGGCCGAGGAGGTCGGCCTCGACGTCTTCGCCACCGGCGAGCACCACAACCCTCCGTTCGTGCCCTCCTCGCCCACCACCCTGCTCGGCTACATCGCCGCGCGCACCCGGCGGCTGGTGCTGTCCACCGCCACCACGCTGGTCACCACCAACGACCCGGTGAAGATCGCCGAGGACTACGCGATGCTCCAGCACCTGGCCGAGGGGCGCATGGACCTGATGCTGGGGCGCGGCAACACCGGCCCGGTCTACCCGTGGTTCGGCAAGGACATCCGCCAGGGCATCGACCTCGCCCTGGAGAACTACGCGCTGCTGCACCGGCTGTGGCGCGAGGACGTCGTCGACTGGGAGGGCCGCTTCCGCACGCCCCTCCAGTCCTTCACCGCCACGCCGCGCCCCCTCGACGGGATCCCGCCGTTCGTGTGGCACGGGTCGATCCGCAGCCGCGAGATCGCCGAGCAGGCCGCCTACTACGGCGACGGGTTCTTCGCCAACAACATCTTCTGGCCCAAGGAGCACTTCCAGCGGCTCATCCGCATCTACCGTCTGCGCTTCGCCCACTACGGCCACGGCGACCCCGACCAGGCCGTGGTCGGGCTGGGCGGGCAGGTCTTCATGCGGCCCAACTCCCAGGACGCGGTGCGGGAGTTCCGGCCCTACTTCGACAACGCCCCCGTCTACGGCCACGGCCCCTCCCTGGAGGAGTTCATGGCCGAGACGCCGCTGACGGTGGGCAGCCCCCAGCAGGTCATCGACCGCACCCTGGCGTTTCGCGAGTACTTCGGCGACTACCAGCGGCAGTTGTTCCTGATGGACCACGCCGGCCTGCCGCTGGCGAGTGTCCTGGAGCAGTTGGACATCCTCGGCGAGGAGGTCGTCCCGGTGCTGCGTGCGGAGTTCGCCGCCGGGCGCCCTGACCGGGTGCCCGACGCCCCCACCCACGCGAGTCTGCTCGCCCGAGCCGCCGAGGAGCCCGACCCGACATGAGCACCCCAGCGCAGTCCCAGCGGCTCAGCCTGGTGGCCGTCTCGGCGGGGCTGGGCCGGCCCTCGGCAACGCGGCTGCTGGTGGACCGGCTGACCGCCGCCACCGCCGAGCGGCTCGCCGAGCACGGCGCGGCCCCCGCCACGCGCGTCGTGGAACTCCGCGAGCACGCCTCCGACATCGCCAACGCCATGGTGACGGGCTTTCCCGGCAGCGGGCTGCGCGCGGCGGTGGAGGCCGTGGCCGGCGCCGACGGCGTCATCGCGGCCACCCCCGTCTTCACCGCCTCCTACAGCGGGCTGTTCAAGTCCTTCATCGACGTGCTGGAGGACACCGCCCTGGCGGGCACGCCCGTGCTGCTGGCCGCCACGGGCGGCACCATGCGCCACTCCCTCATGCTGGAGCACACGATGCGCCCGCTGTTCGCCTACCTGCGCGCGCTGACCGTCCCCACCGGCGTGTTCGCCGCCTCCGACGACTGGGGCGCCGGCGGCGACTCCTACACCGCCGACCTGTCCCGGCGCATCGACCGGGCCGCCGGCGAACTGGCGGCCTTCATGGCCGGGCGTCCCCGGCCGGGCGGCGCGCACGGCACGGCCGAGGAGGACGAGGACGCGGTGGTGCCGTTCGAGCAGCGCCTGGCCCAGATCCGCGAACCTGGAGGTGGCTGATGTCCACCGCACCGACCCCGGGCGTCACCGTCCGCGACAACCCGGCCGCCGGGCGCTTCGAGATCCTGGAGGCCGGCCGCCTCAGCGGCTACACCCGCTACGACGCGGGGGAGTGGTCGGTCGTCTTCACGGCGACCTCCCTGGACCCGGGCGCGTCGGGGCTGTGCGACCGCCTCCTGGCCGAGGCGCTGGAGGCGGTGGGCGGGCTGGGCAAGGCCGTGCTGCCCGAGTGCTGCTGCGTGGCGCGGTTCATCGCCGAGCACCCCGAGTACCGCGACCTGGTGCCCGAGCCGCGCCGGGCGCACTACGGCCTGGAATGAGGCCGGGGCGCGGCCCCGCCGGTGGGCGCTCCGCCGGCGGTGAGGGGGTGTGGCCGCGCGCGTGCCGCCGGTCGCGCTCAGGTGTCGAGTTCGACCGCGGCGGTGGCGTGCACGGGCGGCGACTGGAGCGCCAGTGCCCGCGCGATGGCCGGGACCTCCGGGTCGGCGAGGAACCCCGCGTAGTCCTCGGCGTCCCAGTCGAAGACCGACCACGCGCGGTGCGGGTCGTCGGGGTCGAAGTAGACCCGGGCGCCCCGGCAGCCGTGCTCGGCCCGTTTGCGCGCGCCGACGGTCGCGAAGACCTCCAGGAACCGCTCGGGGTCACTGACTTTGGCGATGGTGACGATCACAGCCTGCTCCCCAGGACCGAAGAGGAATTGCCGCCTCGGTCCGCACGATAGGACCCCGACCGGGGGTGAGGTCAACGCCCGGGGGCGCTCGCCTCAGCGGCGGGCGAGCCAGGTCACGGCGGCGCCGTTGGCGAAGGCCGCGCGCTCGGTCACCGTGAACGCCGTCGGGTCGAACCCGCCGTCGAAGGCGGGCACGCCCGCGCCGGCGACCACGGGGTAGGTCTTGAGGATCAGCGCGTCGATCTCGGGCAGCAGGGCGCCGGCGAGGCGGCCGCCGCCGCACAGCCAGATGTCGGCGCCCGGTTCGGCCTTGAGGCTGCGGACCAGGGCCAGGGGGTCGGCGGTCACGGTCACCGCCGGGTCGGTGTCCGGTGCCAGGGTCGAGGAGACGACGTACTGGCGCAGGTGGGCATAGGGGCTGGTGACGCCGGTGGACTCCTGGTTGAGGCGGTAGGTGCCGGCGCCCATGACGACCGTGTCGAAGCGCCGGTTGGGTTCCTCGGCCACTCCGGCGGCCGTGCGGAAGGCGGTGGGGACGGTCTCGGGGTAGCGCGCGTTGATCGCGCCGGCGTAGGCGGCGGCCTGCTCGGGGTCGCCCACGGGGAAGAAGTCGAACTCGCCGCGCGGGCCGGCGATGCGGCCGTCGAGGGTGAGGGCGACGTAGTAGACGAGTGCGCGCATACGGGGCTCCATGTGTAGTACTACGTTTGAAGTGTTATGAACGTAGTACTACACATGGAGCGGTGTCAATCGGGAGGTGCGGGGCTCCTGCCGGGCCGCCGCCGGTGCGGCGGACCGGACCTCACCTCAGGTGCCGGGCGAAGAACCGCGCCCCCTCGTGCATCTCCGACTGCGGGACCCCGGTGTGCCCGCCCAGGTTGGCGTGCAGGGACTTCTCCGCGGAGCCGAAGGCGTCGAACAGCTCCAGGGCCGCCTGGCGGTCGTTGCCCTCGTCGTCCCACTGCACCAGGACCCGCAGCGGGATGGAGACCTGCCGGGCCTCCGCGAACGTGGCGGCGGGCACGAAGCTCCCGGCGAAGAGGCAGGCGGCGGCGATGCGGGGCTCGACCAGCGCCAGCCGCACGCCGACGGCGATGACTCCCCCCTCATAGGCCACCGGGCCGCCGATCTCGGGCAGCTCCAGCAGGGCGTCAATAGCGGCCCGCCACTCGGGGACCGCCGCGTCGACCATGGGGAGGACGAGCCGGTCCACGACCTCGGTGACCGGTTCGCCGGCCGCCCTCGCCCGCAGGAGGTCGGCGCGGGCCCGCTCGACGCCGGGCATCGGGGGCCGGTCGCCGGCCCCGGGCATCTCGACGGTGGCCGCCGCGAAGCCGTGCTCCGCCGCGTAGTGCCGCGCCCGCCCCGCCACGCGGGGGCGCATCCGGTGCAGCCCGCCGGGGTGGCCGACCAGCACCAGCGGCGCGGGCGCGGCAGGGGAAGGGGAGGCGCCGGGCGTCCACAGGATGCCGGGGATGCCGTCGAGGGTGAAGTCGCGTTCGAGGACGCCGTCGTCCAGGCGTCGTTTCGAGGTGAAGCGCACGGTCGTGCCTTTCGGGAGTGCTTCGGAACGGCGCTCCCGGACGGCCTACCGCCCGACCGTGACCCCGAAGGGGAGCACCCATGTCGTCGCTGCGTTCACGGGTACCACCTCCTCGTTCACCGGCACGGCCTCGGGCACGCTAGCAGCGGGCGCGCCGGCCCGCCAACGGGTTTTCGCGGCGGCCCGGCGCCCCCGGGCACCGGGCCGCCGCCTCCCCCTCCCCCGCGTTTGCGCGGACCGCCGCCCGGTCTCGTCCGGCCGTGCCCTGAGGGCTCCGGCTCAGGCCGGGGCGGTCAGCGGGATCGCGGCGAGCTTGGCCGGGTCGACGACGATGCGGATGCCGGTGATCCGCCCTTCGGCGACCGTGAAGGCGATGACGGAGAGCGGGGTCCCGTCGGAGCGCCAGGACATGTGGCCGGGGACGCCGTTGACCAGTACGGGGCGCTGGCGGGCGACCTCGCCGGAGAACATGCGGGCGCCGGCGGCGACCTTGGTGGCGCCGAGGGTGACGACCACGCCGTCAGGGGTGTCGACGGTCAGCTTCACGTTGGGGTCCAGGACGCGCAGGAGCGCCTCGAAGTCGCCGCCGAGGGCGGCGACCCGGAAGGCGTGGACGACCTCCCGGTGCTCGGGGCCGGGGCCCGCCGGCCGGTCCGTGGCTCGGACCTTCCGGCGGGCGCGACTGGCGGTCATCTTGGCGGCGTCGGCCGACTTGCCCAGGATCTGGCCGATCTCGCCGAACGGCACGCCGAACATGTCGTGCAGGACGAACGCGAGGCGCTCGCCCGGGGTGAGCGAGTCAAGCACCACGAGCAGGGCCAGGCCGACCGAGTCGGCCAGCACCGCCTGCTCGTCGGGCGCGGGGCCGTCGGCGGGCGTCACCGCGAGGTCCGCGGACTCCTGCCCGTAGGCGGTCTCGGGGTGGGCCTGGCGCGATCGCAGGAGGTCCAGGCTGACGCGGCCGACCACGGTGGTCAGCCACCCCGCCAGGTTCCCGATGGCCGCCTCGTCCTGGCGGACGAGGCGCATCCAGGCTTCCTGGACCACGTCCTCGGCGTCGGCGTACGAGCCCAGCACACGGTAGGCGACGGCGCGCAACCGATCGCGCTGGGCCTCGAACGCCTCGGTCACGAAGCCGGAGGGGTGGGCGGTCACGGCTTGCGCGGCTGACGGAGCGAGACCCGGTTGCCGTCGGGGTCCACCGCCTCGATGCGGGTCCCGAACGGATAGTCCACGGGTTCGGGCTGCTCGAAGGTGACGCCGTAGCGGCGCATGACCTCGACATCCCTCCGAAGGTCGTCGGATCGCAGGATCAGCGGACCGGGCGCGCCCGGGTCGCCCGGCTGCCCGGCGGCCGCCGCGTGCGACCACAGGATGATCTGCACCGGGCTGTCGGGAACGCCGACGGTGAGGAAGCGTCCGTCGGGGCCGGGGAAGTCGATCTGCTTTTCCAGACCGAGCCCCTCGGTGTAGAACTCCAGCGCGCGGTCCTGGTCGGTGACGTAGACCGTCACGTACATGATGTCGGTGAGCATACGGTTCTCGATTCACTCGTCGGTGTGACGACCGTTCGTTTTCGGCCGTCGCTCCTCTGACGAGTGCCGCCGGAAGAAGGTAACAGGGGCCGGCCCACCTGCGGGATCGCCCGGTGTGCGCACCGGTGGGGTGGGGAGGGCGAGCGTCTCGGCCGGCCGGGGGACGCACCGGATCCGGGCGGTGGGACACGGCGGCCCGGACGGAGGGGCATGGCTGGGCACCGCTGTCCTTCGGGGGGACACACCGAATCGGCGCAGCCCGAGTACCCCGGCAAGCTCGCTCCTCCCTTTATCTGGGCGCGGAATGCAGCGTTGGGTCCAGGGGTGGGCTCGCCTACAAGGCAGGTAGGGCGCCGGGGGCACGGTTATCGGTATAAGGAACGACGGAATGCGTGATACGCGCGGTCGGCCGTCGTGAATTCGCCTCTGCGCCTCGGCCCCTTATGGACCGCGGCGGGAAAGAGGGCGATGAACCGCACACCTGAACGCCTGTTGCGGATTCACCGCGGACGGGCACTCGTTGGCCCGGCATGTGTGGCGATGCTCTCACCTGCGCGCACCTGACCGCCCTTCGCTGGCCGTCCGGTGCGCGCACTCGGCGGCGGAGGCGAACTCCGCCGATTAAGTCAAGACTTATCTTTCCGGGATCGCCGATTGTAGGGTGCGGCTCGAATCGAAGGAGCCCACTCTTGTCGAATGTGAATGATCCCGCCGTGCGCGAGGTTGCGTCGGAGCGGGATTATGTGTCCTCCCTGTACGCGTTGCTCACCGAGCGGATTTCCGAGGCGCGGGCGCGCCGCGCGCAGGTGCTGACGACCCCGGCGGAGAACGCCGCCGAGGCATACGAGAGGGAAACCGCCGCCGGGCGCCTGGCCACGGAGATCAGCCGACTGGAGGGCGCCGAGAAGGGCCTGGTCTTCGGCCGCGTCGACTGGGCGGACGGCACGGCCCTGCGCATCGGGCGGATCGGGCTGCGCCGGGACGAGGACGAACTGCCGCTGCTCGTGGACTGGCGCGCGAACGCGGCGCGGCCCTTCTACGAGGCCACACCGGTGCACCCCATGGGCCTGCGGCGGCGCCGGCACCTGCGCCTGGAGGAGCGCACGGTGGTGTCGGTGAGCGACGAACTGCTGGACGGGAGTGCCCCGACCGACGAGGACGTCGTGGGCGACGGCCCGCTGACCGAGGCGTTGGCGGCCCGGCGCACGGGCCGGATGCAGGCGGCCGTCGCGACGTTGCAGGCCGAGCAGGACGCGATCGTCCGCTCCGCCCACCGGGGGGTGACCGTGGTACAGGGCGGCCCCGGCACCGGCAAGACGGTGGTCGCCCTGCACCGGGCGGCCTACGTCCTCTACGCGTTCCCGCGCGCCGCCGAGGAGGGTGTCCTGGTGGTGGGGCCCAACGACCGGTTCATCGACTACATCTCCCAGGTCCTGCCCTCGCTGGGGGAGAACGACGTCGTTCTGGCGACCTGCGGGGAACTGGCCGGAGTGGCGGCGGACGCGGCGGCCCCGCTCGACACGGCGCGCCTCAAGGGCGGCGCCGACCTCGCCGGCGCCCTGGCCGGCCTGCTGCGGACATACCAGGCCCCCGCCGGCGGCTTCACCCTGCGGGTGGGGCGGCAACCGGTCCACCTGTCCGGCGCGGAGGTCGCCGCGGCGCGCGACGCCGCCGTGTCGGCCGTACCGGGGCACAACCCCGCGCGCCGGGTGTTCACGGAGCTGCTGGTCGACGCCGTGACCGACGCGCTGCGGCGCGACATGGGCGACCTCCTGGAGCGGATCGACGCCGAGGCCGCCGAGATGACGGGCATGGACCTCGACCGGTTCACCGGCGCCGACCAGCCCCGCGCCGAAGGCGAGGCCGACGCGGGTCCGGCCCACGAACTTGACGTGGAGGCCGTCCGGGCCGACCTCCTCGGCGACGCCGGCGTGGACCGCGCGGTCGAGGCGCTGTGGCCGCGCCTGGAACCCGGCGACCTCGTGAACGCGCTGCTGGCCGACCCCGCCGCCCTCGCCGAGCACCTGCCCCGCCTGACCGCGCGGGAGCGGTCCCTGCTGCTGCGCCGTCCGGACGACCCCTGGACCGACGCCGACGCGGCGCTGCTGGACGAGGCCGCGAGCCTGGTCGACGGCCCGCCCGAGCGCACCTACGGGCACGTCGTCGTGGACGAGGCGCAGGAGCTGACCGCCATGCAGTGGCGGATGATCGTGCGCCGCTGCCCGGCGCGGGCGATGACCTTGGTGGGCGACTTCGCCCAGGCGGGCCCGGTCGCCACCGCGCGCGACTGGAAGGAGGCGCTGAGCCCCCACGTCGGGCCGTGGTTCAGACTGCACGACCTCACTGTCAGCTACCGCACCACGCGGGAGATCCTGGAGAGCGTCGGCGACCTGCTCACGCGGATCGCCCCGGACCAGCGGCCCACCCGGTCGCTGCGCGGCGGGGAGCGCCCCCGCACCGTGGCCGCTCCTTTGGACGGGGTGGCCGCGGCCGTCCTGCGGGAACTCCGCGCGCAGAGCGGCGCGCACCCGGGCGAACTGCTGGGGGTGGTCTGCGCGGACGCCCGGGTGAGCGAACTGGCGGCCCGGGGCGTCGCCGAGCACGCCCGCGTCGTGCCGGCCTCCGAGGCGCGCGGCCTGGAGTTCGACGGAGTCGTCGTCGTGGACCCCGAGGGGATCGCCGCGGCCCGCCCCGGCGGGGAGAGGGACCTGTACGTGGCCCTGACCCGGGCCACCAAGCGCCTCTGCACGGTCATCGTCCAGCCCGCCTGAGGACGGGGCGCGCTCGCCGCGACGCGGCGGGCGCACCCGGCCACCGCGCGGACCTCCTCCGCGCACCGCCCGCCGAGGAGCCAGCCACCTCAACCCAGGTAGGGGTCAGGAAGGCGGGTCGGCCGGGCGGCTGCTCCGCGGCTACGCCTCGGGCTTGCGCCACACCGAGACGTGGGAGGTGCTGTCGGCGGTGAAGGGCGCGCCCGACCAGTCGGCCCAGCGCGCGTGCGGGCGCAGCCCGGCGATGCGCGCCATGAGGTCGAGTTCGGCCGGCCAGACGTAGCGGAAGGGCACCGAGCGGTAGGTGCCGCGTCCCCCGTCGACCTCCAGGTAGTTGCTGCTCATCTGTTGGGTGGCCACGTCGTAGACGTCCACCGCCCACCTGCCGGGGTCGGTGCGGAAGGGCACGGCGTTCTGGCCGGGTGGCAGCCGGCGCAGGTCGGGCACGCCCACCTCGACTAGGAAGCAGCCGCCGGGCGCCAGGTGCGCGGCGGCGTTGACGAAGCAGTCGACCTGGGCGTCCTGGGAGGTCAGGTTCATGATGGTGTTGAAGACGAGGTAGACCAGGCCGTAGTCGCGGCCGGGCGCGCGGGCGGTGGCGAAGTCGCCGAGGGTCACGCCGATCTCCTCGGCGCCGGGCTTGGCGCGCAGCCGCGCCACCATCGCCTCCGACAGGTCGATGCCGTCCACGCCCACCCCGCGCGCGGCCAGCGGCAGGGCCAGGCGCCCGGTGCCGATGCCCAGTTCCAGGGCCCGCCGGCCGCCGGCCAGCCGCACCAGTGCGTCCACGGCGGGCTCCACCGCCTCGGGGGCGAACATGTCGGCCGAGGAGGCGTCGTAGTCGGCGGCGACGTCCTCGCCGAAGTGGTCCGCGTGCTCGTACATGGGCGCGAGGCTACGCCGCGCGGCCGGGCGGCGCCTCCGGTTTTTCCGCCCGCCGGACCGCCGCCCCGGCGTCGTCAACTGTAGTACTCTGCGCGCAGTGGTCAACGAGCCGAAGGCGGAGCGATGGTGCGCAGGAACGACGAGCGAAGAGCGGCCCTGGTCGACGCGGCGATCGAGGTTTTGGCCAAGGAGGGGGCGCGCGGACTGACGTTCCGCGCGGTGGACGCCGAGGCCGCGGTGCCGGTGGGCACGGCCTCCAACTACTTCGCCAACCGCGACGACCTGCTCACCCAGGCCGGGGCGCGGGTCTATGAGCGGTTGCAGCCCGACGACGCCACCATCGCCCGCCAGCGCTCCGCCGCGCCCGACCGCGAGACCTACGCGGCGCTGATGCGCGAACTGGTGGCGCGCATCAGCGCCTTCCGCACCGGCTACCTGGCGCTGCTGGAACTGCGGCTGGAGGCCACCCGCCGGCCCGACCTGCGCGCGGTGCTGACCGAGCGGGTGCGCGCCGACGTTGAGGCCAACGTCGCCTACCACCAGGCGTCCGGCCTGCCCGGCGACGCCACCGCCGTCAAACTGCTCTACCTGGCGTTCAACTGGCTGATCGTGGAGCAGTTGACACTGCCCGAGGTGTTCACCGAGGCCGAGCGCGAGCGCCTGGTCGAGGCGGCGGTGGACCGCATCGTGGCGCCCTGACCAGAGCCGGGCCGCCGGGAAGGGCCACGGCCCGTCCGAGGACCGCGCCGCGCGGCCGCCCGCCCCGTGAGCGGCCAGGCGGGCACCGGGGCGTGACCCCCGCCCGCCGGCTCCGTTCCCCGTCGGCTCCGGCTTGATCGAAGGTGCGCGGCAACGGTCGGGAACCGCTCGCGCCCCGCTCGTTAGCGTCGGTGGCGAACGAAGGGGGAAGCGATGCTGGACCGGTTGAACCAGGCCCTGGAGCACATCGAGGAGGACCCGGCACGTCCGGTGGACGTGGCGGCGATGGCGCGCACCGCGCTGACCTCCGAGCACCACCTGCGCCGGATGTTCGCCGCGCTGGCGGGGATGGGGCTGGCCGAGTACGCGCGGCGGCGCCGGCTCACCCTGGCCGGCGCCGAGGTGATGGCGGGCGACCGGCCCCTGCTCGACATCGCCGTCGCCTACGGATACTCCTCGGCCGAGGCGTTCACCCGGGCGTTCCACTCCGTCCACGGCATCACCCCCGGCCAGGCCCGGCGCACCGGGGCCGCACTGGTCTCCCAGTCGCGCCTGGCCTTCCGCCTCACCGTCGAAGGGAGCACCCAGATGCGCTACCGCATCCTCGACAAGGACGCCTTCGCCCTGGTCGGACCGCGAACGCGGATCCCCACCGTCGCCGAGGGCCCCAACCCCGACATGATCGCCTTCACCGAAGCGGTCGACGACGCCACCTGGCAGCGGCTGGAGGAACTCAGCGACCAGGAGCCGCGCGGCGCGCTGTCGGTGAGCGTCGCCCTGGAGGAGGGCGGGGACTTCGGCGAGGAGATCGACTACTACGTCGCCGCCGCCACCACCGCCCCCACGCCTGAGGGGATGGAGCGCCTGGAGGTCCCCGCGACCACGTGGGCGGTGTTCCCCTTCGAGCGAGTGGGGTTCCCCCACGGGCTCCAGGCGCTGTGGCGGGCGGTCTACACCGAGTGGTTCCCGGCCCACCCCGGCTACCGCACCGCGCCCGGCCCCGCGCTGGTGGCCGTGGCGGACGAGCAGGAGCCCGACCTCGGCTCCGGGCACCTGTGGCTGCCCGTGGAGAAGCAGGGTCCCGGCACCGTACCGGGCGGCGGCCGCCGCTGACCGAGCCCCCGGCGGCCGGGGCTCCCGCCCCGCCGCGCCCCCGCCCCGCGCCGGGGCGGGGGCGCGGGTCAGCCGGCGCCGCCGGCCTGAGGCGGCGGGGCGGGGCGGTGGTGGGGGATGTCGTGGACCGCGTGGTAGGCGTAGCCGAGCGCCTCCTCAACCAGGGCGGTGAGGTGGCCGCTGGTGATGCGGTACAGCATCCGGCGCCCCTCGCGGCGGGAGGTGACCAGCCCCGCCAGGCGCAGCCGGCCCAGGTGCTGGGACACCGAGGAGCGCGACGCCTCCACCTGGGCGGTCAGGGTGGAGACGTCCTGCTCGACGGTGAGCAGCCGCAGCAGGTGCAGCCGGGTGGGGTCGGCCAGCAGGCCCAGGACCTCGGCGGCGGCGCCGTACTGCTCGTCGCTGCCCTCGGGGGGCCGACCCGGTTTGTTGTCATGCGCGTGCACGTTTGCATAATGTCGGATGCGCCGCGCCCGCCGCAACACCGGGGGCGCCCTCCGACGTTTCCGTGAAAGGCGTCCGCCATGGCCGAGCAGCACTCCCACCACCGCCGCGACCACGGCGGCCACCACGGACACGGGCATGGACACGGCCATGGGCACGGGCGCGGCGGCGCGCTCCTGGCGCGGCTGCTGCACGCCTTCACCCCGCACAGCCACGACACCGCCGACCGCTTCGACTCCGCGCTGGAGTCCAGCCGCCTGGCGGTGCGCACGCTGGTGTGGTCCCTGGTCGCGTTGATGGCCACGGCCGCCGCCCAGGCCGCCGTCGTCGCCGCCACCGGCTCGGTGGCCCTGCTGGGCGACACCGTCCACAACCTCGCCGACGCCCTGACCGCCGTCCCGGTGGGCATCGCCCTGGTCCTGGGTCGGCGGGCGGCCAGCCGCCGCTTCACCTACGGCCTGGGCCGCGCCGAGGACCTGGCCGGGGTCGCGGTGGTGGCGGTCATCGCCGCCTCGGCCGTCCTGGCCGGCTATGAGGCGCTGCACCGGCTGGCCGACCCCCGGCCGGTGGAGCACCTGTGGGCGGTGGCCGCCGCCGGGGTGGTCGGATTCATCGGCAACGAACTGGTGGCGCGCTGGCGCATCGGGGTGGGGCGGCGCATCGGCTCGGCCGCGCTGGTGGCCGACGGCGCCCACGCCCGCGCCGACGGGTTCACCAGCCTGGCCGTGGTGGGCGGCGCGGCGGGGGTGGCGCTGGGCTTCCCGGCGGCCGACCCGCTGGTGGGCCTGGCCATGGCGGTGGCCATCGCGTTCGTCGCCTACGGCGCGGCCAAGCGGGTGGGCGCGCGGCTGCTGGACGCCGTCGACCCCGCCGGGGTGGAGCTGTGCGAGCGCACGGCGGCCGCCGTGCCGGGCGTGGCGGGGGTGTCGGAGGTGCGCATGCGCTGGATCGGCCACAGCCTGCGCGCCGAGCTGTCGGTGGCCGTGGCGGCGGGGCTGAGCGTGGCCCGGGGCCACGGCATCGCCCACCAGGTGGAGCGCGCCCTCATGGCGGCGGTGCCCCGGCTGGGCGCGGTGACCGTGCACGTGGAGCCCCACACCGGCGCCGAGGACGCCCACCGGGGCCTGGCCCACCACGGCTGAGCGGGCGCGGACCGGCCGGCCCGCGCCGTCTCAGTCGGGGCGGGCCGCGATCGCGGCGGTGCGCACGGCCTCGCGCGCAGCCCCCACGACGTCGGCGCCGCCGGACTCCACCTCGTCTATGGCCGCCGCCACCGCCGCCCCCACCACGGCCCCGATGACGGCGCGGGCCCGCCGGGCCGGCAGTTCGGGTGCGGCCTCGTGCAGCACCTCGCCCCACTGGCGCTGCACCTCGAAGACCCGGCCCACCGCCGCCGAGCGCAGCGCGGGCGAGGCCACCACGACCGCGCCCCGGCCGGCCAGCAGCCCGCCGGTCGCGGCGAGCGGACCGGTGGCCGCGACCTCCTCGAACGCCCGCAGGATCAGGTCGGGCACGGGTTCGCCGGGGCGCCTGCCGCGCAGGGCCTCGCTGAAAGCGGCCACGCGTTCGGGCAGGTCCACGAAGACGACGTCCTCCTTGGTGGGGAAGTAGGTGAAGAACGTCGCCGGGGAGACCATCGCCGCCTCCGCGATCTGGGTGACCGAGGTGGCCTCATAGCCCCGCTCCAGGAAGAGGCCGAAGGCCGCGCGCAGGATGTTCTCCCGCGTGGCCTGCTTCTTGCGCTCGCGTAGTCCCGCCATGGCACAACTGTAGACCGACCCGGAAACTGGAGCTAATCTGATTTTAGAGACGCTATAAAAATTGGGAGGGCGTGTGCTCATCGACTCCGCCACGGTCGCCGTGGTGACCGGAGGCTCCCAGGGCATCGGCCTGGGCATCGCCCGCGCGCTTGCCCGGCGCGGCGCCGCGCTGGCCCTGCTCGACATCGACCCCGCCGCCATGGAGGCGGCCGCAGCGGAGCTGTCGCCCATGACACGCGTGGCCACCCGCCGCGTCGACGTCCGAGACCGCGCCGCCATGGCCGCCGCGGCGGACGGCATCGGCGCCGACCTGGGCGCGGTCAACCTCGTCGTGGCCAACGCCGGCGTCGGCCTGGGGGTCTTCCAGCCCCTGGACCGGGAGCTGCGCTACTCCACTTGGGACTACGTGGTCGGCGTCAACCTCGAGGGCGTCAACAACACCGTCCAGACCTTCCTGCCCGCCATGCTGGAGCGCGGGGCGCCCGGCCACGTGGTCACCACCGCCTCCGCCGCCGGGCTGGCGGTGTTCCCCGAGCGCAGCTCCGGCTACACCTACCACGCCTCCAAGTTCGCGGTCGTGGGCCTGACCGAGGCGCTGCGGCGCGGGCTGGCCGACCTCGGCTCGCCGGTCAGCGCCTCGGTGCTGATCCCGGGCCTGGTCGCCACCCAGGTGGCCGCCAACAGCGTCCGCCACGCACCGGCGGCCAGCGTCGACCCCGGCGACCGCGAGCGCATCGGCGAGATGGTGGCCGCCGGCACGGCCGCGGCCGCCGCCCTGGGCCGCGACCCCGACGCCGTCGGCGAACAGACCCTCGCCGCGATCGAGGCCGACGCCCTCTACATCCCCACCGACCGGCTCGCCGAGTCGGCCGTGCGCGACCGCGCCGCCGCCGTCATCGCGGCCATGCCACCCGCCAGCGCCTACGACGGCGGCCTGGCCGCCGCCATGGAGTCCCGCCGGAGCGGCGGCGGGGGCGGCCGTCCCGCCCGGCCGTAGGGGCGCGGGTCCAGGGGGCCGGCGCGGGGACGGGCGGGTGCCCTCACGCCATCAGGACCACCAGTTTGCCGCGCACGCCCCCGGCCTCCAGCGCCGCGTGCGCCTTGGCGATGTCGGCCAGGGGGTACACCGTGTCGACCACCGGCCGCAGTGCGCCGTCCTGGACCAGCCGCGTCAGCTCGGCCAGCAGTTCGCCGCCGGGGTCGCCGCGGAAGAACCGCACGCGACGGCGGCCGAACACCGTCGAGGCGGCGATGTAGCCCAGGGAGGCGAGGAGGTGGTCGGGGTCGACGCTGACCGTCACCATCCGCCCCCGCCGGATCAGCAGCCTGCGCCAGGCCGCCAGGCCGGTGCCCACGGTGTCGAGGACGACGTCGAACCGGCCCAGGTCGCCGGGGGCCACGGCCCGGCGGTCCAGCGCCTCGTCGGCGCCCAGCTCCCGCACGAAGTCCAGGTTGTGGGCGCCGGCCAGGGCGGTCACGTGCGCGCCGTAGGCGCGGCCGAGCTGGACGGCGGCGCTGCCCACGCCCCCGGCGGCACCGCGCACCAGCAGGCGCTCCCCGGCGGCCAGGCCGGCCTTGTCCCGCAGGGCGGTGATCACGGTGGTGCCCACGGCGGGCAGCGCCGCGGCCTCCACCACGTCGAGGCCGGCGGGCGCGGGGGCGATCCGGTCGGCGGGGACGGCGACGTACTCGGCGGCGCAGCCGCGCGCCAGCAGCGACGCCGGGAGCACCCCCCACACGCGGTCGCCGACCCGCCATCCGCCGCCGGCCCCGCCGCCCAGGTCGGCGACCTCGCCGGCGAAGTCGATGCCCACCCGCCGGGGCCACCCGCCCCCGGCCCGCTCGGTCACCACCCGCAGGCGCCCGGCCCGGCCGGTCAGCTCGCCGCCGTTCACGCTGGCGGCGCCCACCTTCACCAGCACCTCGCCGGGGCCGGGGGCGGGAGTGGGCACCCGGCCCACGTACAGCACCTCCGGCGGGCCGTAGCGGTCGTAAAGGGCCGCACGCATCTCGCTCACGCTGCCACGTTCCATCCTGTGCCTCGGGTGCGGGGCCCCGACCGGCCGCCGCACGTCAACCTGGCCCCACGGTAGGTTCCACGGGGAGGGCTCCTTGGGAAAAGAGGCCGATGTGAGAGACACCCGCGCCCGATCCTCTCGGTTGCCGCACCGGGCGGCCGGTGCCGCACCCGCGCCCGCCCCGGCGCTGCGCGCAGACGCCGCGCACAACCGCCTGCGCGTCCTGCGGGCCGCCCGCGAGGTGTTCGCCGAGCGCGGCCTGGACGCGCCCGTGGCCGCCGTCGCGCGGCGCGCGGGGGTGGGGGTGGCCACCCTCTATCGGCGGTTCCCCACCCGCGACGCGCTGCTGGCCGAGGTCTTCGCCGACGAGATGGCCGCCTGCACCGGCGCGGTCGAGGACGCGCTGGCCGACCCCGACCCCTGGCGCGGATTCTCCGCCTTTCTCGAACTGGTCTGCGCGGCGCAGGCCACCGACCGCGGGTTCACCGCCGCCCTGCTGACGACCGCGACGGCCGGCGGGAGCGCGTTCGAGGACTCCCGCGCGCGCATGGAGGAGAAGGTCGCCGCGGTGGTGCGGCGCGCCAAGGCCGCCGGGGCGCTGCGCCCCGACTTCAGCCGGGCCGACCTCTCGCTGGCGCTGATGGCCAACCGCGGGATCACCGCCGAGTCTCCCGAGGCCGCGGCCGCCGCCTCCCGCCGCCTGGTGGCCCTGCTGCTGCGGTCCTTCCGGGCGGGTGCGCCCGAGCCCGACCCGCTGCCGCCCGTGGCAGCAGTCGGCCTCTACCCCGCACGCGCGACGCCGGGCGCGCCGCCGCCGCGCCGCTGAGGCGGCGGTCCCTCACACCTTGAGGCCGTAGAAGCGCACCGGCGAGTTCGGGGTGAACCCGATGCGGGGGTAGACGGGCGCCCCGGCCGCGGTGGCGTGCAGGGTGGCGCGCGCCAGGCCGGTGGCGCGGGCGCCCTCGTAGAGCGCCTTGCGGGTCACGGCCTCACCGTAGCCGCGGCGCTGCCACTGGGGGTCGGTGGCCACGAGCGCGACGAACAGCCGGCCCTCGGCCTCCACCGCCGCCGCGCACGTCACCGGGACACCTGCGCGCAGCCCCAGGTAGGCGTAAGCGCGGGTGGTCCACAGCGTGGAGCCCAGCAGTCCGTCACGGCCCTCGGCCTGGTCGAACCCGTAGGCGCGGGAGTTGAGGTCGGCGTAGGCCCGCAGGTGGTCCTCGGTCGCCACGCGCGCGAAGACGAGGTCGGGGTGTGCGGGCTCGGGCAGGGGCGGGAGGTCGGCGGCCATGCCGGTCCCGGAGAAGGCGAGGGCCAGGCCCGCGTCCTCGGCGGCGGCGGGCGCGGCCGCGCGCGCCTGGGCGTCGAGGAGGTCCTCGAACAGCCACAGGAAGCCGGGGCGGTTCTTGGCGCGCATGAGGGCGGCCGCCTGGTCCAGGCGGGTTCGCAGCAGGTCGACCCCGGCGCCGACGTCGGTGAGGGTGAGGCAGTTCCAGAACACGAACCGGGAGTCGGCCCACCGCGCGGCGATGCCGGAAAGGTCGCGCACGTCGGCGCCGGGGTCGCGGTCCAGCAGCACGGCCCGCCACACCGCCGCCAACTGCTCCATCGATTCGATCGCGTCCGATTCGATCGCGTCGCTGCGGTCGGTCATCAGCACCCCCTCAAGCGGTGGAACCCCGGCCCCTCCATCAAAGGGGATGGCGGGGGCCCGGCGCGGGCTTTTGGCCCGAGCGCGCTTGGCGCGGGGCCGGGCGGGGCGGTCAGCCCGCCAGGAGGCGCCCGATGAGGAACCGCCAGCCCTCGACCAGGAGGTGGGGCGCCTCCGGCGCGGGGGGTTCGGGGACCTCCTCGACCGACAGGTACAGCAGCAGCGGACCCTCCAGCGCGGCGGTCAACTGCACGGCCAGGCCGTCCAGATGGGCGGGGGGCAGGCCGGCCTGGCCCAGGAGCATGCGGATGTGGGGCTGGGTCATGCTGGCCGCGCCCGCCGGCACCGGCAGGGTGCGGTCCACGGCGGCCCGGGCGATGGCGTGGTGCTCCAGGAGGAAGGGGATGCGGGCGCAGCCGTAGGCATCCAGGCGCTGGGCGGGGTCGGCGCCGGGGCCCAGCGGCGGCGGTCCGGACAGCACGCGCTCCTGGAAGCGGCGCTCGTCGTCGTCCAGGAGGGCCTGGAAGATGCCGGCGCGGCTGCCGAAGCGGCGGAAGACGGTGCCCTTGCCCAGCCCCGCGCGCTCGGCCAGGGCGTCCATGGTCACGTGGCGCGTGCCCTGCTCGGCGATCATCGCGCGGGCCGCCTCCAGCAGGCGCTCGCGGTTGCGCGCGGCGTCGGCGCGTTCGCCGCGCGGCTTGCCGAAGGGCTCCAGGGGCACAGTCACCCGGTCAATCTATCCCGGGGAACAAAAGCGGGGTGAAGTCCGCTTATGCTGGGGGTGCGGCGACCGCCGCGACCGCGTCACCCGCCACCCGTGGGGAAAGAAGACCCGTGAACCTGTTCCGACTGGACGCCAGCATCCTGCCCGCCACCTCCGGCAGCGCCGAGATCGCCGACCTGGCCGAGGCCGAGTGGGCCGCCGCCACCTGGGCACCGACCCGCTGCCCGCCGACGCCTGGGCCGCGGCCACCACCGGCGCCGCCACCGCCGAGGAGGACCGCAGCCCGGCCCAGCGCCGGGCGCTGGCCCTGGCGGCCGACCTGGCCGCCGAACTCCAGCGGGCCGATGCCGCGATCCTGGCCGTGCCGCTGTACAACTACGGCGTCTCCCAGCACTTCAAGACCTGGGTGGACCTGGTGATCGCGGGCGCCGGCCCCGCCACCCCGCTGCTGAAGGGGACCCCCACCGTGCTGGCCACCACCCTGGGCGGCGGCTACGGCCCCGGCGCCCCCCGCGAGGGCTGGGACCACTCCACCCCCTACCTGCGCCGCGTCCTGGCCGACATCTGGCAGGCCGAGCTGACCGTCATCAAGCGCGAACTGACCCTGGCCGCGACCACCCCGGGCATGGAGGACCTCAAGGACCTCGCCGAGCAGGAGCACGCCCGCGCCCTGGCCGGCGCCCGCGAGGTCGGCCGGTCGCTCGCCGCCCGCTGAGGCGCCCCGCCCAGGGGCGGCACGGTGCGGCGGCCGGGGCGGGGCTACTCGCCTCCGCCGCCTCCGCCGTCGCCCCCTCCTCCGCCGTCGCCGCCGTCATCGCCGCCCACCACCTCGCCGCCTTCGCGGCGGGGGGAGGGGATGTGCAGGGCCAGCACCCTGCCGGTGTCGCGGATGTCGGCGGGCAGCCCCGCCACCGCGCCGCCGCCCCGGGCGTGGGTGATCCGCTGGCGCGTGGTCCGCCCCAGCTCCTCGGCCAGGCCGGCGCCTTCCAGGAAGTCCAGCAGGAGCAGGGAGCGCTCGTCCATGGGGATCCGCTCCTCGGCGACGCCCCGGAGCCGGCCGGCCAGCCAGGCGCGCACGGCGACGTCGGGGTAGTGGCGCTCCTCCTGCCCAGGTCGGGTGCCGGTGCTGCGGAACAGCAGGTGGCGCGCCACCAGCGTTCGCCGGTGCAGGAAGAGGGCGTCGTGGCGGCGCCGCCGCAGCCACGCGTTCAGCGGCACCGGCTTCGGGCGGGGGCGACGCGGGGAGGCCGCCATGTGCGCCAGGTCGGCCAGGACGGCGTCGGCCCAGGGCAGGCCGGTGGGGGTGGGGTCCAGCAGGTGGATCAGGCCCACCCGGAAGTGGACCGGCACGCCCAGTACGCGCCGGCGCAGGGGGCCGACCCGCAGTCGGCGGCGCAGCGCCAGCTCGCCCAGTTCCGCGACCGCGCCCACGACCGCGGCCTGGTCGTAGTCGTGGACGTCGCCGTAGCGGTGGTGGGCCAGCAGGAGCGCCTCCTCGGGCAGGGAGAGGCCGGGCGGGGGAGGGGTCATCGCCACCGCGCCCGCCGCGCGTGCGCCCGCCGGCGCCGCCCCACCCTCACCCGGCGCGGCCTCCGCCTCGCCCGCCGGCGGGTCCTCGTCGGCGTCGTGCCAGTGCGCGCGCAGGGGGAACGCGCAGTACCAGCCGAGCCAGCCGCCCACCGCCAGCGCTCCGACGGCGTTCAGGACCTCGCCCCGGACCAGCATGACGATCCCGCCGATGAGCAGGCCCAGCGTCACCGGCACCAGCAGGGCCATGGCCAGCACCACCAGGGTGCGGGTCATGACCCTGCCCGCGCCCGCGGCGGCCTGCCCCGCGGCCGCCATGACCTCCCAGGAGCCCGGCGGCACCCCGGGCGGGGGCGCGGGCGCGGGCACCGGCGATGCGGGGGGCGCCGACGGCCGGGACGCCCCGGGAGCGGCGGGGGCGGCTGAGGCGGAGGGCGTGGCCGGGGGCCGGACGGCCGGGACCTCGGGCGGCGCGATCCTCCCCAGCAGGGCCCGCACGCCCGTCCAGGCGAAGAACCCCGCCGCGACCCACAGCGCCAGGGCGGCGAGCAGGCCGTCGGTGTCGGCGACCAGGTACCAGGCGAACGCGCCCCCTGCCCCCGCCAGCCCGAACAGGACCAGCCCGAGCGTGATCCGGAACCTCCGCATGCGCACCCTCCCCCGAGTGGGACTCGCACGGTTGGACGCGCGGCGGCGGCCCCGCGGTTCGCGGGGCGGCGGCCGGAACCGGCGGGTTTTGCGGAAACGGCAACGGCATTTGTCAGAAGCGCGCGCCGCCGCCGAATATGCGTTCAGCGCACCGGCATGAAGGAGGAGCGACACGATGAACATTAACGCGGAGGCGGGGCCGCGCCCGGCGGGCGACGTCGACGGCGCCGAATACGACGTGGTCGTGGTGGGCGGCGGCGCCGCCGGACTGGCGGGCGCCGTGGCCCTGGCAAGGGCGCGGCGCTCGGTCCTGGTGGTCGACGCCGGGCAGCCGCGCAACGCCCCGGCCGAGGGCATCCACGTCTACCTGGGCAGCGAGGGCCGCCCGCCCGCCCGGTTCCTGGCCAAGGGCCGCGCCGAGGTCGCCGCCTACGGCGGCGAGGTGGTGGCCGGCCGGGTGGAGGAGGTCCGGCGCCGCCCCGAGGGCGGCTTCACCGTGGCCGTGGCGGGCGGTGCGGCGGTGGGCGCGCGGCGGCTGCTGGTGGCCACCGGCCTGGTGGACGAACTGCCGCCCATCGCCGGCCTGGCCGAGCGCTGGGGCCGCGACGTCCTGCACTGCCCCTACTGCCACGGCTACGAGGTGCGCGACCAGGCCATCGGCGTGGTGGCCACCGGCCCGCTCTCGGTGCACCAGGCCCTGCTGTGGCGGCAGTGGAGTGCCGACGTGGTGCTGTTCACCAACGGCGCCCTCCAGGTCGGCGCGGCCGACGCCGAGCGGCTGGCCGCCCGCGGCATCACCGTGGTCGAGGGCGAGATCGCCGCCGTGGAGGTCCACGACGACCACCTGAGCGGGGTGCGCCTGGCCGACGGCCGCGTGGTGGCCCGCCAGGCACTGGCCGTGGGCGCCCAGGGGCGGGCGCGCGCCGACGTCCCGGCCGGCCTGGACCTGCCCGTCACCGAGGTCGCACGCGAGGGCCACGTGATGGGCACCCAGGTCAGCGCCGACCCCATGGGCGCCACCGGGGTGCCCGGGGTGTGGGTGGCCGGCAACGTCGCCAACGTGGTCGAGCAGGTCATCGGCTCGGCGGCGGCGGGCGTGCGCGCCGGCGCGGCCATCAACGCCGACCTGGTCGAGGAGGACACCGAGGCGGCCCTGGCCGCCTACCGCGCCGACCCGCTGTCGGCGCGCGGCGAGGCCGCGGCCGCCGCGCGCGTCGCGGGCGACGCCCGGCACGGCCTGTGACACCCGCCGCCCCCCAGACCCCGCACGACGGAAGGACACCGACCATGCACAAGCACACCGCCGCCGACGAGGACCACGCGGCCACCTGGGACGCCCGCTACCGCGAGAGCGACCGCCTGTGGAGCGGCGAGCCCAACGCCGCCCTGGTGCGCGAGGCCGCCGACCTGCCCCCGGGCACGGCCCTGGACCTGGGCTCGGGCGAGGGCGGCGACGCCATCTGGCTGGCCCGCCGGGGGTGGCGGGTGACCGGGGTGGACATCTCCCGGGTGGCCCTGGAGCGCGCCGCCGCCCACGTGCGCGCGGCCGGGGTGGCCGACCGCGTGGAGTTGCTGCGCCGCGACCTGGGCGCGGAGTTCCCCGAGGGGCGGTTCGACCTGGTCTCGGCGCACTTCCTGCACGCCCACGGGGGCCTGCCCCGCGAGGCCGTCCTGCGCCGCGCCGCCGAGGCGGTGGCGCCGGGCGGGGTGCTGCTGGTGGTGGGCCACTCGCGCAACGCCCACCAGCACCACCTGGCCGAGGCGCACGTGGTGCTGCCCACGGCCGAGGAGGACCTGGCGGTCCTGGAACTGGCCGAGGGGGAGTGGGAGGTGCTGGCGTGCGAGGAGTACGAGCACGCCTACACCGGCGCCGAGGGGGAGTCCACCCGGGTGGACACCGTGGTCAAGGTGCGCCGGCGCGCCGCCTGAGCGCCGCGCCCCGGTGCGGGCGGGCCGGCGCGCCGGCCCGCCCGCGCGCGTGTCAGCCGGCGGCGCGGTCGTAGGTGAGGAAGGCCGCGCCGCTGTCGAGGACGCGGTGGTGGGCCAGGTGCCACATCCGCGGCTCGAAGCCGGCCTTGCGGCCGAACAGGGGCACCCCGGCCCCGATGGTCATGGCCGACAGCTTCACGACCAGCCGGTCGATCTCGCCGTAGAGGGACCCGGCCAGGGCGCCGCCGCCCACCAGCCAGATGTCCTTGCCCTGCTGCGCCTTGAGGTCGCGCACGGCGGCCACCGGGTCGCCGGCCACGACCTCGACCCCGGAGTCGGGGTCGGCGCGCAGGGAGGAGGAGAACACCACGTGGCGCAGGTGGGGGTAGGCGTTGGCGATGCCGGCCGCCAGGCCCACCTCGTAGCTGTTGCGGCCCTCCACCACGGTGTCGAAGTGGGTGCCCGGGTCGGTGACGCCCAGGGCGGCGCGGGCCGGGGCGGGCAGGGTCTCGGGGTACTCGGCCGTGAGGTAGGCGGCGTAGTCCTGGGGGATGGGCCAGAAGCCGTCGGGGCCGGTGGGGTCGGCGCCGTCGGGGCCGGCGATGAACCCGTCGAGGCTGGCGGCGATGAAGTAGACGAGTTTGCGCATAGGATCGACCCCAATTGTTGTACTGCGGTTGAAGTGGTCTCAATGTAGTACTACACCCGGAGTGGCGTCAAGTGGGAAAACCGGTGGCCCTCGCCGGCCCCGCCGCCCTACACTCCCCAGCCGAGCGCCCGCACCCGGACCGAAAGGGGCAGCCCGTGGAGCCCGTGCCGCCTCCAGGCCAGGCCCGCCAGGCGGTGGAGGTGCTGCACGGCGTGCTGGGCGGTGCCCTGGCAGGCGCCTACCTGCACGGCTCGGCCGTACTGGGCGGGCTGGGCCCCCACAGTGACATCGACGTGTTCGCCGTGGTCGACCGGCCCACCACCCGCCCCGAGCGCCGCGCCCTGGTCGCCGGGCTCATGCCCCTCTCCGGCACACCGGCCCGCCCCGTGGAGGTCACCGTCGTGGCCGCCGCCCACGCCCGCCCCTGGCGCTATCCGCCGCTCCAGGAGTTCCAGTACGGGGAGTGGCTGCGCGCCGACTACGAGCGCGGCCACGTCCCCGACCCCCGGCCCGACCCCGACCTGGCGCCGCTGACCGCCCTGGTACTGAGCCACGGCCGCCCCCTCCACGGCCCCCCGCCCGCCGCCCTGCTCGACCCCGTGCCCCGCGCCGACCTGCGCCGCGCCCTGGCCGCCGGAGTGCCCGACCTGCTGGCCGACCTGGAGGAGGACACCCGCAACGCCGTCCTCACCCTGGCCCGGGTGTGGACCACCCTGGCCACCGGCGAGATCCGCTCCAAGGACGGCGCCGCCGCCTGGGCGCTGGAGCGCCTGCCCGCCCGGCACCGGCCCGTGCTGGCGCGCGCCCGCGCCGCCTACCGCGGCGAGCACCCCGACCACTGGGCCGACCTCGCCCCCGCGCTGCGCCCCTACGCCGACCACCTCGCCGGCGTGATCGCGGACCTGGCCCCCGCCGGCACCGGCGCGCCGGGCACCTGAGCCCGCCGCCGACCCGGGCTAGGCTGGCGCCGGTGCCGCGCGGCGCCCCACCGCCGGCCCGCCGGACCGCGACGGAAAGGACCTTTGTGACCGACCAGCTCGCCCCGATGCCCGCCGACTGGCAGCGCGCCCTGGCGATCGTCGCCCACCCCGACGACCTGGAGTACGGCGCCGCCTCGGCGATCGCCCAGTGGACCGCCCAGGGCCGCGAGGTCGCCTACGTCCTGGCCACCCGCGGCGAGGCCGGGATCGCCACCCTGGAACCGGAGAAGGCGGCCCCGCTGCGCGAGCGCGAGCAGCGCGCCAGCGCCGCCGTGGTGGGGGTCTCCTCGGTGGAGTTCCTCGACCACCCCGACGGCGTCCTGGAGTACGGTCCCGCGCTGCGCCGCGACATGGCCGCCGCCATCCGCCGCCACCGCCCCGAACTGGTCATCACCCTCAACCACCGCGACACCTTCGGCGGCACCTTCTGGAACAGCCCCGACCACAAGGCGGTGGGCCGCGCGGTGCTGGACGCCGTGGCCGACGCCGGCAACCGGTGGATCTTCCCCGACCTGGCCGAATCCGGCCTGGAGCCGTGGGAGGGCGTGCGGTGGGTGGCGGTGGCCGCCTCGCCCCGGCCCACCCACGCCGTGGCCGCCGAACCGGGCATGGAGCAGGCGGTGCGCTCGCTGCTGGAGCACCGCGCCTACATCGAGGCCCTCACCGACACCGACCCCGAGACCTACGCTCGGGAGTTTTTGGCCCAGACCACCGGCGGCGCCGCCGCGCGCTTCGGCGGCCGGCCCGCCGTGACGTTCGAGGTCTTCGCCTTCTGAGGCCGCGCCCCGGCGCCGGGTTCGGCCCCGGCGCCGGACGCGTTTCAGCCGCGGCGGGGCGCGCGGGCCACCGCCTTGAAGAAGGTGTAGTGGAACGTGCCGCCGTCCTCGGCGGTGCGCAGCAGGTCGGCCACGCCGCCGTCGAACTCGGCCGCGCTCAGCCGGCCCTCGGCCAGCACCGGCTCGCGCACCGCCGCCATCACCGGCGTGAACGTGCCGCGCACGAACCCGTTGACCAGGGCGGGACGGGTGGCGTCGGCGTAGACGGTGCGCGGGCGCACCGCCACCTCGGCGAAGCCGGCGCCGGCCAACAGCGGCTGGAGCCGGCGCCCGATCAGCGCGTCGCCCCCGGCCGCCGCCTGGAGGCGCGCCTGGGCGGCCACCACCGCCTCGGCGCGGGGGCTGGGCGGGTGGAAGACCGCCGACCCGTGGTCGCCCTCGATGACGGTGAGGGTGCCGCCCGGGCGCAGCACCCGGGCCAGCGCCGCCAGCGCGCCGCGCGGGTCGGCCACGTGCTCCAGGACGAAGCAGACGAAGACGTGGTCGAAGGCGGCGTCGGGGAAGGGCGGGTCGAACAGGTCGGCCCGGCACCAGCGCACGCGCGCGCCCGGGGCGGCGGCCGCCACGCGCTCGCGGGCCCGGCGCAGCGACACCGCCGAGCGGTCCAGGGCGGTGAGGTCGATGCCGGGGCTGCGGGCGAGCAGGTGCGCGGTCTGGGCGCCCACCCCGCAGCCCGCCTCCAGCACACGGCTGCCGGGCGGGTAGGCGGTGCCCTCGTGGAGGAGGCCGGCCAGGGTGTCGGCCTGGTCGCCCAGCCGCCGGGCCTCGTGGTCGGAGTAGCCGTGCACGTAGTCGACCGCCATCGCGATCGCCCCCTTTACCGTCCTGGTCGCGTGGTGCCCGGACGCGTTGGGCGGCCGGGCGATCACCACTGTGCTGGCACTATGGACCAATGAACAGGTCCAAATGCGCACCAAATGAGGGGGCCAAACCGGAGGGGGACGTCCCGGAGGAGGTCGTCCCCGAAGCGACCGGGCCGGAGGAGGGTGAGGGGTCCACGCCGTCGGGGGCCGACTTCCTGCAACTGGACCCCGCCCAGGCGCCCCGGGGCGGGCGCGCCGACTGGCTGGCCGAGCGGCTGCGCGCGGCCATCGGCGACGGCCGGCTGCCGGTGGGCGCCCGCCTGCCCCCCACCCGGGTGCTGGCCGCCGACCTGCGCCTCTCACGCGGCGTGGTGACCGCCGCCTACCAGCGGCTGGTGGAGGACGGCCACGTCGCCGGGCGCGGCCGGGCCGGCACCGTCGTGGTGGCCGCACCCCCCACCACGGGCGCCGCCGCGCCCGCGCCCGCCCCGCCGCCCGAGGCCGCGCAGCCGGCCGACCCCTTCGCGGGCGAGCCCGACGGCGCGGTGTTCGAGCGGCTGCGCGGCGCCCCGGCGCGCATCGACCTCACCCCGGGCGTGCCCGACCTGGCGGCGTTCCCCCGCGCGGCCTGGCTGCGCGCCGAACGCGCGGTGCTGGCCCGCTTGTCGGCGGCCGACCTGGGCTATGGCGACCCGCGCGGCGCCCCGGCGCTGCGTGCGGCCGTGGTGCGCTGGCTGGCCCGCAACCGTGGGGTGCGCGCCGATCCGGGCGAGGTGATCGTGGTCTCGGGGGTCGCCCAGGCGCTGGGCCTGGTCGCCCAGGTGCTGGGGGAGGAGGGGGTGAGGCGGGTGGGCGTGGAGGACCCCGGCTCCCTGGGGGTGCGCCAGCACCTGGCCCGCGCGGGCATGGCGGTGGCGCCCCTGCCGGTGGACGCCGAGGGTGTGTCGGCCACCGCGCTGGCGGAGTCGGGGGTGGGGGCGGCGGTGCTCACCCCGGCCCACCAGTTCCCCACCGGGGTGGTGCTCAGCGCCGCGCGGCGCGGCGCGCTGGCCCGGTGGGCGCGCGGCGGCGGGATCGTCGTGGAGGACGACTACGACGCCGAGCACCGCTACGGCCGCCCGCCGGCGCCGGCGCTGCGCTCGGTGCTGCCCGAGAGCACCTGCTACACCGGCAGCGTCTCCAAGCTGCTGGCGCCGGCGCTGCGACTGGGCTGGCTGCTGGTACCGCCCCGGCTGCACGCGGCGGCGGTGGCCGCCAAGCGGTTCGCCGACCTGGGCAGCGCGGTGCTGCCGCAACTGGTGCTGGCCCACCTGATGGACTCCGGCGACCTGGAGCGCCACTTGCGGACGGTGCGGCGCCGCCACCGGCGCCGCCGCGACGCCATGGTCGCGGCCCTGGCCGCCCACCTGCCCGACGCCGCCGTGCACGGGGCCGCGGCGGGCCTGCACCTGCTGGTCACGCTGCCGCCCGGGGCGGCCGACACCGCGCTGGCCTCGGCCTGCCTGGAGCGCGGGGTGAAGGTCCAGCCGCTGTCCTGGCACACCCAGCGCCCTCAGCCTCCGGGCCTGGTCCTGGGCTACGGCGCCCGGACCGCCACCGAGATCACCGAGGGCGTCGCCGCAGTCGGCGCGGCGCTGCGCGCCCTGCGCCCTCGGCGCGGCGGACGGGACAACGGGCAGGGGTAACTCCGCCACGCGTACGGCCCGCGCCCCCCGCACGGTCCGGTGGCCACCCGCCGTCGCCGCCGCGTCGCACGCCTCGGCCACCCGCCGCCCTCGGCGCCACCTCACCCACCCCGGCCACCCCCATCAGGACCGATGCCCGCCCGCCGGGGGACGGGCCGGTGAGCGGGTGGCCGTTACGCTGAACCCATGACGGGGCGACCGCGCAGTGCGGCCGCGCGGGCGGCCATCCTGCGGGCGGCGCTGGCGGAACTGGGGGAGCGCGGGTATGCCGCGCTGACCGTGGAGGGCATCGCCGCCCGCGCGGGCGCGGGCAAGCAGACCATCTACCGCTGGTGGCCCTCCAAGGCCGACGTGGTGCTGGACGCGCTGCTGGAGACGGCCGCCGAGCGCATCGCCGTGCCCGACGAGGGCTCGCTGCGGGCCGATCTGGACGCCTTCCTCGCCGCCACCTTCAGCCAGAGCGGGCAGCACGGCGTGCTGACCGGGCTCATGGCCCAGTCAGTACTGGACCCCGCCTTCGCCCAGGCGTTTCGCGAGCGGTTCCTGGCCAGCCGCCGCGCCGCGCTGCGCGGTCTGCTGGAGCGCGCCCGGGCGCGCGGCGAGGTCGACGCCGGTGCCGACCTGGACCTGCTCGTCGATGTCGTCTACGGCACCCTGTGGTACCGGATGCTGGTCGGCCACGCCCCTCTCGACGCCGAGGCCGGGCGCCGCCTGGCCGCCCTGGTGACCGACGCCGCGCGCCCGGGGCGCCCCGGCTGAGCCGGGGAAGCGCGCGACCGCGACGGGAGGGCGGGCGCACGGTGTCGCCCGCCACACCAGGCGCCGGTTGACCTCAACCTTGGTTGAGGCGGAAGGCTGGCCGCCATGGACAACGCAGTCACCGCCACCGCCGCCGCACCCGCCCGCGACGCCGACATCGCCGCGCTCACCGAGGTCGTCGCCGCCGTCGAGCACGCCCAGAACAACGAGCTTCCCGAGGAGTTCATCGGCCTGTTCCGCGCCGACGCGGTGTGGACCACCGGCCACGGCAAGCTCCTGGTCGGCCGCGACGCCATCGCCGCGTTCACCCGCCAGGTCCTGCCCGGGGCCTTCGGCCGGGACGGATCGGTCACCTTCGAGGTCGCCCACGTGCTGTTCCTGCGCCCCGACGTGGCCGCCGTCAAGGTCCGCCAGCGCTACTACACCAGGCGCCGGGGCGAGCCCGAACTGGACAGCGAGGGCACGCCGCTGTTCGTGATGACCAAGGAGGACGGCCGCTGGCTGCTCACCGCCTGCCAGAACACGGTCGTCCACGACGCCTGAGTCGCCGCCGAGGGGCCGCCCGGCCGCTGCCCCGGTCCCCGCCCCGGGGCTCACCGCGCGGCGGTGAAGTCCGGCGCGGGGGTGCCGGGGTGTCCCGCCCACGCGACGGGGCGGGCAGCCGGGGCGGCGGCGGGGGAGGGCAGCACCAGCGCCCGGCCGAAGCCGGCGGTGACGTGGGCCAGCACCCGCATCAGCGCCGGCAGCGTCACCGCCGCGAAGGCGCCCAGGCCGACGTTGACGGCCATCTCCACGGCCTCGCCCGACCCCAGGCCCGTCAGCTCGGCCAGCCCCCGGACGCCGGGGCCGTCGGGCAGCGCCCAGGAGTACAGCGGGAAGGCGAGCCCGGCCAGGGCCACCGCCCACCACGCCACGGCCAGGCAGAAGGTCGCCACCGCAACCGGGAACCGCAGCAGGACCCCCAGCGCGTCCAGCCAGCTCTGCCCGCACAGCAGCGGCGCCATCAGCCGCCGCCACGCCCCGGCCCCGGCCGGGGCCGCGCGGTGCGCCACGGCCGGCAGCGGCAGCCCCAGCGCCTCGGCGGCCATGGCGCGGTCCACCGCCGCGAACCCTCGGGCCACCAGCAGCGTCAGCGCCAGCACGAGCAGCCCCAGCACCACCACCAGGGTGCCCGCCCCCAGCGCGAGGCCCGTGACCAGCAGGCAGAAGGCCACCACCGACAACGGCAGCGACAGCAGGGTGTAGCGGGTGTCGGCGCCCAGGCGCCGCAGCAGTGCGTTCATGACCTCAAGGCTTCCACCGCGCGGCCGCCGGCGCAGGGGCCCGCGCCCCTCGAAGGGGGGTGGTGCGGGCTCCACCCCGCACCGGCGAACGGGGGCTGTCCTAGGCTGCTGCGGTGACACACGACACCACCCACCCCTCCCCCCGCCCCGGTGCGCCCGCCGCCCCCGCCGCCCCCGTGCGCTGGGGCGTCCTGGGCACCGGCGCCATCGCCCACCGGTTCATGACCGGCCTGCGCGCCCTGCCCGACGCCCAGGTGGCCGCCGTGGGCTCGCGCGGCGCCGCCACCGCCGCGGAGTTCGCCCGCACCTGGGACATCCCCCGCGCCCACGCCTCCTACGCCGACCTGGCCGCCGACCCCGGGGTCGACGTCGTCTACGTCGCCACCCCCCACAGCGTCCACCGCGACGCCGCCGTACTGTGCCTGGAGGCCGGCCGGCACGTGCTGTGCGAGAAGCCGCTGGCCGTCAACGCCGCCCAAGCCGAGCAGATGGTCCAGGCCGCGCGCGGCGCCGGGCGCTTCCTGATGGAGGCGATGTGGACCCGCTTCGCCCCGGCGATGGTGCGGGTGCGCGAACTGGTCGCCGAGGGCGCCATCGGCGAGGTGCGCATGGTCAGCGCCACCATCGGCGGCAGCGTGCCCTACGACCCCCGCAGTCGGCTGTTCGACCCCGCCCTGGCCGGGGGCGCCCTGCTGGACGTGGGCGTCTACCCGGTGGCGCTGGCCGGCGAGTTCCTCGGCGAGATCACCGGGGTGGAGGCGCGCGCCACGCCGGCGCCCACCGGGGTGGACGCCCAGGTGGCCGTGGTGCTCACCGGCGCCGGCGGCGCCCTGGGCCTGCTGGGCTGCTCGGTGCAGGCGCACATCCCCCGCCGCGCCGCCATTGTGGGCACCTCGGGCAGCATCGAACTGGCCGACTGGTACTGCCCCACAGGGCTGGTGCTGCACCGCGCCGGCGCGGAGTCGGAGGAGATGGCCTTCCCCCACATCGCCAACGGGTTCGAGTACGAGGCGGCGGAGGTGCAGGCGCGGCTGCGCGCCGGTGAGCTGGAGAGCCCGCTGATGAGCTGGGACGAGAGCCTGCGTATCGCCCGGGTGCTGGACGAGGTGCGGGCGCGGGTGGGCGTGGTCTACCCCGGCGAGTAGGGCGCGGCCCCGGCCGATCGCCCGGGGCGGCACCGCGGCGCCGCGCACGCCCGGCACCTCCGGCTCGGCACCGTGGGCCCGGCCGGCGGCCGGTCTCACGGTGCCGAGCCGCGCAGGAACAGGTCGACGGCGGTGGCGATGAGGTGGTCGAGCCGGCCGGCGGGGACCAGGCCCGTGTTGACCAGGGTGGTGATGCCGTTGACGGTGGCGAACAGGATGAGCCCGGCCTCCTGAGGATCCCCCTCCCTCAGGAGGCCCCGCTGCTGCCCCTCGCTGATCAGCGCGAGGATCGGCGCGAACGCCTCATCGGAGGCGCGGGCCACGCCCGGCGCCTCGGGGTGGTGCTTGGTGGAGTTCATCAACTCCAGCAGCGCGGGGTTGCCGGTCGCGAAGTGGGCGAACGCCGACGCCGCGCCGCGCAGTCGCGCGCAGAACTCGTCGGGGGTCTCGGCCAGCGCGCCGCGGATGTCCTGGCCCAACCGGGCGAAGCCGACCTCGGCCAGGGCGGTGAGCAGCTCCTGGCGGTCGGCGAAGTGCCGGCGCGGCGCCGCGTGGCTGACGCCGACCTCCCGGGCCAGGTCGCGCAGCGAAAGCTGGGCCACCCCGTGGTCGCGGACGCTGCGTTCGGCGGCCTCCAGCAGGGCGGCGCGCAGTCCGCCGTGGTGATACCTGCGTTCCTCCGTCTGGTGGGGCATGGCCCGCATCGTACCGCCCTCATCCCCCAATGTATCCGTTGACAACATTGTTGTCAGTGACTACTTTGCGGTCATGACCTCCTTCACCCTCGGCGACATCCCGGACATGACCGGACGCACCGTCGTCGTCACCGGCGCCAACAGCGGCATCGGCCGCGCCACCGCCGCGGCGCTGGCCGAGCGCGGCGCCCGCGTCGTCCTGGCCGTGCGCGACGAGCGGAAGGGCCGCGCCGCGGCCGCCGCCATGGCCGGGCACACCGAGGTGCGCCGGCTCGACCTGGCCGACCTCGCCTCGGTGCGCGCGTTCGCCCGCGACTTCACCGACCCCCTCGACCTGCTGGTCAACAACGCCGGCGTCACGGTCCCCTCACTGGCGCGCACCGCCGACGGCTTCGAGCGGCAGTTCGGCACCAACCACCTGGGCCACTTCGCGCTGACCAACCTGCTGCTGCCCCGCCTGCGCGGCCGCGTCGTCACCGTCTCCTCGCTGGCCCACCTCATGGGGTCGATCGACTTCGCCGACCTGAACTGGCACCGGCGCGGCTACCGCGCCTACCCGGCCTACGCCCAGTCCAAGCTCGCCAACCTGCTGTTCGCCGACGAGCTGAGCCGGCGCCTGGCGGCGGCCGCCTCGCCGGTGGTCTCGACCGCGGCCCACCCGGGCATCGCGGCGACCAACCTGGTGAACGAGGCGGGCGGCCGCACCCTGCGGTTCCGGCTGGAGAAGGCGCTGATGGGCGCGGTGGCCCACAGCGCCCGGGCCGGGGCGCTGCCCACGCTGTGCGCCGCCGTCGCCGAGGTCCCCTCGGGCGGCTACATCGGCCCCCGGCGCCTGATGGGCATGCGCGGGGCGCCCGCCCCGGCCCGCCGCGCGGCATCGGCCCGCGACGCCGACACCGCCCGGCGGCTGTGGCGCGTCTCGGAGGAGCTGACCGGCACCGCCTTCCCCCTGTGACCCGCCTGCCGCGACCCCCGCCCCCACCGGCGGCCGCCCACCCACCACGACCCCGAGGAGACCCGCGCATGACACCGCACGCCGACCGCGCCGACATCATCGAACTCTTCGGCCGCTACGCCGACATCGCCGACACCGGGGACTTCGACGCCCTGCCCCGCCTGGTGCACACCGACCCCTTCACCGTCGACTTCTCCTCGGTCGCGGGCATCCCGCCGACGCAGACGCCGCTGGACGCCTACGCCGAGGTCCTGCGCCGCTCCTTCGCGCCGTTCGCCGCCACCCACCACGCCATCACCGGCCACGTCATCGACCTCGACGGCGACCGGGCGCGGGCCCGCGCCCACGTGCGCGCCGAGCACTGGCTGCCCGAGGAGGCCGCCCAGGGCGGCCCCAACCGGTGGCTGGTCGTGGGCTTCTACGACAACGAGGCGGTGCGCACCGGCGAGGGCTGGCGGTTCAGCCGCGTCGCGCTCAGAGCCGTCTACCAGGAGAACGCCCACCTGCTGGGCGGCGCCGCCGGGCACCCCTCAAAGCACCTCTGAGGGCGGCGGGGCGCCGCCCGGCACGGGGTAGCGCCGGCGCACCAGGCCCACCGTGCGCGGCCCCGCACCACCGCCCCGTGCCGGGCGCCTAGGGCACCGGTTGGGGAGCCGCCTCGACGTCGGGGGCGGTGTCGGGCTCGGGGGCGTGGGCGCGGCGGTGCTGCTGGGGGCTGACCCCGTAGCGGCGCTTGAACGCCGCGCTCAGCGCGAAGGGGGTGGCATAGCCCACCCGGCGCGCGACGGCGGTGACCGTGACCTCGGGTTCGCGCAGCAGGTCGGCGGCCAGCGCCAGGCGCCACCCGGTGAGGTAGGCCATCGGCGGTTCGCCCACCACCTCGGCGAAGCGGCGGGCCAGGGTGGCGCGCGAGACCCCCGTGCGCGCCGCCAGGTCGGCCACCGTCCAGGGGCGGGCGGGCTCCTCGTGCAGCAGCCGCAGCGCCGGGCCCACCACCGGGTCGCCCTGGGCGCGGTACCAGGCCGGGGCCTCGGGCGCGGGCCGGGAGAACCAGGCGCGCACCGCCGAGATCAGCAGCAGGTCCAGCAGCCGGTCCAGCACGACCTCCTGGCCGGGCTCGTCGCGGTCGATCTCCTCGTCCAGCACCCCCACCAGCGGCGAGCGCCACGCCCCGGCGCCCAGCACCACCGCCGGCGGCAGCGCGGTGAGGATGCGCCGGCCCACCTCGGTGCCCAGGTTGTAGGTGCCCACCAGCAGCCGCGCCGCGCCCTGGGGGTTGGTGCCCCAGGTGCGCGTGCCCAGCCACGTGGTCTCGGCCAGGGGGCCGCCGTCGGCGGCGGCGCAGTGCTGGGCGGAGGTGTGGGGCCCCTGGGGGCCGATGACCACCCGCACGGGGGTGTCGGGGGAGTCGGCGAAGGTGTAGGGGTGGGGGCCGCGCAGCAGCGCCACGTCACCCGGCCCCAGGTCCTGGGGCGCGGTACCGGCGGCGCGCAGGTGGGCGCGCCCGTGCACGACCGCCACCAGCGACAGCGGCGCGCGGTCGGCCACGCGGATGGACCAGGGCGGGTCCACCGCCACGCGCAGCAGGAACGCCCCGCGCGCACGGGGGCCGTCGAGCAGGCCGGCCAAGGGGTCCATGGCCGCAAGCTTAGACGCGCGCGTATGGCGGTGAGCGGGTGCGCCATGTCGCCGCGGCGGCCTGACCCGCTTGACTGGGGGACATGACGACGACTTCCACCCCATCCGACACCGCCGGGCCCGCCCCGGACCGCCCCGTCCTGGTCCTGGGCGGCACCGGCAAGACCGGCCGCCGCGTCGCCGCCGCCCTGCGGGCGGCGGGGGCCGCCGTGGCCATCGGCTCGCGCTCGGGCACCCCGCCCTTCGACTGGACCGACGAGTCCACCTGGCCGGCGGTGCTGGCCGGCGCCGGCTCGGCCTACGTGGCCTACTCTCCCGACGCCGGGTTCCCCGGCGCCGCCGAGGTCATCGGCCGCTTCGCCCACCGCGCCGCCGACTCAGGGGTGGGCCGCCTGGTGCTGCTGGCCGGGCGCAACGAGGAGGGCGCGCTGCGCAGCGAGGAGGCGATGCGCGCGGCCGGGGTGCCCTGGACGGTGGTGCGCGCCGCGTTCTTCGCGCAGAACTTCAGTGAGGACTTCATGGTGGAGCAGGTGCGCGCGGGCGAACTCGCGATGCCCGCCGCCGACGTGCCCGAGCCCTTCGTCGACGCCCAGGACGTGGCCGACGTCGCCGCCGCGGCCCTGCTGGAGGAGGGCCACACCGGCCGCGTCTATGAGGTGACCGGGCCGCGCCTGCTCACCTTCACCCAGGCGCTGGCCGAGATCAGTGCCGTCACCGGCCGCCCGGTGGCCTACCGGGCGCTGGATCCGCAGGAGTACGTCGCGGCCATGGTCGCCGGGGGTGCGCCCGAGGAGCTGGCCCGCCCGCTGACCGGGGTGTTCACCGAGATCCTGGACGGGCGCAACGCCCACCTGGGCGGCGGGGTGCGCGAGGCGCTGGGGCGCGAGCCGCGCGACTTCGCCGACTACGCCGCCCGCGCCGCCGCGGCGGGGGCCTGGGCGTCGGCGGGCGAGCCGGCGGAGGCCGGCCGTGGCTGAGGTGGCGCGCACCGGTGTGCTGGTGGCGGCGATGGTGGCCACGGGCTGGTTCGCCGGGCTGTTCTTCGCCTTCCAGATCGCGGTGATGCCGGGGCTGGCCCGCTGCGGCGACCGGGTGTTCGTGTCGGCGATGCGGGCGATGAACACCGCGATCCTCAACCCGCTGTTCGCGGTGGCGTTCGTCGGCTCGCCACTGGCGCTGGCGGCGGCGGGCCTGCTGCACCTGGCCCCGGCCCAGCGCCCGGCGCTGGTGTGGATCGCGGCGGCGTTCGTGCTGGTGGTGGGCGTGGTCGTGGTGACGATGACCCGCAACGTCCCCCTCAACGACGCCCTGGAGCGCGAGGGCGCCGCCGCCGAGGACGACGAGGCCGCCGCCGCTGCGGTACGCCGCCGCTTCGCCGGCCCCTGGACGCGCTGGAACGCCCTGCGCACCGCCGCCTCGGCCCTGGCGCTGGCCTGCCTGGCGGCGGCGCTGGCCGCCTAGGCGCGCCCGCCGGGCGCTCAGGCGTGGGGGTTGGCGGTGCGGTTGTAGTGGTCGGCGATCTCGTCGCTGGTGGTGATCCAGGCCTCGGGCTGGGCGGTGAGGTAGGCCAGCGCCTGGTCCAGGTACTTGGCGCGGAACGCCTGGCCGGTGACGAAGGGGTGCAGCGCCAGCGCCATCACCCGCCCGCCGGTGCGGGCCTCGGCGCGCAACTGGTCGAACTGGTCCTTGACGACCTGGACGAACTCCGGCCCGGTCAGCCCCCGGGGGAAGAGCATCAGGTCGTTGAGCTCAACGCTGTAGGGGACGCTGATCAGCCCGGGCACCTTTAGCGGGTAGGGCTGGTCGTCGTTGGTCCAGTCCAGCACGTAGTCCAGGCCCAGTTCGGCGAGCAGGCCGGGGGTGTGGAAGGTCTCGGTGAGGCCGGGGCCCATCCAGCCGCGGGGGCGGCGCCCGGTGGCGCCGGCGATGGTGTCGACCACCTCGGCGAGGAAAACGCGCTCCTCCTCGGGCTCCATGCCCGCCTGCGGGATCGAGTTGGTGCGCCCGTGCGCCAACCAGGCCCAGCCGCGTTCCACCCCGGCCCTGACGATCTGGGGGTTGTGGTGGACCACGTCGGAGTTGAGCAGTGCGCTGGCCCGCACACCGTTGCGGTCCAGGATCTCCATGATGCGCCAGACCCCCACCCGGGCGCCGTAGTCGCGCCAGCCGTAGTTGAGGGCGTCGGGCACCAGGTCAGCGGTTCCGGCCCAGATGCTGGTGGAGGGGCGGTCGATGAGGAAGTGCTCGATGTTGAGGCCGACGTAGACGGCCACCCTGGCGCCGCCCGGCCAGCTCAGCGGCGGGCGCTCGGTGATGGGGCTGTAGTCGAAGAGGACGTTGTCGTGTGCCATGGCTTCATGCTGGTCGGGGGACGCGGGGGGGAACAAGATCGACCTGCTCTATGATCGGTGCGCCCCGTTCACCGATCACGCCGGGAGTGTAATGTGGAGCGGCACGAGATCGAGGCGTTCCTGGTCTTGGCCGAGGAACTGCACTTTCGGCGCACCGCCGAGCGGCTCGGCCTGGCCCAGGGCCGGGTGAGCCAGACCATCAAGAAGCTGGAGCGGCGGCTGGGCGTGCAGCTGTTCGAGCGCACCAGCCGCCGGGTGGCGCTGACCCCGGCCGGCGCGCGGCTGCGCGACGACCTGGCCCCGGCCTACCTGCGCGTCCGCCAGGCGGTGGCGCGGGCGGTGGCCGCCGGCAAAGGCTTCACCGGTGAGCTGCACGCGGGCTTCTCTTCCCAGTGGGCCGGCGACCTGCTGTACCAGGCCGCCGAGGTCTTCACCAAAGCCCACCCCGAGTGCGCGGTGCGCGTCCACGAGGTGCCGCTGACCGACCCCTTCGCCGCGCTACGGGCCGGGCAGGTGGACCTGCAGCTCACCGAGTTCCCCGTGGCCGAGCCCGACCTGGAGGCCGGCCCGGTGGTGTTCTCCGAGCCGCGCGCCCTGCTGGTGCCCCACCGCCACCCCTTCGCCCGGCGGGCGTCGGTGTCCTTGGAGGACCTGGCCCGCACCCCGCTGGTGACCCTGTCGGGCGACATCCCCGACTACTGGCGCGAGCACCACTACCCCTCGCGCACGCCCCAGGGGCGCACCGTGGTCCACGGCACCGCCGCCGACTCCTGGGCCGAGGTGCTGGCCCTGGTGGCCACCGGGCGCGGCGTCTCCCCGGCGGCGCTGCGCGCCGCCCAGTACCACTCGCGCCCGTGCCTGGCGTTCGTACCGCTGCGCGACGCGCCGCCGGTGGAGTACGGGCTGGTGTGGCCCCGCCGGTGCCGCACCGCGCGGGTGCGCGCCTTCTGCGCCACCGTGCTGGAGCGGCGCGCGGCTCAGGACGACACCCCCGCCCCCGCGTCCCCGACCGGCGAGGGCGTGCCCGCCGGCGCCCGCCCGCTCACTCTGAGCCGGTGAGGGGCAGCCGCAGCGCCGAGGGGCGGACGGGGTCGTGCAGGACCTCTACCTCAACGGGGCGCATCTGGGTGCCCAAGCGCCGGCCGGTGCCCAGGTTGCGGTCGTAGCGGGGGAAGGCGCCCCCGGCCAGCAGCAGCGCCAGGCGGTGCCCGGCGGCGAAGCGGTGGGCCAGGGGCCACATGTCCACCTCGGCCACCCGCACGCGGCCGGGCTCGGCGGGGGGCAGGCGCACGATGCCGTCGCTGACGTGGGTCATGGCCCCCTGGGGGTCCACGTCGCACAGCCGCGCGTAGACGTCGGCGCTGGGGCCGTCGGCGCGCACCGCCACGGCGGCGCTGAGGCGGCCCCGGGCGGTGAGGCCGCGCTCCAGGCGGGGACCGGTGAAGGTCAGCACGTCGGGGCGCTGGGCCAGGGGGCGGCTGTCGGGGGCGCCGCCGCCGTAGAGGACGGGCCCGCCCAGCGCGGGGGTGGGGTCGGCGGGGTCGTAGCAAAAGCGCGAGGGCGGGGCGGGTGCGGCGGGCGGGCGGGTGTCCAGCCGCCCGCCGGGGTGCAGGTGCCAGGCGCGGTGGGCGGCGCCGGCGCCGGGCCAGTCGGGCAGGTCGGTCCAGCCCCCGGCGCCGGTGACGAACACCCGCACCGCAGGCGGGGCCGGGGCCTCGGCGCCGCGCAGGGCGTGGTCGAGCACGGCGAAGGCCGCCTCGCGGTACTCAGGCGTGAACAGCCCCCACCCGTGGGGCCAGGGCCCCACCAGCAGCCGCACGTCGCGTCCCGCCGCGCGCAGCGCCGCGTACCCCTCCAGCACCCCCGGCAGGAACACGTCGTGCCAGCCGCCGGCCAGGTGGACCAGGGGCGGCAGGTGGGCGGCGTTGGCGCGATGGTCGCAGGCCGCCCAGGCGGGGCCGGGCCCGCTGTTGGCCACCCACTCCTGGAAGAAGGCGATGGGCCGCCCGGCGGCGGCGCGGTCGGCTTGGTCCAGGGGCAGGTGCGCGGCGGCGCGGGGCGCGCGGCGGGCGGCGGCGCGGGTGGCGTGCAGGCCGCGCCAGGTGCCCGGGTCGGTGCGCCCGCCGGTGACGCGGCGGGTCTGGTCGGCCCACCGCAGCCAGTCGCCCAAGGCGAAGGCGCCGCCCCGGTAGAGGGCGCCGGCGTAGAACTCGGGCGGGGCGTCCTGGATGAGGGCGGCCCGCCACTCGGGCACGGGGCGCCGCGCCATCTCCCACTGGGCGTAGCCCAGGAAGCTGGCGCCCCAGGTGGCGAAGGCGCCGGGGAACCAGGGCTGGGCGCGCAGCCACTCCAGCAGGGCGTCGGTGTCGCCGGGGTGCAGCCGCCAGCCGGTGAAGCGGCCGCTGGAGCCGCCGGTGCCGCGCAGGCTGACGGCCAGCGCCTGGTAGCCGCGCTCGGCCAGCAGCCGCATCAGCCAGGTCAGGGGGCGCCGGCCGTAGGGGGTGCGCAGCAGGACGAGGGGGGCGGAGGGGGCGTCGGCGGGGTGGGCGCGATCGGCGCGCAGCCGGCCGCCCTCGGGCAGGGGGACGGCCAGGCCGCGGTGCAGGCGCACGCCGCCGCGCGCGGTGGGGCGGCCGAAGGCGCTGCGCAGGGACAACCGGGCTCCTGACGGAAGGGGGGCGGGCGCCGGGGCGCGGGCGCGGGGGTGTCAGCCGCGGGCGGTGCGGGCGGGCTCGGCCAGGACGGTGTCGAGCAGGCCGGGGAAGCGGGACTCCAGGTCGTCGCGGCGCAGGGTGATGTAGAGGCGGCGGCCGTCGCGGCGCTGGCGGATGACGCCGCTCTCGCGCAGGGTGCGCCAGTGGTGGGTCATGGAGGACTTGGGGACCTCGGGCACCACCTCGCCGCAGAACCGCTCCTGTCCGGAGGCCAGGGCGCGGGCGATGCGGATGCGCACGGGGTGGCCCAGGGCGGCGAGCACGTCGACCAGCTCGATGTCGGCGGTGTCGGGGTGGTGGAGCGCGGCCATGGTGCCACTGTACGCCGCTGCCGTGGCGGCGGCCGGGGGCGGCGGTTGACACCCCCGCCCAACTGTACGAGGATCACGTACCAACCAAATATACGAATTTCCCGTACTTTCGTACATTCGGTTTTCCCCGGTCCGCGCCCCGGACCGCCCGACCCGACCCCTGAGGACCCCATGGCCGCCGCCGCACCCGCCCCCCACCCCGACCCGCTGGCCGACCCCCTCTCCGACGCCGCCCTGGCCACCTCGCTGGAGGGCGGCTTCACCAGCCGCCACGCCGACGCCGGACCCGTGCGCCTGCACTACGTCGAGGGCGGCGCCGGCACCCCCGTGCTGCTGCTGGGCGGCTGGCCCCAGACCTGGTGGCAGTGGCGCCGCCTCATGCCCGGCCTGGCCCGCCGCCACCGCGTCCTGGCCGTGGACCTGCGCGGCATGGGCGCCTCGGCCAAGCCCGCCGCCGGCTACGACAAGAAGACGATGGCCGGCGACATCCGCGCCCTGTGCGAAGCCCTGGACCTGGGCCCGGTGCACGTGGTGGGCCACGACATCGGCGCCATGGTCGGCTACGCCCTGGCCGTGGAGCACCCCGCCGCCGTGGCGCGCCTGGCCCTGCTCGACGTGCCCCACCCCCACCCCGGCTGGCTCACGATGCCGCTGCTGCCCGGCGACCCCGACCAGGCCAACGCCCCCGCCGCCGGGCGCGAGGGCGCGTTCCTGTGGTGGTTCGCCCTCAACCAGGTGCGCGGCCTGCCCGAGCGGCTGCTGGCGGGGCAGGGCATGCGCGCGGTGGTGGACTGGCTGGCCGACTACCTGGCCGCGGACCCCGCCGCGCTGGACGAGCGGGCGCGCCGCGTCTACGCCCGCGCCTACGCCGACCCCGAGGCGATCCGCGCGGGCAACGCCTGGTACCAGGCGTTTGGCACCGACATCGCCCACTCCCGCGCCCACACCCCGGTGCGCGTGCCCCTGCTGGCGCTGGGCGGGGAGCGGGGCAACCACGCCGACCTGGCGCGGTGGGCACCGGGCGCGGGCACCGACGTGCGCGTGGCCGCCATCGCCGACTGCGGCCACTACCTGCCCGAGGAGCGGCCCCAGGAGGTGCTGGCGGCTCTGGCCGGCTTCCTGGACTGAGGTCCCCGACCCCGCACCGGGGCGGGGCGGCTAGCGGTAGGAGTCCACCAGGCGGGCCAGGTGGCGCCCGGCGATGCGCAGCGGCTCCTCGCTGCGCGCGACCTGGGCCGCCATCTCGGCCCCCTCCAGGGTGTTGACCACGGTGTGGGCCAGGTCGGCGGCGTGCTCGGGGGCCAGGCCGCCGGTCGCCAGCCGGTCGGCGACCAGGGCGCGCCAGTGGGCGAACGCCTCGGCGGCGGCGCGCTGGATGTCGGGCAGTTGCCCGGCGCTCTCCAGGGCGGCGGTGGTCACCGGGCAGCCGTCCAGCCAGTCCGACTCGCGCAGGCCCCGCGCCAGCTCCTCGGCGCAGGCGGCCACCGCCTCGGCGGGGTCGTCGTGGCGGGCCAGCACCTCGCCCAGCAGGTCGGCGAACTCGGCGTCGCCGTGGCGGATGGCCGCCACCGCCAGTTCGCGCTTGCCCCCGGGGAAGAAGTGGTAGACCGACCCGAGCGTGGCCTGGGAGGCCCGGGAGATCTCCTTGAGTCCGGTGGCGGTGTAGCCCTGGCGCTGGAGCAGCCGGGAGGTGGCCCGGACGATGCGCTCGCGGGTGCCGGCGGCGTGCGGGGGAGTCATACCGCCATCCTACTGAATAGAACGTTCACTCTAGAGGTGTGCTAGCGTCACCCTTGCCTGATTAGAACGTTCTTTCTAGGAGCATCCATGAACGCGCCCGCACCCGCCGTCACCGTCATCGGCCTGGGACCCATGGGCCACGCCATGGCGGCGGCCTACCTGGAGCACGGCTACGCCGTGACCGTGTGGAACCGCACGCCCGCCCGCGCCGACGACCTGGTCGCCCGCGGCGCCCACCGCGCCGCCACCCCCGCCCAGGCCCTGGAGGCCAACCCGCTGACCGTGCTCAGCCTCACCGACTACGACGCCCTGGACGCCGTGCTGGAGCAGGCCGCCCACGCCGACCTGACCGGGCGCACACTGGCCAACCTCACCTCCGACACCCCCGCGCGCGCCCGCGCCGCCGCCGCCCGCCTGGCCGAGCGCGGCGCCGCCCACATCACCGGCGGCGTCCAGGTGCCCCCGCCCCTCATCGCCACCCCCGGCGCCACCGCCTACTACAGCGGCCCACCCGAGGCCGTGGAGGCCCACCGCGCCGCCCTGGAGGTGCTCACCGAGGTGGACTACCTGGGCGCCGACCCCGGTCTGGCCGCCCTGTACTACCAGATCGGCATGGACATGTTCTGGACGGCGCTGGTGGGCTACGTCCACGCCCAGGCGGTGGCCCGCGCCAACGGCATCAGCGCCGCCGACTTCCTGCCCCACGCCCGCAAGACCCTGGACATGGGCTACTTCCTGGACTTCTACGCCCCCCGCATCGACGCCGCCCACCACGTGGGCGACGTCGACCGCATCACCATGGGCGCGGCCAGCATGGCCCACGTCGCCGACACCGCCGCCGAGGCCGGGGTGGACACCGCCCTGCCCCAGGCGGTGCTGGCGGCGTTTAGCCGGGCCGTGGAGCAGGGCCGCGGCGCCGACAGCCTCACCCGGCTGATCGACGTCCTGGGCGCGGCGGACTAGCCCCGGGCGGCGGCCCGGCCCCCGGCGCGGCGCCGCACCACCGGGCGCCGCACCGCCGGGGCGCCCTCCAGTTCCAGCAGGAAGCGTTTGCTCTCCAGCCCGCCGCCGTAACCGGTCAGGTCGCCGTCACTGCCCACCACCCGGTGGCAGGGCACCACGATGCCCACGGGGTTGCGGCCGTTGGCCGCGCCCACCGCCCGCACCGCCGCCGGGCGGCCCACATCGGCCGCCAACTGGGCGTAGGTGCGGGTGGCGCCGTAGGGGATGGCCAGCAGCGCCCGCCACACCGCGCGCTGGAAGTCGGTGCCCGCCAGCGCCAGGGGAGCGGTGAAGGCGGGGCGCCGCCCAGCGAAGTAGTCCTCCAGCCACGCGGCCACCGGCGCCAGCAGGCCCTCCCGGCGCGGACCGAAGGACTCCTGGGGCGGGCGGTGGCGCTGGCCCGCCATGTAGAGGCCGGCCAGCGCCACGCCCTCGGCCACGAGGGTGAGCGGGCCCAGCGGGCTGTCCACCACGGTGTGGGCGCGCGGACCGGGGCCGGCGGGGCTGCTGTGTCGCATAGGCATGCCGGCATTGTGGCGCGAGCGCGCCGGCGGCGCTGGCGGGAATCGGACGCCGCCGTGGCGGGTCCGCCCCGCACGGCTTCCCGGCCTGGCGCCCGCGCCCGGCCGGACTCAGCCGCCGGTCGCGGGCGCCAGGCCGGCGGCGAAGGCGCGCAGGGCGGCGGCGGTGGCCTCGTCGGCCGGGAAGAACGACTCGATGACCAGTTCGGAGACGGTGACGTCCAGCGGGGTGCCAAACGTCGCCACCGTACTGAGGAACCGCAGCTCGCCGCCGCGTGCGCGCAGGCGCAGCGGCAGCGCCACCTCCCCGGCGGGCAGCGCCTCGGGGTCGGGCTCGTCTTCCGTGCCGGGGTAGTCCGACAGCTCCCGGTGCAGGGCGCGCAGGTCCTCGTCGGCGGTGTGGTCGATCTGGCGGTGCAGGCGGTGCAGCAGGTGGGCACGCCACTCGCCGAGGTTGGCGATGTTGGGCGCCAGGCCGCGCGGGTGCAGGCTCAGCCGCAGCACGTTGACGGGCGGCTCCAGCAGTTCGGGGTCCACCCCCTCCAGCAGCACGGCGACGCTGGCGTTGGCCTCCAGCAGGGTCCAGGCGCGGTCGACCACGACGGCCGGGGAGGGCTCGTGGCCCTTGAGGATGACGCCCAGCGCCTCGCGCACCGGCGCCATCGGCCGGCCCTCCAGGGGCTGGGCGGAGTAGACGGGGGCGTACCCGGCGGCCAGCAGCAGGTGGTTGCGTTCGCGCAGGGGCACCTCCATGCAGGCGCTCAGCCGCAGCACCATCTGGCGGCTGGGCCGGGAGCGCCCGGTCTCCACGAAGCTGAGGTGGCGCGCGGAGATGTCGGCGGCGATGGACAGGTCCAACTGGCTGATGCGCCGCCGCTCGCGCCACTGGCGCAGGAGCGCTCCAATGCTGCTGCCGGTGCTGCCGGTGGTGGCGTTGCTGGTGCTGTAGCGCTGGTCGGCCGCCGTGGTGGTCACCGCCGCCCCTTCCCCCTGGTCGCCGCCGCACGGCCGGACCCGACCGCGCGCCGACCAGCATGACCGACGGGAGCGCACCGCGTCGATTACCCCCGGGGTAAGCGTCCTTCGGACACCCCGGTTACGCGGCCGCGCTGGCCGCCCCCGCGCGCCTGAGCGGGGGCACCGAGGTGAGGCGCAGGTTCGGGCTCGCTGCCGTCGTTCCTCGGGGCGGATGGCCGGGGTGGCGACGTGGGCGGCGACGGCGGCGGGACCGTTTTCACGGGCGACGGGATGCGGCTTTCCGTCAGATCGGCGATTCGCAGTCGCACCTCGTCGCGAAAGAGGCTGCTTTCGTCTCACCATGTGAGATCCGTGAGGACCGGTGTACCATTTGCCCAGGTTTGGGAACGGGGCGGTGACGGCAATCGCGGGTGAATGCGGGGATCGGCAGCCAAGAGGCCCCGCGCCTGAGCCGCATTCGCCTGCGGAGGCCGCCCCCGCGCCGAGCCGGTGCCGCCCGCCCGAACCACCCGCCGCCCCGTCGCTTACTTCGGCCACTGGTGCGCGGTCCGACGTCCGCCCGCCCGACCATCCGCTGCCGTCGCTGCCCCCGTTGCCCGCCCAACCACCGGTGCGCGGCCCGATGATTGCCGCCCTGGGCCGTCCGCCGCCCTCGCCGCCTCTGTCATCATGGGCGGCGATCGGCCACCACGGGCGGGCGGAGGTGCGCATGGCCGAACCGCTGCGCGAGGACGACCCCACCCGCGTCGGCCCCTACCGCCTGGAGGGCCGTCTGGGCGGCGGCGGCATGGGGCGGGTCTACCTGGGCCGTTCCCCGGGCGGGCTGCGGGTGGCCGTCAAGGTCGTCCGCCCCGAACTGGCCGAGGACGCCGGGTTCCGCCACCGCTTCGCCCAGGAGGTGCGGGCCGCGCGCCGGGTCGGCGGGTTCCACACCGCCCAGGTCGTGGCCGCCGACACCGACGCCCCGCGCCCATGGCTGGCCACCGCCTACATCCCCGGCCCCTCCCTGCACGAGGCCGTCGAGCGGTTCGGCCCCCTGCCCGCCGCCGCCGTCGCCCTCACCGGCGCCGGACTGGCCGAAGGGCTGGCCGCCGTGCACGCCCGCGACCTCGTCCACCGCGACCTCAAACCGGCCAACGTGCTGCTGGCCCACGACGGGCCGCGCCTCATCGACTTCGGCATCGCCCGCGCCCTGGACACCGCCTCCGCCACCGTCTCGCGCACCCTGCTGGGCACCCCGGCGTTCATGTCGCCCGAGCAGGCGCGCGGCCAGGCGGCCGGGCCGCCCAGCGACGTGTTCTCCCTGGGCGGGGTCCTGGCCTACGCCGCCACCGGGCGCGGCCCCTTCGGCACCGGCCCCGCCCACGCCCTGCTCTACCGGGTCACCAGCGAGGAGCCCGACCTCACCGGCGTGCCCGAGGAGCTGGTCGGGCTGATCGGCGCCTGCCTGGCCAAGGACCCCGGCGCGCGGCCCGCCGTGGCGGCGCTGACGGGCGACTTCGCCGCCCTGGCCGGTCCCGCCGCCCCGGGCGGTGCGCGCACCGGCTGGCTGCCCGAGGACGTGACCGAGGTCATCCGCCGGTGCGAGACCCTGGTGATGACCGCTCCCGTGCGGGGCCGCACGCCCCGGAAGGGGTGGTTCGCCCGCCGGCGCGGCGCCTCCGGTGCCACCGGCGCCGCCCCCGCCGCCGGCACCGGCCCCCGGCGCGGGGGCACCCGGCTGGAGGTGGCCAACCTCGGCGGAACCGAACTGGTGGTGGTCATCGACGGCGCGGCCGTGGGCGCGGTGGAAGCGGGCGCCCAGGAGTCCTTCCCGCTGGCCCCCGGCGAGCACACCCTTCAGGCCCGGGCGGCGGGCGGGGCCACGGCGCTGCGCCGCCTCACCCTGGAGCCGGGCGGGACCGCGCGCGCCGCCTTCGAGGCCCCCGGGGGCGGTACCGCGCCCCACCACGTCGAGACGGCGGTGTTCACGCCCTCGCGCGGCGCGGCGGTCGCGGGCGCCACCGGCCGGTTCACGGCGGGCAGCACCGGGCTGGGGGCGGGCGTGGGCGCCGCGATGGGCGCGTTCTTCTTCGTCAGCGACATGCTCTCAGGGCAGGGCGGCCTCAACGAGTACGGGTGGGCGGGGATCTTCATCGCGGCCCCGGCGGTGGCCGTGATCGTGGGCGTCCTCTTCGGCGCGGGCGGCATCCTGTTCGGCGCCCTGTCGGGGCTGTCGGAGACCCGTGGCGGCGCGGCCCGGGACCCCCGGCACCGCCTCGCCCTGGACGCCACCCGGTTGAGCTTCCGGCGCGGCGCCGAGGGCGCGGCCCTCCACGTGGCCTGGGCGGGCGTGGAGCGGGTGGGCCTGGTGGAGGACCCGCGCGGTGCCGCCCTGGTCGTCTGGTACGCCCCGGGCCGCACCCCGCCCGCCGGCGCGGAGCGGCTCGACGGCGGCGCGGTGGTGTGCCGCCTGCGGGAGGTCGGCGCCGCGGGGGCGTCCCAGCGCCGCCGGCTGCGGGCGGCCCTGCGCTGGTTCGCCGGGCGGCGCTATGCGCAGGCCGACGCCTAGCGGCGGAGCGGGGCAGGCGGCGGCGCCCGGGTGGGGTGCGCGGCCGGTGAGGACGGCGGCCGGGCGCGGGGGCGGTTTCCGTTTCGCGTTTCCTTGGTTGCGAGGCGTTGGTTGCGGACTCTCGGTGGAGTCGCCGGCCGCGCCCGGACGGTGCGGAACCCCGGCGTACCCGCCTCCGCACCCGCGAGCGCGCCCTGACCTGGGCCGAAGGCGAGGCCGCCCCTGCCGCCTCCGCGTTCGCTAGGCGTCCCCCGCCGGCAGGGCGCCGCCCAGGGTGGCGGCCACGGCCTGGGCGAGAACCTCGGGCGGGGGCGGGCCGGCGTGGCGGTCGGCGAAGAGGAGGTGGGCGGCGCCGATCAGGGCGGGCGCCAGGGCGGCGGTGTCGGCCCCGGCGGCGACGCGGCCGCGGCGCTGCTCCTCAGCGAGGTAGGCGCCCACCATCTGGGCCGCCTCGTTCAGCAGCGGGATCCCGGCGGGGGTGGTGGTGCGCAGCAGGGCGCGCAGCCCGTCGCGCGAGACGACCAGGCCCACCACCGCCACGGCCACCGGGTCCATGAGGTCGCCCAGCGCGCGGGTGAGGTTGGCGGTCACGGTGGCGCTGCCCGCCGCGCCGCGCAGCGCCTCGGACACCGGCTCCAGGCGGGCGATGCGCCGGCGCACCAGTTCGGCCAGGAAGGCGTCGAAGTCGGCGAAGTGCCGGTGCAGGACGCCTTTGGCCAGCCCGGCCTCGGCGGTGACGGCGCGGCTGGTCAGCGCGCTGGGGCCCTCGCGCACCAGGACGCGCTCGGCCGCGGCCAGCAGGCGTTCGCGGGCGTCGTGCAGGGCCACCCCGGTGGGCATGGCGCTTCCTTTCTCGGCGGCCGGCTCGGCGGCCCCCTGGACGAGTGGGCAATCGCCCATTTAGAGTGGGCGCATGGTCACTCTACCTTCGCAGGGCGGCTCCGCCCTGCCCCCCGCCCACCAGGCCCGCGACATGGCCCAGTCCTTCGGATCCGACGCCGAGCGCTACGACCGCGCCCGCCCCGCCTACCCCCCGGCCCTCATCAGCGCCGTCGTGGCCGCCAGCCCCGGCCCCGACGTGCTGGACGTGGGGATCGGCACCGGGATCGCCGCCCGGCAGTTCGCGGCCGCCGGCTGCCGGGTGCTGGGCGTGGAGGTCGACGAGCGGATGGCCGCCTGGGCGCGGCGGCGCGGCCAGGAGGTCGAGGTGGCGGCGTTTGAGGACTGGGACGCGGCCGGGCGCACCTTCGACGCGGTGGTCGCCGCCCAGACCTGGCACTGGATCGACCCGGCGGCCGGGGCGGCCAAGGCGGCCCGCGTCCTGCGCCCCGGGGGCCGCCTGGCGGTGTTCTGGAACGCCGAGCGGCCCCCCGAAGACCTGGCGGCCGCCTTCACCCGCGTCTACGCCCGCCTGCTGCCCGACTCCCCGCTGGCCCGCCGCCACGCCGGCGGCGGGGACTACGGGCCGCTGTGCGATGCCGCCGCCCAGGGCATGGACACCTCGGGCGCCTTCGGCGAGGTCCAGCGGTGGTCCTTCCCCTGGGAGCGGCGCTACACCCGCCAGGAGTACCTGGACCTGCTGCCCACCAGCGGCGTGCTGGCGCGCCTGCCCGAGCCGGAGCGCCGCCCGGTGCTGGAGGCCGTGGGCGCGGCGATCGACGCGGCCGGCGGCGCGTTCACCATGGGCTACACCGCCCAGGTCGCCACGGCCGCCCGCACCCCGGCCCCCTGACCGCCCCCACCGGCACGCGCGAACCCGCCGCCACCACCCTCCAGGGCTGAACCCCGGGGCGCTCAGTCCCCGGGGCGGGCCGATCACCCGCCGGGCTCCGGTTCCTCTGGCCCGGCGGCCGCCGCCAGCCGCCGGGCCAGCACCCGGCAGCGCTCGGCCGCCTCCGGGGGCTCCAGTGCCTCGAAGTCGTGGCCCAGCACCAGCATGTGGGCGATGACCCGGTCCAGCCCGGCCGCGCCGCTGAGCACCTCGCAGCGCCGGGGTCCGCGCTCGCGCACCACCGCGGCCGAGGCCGGTACCTGGGCGCGCACCTGCTCGGCGGGGGCGTGCACGAGGAACCGGGCGCTGTGGGGGTAGGCGCGGGCGGCCACCCCCTCCTGCACGTAGCGCGCCGCCTCGGGCGCTGGGCGCGGGGTGAACCGCCAGGTCCGCGCGCGCACCCGGCTCATCCGGTCCACCCGGAAGCTGCGCCAGTCCCGGCGGCCCAGGTCATAGGCCAGCAGGTACCAGCGCCGCTCGGAGGCGACCAGCCGGTAGGGCTCCACGCGGCGGCGCTCGGCCCCGCCCCCGCCGGCGCCGGAGTAGTCGAACTCGACCTCCACCTCGTCGCGGCAGGCCCGGGCCAGGACCATGAGCACCTCGGCCGCCACCGCCGGGGGCGCCCCGAAGGTCTCGGCCGCCCCGCGCAGCGCCCGCACCTGGGCGCGCAGCCGCGCGGGCAGCACCCGGTCCAGCTTGGTCAGCGCCCCCAGCGCGGCCTCACCCGCCCCGCCGGCGCCCCCGCCGGCCGCGGCCAGCAGCGCCGCGACCGTGGCCAGCGCCTCCTCGTCGTCCAGCAGCAGCGGCGGCAGGTCGCGCCCGGCCCCCAACCGGTAGCCGCCGCCCATCCCCTGCCCGGCGTGCACGGGGTAGCCCAGCGCGCGCAGCCGCTCCACGTCGCGGCGCACGGTGCGCGGGGTGACCCCCAGCCGCTCGGCGAGTTCGGGGCCGCTCCACACCCGCCGCGCCTGGAGCAGGCCCAGCAGCCTCAGCACCCGCTCGGTGGTGCCGCGTTCGCCCCCCTCGGCCGCGCCCATGGCGCCACCCTGCCACACAAGCGGACCGTTCCTGTCCTCCAGGGGTGCCACGCTGGCACTATGGACGCAGACGAAGGCGGCGCGGCGCCGCCCTGCGCCCCGTCCACCGCCACCGCGAACGGAGCCCCACGATGACCCGCCACATCCAGATCACCTTCGACGCCCGCGACCCCTGGGGGCTGTCGGCCTTCTGGTGCCAGGCGCTGGGCTATGTGCACCCGGCCCCGCCCGGGGTGGAGCTGGAGGAGGGCGCCGACGCGCGGGCGGCCTGGGACGCGTTCCTGGGGCGGGTGGGCGTGCCCGCCGAGCAGCGCGAGGAGAAGTCGGCCGCCGAGGACCCCCAGGGGCAGGGGCCGCGGCTGTTCTTCCAGCGGGTGCCCGAGGGCAAGACCGCCAAGAACCGCGTGCACCTGGACGTGCGCGCGGCCCCGGGCCTGCACGGCCAGGAGCGGATGGCGGCGCTGGAGGCCGAGTGCGCGCGGCTGGTGGCGCTGGGCGCGGCGCGGCTGCGCCGAGTGGAGCCCGAGCCGCCGCTCAGCGCCGGGTTCATCGTGATGGCCGACCCCGAGGGCAACGAGTTCTGCCTGGACTGAGATACCGGCCCCCCGGGGGGTGCGCGCCCCTGGGTGTGCGCGCCGCCCCCGGGGGGCTCAGGCCGCCGGCGGCGCGGCGGCCGTTGCCAGCGCCGGGCCGCTCACCACCTCCGCCCGGGGTCGAGGGCCCGGCGGGTGGCGTCGTCCATGAAGTCCTCGACGTCCTGGTTGGCGATCGAGAGGTTGACCAGCATGGACCCGACCGTGCCGGGGTCCACCCGGAAGGCGCACCCGATGGGGCCGTCCACGGGCACGGCCAGGAGCCGGTGGGCGGGGTCGCGCATGGCGGCCGCGTCGGCGATGACCACGACCTGGTCGGCCTCGCCGAGCACCGCCATCACCTGCTCGAAGGTCGCGCCCTCAAACACCGGGTCCTCCACCACCTCCAGGTAGTCGGTGAAGTCCTCGATGGGGCCGCGGTCGCCCGGCCGGTAGACCGCCTCCAGCAGCGCCTCCCAGGCGGCGTCGTCGCCGAAGTCGGTGCGCACGATCAGGTCGGTGTCGTCCTGGGGGAGCAGGGGCAGCGCCCGGGCCGGCGGCGTGTAGCGGGGCAGGAGGTCCAGCCGCTCCAGGTAGTGGCCCACCGGGTCGGGCAGGCCGGCCTCCCACACATCGAGGTCCTCGCCCTCCTCGGGCGCCCACTCCGGGGGGATGGGCGCCCACTCCGTGTAGTCCTCGAAGGTCAGGGCCAGCTCGCAGTGCACCATGAGGTAGGCCAGGGCGGCGCCCCGGGGCGTGATCCGGAACAGGGCGGGGTCCGCGCCGGGGCGAAACGCCCGCAGCGGGCGCAGGCCGGGGGTGGCCGCGGTCCGGTCGGTGGCCATCAGCACCAGGTCGGGGACCCACGTGGCCGCCGCGCTTAGGGCCGCGTTGACCTCCTCGGGCGTGGCCCCGCGCCAGGCGGGGGCCTCGACCACCACCAGGCGCCGGGGGATCGCGCCCTCCTGCGGGGCGGGGGCCGGGGCGGCGCCGCCCGCAACGGTGACCATGCCGGGCAGTTCGCCCATGCGCTCCAGCATGTCGCGCCAGGCGGCGTCGTCGTGGTCGGTGCGCAGGAGCAGCATGCCGGGCACGCGGGTGCCCTCATCGGCCGGGGGCAGGGGAAGTGCGGGAGGCATCGGCAGACCTCGCGGTGAGGGGGCGGGTAGACCGTCTGTTTCTATCCGCCCCCGGTGACAGAAACCCGCCCGGCGCCGCCGTGCCACCGCCCGCAGCCGCCCCGCCCGGTTCCCGCCCCGCCCGCGCGGTGGCCCCCGGGCCGCACCCGCCCGCCCCGGTCCGGCGCACCCCCGGTGATCGGGCATGATGCTGCCAGGAGAGCCGCGCGCCGGGCACACCGGCGGCGGCCGGGCAGTCGCGCGCGGCGGCGCGCGGGGAAGGCGGTGCGGGGGCGGTGGGGGAGCGGGGCGGCACCGGGCCGGGCGTCCTGGCGCGCGCCGCGCGCACGGGCACCGGTGTGCTGGCGGGCGCCCTCACCGGCGCCGCCGGAGCCCTGTGGCTGGTCGCGGCCGCCGCGCTGGGCGCCGCATGCGCCTGGCCCCCCGCCCGCGAGCGCGCCCGCGCCTGGCTGGCCGCGGGCACCGCCGCTGTCCTGGCCCTGGAGCGGCGCCGCCTGGAGGCGCTGCTGGGCCGCGCGGTGGCCCCCGCCGGCCGCACTGGGCGCGCCCTGGCCTACCTGGCCCTGCGTGCCGCCACCACCGCCCTGGCCGCGCCCCTGCTGGCCGGGACGCTGATCCTGGCCGCACTCACGCTGGGCGGATCGCTGTTCGAGGCGGCCACCGGCACCGCCACCATCGTGGACCTGTCCCTGCCGTGGGTTCGGCTGAGCACCCTCAGCGTCACCATGGGCCTGGGGGTGGGGCTGCTGCTGGCGCTGGCCGTGGCGGCGGCCGGGGCGGGGTGGGCGGCCCTGGACCGGGCGGCGGCCGGGCGCCTGCTGGGCCCCAGCGCCGCCGACCTGCTGGCGCTGCGGGTGGCCGAGCTGAGCGCCACCCGCGCCGGGGTGCTGCGCGCCATCGACGCCGAGCGCCGCCGCATCGAGCGCGACCTGCACGACGGCGCCCAGCAGCGCGTGGTGGCCCTGGCGATGCTGCTGGGCCGCGCCCGGCGCGGCGCCGTCTCCGCTGGGGGCACCGACCTGCTGGAGCAGGCGCACCGGGAGGCCCAGCGCCTGGCCGCCGAGCTGCGCGAGGTCGCCTGGAAGGTCTACCCCACCGCCCTGGACGAACTGGGCCTGCACGCGGCCCTGCGGGGGGTGGCCGAGCGCTCGGTGCTGCCGGTGGAGCTGGACTACCGGGTGGCGGCGCCGCTGGCGCCGGAGGTGGAGACGGCGGTGTACTTCGTGGCGCGCGAGGCCATCACCAACGCCGCCAAGCACGCCCGCGCCCGGTGTGTGGCGGTGGCCGTGCGCACCACCGGCTCCGAGGTGGAGCTGGTGGGGCGCGTCGACGGGGGGGGCGGGGCCGGTGGGGGCGGCAGCGGGCGGGGGGGGGGGGGCGGCGCCCCCCCCGGCCCGGTGGTGGTCGGGGGGGGGGCGCGACGACGGGGTGGGCGGGGCCGATGCGCGCGGCAGCGGACTGGTGGGCCTGGCCCGGCGGGTGGCGGCCCTGGACGGCCGCCTGGAGGTCGACAGCCCCGCCGGCGGCCCCACCGTCCTCACCGCGCGCCTGCCCACCGAGGTGAGGGAGGAGGGCTAGGGCGCGGTCGCCGCCGGGCCGGGCCCGCCCGGGGTGCCCGGGCCGGGCGCGGCCGCGCCGCCGCCCCCGGCCCCCTCCTCCTTCTCCTCATCGGGGTCGTGGAGCATGCCCGGCTCGGTACGGGCCACGATGCGGGTGCCCACCAGGTCGCCGGTGACGTTGCACATGGTGCGCACCATGTCCAGCACCGCGTCGATGCCGGCCACCAGCGCCACCGCCGCGAACGGCAGCCCGGCCTGGGTGATGGTCAGCGACAGCATGATCAGCCCGGCGCCGGGCACCCCGGCGGTGCCGATGGAGGCCACCACGCCCACCAGCACCACCATCGCCAACTGCTCCAGGCTGAGCTGCACCCCGGCGACGTTGGCGACGAACACCGTGGCCGCGCCGACGTAGATGGCGGTGCCGTCCATGTTGACGGTGGCCCCCAGCGGCAGGGTGAAGCTGGAGACGCCCTCGTCCACGCCCATGCGCCCGGCGCAGCGGGTGGACACCGGCAGGGTGCCGTTGCTGGAGCGGGTGACGAACGCCATCACCATCGCCTCGCGCGCGGCGGCGAAGAACCGCAGCACCGGCACCCGGAACAGGGCCAGCAGCAGCGCGTAGACCACCACCTGCACCCCCACCCCGCCGTAGACCACCCCGGTCAGCTCCAGCAGCGGCAGCAGCGCCTGGGGCCCGGTCTGGCCCAGCACCACGGCGATCAGCGCGAACACGCCCACCGGGGCGTACTCCAGCACCCCGCGCACCACCCGGAACACCAGCTCCACGCCGGCCTCCACCGCGCGCGCCAGCAACTCGCCCATGGCGGCCGTGCGCTCATCGGTGGCGGCGCGCATGAACGCCAGCGCCAGCCCGGCGGTGACGGCCGCGAACATCACCGCCAGCACGTTGCCCTCGGCCAGGGCGGCGAAGGGGTTGTCGGGGACGATGTTGAGCAGGGTCTCGGTGACGGGCGGCGCGGGCTCGGGGTCCTCACCGCCCGCCGGCGGCTCCAGGCCCGCCCCCGGGGCCGCGGCCAGCCCCAGCCCCAGTCCCACCACGACCGCCACGGCCGAGGTGAGCAGGTAGTACACCATGATCTTGGCGCCGATGCGGCCCAGGCGGGCCGGGCTCAGCGAGGACACCCCGGCGATCAGGGTGAGCAGGATCAGCGGCATCACCAGCATCTGGAGCAGCCGCAGGAACACCTCGCCCAGCGGTTGGATCACCGTGATGGGCTCGCCCACGGCCAGCCCGGCGACGGCGCCGGCCACCAGGGCCACGGCCATCTTCCAGATGAGGGGGATGTCCAGGTAGCGCCGCCACAGCGAGCGGCGGGCGGGCGCGGGGCCGGCGGCGGGCGGTGCGGGGGAGGGGATCATGGTCGCCTTCCTGGGTGCAGACGGGCACGCATGCCCGGTGCGCGCGGGGCCGGTGGGCCGCCGGTCGCGCCGGGTTGCCTTGCTGCCTTCCCTCCCGCGGCCCTGCGCCACGCACCCGCCGCCCAATCGCTACCGATCCTTGACCGTGCGTGGGCGCCCGTGCGCCCCGCGCGCCCGGCGCGGGCGCATCTCAGGGGCGGCGGCGGGTGCGGTAGGAGCGCATCTTGTGGCGGGCGCCGCAGATCTCCATGGAGCACCAGGTGCCGTTGTTGGCGGGGGAGCGGTCGTAGAAGACGAAGCGGCACTCGGGCGCCCGGCAGACCTTGAGGCGGGCGCGGCGCCCGGTGAGGTCGGCGGCGGCCAGGCAGGCCAGCGCCCGCGCGGCCACCCCGTCGGCCGCATCGCCCTCGCCCTCCCCGACATCCGCGCCGCCCCCGGCGGCGGGCGGGTCCAGGTCCACCTGGCCGGGGCCGCTCCAGCGCGGGGGGCCGAGCAGGTCGCGGGCGTGGCGGGTGAGGGCCGCGCGCGCCTGGGCGTCGGCGGGGTCGGCGAGGTAGGCGCGCACGTCCTCGCGCACCGCGACCAGGCGCGCCAACCGCTGGGGCGAGGGCACCTGGGCCGGCTCGGGCGCCGCCGAGGGGGTGCGTGCGGCCAGCCAGGCGGCGGCGCGGTCGGGCCGGGCCAGGGTGTCGGTGCCGTGCAGGAACGCCGCGGTGTTGCACAGCTCCTCCACGGCGCGCAGGTCCTCAGGTGCGGGCGGGCGGGTGTAGGCGGCCATCCCCCAACGTTACCGACTGCGGAAGAACACTGGTAACGTTACCGGCATAGCTATCCAACCGGTAACACGGAGGCGGGAGCCATGGACCCCACACCCCTCAACCAAACTCTGGACACCCCCCAGGGCACCGTGCGCTGGACGCGCCTGGGCCAGGGGCCCGCCGTGGTCCTCGTCCACGGCACCCCCTTCTCCTCGGCTGTCTGGCACGACATCGCCCCCGCCCTGGCCCGCACCCGCACCGTCTACCTGTGGGACCTGCCCGGGTTCGGCGCCTCGGACCAGCACCCCGGCCAGGACGTGTCCCTGGCCGCCGGCCAGGCCGCCCTCACCCGCCTGCTGGCCCACTGGGACCTGCCCGCACCGCCCGCCGTCATCGCCCACGACATCGGCGGCGCGGTCGCCCTGCGCACCGCCCTGCTCGACGGCGTGGCCTATGAGCGCCTGGCCCTGCTGGACGCGGTGGCCACCGGCACCTGGGGCACCGACCTGTTCCGCCTCGTCGCCGCCCACGCCGACACCTTCGCCGCCCTGCCCGCCCCCATGCACGAGGGCCTGGTGCGCGCCTACATCGCCGGGGCCTCCCACCGCGGCCTGCACCCCCGCACCGCCGACACCCTGGCCGCCCCCTGGCTCACCGAGCGGGGCCGCCCCGCGTTCTACCGCCAGATCGCCCAGGCCCAGGAGCGCCACACCCGCCAGATCGAACCGCTGCTGGGCGGCCTCGCGTGCCCGGCCGCCGTGGTGTGGGGCCGCCAGGACACCTGGCTGCCCCTGGAGCACGGCCGCCGCCTGGCCGACGCCCTGCCCCACGCCCGCCTGGAGGTCATCGAGGACGCCGGCCACCTGGTGCAGGCCGACGCCCCCGCCCGGCTCACCGCCCTGCTGCTGGACTTCCTGGCCGGCTGAGCCCCCGGCCCGCACCGGCGCCGGCGCGGGAGCGGACGGAAAACCGGGTGCGTCTCGGGTGCGGGGCACGCCAGGATGCCCCCATGCCCGCCACACCCGCACCCGCGCCCGCGCCCGCCGAACGGCCCGTCGCCCTGGTCACCGGCGCCGGGCGCACCCGCGGCATCGGCGCCGCCATCGCCCGCGACCTGGCCGCCCACGGATACGACGTCGCCTTCACCCACTGGAGCGCCTACGACGCCCGCATGCCCTGGGGCGCCCAACCCGGCGCCGCCCAGGCCATCGCCGCCGACATCACCGCCGCCGGCGCCCGCGCCCTGCCCATCGAGGCCGACCTGGCCGACCCCGACACCCCCGACCACCTCATCGCCCGCACCGCCCACCACCTGGCACCCCCCACCGCCCTGGTCATGGCCCACTGCGAATCGGTGGACTCCGCCATCGACACCACCACCCCCGACAGCTTCGACCGCCACATGGCCGTCAACGCCCGCGCCGCCTGGCTGCTCATCCGCGCCTACGCCCGCGCCTTCACCGGCCCCCACGGCATGGGCCGTATCATCGCCCTCACCAGCGACCACACCGCCCACAACCTGCCCTACGGCGCCAGCAAGGGCGCCCTGGACCGCATCACCCTGGCCGCCGCCCGCGAATTGGCCCACCTGGGGGTGTGCGCCAACGTCGTCAACCCCGGCCCCGTCGACACCGGCTGGATGAGCCCCGAACTGGCCCAGCGCATGCGCGCGGCCACCCCCCTGGGCCGCCTGGGCACCCCCGCCGACTGCGCCAACCTCGTCACGTTCCTGTGCTCGCCCCAGGGCGGCTGGATCAACGGCCAACTCCTGCACAGCAACGGCGGCCTGGCACCTTAGCCGCACCGCCCACCGGCGCCGCGTGCGATCATGGGATGCTGTGTCGCTGCGTGAACTCCTGGTCCTGGGCACCGCCGGCGCGGTGCCCACCCCGCGCCGCAACCACAACGGCTACGCCCTGCGGTTCGACACCCACACCATCGTGTTCGACCCCGGCGAGGGCACCCAGCGCCAGATGCGCCTGGCCGGGCTCAGCGCCCACGCCATCACCCGCATCTGCCTCACCCACTTCCACGGCGACCACTGCCTGGGCGTGCCCGGCCTCATCCAGCGCATCGCCCGCGACCAGGTGCCCCACCCTGTGCGCGCCGCCTTCCCCGCCGAGGGCACGGGCTACTGGCACCGGCTGCGCCACGCCACCCCCTACACCGGCCGGCCCGCGCTCATCGCCCAGCCCCTCAGCGGCCCCCACCCCCGCCTGGAGGGCGAGGACGACCTCACCCTCACCGCCCGCCCGCTGCGCCACTCGGTGCCCTGCTACGGCTACCGCGTCGCCGAACCCGACGGCTGGACCATGCTGCCCCACCTGCTGGCCCGCCACGGCATCACCGGACCCGACGTGGGCCGCCTCAAAGCCCAGGGCCACCTGGACACCCCGCGCGGGCGCGTGCGCCTGGCCGACTGCGCCCGCCCCCGCCGCGGCCAGGTGGTGGCCTTCGTCATGGACACCGCGCCCTGCCCCGAGGCGGTGGACCTGGCGCGCGGCGCCGACCTGCTGGTCATCGAGTCCACCTACCTGGAGTCCGAGGCCGAACTGGCCGCCGCCTACGGCCACCTCACCGCCGCCCAGGCCGGGCGCATCGCCGCCCAGGCCGGCGTGCGCACCCTGGTGCTGACCCACATCTCCGAGCGCTACGAGCCGGGCGACGACCCGCGCTTCCTGGCCGAGGCCGCCGCCCACTTCAGCGGCACCCTCCACCTGGCCGCCGACCTGGACCGCATCCCGCTGCCCCCGCGCCGCTGACCCCGCCCCCGCGCGCGGAGGTCCGTCAGGCCCCGCGCGCGGCCCGGCGCAGCCGCGAGCGCACCGCCCGCTGGGCCACCGGCCCCAACTCGTTGAGCGCCTCGGCCATCGCCCCCAACTGCTCCAGCGCCCCCAGCGCCCGCTCGGCCCCCTCGGCGTCAGCGCCCTCATACAGCTCCAGCCCCACGAACCCGGCCGCCAGCGCCCGCGCCAGACCCCCCACGTCCACCAGCCCCGCCACCGGGGTGGGCGCCAGCACCCGCTCCAGCACCGCCTCCAGCTCCTCGGCCCACAACTCCAGCCCCGCCGCGCTGGCCTGGGCCAGGCGCGGGTTGGCCTGGGCGGCGGCCAGGAGCTGGGCCAGCGCCCCCACGGTGCCGGCGGCCCGCTCGCGGGCGTGCACGCGCCGCCCCACCTCAAGCAGCTCACCCAGGGTGGCCGCCGCCTCCAGCTCACCGCGGTAGGACTCCACCCGCTGGCGGGCGCCGTGGCGGCAGGCCGCCGCCAGCAGCTCCTCCACGCTGCCGAAGTGGTAGAAGATCAGCGCCTGGTTGACCCCGGCCGCCGCCGCCACGCCGCGCGCCGACGTCTTGGCCAGACCCGACTCCACCAGGCACCGCAGGGCGCCCTCCAGGAGCCGGGTGCGGGTCTCCTCGCTCATGCCCGGCACTATACGCGCCGCTCCTCGCGCCGGGGCCGCACGCCCGGACCCGGCCGGTGGCGCTCCAGCGCCACGTAGCGCACCGTGAACGACCCCTCGTAGCCGAACACCGCGCCCAGCACCGGGTGGCTCACCCGCACGCTCACCCGGAAGCACCCGGCCGCCTCGTCGTAGGACTCGCGCACCAGCGCCGCGCCGCTGAGCAGGCCCGGCAGGCCCACGTCCAGCGGCCCCTCGCGCAGCCGCTGGGCGCCCGAGCGGATCACCAGCGCCCCATGGGCGTCCACGCCGGGGTGCAGATCCACCGCCAGGTGGTGGTGGGTGCCCAGGTAGTCCACGACGCACCCGCGCTCGGGGCTGTAGACCATGGCGGCGTCGAAGCGCCGCGCGCCGCCGGGCAGGGCGAAGGTCCGCACGAACGACACCGCCTGGCGCCCGAAGGAGTCGCGGTAGGGCGTGTTCTCGATGGTGAAGGCCACGCCGCGCCCGGTGCGCGGCACCAGGATGTTGCGCAGCGCCCCCACCAGCAAGAACGGCTGCACCCAGGCCCCGCCGCGCCAGATCCGGTCCATGGTGCCCCGCCCCAGGCACGCCTCACCGGTGGCCAGGCCGGTGGAGAAGCGCCGCCGCAGGCGGGGGTGCAGCCGGTCGAAGTCGGCGCCCAGCGCGCGGCGAAACAGCGGCTCCTCCGCACCCGCGGGCGCGGCCCCGGGCGCGCTCACCGCCGGCCTGCGTCCGCGCCGCCCGCGCCGGCCGCGCCGGCCGGGGCGGGAGAGGCGGGGCGCTCGGGGCGGCGCCGGCAGCGCCGGGCCGCCGGGGTGCCCGGTGCGGGCGGCACCAGCCACACCGCCGCCGCACCGGCCAGGGCCAGCGGCCAGGGCGCCCCCGCCGCCAGCACCGCGCACGCGCCCGCCCGGACGCCGGCCTCGGCCACGGCGCGCACCGCCAGCGCCTCCGGAGTGGTGCCGCGCTCGCACCACAGCCGCAGCCGGTCGAAGGACCAGGCGGTGGCCCAGCCCAAGAGCGGCCCCAGCAGCCACCGGTCGGCCAGGCGGCCGGCGGTGCCCCCGCGCACCCGGTAGCGGTAGGCGGTGGCGAAGTCCACGCCGCCGCCCTCCAGCGGGGTGTAGCGCCAGTGGCCGGCGCCCGAGGCGATGGGGCAGTGGCGCTGGTGGCTCCAGAACCGCAGCGCCGAGACGGCCGCGCCCGCGCTTCGGCGTTCGGCGGTGGTGCGGGCGTGGCCGGTGAGGGTCAGGGGCGGGCGCCCGGTGGTGTAGGTGAACCGCTGGGCGCCCTCGGGGTCGGCTCCGGGGTCGGGGGTGATGGCGGTGAACCGCAGGTCCCAGCGCTGGTGCTGGGCCAGGTCGCGGGTGCGCCGCCACACCAAGTCCAGGGGCGCCTGGATGCGGGTGGCGATGTAGAGGTGCACGGGGGAGGGCCTCCTCGCGGAGTTGAGCGAGTGCTTTGAGCGATTGCTCAAGTGGGAGCCTACGCCGGTTTGAGCATCCGCTCAATCCCTGCGGTGGGGGCGCCCGGCGGCACGCGCGGGCGCATCGCGGGTAGGAGGGGAGGGCAGGCGCGGACACGGCGACGGCGAAAGGGGGAGCGGCATGGACGGCGAACCGGCCGAACTGGAGGAGCGCGGGTGGCGGGCCCTGGCCCAGGGCGGCGCGGCGGCCGCCGGCTTCTACCGCGAGGTGCTCGACGCCGACCCCCTCATGCTCCTGCCCGGCGGGCTGCGCCTGGCCGGGCGCGAGGCCGTCATCGCCGCCATGGGCGGCCCGCCCTGGAGCACCTACCGCCTGGAGGAGATAGACGTACTGCGCCCCGCGCCCGACACCGCCGTGGTCGCCTACGCCGCCACCGCCCAAAGAGGCGCCGCACCCGCCTACTCCGCCCTCATCAGCAGCCTCTACGTGCGCCGCGCGGGCGCCTGGCGCCTGGCCTTCCACCAGCAGACGCCCCGCTGAGCACCCCGCACCGCCCCCGCACCGCCGCCGCGCGGGGGAGAGGGGGGGAGCGGGGGAGCACCGGTGTGGCGGAGCCCACCCCCACCCCGTTTTGGAACCACCAGTGCAAAACCTGCTAGGGTCACCGCCATGGCCCGACCCAAGACCTTCGACGAGGACCAGGCCCTCGAAGCCGCCATGCACACCTTCTGGGCCAACGGCTATGAGGCCACCACCACCCAGGACCTGTGCGAGGCCACCGGCCTGGCCCGCAGCAGCATCTACAACACCTTCACCAGCAAGCCCGACCTCTTCCGCCGCGCCCTGGCCCGCTACATCCAGCAGACCACCCACGCCCAGACCGCCGTCCTGGAGGACGAGCACCGCCCCGCCCTGGAGCGCCTGCGCACCCTGCTGGACATGATCGTCGACGCCGAGACCGCCCACCGCCCCCAGGGCCGCAGCCGGGGCTGCCTGACCGTCAACACCACCGTGGAGCGCGCCGGGCGCGACGCCCCCACCGACCAGATGCTGGACCGCGACCGGCAGCGGCGCCTGGAGTCGCTGCGCGCCGCCCTCGCCGCCGGCCAGCGCGCCGGCGAGATCACCACCCGGCGCACCCCCGACCAGGCCGCCCAGTTCCTCAACGCCGTCATCGCCGGCATGCGCGTGGCCGGCCAGGGCGGCGCCGACCGCGCCACCCTGGAGTCCATCGCCGCCACCGCCCTGGACGCCCTCACCCCCTGACCCCCCGCCCCGCGCGCCCACCCCCGCTCCCACCGCCCACCCCGCCCGCCCCCGCGGCCCACGCACCGGGCGGTGCCCGACCACGCCCCAATTCTGAACCGAACAGTCCAAAACAGGTGCGGCCCCCACCCACCCCGACCCCCCAAGGAGCCCCATGCCCCGCGCCGTCCACATCCTGGCCCTCGGCATCTTCGCCATGGTCACCAGCGAATTCGCCGTCGCCGGACTCATGCCCCACATCGCCCGCGACCTGGACGCCACCATCCCCCAGATCGGCTACCTCATCACCGTCTTCGCCCTGGCCATGGCCCTGGGCGGCCCCCTCCTCACCCTCGCCCTCCTGCGCCTGCGCCCCCGCACCGCACTCCTGGCCCTCTTCGCCCTCTTCCTCACCGGCAACATCCTCGCCGCCACCGCCACCGACTACACCACCATGGCCGCCGCCCGCATCATCACCGGCGCCGCCTCCCAAGCCTTCTTCGGCGCCGCCCTCTCCCTGGGCGGCCAGCTCGCCCCCACCCACCTGCGCGGCCGCGCCATCGCCCACATCCTCAACGGCCTCATGCTCGGCACCCTCCTGGGCCTGCCCGCCGCCACCCTCATCGGCGAACACCACGGCTGGCGCGCCGCCTTCTGGGCCATCTCCGCCCTCACCCTCGCCGCCGCCACCGCCACCCTCGCCCTCGTCCCCAACGGCCAGACCACCACACCCCCCGGCGGCCTGCGCACCGAACTCCGCGCCCTCACCCGCCCCCGCCTCTGGCTCGCCCTGGCCACCAGCACCCTCATCATCGGCGCCACCTTCTCCGCCTTCAGCTACCTCACCCCCATCCTCACCCAGGCCACCGGCCTGGCCCCCGCCACCGTCCCCTGGCTCCTGGCCGCCTACGGCGCCGCCACCGTCATCGGCAACACCGTCGTCGGCCGCCTCGCCGACCGCCACACCCTGCCCGTCCTGCTCACCGGACTGGCCGCCAACACCGCCTTCCTCACCGCCTTCGCCCTCCTGGCCCACCACCCCATCCCCGCCGTCACCGCCATGCTCGGCATCGGCCTGGTCGGCGTCACCATGAACCCCGCCATGGTCACCCGCGTCCAGCGCACCGCCAACGACCGCCCCCTCATCACCACCGTCCACTCCTCCTTCATCACCCTGGGCGTCATCATCGGCTCCGCCGCCGGCGGCCTGGCCATCACCACCCACGGCCTCACCGGCCCCCTCTGGCTCGGCGCCGCCCTCGCCCTCACCGGAATCGCCACCCTCATCCCCGACCTCACCCGACCCACCACCACACCCCCCACCACCGCGTCCGCACCCGCACCCCGCTGACCCGCCGGCGGGGGCCGCACCCACCCCGCGACCCCCGCCCCACCACCCCCAATGCTTTACTCAGCCCCATGAGCCACCCCTACACCACCAGCACCGCCTTCCTCGAAGCCCTCACCCACACCGGCGTCCAATACCTCTTCGCCAACCTCGGCAGCGACCACCCCGGCCTCGTCGAGGCCTACGCCCGCGCCCGCGCCGACGGCACCGACCACCGCTTCCCCCGCCTCATCATCTGCCCCCACGAAAGCGTCGCCTTCTCCGCCGCCCAAGGCCACGCACAAATCAGCGGACGCCCCCAAGCCGTCATCGTCCACGTCGAATGCGGCACCCAAAACATCGGCGGCATGATCCACAACGCCGCCAAAGGCCGCGTCCCCGTCCTCGTCTTCGCCGGCGCCTCACCCGCCACCCAGCACGGCGAACACACCGGCAGCCGCAACGAGTTCATCCAGTGGATCCAAGACGTCCACGACCAGCGCGGCATCGTCCGCGGCTACACCAAGTACGACAACGAGATCCGCACCGGCGCCAACGTCAAGCAGATCGTCCACCGCGCCATGCAGATCGCCACCAGCCACCCCGCCGGCCCCGTCTACCTCGTCGGCGCCCGCGAAGTCATGGAAGCCCCCCTCGACCCCCACACCGCCGACAACCCCGCCTACCACCTCACCCGCTACACCCCCACCGCACCCCCAGCCCTGGACCCCGCCACCACCGACACCATCGCCCACGCCCTGGCCACCGCCCACAACCCCCTCATCGTCACCTCCTACCTCGGCCGCAACCCCGACGCCGTCCCCGCCCTCACCCGACTGGCCGAACACCTCGCCATCCCGGTCCTGGAATCGGTCCCCATGCGGCTCAACTTCCCCGCCGACCACCCCCTCCACGCCGGCTACCAGTGGAACACCCAGACCCCCAACCCCGTCCTCACCCGCGCCGACACCATCCTCGCCATCGACACCGACGTCCCCTGGATCCCCCTCAACAACGCCCCCCACCCCCACGCCCGCATCTTCGCCATCGACACCGACCCCCTCAAAGAGCAGATGCCCCTCTGGCACATCCCCGCCGAGGTCTTCGCCCGCGCCGACGCCGCCACCGCCCTGGACCAGCTCACCGACCACATCCGCCACCACCACACCGTGCCCACCGACACCGTCGAGCAGCGCCGCAGCGCCCTGGCCGCCGAACACGCCGCCCGCCGCGCCGACCTGTCCGCACGCGAGCAGCAGGACGCGCCCCCCGGCACCGTCAACCCCGCCACCCTCGTCGCCCACCTGCGCGACCTGCTCGCCCAGCAGCAGGAAGAGGCCATCGTCCTCACCGAGGCCATCTCCAACTACCTCACCGTCAACGAGCACCTGCGCGCCAACCGCCCCGGCTCCCTCATCGGCTCCGGCGGCGGCTCCCTGGGCTGGCACGCCGGCGCCGCCATCGGCGCCAAACTCGCCCGCCCCGACGCCCTCGTCGTCAGCCTCGTGGGCGACGGCTCCTACCTCTTCGGCGTCCCCGCCTCCGCCCAATGGGTCGCCCGCCGCTACAACACCCCCACCCTCACCGTCATCTTCGACAACCGCGGCTGGAAGTCCCCCAAACTCTCCACCCTGGGCGTCCACCCCGACGGCGCCGCCGCCCACCACGACGACTTCAACGTCTCCTTCGAACCCGAGGCCGACCTGCCCGGCATCGCCGCGGCCGCCGGCGGCGCCCACGCCCGCACCGTCACCAGCGCCCAGGAGCTGCCCACCGCCCTCAAAGAGGCCCTGGAGGCCGTGCGGTCGGGCCGCTCGGCCGTACTCAGCGTGCACGTCCCCGCCGTCTGAGCCCCGGGGGAGAGGCCCCAAGATCCCCCCACGCCCTCAGAAGGCCGGCAGGGGCGTCGCCCACCCGCACCGGCGGCGCCCCGCAGCACCCGCGCCGAGCGCCCGCACGCGGGCGCGGCCCCGCGCACGCGCGGCGGGGGAGCGGCGCCCCTGGCCGGAGCGGGTGGACCGCTCGACAACCGCGCCGACCGCGCCCCGCGCGGCGGGGGAGCGGCACCACCCGGCCCGCGCCCCGCACCGCGCCCGCTACGGTCCCACCGGCGCCCCGGACGCCATGGCCTCGGCGATCCACGCGTAGGGCAGCGCCTCCGGGTCCTCCTGCGGCGCGTCCCCGTTGATCACCCCCACCAGCTCCATGTACCGGCCGTGGGTATCGCCGTAGACCGGCTCGGTCGAAGCGGCGTCCTCCTCGGCGATCCGCCGCAGCAGCTCGGGCACCTGCCGGTACATCTCCGCCATCCGGTCGCGCAACTGGGGCGTCAACCGGGCGCCCGACACCGCCGCGGCCCCCTCCATGAACCGCGTCACCGCCTGCTGCGCCCGCGCCGAGCGCGGTGACTCCCCGGCGCGGTAGGCCGCCAGCACCTCCTCCACCAGCGCCGTCCCGCTGCCGTACATGAACTCCTGGAACGCCGCACCGGCCACCACCCGCCCCTCACCGCTGGAGTAGGTGCGCTCCAGGTAGGACCGCACCGCCGCGCGGAATTTCGCATCGCCCACCAGGTCGGCCAACTCGATCCACGCCTCCAACTGGGCGGCGGTGGGCTCCTCGGGCAGCACCGGGCGCATCCTGCGCAACCGCTCCACGAATCCCTCGGGGACGCTCAGGCCCGCGCCCACCTCGTTCCAGAAGTCGTCGATCACCCGCTCGCGCTCCTCATCGGTCATCGACACCAGCTTGTGCATCAGGTCGGCCTGGGCGGGGGTGGCGCCCTGGCGGATCAGCGTGCGCAGCACCGCCCGCCGCGCCCGCAGGACGCGCTCCTGGCCCTCCACCACCTCCAGGTGGGTGGTGAGCAGGTCGTGCAGCGTCGTCCCGCCCTCCAGCAGGCGGCGGATGTGCTCCAGGTCGGTGTCCAGCTCGCGCAGGGTCCGCACCAGTTCCAGGCGGGCGATGGCGCCGATGTCATACATCCGGTGCCCGGCCGCGTTCACACCCGCCGGCGCCACGATCCCGGCATCGGCGTAGAACCGCACGGCGCTCACGCTCAGGCCGCTGCGGTGGGCGGCGTCTCCGATGGGGTACAGCTCCTCGTCGCTCATGAGGGCCACTGTGCCGCCTCAAGCCGCTTGAGGCGCAAGTCCGCGGTGGGGGAGAGGCGGCACCCCGCGAGAAGCGTACGTTTCCGCCATGTGGAAACAGGGGTGCGGCGGCGGGAGGCCGGGGGAGCGGCGGCCGGAGACAGACCTGGAGGGTGCATGCGAAGCGGTGGTGATCACCGGGGGCCGGGGATGCCGTTCGCGTTCGAACACCGGCGGCGCGCGCTGTTCGACCGGGCCGATCCGGGAGCGGAGGCCAGAACCGGCGCCGGCGCGCCGCGGCCGCCCGACGACAGGGCGATCCACGGGCGGCGCGAACCGGTGAGCCGCCGGAGCGCGCGGTCGACGGCGCCCGGACCTCCGGTGCGGCGCGACCGAGCGCAGCGCGAGCGCCACGGGGAGCGCCACGGAAGGTTGTGCCGCGCCGACGGGGGACCCGGGGGAGGCCGGTTCGACCCGATAACAGCCTCAACTTTACATAATGTGCATTATCGGCGCTTTGTCGGAGGGTGCGGAGAGGGGCTGCAACGGGCGCAAACCCCGCACATGTCCCGCACGTACACCCCACGGCCCCGGCATCGCGCCGGATCGACCCCGGCGGCCGCGCCGGTGCGCTCGCAGCCCGCGCGGGCCGCACACCTGAGAGCCGAAACAACACGTGACGCCTTCGGTGACGCCCGGACCGGCGCCCGGATGATCTTGGCGGTTCAGGGCAACCGGATGGCGATGGTTCGCGCGAATCCAACGCCGACCGACCACCGAACTCGACCGGATTCGGCCCTTCGGCGGCTTTCCGCTCCCGGATACCGGCCGCCGGCGCCCACCGAAGCCCTCGCGGCGGCCGCGACCAGCCCGCGTCGGAACCCGCCGGCCCTGGCTGGGCCCCGGCGCGTGCGGCGGTCCCCGACCGGGCCGCGCCGCCCGGCCGCATGACCCGAGCATTGCCCATATTTGATGCATAAAATGCGTTATGCATCATTTTGGGGGATTTTGGACCGGTTTGCACCACCGGGATTCCGCGCCCACCGCTCACCCGGCCCGGCCTCGCGGACCACCCCGCCCCCTCAGCGACGACGCCCGGCCACCGCCCCCTCCGGCTCCGGCGGCCCACGCCCCCACACCGCGGCCCAGCGACGCCCACTCCCCCGCCCGCGTTGCCCCGCCCACCCAGATCACCACGTAACGGCCACAAGCGGTCACGACTTGGTCAAAACCCAGTAAGCCCCGCCCCGCCGGGGGATCCTCAAGAAGTGTCCAACAGCACCAGCACCTCGCCCGGCGACCGCGCCGCCGAGGACCCGCCGCCCCGCGACCCCTCCGCCGCCTCCACCCCCGCTGACCAGGACGTCCCCGCCGCCGCCCCCCTGCCCCCCGCACCCGGCGACCCCGACCACCACACGCCCCCACCGCCGCCGGCGCCCCAACCCCCGCCCCGGACACCCGCGCCCACCCGCACCACGGCCCCCACCCCGGCCGCCCGCACCCCGACCCCGCGGCTCCACGGCATCGACCTGGCCCGCGGCCTCGCCGTCCTGGGCATGTTCGTCATCCACGTCGGCATCGGCTGGACACTGCCCGACGGCACCAACCCCCTCACCGACCTCGTCTCCGGCCGCGCCGCCGCCCTCTTCGCCCTCCTCGCCGGCGTCTCCATCGCCCTCATCTCCGGCGGCCCCACCCCCGCCACCGGCCACGCCATGGGCATCGCCCTGTGGCGCGTGGTCATCCGCGGCCTGGCGATGCTCCCCCTGGGCGTCGCCCTCACCATGCTCGACACCCCCATCGCCGTCATCCTCGCCTACTACGCCGTCTTCTTCGTCCTGGCCGTCCCCCTCATCGACGAACGCTGGCGCATCGTCGCCGGCTGCGCCGCCGCCCTCGCCCTCGCCGGCCCCACCGCCTCCTTCTGGCTGCGCCGCATGATCGACCAAGGACCCCTGCGCGACGCCGCCGCCACCCTCAACACCTACGACCCCCTCGTCGCCTGGTCGGGCAGCGGCCTCCTCGACCTCCTGCTCACCGGCTCCTACCCCGCCCTCACCTGGCTCCCCTACGTCCTGGCCGGACTCGCCATCGGCCGCCTCAACCTGCGCTCCATCCGCGTACGCGCCACCCTCACCGCCGCCGGCGCCGCCCTGGCCGCCACCGCCTACACCGCCTCCTGGGCCGCCATGGACCTCATGGGCGGCCGCCAACGCCTCGACGCCACCTACAACGCCGCCGCCATGGCCGACCACGGCGGCCACCCCGACACCGCCTCCGCCTTCGCCACCGGCTTCACCGGCACCATCCCCACCCACGACTGGGTGTGGCTGCTCACCGCACTCCCCCACAGCGGCACCCCCCTGGAGATCCTCGGCGCCGGCGGCACCGCCATCGCCGCCCTGGGCCTGTGCCTGCTCCTGGGCGACCTCCTGCGCGTCCCCGCCTACCCCATCGCCTCCGTGGGCGCCCTCGCCCTCACCGTCTACGTCGCCCACGTCCTGCTCATCTGGGCCGCCGAAACCGCCCTCCTGGAGGCCACCCCCCTCGCCTTCCTCACCGCCGACCTGCCCGCCACCGTCCTGTGGGGCTCCCTTGCCCTGGCCACCCTCTGGCGGCTCCTCCTGGGCCGCGGCCCCCTCGAAGGCCCCCTGCACGCCCTCTCCACCTGGGCCGCCCGCCGCATCCCCTGAAAACACCCGCGAACCGGCCCGCCCCCGGCACGCCGCACGTGAACCCCCCGCCCCCATCGGGAATGCTGGACCCCATGACCGCCAGCCCCCTCACCGTCGGCGACGCCGTCGAGGACTACCTCATCGCCCGCCAACCCGCCAAGCCCTCCCCCCACACCATCGCCGCCTACCGCCGCGACCTCACCACCGTCCTGCGCCTGGCCGCCCACGCCCACAACACCCACCCCGATCAGCTCCTGCTCACCGACCTCACCCCCGCCCTCCTGCGCCGCGCCTTCGCCGCCTTCGCCGCCGACCGCGCCCCCTCCAGCGTCGTCCGCGCCTGGTCCACCTGGAACGGGTTCTTCGGCCACCTCGTCGCACAAGGCACCGTCGAGGGCAACCCCATGCCCGCCGTCGACCGCCCCCGCCTCAAACCCCACCAGCCCAAACCCCTCATGGGCGAAGACACCCCCGAACAACTCCTCGCCGCCCTGGCCGCCGGGTGCCGCCGCGCCCGCGACCCCTGGCCCCAACGCGACTTCGCCGTCCTGGCCCTGGCCCTGCTCACCGGCCTGCGCTCGGCCGAAATGCTCAGCCTGCGCATCGACTCCATCTCCGGACGCCCCGGCGAACGCCGCATCCGCGTCCACGGCAAAGGCGGCACCACCCGCTCCCTGCCCATCGAACCCCCGCTGGAAGCCCTCATCGACGACTACCTCGCCACCCGCACCCAGCGCTTCTCCACCCGCCTGCACGGCGCCGACCCCCTCCTGGTCGACAACCGCGGCAACGCCCTGCGACGCGGCGGCCTGCAATACCTCGTCCGCCAGTGCTACAAGCACGCCGGCATCCACGACCGCGTCGCCCGCGGCACCCTCGTCCACGCCCTGCGCCACACCTTCGCCACCCGCCTCGCCGAAGACGGCGCCTCGGTCACCGAGATCATGCACCTGCTGGGCCACACCTCCATCACCTCCTCCCAGACCTACATCGACACCACCGCCGCCGCCCAGCGCGAGGCCGCCCGCGCCAACCGCACCTACACCGCCCTGCGCCGCCTCACCCAACCCCCCGAACCCGCCACCCGCACCGACCCCGCCCCCCGCTGACCACCGCCCCACCACACCCATTGGCTACTCTTTCCGACGTGTCCGCGACGATGACGATCTCCACGGTCAACGTGAACGGGTTGCGCGCCGCCGCCAAGAAGGGCTTCACCGCCTGGCTGGCCGCCACCGACGCCCACGCCGTGTGCCTCCAGGAGACCCGCGCCACCCGCGACCAGCTCCCACCCGACCTGGCCCGGCCCCCCGGCTGGCACCTCCTGCTCGCCCCCGCCGCCGACCGCGGTCGCGCCGGCGTCGCCCTCTACACCCGCCAACCGGCCCAGGCCCACCGCATCGGCTTCGACGCCGGCGAGTTCGCCCACTCCGGCCGCTACCTCGAAGCCGACCTCGGCCCCCTCACCCTGGCCAGCCTCTACCTGCCCTCCGGCGACGCCGGCACCCCCCGCCAGGACGAGAAGCACCGCTTCATGGACGCCTTCCTGCCCTACCTGGCCCGCCGCGCCCGCGACGTCCAGGCCCAGGGCCGCCACCTGCTGGTCTGCGGCGACTTCAACATCGCCCACCGCCCCGCCGACCTGAAGAACTGGCGCAACAACCGCACCCACTCGGGGTTCCTGCCCGAGGAGCGCGCCTGGTTCGACCGCCTGCTGACCGAGGCCGGCTACACCGACGTGGTGCGGGCGCTGCACCCCGACGCCGAGGGCCCCTACTCGTGGTGGTCCTACCGCGGCCGGGCCTTCGACAACGACACCGGCTGGCGCATCGACTACCACCTGGCCACCCCCGGCCTGGCCGCCACCGCCGCCGACGCCCGGGTCGAACGCGCCGCCTCCTATGACCTGCGCTGGTCCGACCACGCCCCCGTCACCGTGACCTACACGCCATGAGCGCCGCCGACCCGCGCGAGGCCCGCGCCCCCGAACCCGCCGCCCAGCGCTCCGCCGCCGCCGAGGAGCCTCCTGAGAGCCTGCCCATCGTGCTGGTGCACGGGCTGCGGATCTCGGCGAGCATGTGGCGGCCCCAACTGGAGGAGCTGACGCGCCAGGGGCGGCGCGCCATCGCCTGCGACCTGCCCGGGCACGGCACCCGCCGGGGTGAGCCCTTCACCCTGGGCAGCGCCGTTCAGGCGGTGGTGGACACCGTGGAGTCGCTGGGGCCGCGCGCCTTGGTGGTGGGGTTGAGCATGGGCGGGTTCGTGTCCATCGCCACGGCCGCGGCGATCCCCCACCGGGTGGCGGGGCTGGTGGCGGCCGGGTGCACGGCCCGCCCCGACCAGACGCTGAGCCAGGTGTACCGGATCCCCACGGCGCTGCTGGACCGGCTGCCCGACCGGGGGCAGTCGGTCAACGAGCGGTTCCACCGGCTGCTGCTGCGGGGCGAGGGCGCCCAGGCGGTCCTGGACGGGGGGCTGGCGATGGAGGCGGCGCGCGACGCGATCGACGAGATCACCGACATGGACGTGCTGGGGGCGCTGGGGTCCTATCCGGGGCCGGTGTGGCTGGTCAACGGGTCGCGCGACCACTTCCGCATCCATGAGAAGCGGTTCCTGGACGCGTGTGCGGACGGGCGGCTGATCAACGTGCCGCGGGCCGGGCACATGGTTAACCTGGACCAGCCGGAGAACTTCACGAAGATCATCGCCGATGCGGCGGATGTGGCGCTGCTGCGCCGGCGCCACGCACGGGCTGATCCGGTGGAGCCGTCGCGGCTGTCGCGGGGCACTCCCCCGCCGCCGGAGGCCGGCGAGCGCTGAGGGGGCGGGGTGGAGACCGCCCCGGGATAACCACACCGGTCGGTATAATCGGGGTGGCCCTGTCCCGCCCACCGACCGCGAGGCCGCCCATGCCCACCCCGCCCACCCCGCCCACCGCGCGCCCGCTAACCCCCGCCGCCCGGCGCGTCCTGGACTCCGCGCACGAGCTGTTCTACACGCGCGGCATCAACACCGTCGGTATGGACCTGCTGGCCGAGCACGCCGGCATCACCAAGAAGACCATCTACGACCGGTTCGGCTCCAAGGACGCGCTCGTCGTCGCCTACCTGAGCGAGCGCGACCGGCGCTGGCGCGCCTACCTGAACGGCCGCCTGGCGCCCCTGCCCGACGCCCGCGCCCGCGTCCTGGCCACCTACGACGCCCTGGGCGAGTGGCTGGCCGGGCACGGCCGGCGCGGCTGCGCCATGGTCAACGCCTGCGCCGAACTGCCCGACCCCGAGCACCCCGGCCGGCGGGTGGCCCGCGAGCAGAAGGAGTGGACGCGCGGGCTGTACCGGGACCTGGCCGCCGGCACGGGCGCGGCCGACCCCGGACCGCTGGGCGACGCCCTGCTGATGCTGCACGAGGGCGCCACCGTGGCCTTCACCGTGCTGGGCGCGACGGACTCGGCCGCCACCGCCCGCCGTGCCGCTGACGCCCTACTCCCCTCATCTTGAGGAGGTGGGTGGTGGGGAGGGCTGGTGTTTCGGAGGTTGGTTTTTGGTATTGGCATATTGGTTCTACTTTTAAACGGACGCCTTTACGGCGTAGATTCCTAAATGAACGATTCCGGGGCGGGATGTCCCGTTTCCTGTGCCGGCACACTCACCCTCCCCACGCACACCCCCGCCGTCCCTCCTCTCCGCCTCCCCCCTGTGCGGCCGCCCCGGGCTCCCCCACCTCGCGGGACGCCGTGCTCCCGGCCCCTCTCCCCCACGTGCGCGGACGGCGGTGCGGCGGGGCGGTGTGCACTCCCCCGCCGCACCGCCCAAACTCTTTTACTCTGCTAAAAGATTCGGTGGTCGGCGGGTCCGGGCAGTTGCAGCACCTTGCCGTCGGATTCCCGGCGCGGCGGGCTGATGCCCTGGTAGTAGGGCGTGATGGCCAGATGCGCCGCCGCGACGAGCACCGCGAGGCCGCCCAGGATGCCCAGCACCACCCCCACGACCACGGCGGCCTGGCCCGCGAGGACGGCGGCCGCGAGCAGGAGCGCGCCGGCGCCCAGCCCCGCCAGTCCCTGGAGTGTGCGCCGGCGGCGGACCACGGTCGTGAGGTCGCTCAGGCTGCACACCTCCACGGTGAACCTCTGGCCGCAGACGTGGCAGGTGAGGGGATGGGCGGCCCAACCGGTGGCGGGGCGCTGGACCTGGGTGACGGCGGCGTTGGTGATGTCGTTGGCGCGCCCTGCGTGGGCCAGGCGCAGGGTGGCGACGGGTGCGGGGCGAGGGGGCATCGTCGGGTGACCTCCGTGTCGGGGGGTCCCCGCCGCGGGCGGTCCGCGGGGGGCGGTACCGGGGCGGGTTCAGCGTAGGGGGCGGCGGAGGGGCGGTCCAAGCCGGCGGGCCGCGCCCGGGGGCATCGCCACCGTTCGCCGCGCTCCTCCGCGCCCCGCGCATCAACGCGCCGGCGGGTCCTCCTCCGCCTCCCGCGGCGGCCCGGCGCCGGCGTCGCCCTCCCCGGGCCGCCGGGGCTCCTCGGCGGCCTGAGCGGAGGGGCGGGTGGGGAACAGGATGAGGCTGAGCAGGTGGGGACGGCGGCGGGGGTCCTCGGGGGCGCGAACGGTGCGCTGGGCGTGGCGGGTCAGCACGGCGCGCAGGTCGGCGGCGAGGTCGGCGGCCTCTTCCGGGGTGAGCGACAGGACGGCCTGGCGATAGCCGACGGAGTCGGCGAGGGGGTCGGCCCGGCCGGTGTCGAGGTAGGCGGAGAACTCGGCGAGCAGGGCGGCCATGGCGGCGGTGAAGCCGCGCCGGTGGTCTTCGGTGGTCATGCCGGCGGCGTCGTCGGCGTCGATGGCGGCGCGCTCGGGGCGCAGCCGGTAGGTGCGCTCGACCGCGCCGCGTACGCGCTGCTCGCCGGCCACCTCCAGCAGGCCGGCCTCGGCCAGGAGGGCGACGTGGCGGTAGACGGTGGTCTTGGGGACGTCGGGCAGGGCGGCGCTGATCTGGGCGGTGGTGCGGGTGCGGCCGACCGGCAGGGCGTGCACGATGCGCAGCCGGACGGGGTGCAGGAGGAGGTCGGTGGCGTCCACACCCCAACGTTCCCACATCTGGTACCGTTCCCAAAATTGGAACCAATGAAAGGACGCCCCGTGGACACCACCTCCTCCCCCCTCTCCCCCGCCGCACCGGCCGCGCTGAGCCCGCGCGCCGTGCGGCCGCTGCGCACCCTGGACCTGGACCCCGACGACTCCTTCGCCGACCTGGAGTGGCTGGGCGACGTGGTCGGCGGCGCGCGCGTGCTGGCCCTGGGCGAGACCGCCCACTACAACCGCGAGTCCTTCCAGTTGCGCCGGCGGCTGCTGGCCTACCTGGTGCGCCGCCACGGGTTCACCGCCTACGCCATGGAGACCGGGTTCGCGGAGTCGGCCCGCGCCGACGCCTGGGTGCGCGGCGGCGCCGAGCCGCCGGCGCGGGTGCAGGCCGACGGGCTGACCTCGCTGATGGGGCTGTGGCGGCCGATGCGGGCGCACCTGGAGTGGATGCGCGCCCACAACGCCGGCGCGGCGCGCCCGGTGGGCTTCTACGGCATCGACCTGCCCGGCTCCCACGTCTCGCTCGTGCCGGGGTTGGCGGCCGTGGACGCCTACCTGGCCGAGGCCGATCCCGGGGCGGGTGTGGAGGCGGCCCTGCGGGCGGGCGCCGAAGCGGTGGCGGCGGCCTCCCCCTTCTCCGCGCCCGCCGCCATGGCCGCCTGGGCGCGACTGCCGGGCGCCGAGCGCGAGGCGCTGGTGGCGGGTGCGGCCGGGGTCGCGGAGCGGCTGCGCACGGGCCGCGAACGCTATGTCGGGCGCACGGGTGCGGCGGCCTTCGACCGGGCGCTGCGCGCCGCCGAGTCCACGGCCGCGCTGGCGCGGATGACGGCGGCGATGGCCGGCGGCGACCTGAACGCGGTGATGGAGGTGCGGGAGGAGGCGCTGGCCGCCACGGTGGAGTGGGTGCTGGAGCGCGAGGAGCGCGTGGTGGTGGCCGCCCACAACGGGCACGTGGGGCGCTGGCCGTGCGCGGTGCCCGGTGCCGCCCCCACCGACTCCATGGGGATGCGCCTGGCGCGGGCGCTGGGCACCGACTACCGGGTGGTGGGCGCCACCGCCGGGGCCGGGCACATGCTCAACGTCGGCGCCGACTTCGGTGAGGGCGTGCTCTTCGCGGGCATGGCCCCGCCCGCGCCGGGGAGTCTGGACGCGCTGATGGCCGCCTCGTGCGGCGGTTGGCCCGCCGGGGTGGACGTGCGGCGCCTGGAGGGGGCGGACGCCCAGGCGCTGGCGGCGGCGGCCGGGCAGCGTGCGGGCAACGGCGAGGAGTACACCGACGTGGCCGCTGCCGTGGCCTTCGACGCGCTGGTGCACCTGCCGCGGCTGAGCCCGGCCCAGGTTGACGCCGAGGCGCTGGCGTGGGTGCCGGAGGAGGTGCGGGTGCCGTTCACCCGGTGGCGCGAAAGTGTGGTTTCCACGAAATAGCGGCCTTTACGGCGTAGATTCACAAATCGGTCACACCGGACCGCGCGCGTCCGCGCCCGGGCGGATCAGGCCCGAGTCATAGGCCGCCACCACCGCCTGGGTGCGGTCGCGCACCCCCAGCTTGGCCAGGACGTTGGAGACGTGCGTCTTGACCGTCTCCACCCCCACCACCAGCGCCGCCGCGATCTCGGCGTTGGACATCCCCCGCGCCATCAGCCGCAGCGTGGCGCTCTCCCGCTCGGTCAGCGCCGGCACCCGGCCCGCCGGCCCCTCCCCCGCGCCCGGATCGGGCGCCAGCGCCTCGGCCAGCCGGCGGATGGCCGCCGGGAACAGCACCGAGTCGCCGCGGGCCACCAGCCGCACCGCGTCCAGGATGTCCTCGGGCCGGCTGCGCTTGAGCAGGAACCCGCTGGCCCCCGCCCGCAGCGCCCCGTACACGTAGTCGTCGTTCTCGAAGGTGGTCAGCACCACCACCGTGGGCGGGTCGTCCAACCGGCGCAGCAGCGCGCGGGTGGCCTCGATCCCGTCCAGGCCGGGCATGCGCACGTCCATCAGCACCACGTCGGGGCGGTGGCGCCGGGCCATGTCCACCACCCCCGCGCCGTCGGCCTCCTCGGCCACCACCTCCAGGTCGGGCTCGGCGGTGATGAGCGCGCGCAGCCCGGCGCGGACGAGGTCCTCGTCGTCGACCAGTGCGACCCGGATCATGCGGTGTCCTTCCAGGTGACGGCGGCGCGCAGCCGCCAGTGTCCGTCGGGCTCGGGACCGGCCGCCAGGGTGCCCCCCAGCAGCCGCAGCCGTTCGCGGGCGCCGCGCAGCCCCCGCCCGCCGCCCCGGCGCGGGGCGCGCGCACGCGGCGGCGCGGGGTTGGCGACCTCGGCCTCCAGGGCGCCCGGTGCCACGCGCAGCCGCAGGATGATGGGGCCGCCGACGCCACCGTGGCGCAGCGCGTTGGTGAGGGCCTCCTGGCAGACGCGGAACGCCTCGCGGGAGACGACGCCGGGCACCCGGGCCACCTCGCCCTCCACGGACGCCTCCAGGCGGGCGCCGGTGGCGCGGGTGGCCGCCAGCAGGCCCTCCAGGTCGCCCAGGTCGCGCTGGGGGGCGGTGCCGGCGCGCTCCTCGCGCAGCAGCCCCAGGACGTGGTCGAGGTCGGCGGTGGCGGTGCGGGCCTGGTCGGCGATGGCCTCCAGGGCCGAGCGGGCGAAGGCGGGGTCGGCGTCGATGACGCGGGCGGCGGCCCCGGCCTGGAGGGCCACCACCGACAGCGCGTGGCCGATGGAGTCGTGCAGCTCGCGGGCCAGCCGGTTGCGTTCGGCCAGGGCCTCCACGCGCTCCTGGGCGGCGGCCAGCCGCTCGGCGGGCGAGGGGCCCAGCAGCACCGGCGCCAGGCGCGCCATGCCCGCCCCCACCAGCGCCACCGCGTAGACAACCCCCGCCAGCAGCAGGGCGCCCACCAGCGGGGCCGCCAGCAGGCGCAGGCCGTGCACCGGGGGGCCGCCCAGCAGCCACACGGCCATGGGCATCACCTGCTCGGGGCGGGCGGCCAGCGGGGCCAGCGCCAGCCCGGCGGCCTCGGTGAGCCCGACCATGGTGCCCAGGCACACCGCGAAGCCGACGGTGAGGTGGGCCGCCAGCCACAGGCCGGTGCGCATGCGGGTGCGCCAGGTGGCGGGCTCGCCGGCCCGGTGGTCGGCCATGGGTCCGCCCAGCAGGGCGCGCGCCAGGTGGCCCTCCATCGTGCGCACCCCGGGGATCCAGGCGGTGGCCACCACGCCCGCCAGCGCCAGGGGGACGCCGCCCACCAGGGAGGGCGCGGCGGCCTCCTGGGCGTCCAGCAGCGCGGTGCCGCCGGTGAGCACCAGGGAGACCAGCACGGCGGCGGCCACCAGGTAGGGCAGCAGCACCACCCCGCCCAGGACGAGGTGGGCCCAGCGCGCGTAGGTCGCCGTGCTCAACAGGGGCGCGGCGATGCGCCGCAGCAGGTCCACGTCCTGATCCTGCCACGGCGGCGCGGCCGGCGGCCTCCCCCGGCCGGGGGAGGCCCGCTCCCCCGCCGCTCGCACCCGCGCGGTCGCGCCCGCACGCGCTTGTGCGGGTGCGGGTCGGCACCAGGAGTGGGGAGCCGATACCCTCGGTGGCCGTGACCGCCGAGCAGACACCCGCCCCCGCGCCCACCCGCACCGCCGGACTCGCCCACACGCTGCGCCGACGCCACATGGCGATGATCGCCATCGGCGGATCGGTGGGCGCCGGGCTGTTCATCGGATCGGGCGCGGTCATCAACGCCGCCGGACCCGCCGCGATCCTGTCCTACGCCCTCGCCGGAGCCCTGGTGCTGCTGACGCTGCGCGCCCTGGGCGAGATGGTGGTGGCCCGCCCCGCGGCCGGCTCCTTCTCCGACTACGCGCGCATGGCCCTGGGCCCGCGCGCCGGGTTCTGCATCGGGTGGCTGTACTGGTGGATGTACAGCGTGCTGGTGGCCGCCGAGGCGGTGGCCGGGGCCGCCACCCTGGCCGGGTGGGTGCCGCTGCCCGGCTGGCTGCTGTCGCTGGTGCTGCTGCTGGTGATGACCGGGGCCAACCTGGTCTCGGCGCGGGTCTTCGGGGAGACCGAGTCGGTGTTCTCGCTGATCAAGGTCGCCACCATCGTGGCCTTCCTGATCATGGGCGGGCTGTTCGCGCTGGGCCTGTGGCCCGGGGCGGGCGGGGCCACCGTGGACAACCTGTGGGTTCACGGCGGGTTCGCCCCCCACGGCTGGGGCGCGGTGCTGGCCGCCACCGTGGTGGTGCTGTTCTCCTTCGGCGGGGTGGAGATCGTGACGATCGCCGCCGGGGAGAGCGACGAGCCCGAGCGCAACGTCGCCCGCGCCGCCACCAACGTCCTGTGGCGCATCGCCCTGTTCTACGTGGCCTCCATCCTGGTGGTGGTGGCCGTGCTGCCCTGGAACGACGCCGAGGTGCTGGAGAGCCCGTTCGTGTCGGTGATGGAGCGGGTGGGGGTGCCCGGCGCGGCGCTGATCATGGAGATCGTGGTGTTCGTGGCCGTGCTCAGCGTCCTCAACGCCGCCCTCTACACGTCCTCGCGGATGCTGCACGTGCTCACCCGCCAGGGCGACGCCCCGCGCGGGCTGTCCTCGGTGGGCCGGCGCGGCGTGCCCACGCGGGCGATCCTGCTGGGCACCGCCGTGGGCTACGCCTCGGTCATCGGCAACTACCTGTGGCCCACCACCGTGTTCCCGTTCCTGGTGGCCTCCATCGGCGCGATCCTGCTGGTGCTGTTCATCACCATCGTGGCCTCCCAACTGGTGCTGGGGCGGCGGCTGCGCCGCCAGGAGCCCGAGCGGCTGACCTTCCGCATGTGGGGGTTCCCCTATGTGAGCTGGGCGGTGCTGGCCGGGCTGGTCTCGGTGATGGCGGCCATGGCCTACCTGCCCGAGCAGCGGCTGCCGCTGGCCGCCACCCTGGGGGCGCTGGCGGTGACGCTGGTGGCCTACGAGCTGCGCCGCCGCCTGGGCCGCACCCCGGTCACCCGCGAGCCGCTGGGCACCGGGGCGGCTCCCGACCGGGACGGCTCAACCGGAGGCGGTCCGGGCGGTCCCGCCCCGGCCGCCGGAGCCTGAGGCACCGGCGTCGGGCCCCGCAGCCGGGGCGGGCACGGCCCGCTGGGCGACGAACGCCCCGGCCACCACGATGACCGCCCCCAGCGCCTGTGGCGGGGTGAGCGCCTCGCCCAGCAGCAGCCAGGCCAGCACGATCGCGGTCACCACCTCCAGGTAGGCCACCGCGCCGGCCACCATCGGCGTCAGCCGGCGGATCGCCCCGACCCCGGTGGCGTAGGCCAGCGCGGTGGTCACCAGCGCCAGCCACACCACGCACGCCGCCGCCGGGACCTCGGCTCCGGCCACCTGCACGCCGCCCGCCAGGCGCTGCCAGGGCAGCGTCCAGGGCGCGGCGACGGCGCTGATGAGGACCGCGCCGATGAGCGCGCCGTAGGCCACCACCGCCATGGGGTCGACGTCGTCGCCGGCGGCGTCGCCCAGCAGGAAGTAGGCGGCCTGGCAGACCATCGCGCCCAGGGCCAGCAGCAGGCCCACCGCGTCCAGGCGCACCCCCGCCCACACCTCCAGCAGGCAGGACAGGCCGCCCACCGCCAGCACCACCCCGACCACGGCGGCGCGCGAGACGGGGCGGCGCCGCACGAACCGCACCCAGGCCAGCACCAGCACCGGCCCCAGGAACTCGATGAGCAGCGCCACCCCCACCGGGATGCGGTTGATGGCGGCGAAGTAGAACGCCTGCACCCCGGCCATGGGCAGGGCGCCGAAGGCCAGCAGCAGCGCGGGGTGGGTGCGCAGGACGCGGCGGTGGCGCACGGCCAGCGGCGCCAGCAGCACGGCGGCGCCGGCCACCCGCAGCCAGGTGACGTGGAGGGGGTCCAGGCCGGCCTCCAGCAGGGGGCGGGCCACCGGGCCCGAGCCGCCGAAGCACAGGGCGGAGGCCACCGCCAGGGCCAGGCCCGAGGCGCGGCGGCGCGGGTGCGCCTCACCCATGGCGGCGAGGGGACAGGACCGATGATCCGACCGGTGCGCCGGCCGGCGGGGGGAGCGGGGACATGGCCGAGAGCATAACGGCGGGGCGCTGGGCGCTTCCACGGCGGCCCGGGGTGCCCGCCTTGGGCGGGTGGGCGGTAGATTCAGCGGGCGTGCGACCTCGCGTTGAATGCGGCCCCCACCCTCCCGGGGTCGTCCCCATCCCCGACGACGGCCGGCGCCACCTGGGCCGGATGGAGACCGTGCTGCACCGCCAGTGGGCGGCCGGCACCCGACCCCACCCCACCGTCATCGGCCACATCGACGCCCTGGCCAACCTGCCCTTCCACATCGCCGACCGGGTGATCGACGAGGTGGAGGGCATCTACGTGGGCGAGGGCTCGGTGGTGGACCTGGACGGTTTGGGGCACCTGCGGGGGCGCCCCACCGACCCCGACGACCCCGCCTCGCGCACCTTCGACCGCTTCACCGGCATCTACCGCTACGGCGTGGTGGCCATCGGCGGGCGGCCCCACCAGTCGGTGTCGCTGGTGCTGCACGAGGTGGGCCACGTGCTGGACGTGGCCGACCGCATGATGTCGGAGACGCGGGAGTGGCGCGACCTGCACCGGGCGTGCCTGCCGCTGCTCAAGGCGGCCTACTGGCACAAGCGCGACGAGTGGTGGGCCGAGGCGTTCGCGCTGACCGCCGCGCACAAGGAGCACCTGCTGGTCTCGCACCTGGCCGGAGACGTCTCTCTGGCCTACGCTGTGATGGAGTACTTCGAGTACAACTACGGGGTGACACAGTGAGCGGCGTCTACGCCATCCGCTACCCGGACGGCACCATCCACGTCCCCGCGGCCTTCGCCGACCCCGCCGGCCCGGTGATCGCCTGCGGCATGGACGTGCTGTCCCCGGGCGATGCCGGCTACGACTTCTACGCCGCCCACGCCGTCTCGGCCGAGGAGTACGAGGAGCACCGCCGCGACGACCCCGCCGAGTCGGCGCGGCTGCGCGCGGAGTTCCGCAAGTGGTACGAGGCCCGGCACGGCCGCCGATCTGCCTGACGCGGCGAGTCGTCCCGTCCTTGCCCTCTCCCCCAGCCGGTCGCCCCGTTCCCGGGCGCCCGCAGCCGAGCGCAACCGGGCGAGCGCGGCCAGGGGTAGGCCTGTGGGGGGGCGGCGGCGGGCGAGTGGCACCCCAGGCGTTGCACCGCCCCGGGCACCCCGGCCGGTCGCCTCGCGCGCCGCGCCGTGCGGTGCGTAGGGTCGCGTCCATGGCCGACCACGCTGACACCAAGACCACCACCGGCATCGGGACGGGACAGGGCGCGGACGCGGCCCACGCCGAGCGCGAGCGCGCCTTCTACGACTCCCTGCCGCGCACCCGCAACGCCGCCGGGGCGCTGCTGACCACCGGCGAGGGCCGGGTGCTGCTGGTCAAGCCCACCTACAAGCCCGGGTGGTCGCTGCCGGGCGGGGTGGTGGAGCAGCAGGAGTCGCCGCTGGCGGCCTGCCGCCGCGAGTGCGCCGAGGAGCTGGGGTTCGTCCCCGCGCTGCGGGGACTGGTGTGCCTGGACTGGCTGCCGGGCGCGGGCCACCCCGACGGGCGGCCCGCGCTGATCCACGTCTTCGCCGGAGGGGTGGACGAGGCGGCGTTCGCGCGGGTGCGGCTGCCCGCCGAGGAACTGAGCGCGGTCATCCTGGCCGCCCCCGCCGAACTGCCCGACCTGCTGCCGCCGGGCCGCCTGCGCCGCGTGGAGGCCGCCCTGGCGGCCGGCGCCGCCGGAACCACCGCCTACCTGGAGGGCGGCCGGCCCGTTAGCTGGGGCTAGGACTCCGGGCGAAAGCGGGCTCGGCGGGTCAGGCGGGCGCCGCCGCGCCGCCCGGCGTCAACTGAGCGCCCATTCCTGCTGTGGGCGCCCCTCGGCGCACGTGGCCTGGACCACCTGGGCGCCGTTGGCGACGTCGGCGTTGAGGACCTCCAGACACTTGCCGCTGTGGCGGGCCACCAAGGCGAAGTAGCCGTTGGGGCGTTGGGCGAGCCGCCACTGCTGATTCATCCGGAAGCGGCCGGGCTGCTCCTCCACGCATTCCCACTGGTGGACGATGCCGCCTTCGGCGGTGCTGGCCTCCGCGACGTCCAGGCACTTGCCGCTGTGGCGGGCGCGGACGGTGTAGTAGCCGTCGGTTGTGGAGATGAAGTCCCACTCCTGGTTGGTCCGGTCGCTGTAGCAGTCCCACTGCTGCACCATGGCGCCGTTGTCCGGGCTCGCCGCCGCCACGTCCAGGCACTTGGCGGTGTGGTGGGTCGTGAGCCTGGCGTCGGTGAAGGGGGCGCGCAGCGGGGTGGTGGCGGCGTCTGCCTGAGCCGGGGCCGCCGACACAGCGGCCACCAACGCTCCGCCGAGGGCCAGAGCGCTGAGTGACGCGACGGCTTTTCGCCCTGATGTTTTCACGGGGGTTCTCCTCTGCCGTGCCGCCCCTGCTTGGTGGGGCGGCCCTGAGGAGATCCTTACTCGGAGTGCCGGATCTTGAACCGTCCGTGTCCATAGTTGGCCACAGAGGGTAATCGCGCCCCATGCCCGTTTTGCGTTGGAACGGTGGTCGTGCCTGGTCGGGGCGCTGGTGGGCGCGGGGCCCGCAACCGGCGGCGGATACGGCGCACTCCGGCCGTGGTTTTGGGGCGGGCTGGGTGAGGTCCAAGCCGCCGGCTGCTGCCGCACGGTGTCCGGCGCGGTGCTTCGCGGACGCGCGACACCGGCGGCGGCCGCGTCAGGGCGCGGCCGGGCCCTGCTCCTCGAAGCGGCGCAGATGGTGCTCCTTGTTGAACATCCGCGCGGCCTCCAGGGCCGAGGGCGTGCCCGCGTTCGGGTCGGCGCCGTGGTCGAGCAGGACCTCGACCACCGCGTCCTCGCCCTTGAACACCGCGCCCGCCAGCGGCGACTGCCCCCGGTCGTTGAGGCGGTCGACGTCGGCGCCGCGCTCGCACAACGCCGCCACGGCGGCCGCGTGGCCGTGGTAGGCGGCGAGCATGACCAGGGTGTCGCCCTTGTCGTTGGTCAGGTTGGGCGGCACGCCGGCGTCGAGGTAGGCGGCCAGCGCTTCGGTGTCGCCGCGGCGGGCCATGTCGAAGACGCGGGTGGCCAGTTCCACGACCTCGGGGTCCTCGGCCGGATCGGTGGGTGGTTGTGCTTCGCTCACGCCCTCCACCCTAGGGCGGGCGGGGCGCGGCACGCGCGGTGACGCACGGTAGGCGCCGCGCGGATGCGCCAACCGGGTGTGTCCGGCCCCGGCGGGTCCGCGACGGGCGGAGGTGGCGGTGCGCCGCGACGCCGCCACGGTGCGATACGTCACCCAGCGTGCCCGCTTTGCCCATTTGGCGACGAATGTCGCTATGGTGCTTCCTCAGTTCCGACCGGAGTGGCGATCCCGGGGAGACCCCGCGCGGGGCGGCCCCGCGCCGACCGGTCCCCGCGCTCGCGCGCGGCAGGGCCGGAACCGCGCGCCGCCGACTCCGCCGACACTGAGGAGAAGTTCGTGCGACATCTCGTGGGATTCCTCGTCGGCCTGATCCTGGCCCCGGTGGTCGCGCTGGGGACGGGCTGGGTCCTGCCCCGCTTCATCGACCTCGACGCCGACGGGCGGACCTTCGCCACCGCCGGCGGCCTGGTGGCGGTGGGCACGCTGGCGGTGGTGGCGCTGCTGGTGGGCCTGGCGCTGGCGCTGCCCCGGCTCACCCCGCTGCTGCCCGGCGTGGCCGGGCTCACCCTGGCCGGGCTGACCACCGCTCACCACCTGCGCCCCGACCTGGTGGAGCGGGTGCCCGCGCTGCCGGGACTGGAGGGGGCGGTGACGCTCCTGGAGCTGGGCGCCTACCTGCCGCTGGGACTGGCGCTGTTTTTGCCGATGCTGATCCCCTCGCGCTGGGCGGGCCGCGAGCGCCGCCCGGAGGTCACCGAGGAGGAGTACTTCGACGGCCTCTACGACGAGGACTACGAGGACCCCCAGCGCCCCCGGTGGGGTACCGCCCCCGACGCCGGCGGCCACCACCGGCGCGGCGCCGACGCCGGCTGAGGCGCGAGCGCGCCGCGCCGCCGATTTTCCCGCGCACCTTGGAATTGCGGGCGCGCGCCCCGGCCGCTTTTCCCGGGATTTTCCCGATGCCTTTCGTCGAACAATCCGACACGCGGCACCGGGCGTTTCCCCGGCATTTTTCCCGGAAGGCGTCCGCGGTTCGCGAAAAAAGGAGGGTTCCGCCGAGAATAGGCGCCGCACCCGTGGTTTGGCGCACATGGGCGCGGTAGGCGGCGATGCGCGCGGGTTGGGCCGCATTTCGCCGCCCGCCCGTGGGAGCGGGCGAGGACGGCCGTGGCGGCCGGGGCCCGGCCCGGACCAGCGGGCAGGGACGGGGTTTCGGCCACCCGCCGCCGAGGGCGTTCCCCTCCCCCCGCGCGGGACCCGCCGGCCCGGTCAGTGGCGGGGCCGCCGCCGCTCAGCGCGACCCGCCTGTTCCCCCAGTCCGGCCCCCCGAGACACCGGCCGCGCCGCACCGCCGCGTGAGCGGCGAGACTTCAGCGACTCCGGCGCGTCGTCCTCCAGCACGCCACCTCCGGCGGGCCGGGCGTGGCCAGCCGCACTACAGCCAGGTGGGGCCCCAGCCGCGGTTGTCCGACACCCCGGGGGGCAGGGGCGGGAGCAGGCCCGCGCCCGGCGGGCCGTCAGCGGAGGGGGTGCTCTCGGGGGCCGTGCTCGACTCTCCGGGGTCGGTCTGAGCGCCCGCAGCGGGCTGCTGGGCGGCCTGGGCCGCCAAGTCCGCCCCCGAGGTCGGGGCGGGCCGCTCCGGGCCGGTGCCGGCGTCCTCAGCCGCCTCGGCGCGCTCGGCGTCCTCGCGCCCCTCCTGGCCGCCGGTCCAGTCCTCGTGGGCGCCCGGCCACGGGGCCGGGCGGGCCACGGCCCGCGCCTGCGCCTCGGCCGGCGGCGCCTCCTCGGTGTGGGCCGCGCTCCCCCACGGGCGGGGGCCGGGCTCGCGCTGTTCGTGCCCGTCGGGCTCGGCGGCGGCGCGCGCCTCCCCCGCGTTGGAGCCTCCGCCCGGCCATTCGCCCCACTCGCCCCAGGCGAGGGGGGCGCCCTGGGCACCACCGGGCTCCTCGGCGGCGCGCGGCCCGGGGGCGGCGGCCTCGGCGCCGGACTCCCCCGGCCCGCTCAGCACGTCCCGGCCCTGGCCCTGGGCCTGCGACTGGTGCACCTGGTCCTGCCCCTGGTCCTCGCCGCGCTCGGGCGGCGGCCAGGCGCCGGCGAACGGGTTGGCGGCGGGCTCAGGCTCCGCGCGCTCGGCCGCGCCCGCCTCTCCCACTCCGCCCGCCTCGCCCGCCTCACGCCCAGGCGCGAGCGGGGCGCCCGCAGGTCCGGGATCGGCCCCGGGCGCGGAGGTCTGGCCGAAGGAGTCGGGGCCGGGCGCCCCGGCCGCCTCGGCGCCGCCGGGCGGCGTGGTCGGCGCGAACAGCCCGGCCCCCTCCGAAGCCACGTCGCCCTCGTCGTCCTTGTCGTCCTCGGCGGACATGGCCGCCTCCATCGACTGCCCCGGCACCGCGCGGCCCCACCAGCGCGCCGCCTCCTCGGCCGAGACCTCCTCCTCGACCTCCAGCCACCCGCGCACGTGGGGGTGGCGCCGCCCGGCGGTCCAGGAGCGCTCGTAGGGCTGGGGCTCCAGCACCAGCACGCGCTCGCCCTCCACGGTGGGGATGTCAGCGGGCACGCCCTCGTTCCACACCCACGATCCGTCCAGCGCCACCAGGTTCCACCAGCCCCGGACGACACGCGCCTCGGGGTCGGGCGCGGAGTCGCGGAAGGAGGCGGTCCAGCGGGGGTCGGGCCGCCGTCCGGGCAGGCCGCGCCCCTCGGGGCCGATCAGGGCGTCGGCCAGCAGGGTGTGCAGTTGGAAGTTGTCGCCGATGCCGTCGAAGAGCACGCGAAAGCCCCGGCCGGTGGCGCGGTCCAGCACCAGGGCCGAGGTCGCCTCGGACATGCGCAGCAGTTCGCGCACCTCGTCGAACTCCGGCAGGGCCGAGCGCAACTGGTTGGCGATGGCCACCAGTTCGGCGCGCAGGCCGGGGTCGGCGCGCACGGCGTTGCGCACCGACGCCTCGCTGAGCATGGTCTTGGCGGCCAGGCCGTGGCGGCGGATGGTCCACCAGCACAGCGTGGCCGTGGGGGCGGACTCCCCCAGCTCGGCGCTGACGCGCTCCTCGGCGGCCGAGGTGACCTCGTCGGGCTCGGGCGGGGGACCCGAGCCGGTGCGCTCCCAGGCGTAGAGGAAGACGGCGGCGCCCTGGCCCATGCTGCGCAGCAGCCGCACGACCTCGATGCCGCAGGAGCCGGGGTCGGTGCCCATCTCCACCAGCGCCCCGGCGACCACGGCCAGGTCGGCGGTGACCCCGGGGACGGTCTGGCCGCCGCCCAGGAAGGGGCCCAGCGCCTCCAGCGCCAGCTCGCGCTCCTCGGCCGGGACCTGGGAGGCCAGGTGGTAGACCTGGTGGACCGCTGCGGGGAACCGCTGCGGGTCGGTCGCGACCGAGGCGTCGATCAGCTCCTGGAACGCGGCGCGAAACTCATCGATCACGCACGCATCTTGACATATATCGGGCGTCGGCGCGTCACAGGCCCAACCGGGTCACCGCGTTGTCCTCCAGGGGGTTGGCGGTGCGGATGTAGCCGTGCACGGTCTGGGCGTTGCTCCAGCGGCCCTGGCGCATGATCTCGCGGTCGCCGGCGCCGCCCAGGGCGGCCTGGGTGGCGAACCCGGCGCGCAGGGAGTGGCCGCCGAAGTCGTCGGGGTCCAGGCCGGCGCGGCGGGCGTAGCGCTTGACGAGTTCGGCCACGGCCCGGCCCGACAGGGCGGTGTCCTTGAGGTGGCCGTGGCGGTCGACGGCGACGAACAGGGGGCGGGCGCCGCCGTCGGCCAGGTCGGTGCCGGTGTAGGTGTGGCAGCGGTGCAGGCCGGGTTCGCGGGCGGGGGCCGCCAGCAGGGCGCGCACGCCGGGGGTGCCGGCGTCGCGGTGGGCCTCGCGCACGTCGGCCCAGTCGGCGAAGGCGCACAGCGGGCAGGTGTGGGGGCGGCGCCCGCGCGGCAGGGCGACCCGGTCGGCGCGGCGCCCCTCCTGGTCGGTCTTGGTGGCGCCCAGGCGCACCAGCAGCAGCGGCTCGCCGGTTCGGTAGTCGGTCTCCAGGGTGACGTCGTCGTAGGTGAGGGCGGCCACCTCGCTGCGGCGCAGCGCTCCGGCGAACCCGGTGAGCAGGAGCGCGGCGTCGCGGCGCCGGGCGGCGCCGTGGGGATGCTCGGCGGCGGGCAGGTGGGCCAGCAGCTCCTCCAGGGTGGCCAGGAGCAGGGGGCGCTTGCGGCGGGGGGCGGCGCGGCGGCTGCGGCGGATGCCGCGCAGCGTCATGCGCACCACGTCGGAGCGGGTGGGCGAGGCCAGGCCCTGGGCGCCGTGGACGGCGGCGATGGCGGCGGCCTTGCGTTCCAGGGTGGAGGGGGCCAGCGCCCAGCGGCCGGGGTCGCGTGGGTGCACGGTCTCGGCGGCGGCGGCGAGGTAGACGGCGACGTCGACGGGGTCGGCGGGCAGGGCGCGGCGGCCCTCGGCGGCGCACCAGGCGCTGAAGGCGATCCAGTCGGAGCGGTAGGCGCGCAGCGTGTTGGCCGACTGGGCGGCGGAGAGGTAGCGGCCCAGGGCGGCGGCCTGGGTGTCGTCGAAGCGGCGGCGGACGTCGGCCAGCGCGCGCTCGTCGATGAGGACGCTGTGGGGGCCGGCGGCCAGGCGCCGCAGCACGGGGGCGGGGACGGCGGCGACCTCCCCGCCCGCCTCGCCCGCGTCACCGTCGGCATCGGCGGCATCGGCGGCGAAGGCCGCCACAGCGGCGGCCGGCGCGGCGCCGTCGCCACCCCCTGCGCCGTCAACGGCGTCGTCGGGGGCGCCGGGCGGGGCGCCCGCCGCCCGCGCGGCGGGCGCGGGGCCGCTGGGGGCCGGGGTGTCCTCATGGGTGCTCGGGGTCTCCACGGGCACCCATGATGGCCCATCGCGGCTCGCGGCCGTGGGCGGCGCGGCGCTACCGCCCGCCGGAGGGCGGCTCGGCGGTCAGCCCGGTGCGGACGGCGTCGAACAGTTCGGCCGGGGAGGCCAGCAGGAACAGCGGCACCGCCGAGACCACCAGGGCCGCTCCGAACAGCAGGGCCGCGATGCGGCGGCGCATCAGCACGGCGGCCGCCGCCCCCGCCAGGGGCACCCCCAGCGCGCACACCAGCAGCCCCAGCAGGTACCAGGCGGTGGCGCGCATGCCGGCGCCCGCGGCGGGTTCGCCCACCAGCGCGAACCCCTCGGCCAGGAAGAACACCAGGAACAGCGGGGACCCCAGCAGCCACACCGCCGCCAGGACGATCCACACCGCCACGGGCCAGCGGCGGCGGTCGTCCAGGACCACCGGGGTGCGGCTGACGCGGCGGCGCGGGGCGGCGGCGCCGTCCTCGGCCGGCGGCGCGGCCGGGGCCGCGCTGTCGGGGTCGCGGTCCTGGGTGGCGGCGGCCGGCGCGCCGGCCCGCGCCGGGGCGCGGCCGGCGGGGCGGCGCTTCCTCTTCTTGGGCGACACGGGTCCTCCGTGGGGCGGGTGATCGGGCTGGCCCCAACGTAGCGGCCGCGCGGAGGTGGCCGGGACTAACCGATGGCCAGGTGGATGGCGGCGACGTAGACGACCGGCCAGCCCAGCAGCGCCAGCGACCACAGGGCGGCGCGGCGGTCACCGGCGACGGTGGTGATGGCGGCGGCCAGCAGCGGCAGGCCCACCGAGACGCTGAAGCCCAGGGTGTACCACTCGGCCGCCGACTCGCTGCCGGCCGAGATGGCCCTGAGGTAGCCGACGGGCCCCAGCACCAGGCACAGGACGCCCAGCAGGCCGGCGGTGATCCGGACCCCCAGCGGGTGGCGGGTGTTGCGCGCCGATCGGTCTCCGTTCTCTATAGGCGTCAACGGGGGATCCTTCTCCCAACAGGACGGCCGCCGCCGGGGCGGCGGGCGGTGCGGACGGGGGGCGGGCACGTGGCGCCCCCGCGGGGCGCGGGCGGGCCGCGGTGCCTCCGCTCCGATTGTCGGGCATGTCGGGAGTGGTCGGCGCGGCCTCGGTGCCCTACCGACATCCAACTCCGCCCGCGCCCGATGATCAAGGGTTTGCCCGGGCGGGGCGGAGCGGTGTGGCGGGGATGACCCGCGCCGGCGGCCGGCGGGCGGCCGCGCCGGCCTCAGCGGTGGGCGGCGTGCTCGGCGGGCAGGGTGCCCGGGGCGGCCGGGAAGGTGTCGCGGCGCGGCAGGGTCAGCGCGCACACCGCCATCAGCGCGGGCAGGACCAGCGCCCACATGAACGCCGCGCCGTAGCCGCCGGCGGCCACGGCCACCGTGTTGAGCAGGGCCAGGCCGATCGCGCCGCCCAGTTGGGAGGAGGTGTTCTGCATGCCCCCGGCCAGGCCCTGCTCGTCGCGGGGCACCCCGGTGGTGGCGGCGATCAGGGAGGGCGCGTAGCTGAGGCCGCCGCTGACGCCCATGAGGACCACGCCGGGCAGCACATGGGTCCAGTAGGAGCCGCCCTCGGTGATGAACATGAGGGCGGCCAGGGAGCAGGCGGTGGCCGCGGCGGCGGCCAGGAACATGGTGCGCACGCCGACCTTGGCGGCCATGGCGCCCGAGCGGGTGGACAGCAGCACGATGACGGCGCTGGCCGGGATCAGCCCCAGCCCGGCCTGGGTGGCGCTCATGCCCAGTTCGTTTTGCATGTAGAAGCTGCTGAACCAGTTGACGGCGTGGACGGTGGGCACGCCCAGCACGGTGAACAGGTTGGCCACGCGCACGTAGGGGTTGGCCAGCAGGCCCAGGCGCACGATGGGCTGGCGCACGCGGCGCTCGACCACGACGAAGGCGGCGATGAGGCCGGCGCCGGCCACGGCGAAGAGCATGACGGTGAGGTCCACGCCGTCCTCGGCGGTGACGGCGGCGGTGACGATGGAGACCGCGCCGCAGGTCAGCAGCAGGGCGCCGCCGATGTCGATGCGGCCGGGGGCGCGGGCGGGGTCGCGCGGCAGCAGCCAGACCACCGCGACCAGCAGCACGATGGCGGCGGGGACGTTGATGAGGAACACCCAGCGCCACCCGGCGAGGTCGGCGACGACGCCGCCCAGCGCGCTGCCGGCCAGGGTGCCGGCGGTGCCCACCGCGCTCCAGATGCTCAACGCGCGGTTGCGGGCCAGGCCCTCGGGGTAGCGCGTGGTGACCATCGCGAAGGCGGCCGGGGAGGCGAAGGCGGCGCCCAGGCCCTGGGCGGCGCGGCCGGCGAAGAGCAGCGCGGGGGTGTCGGCCAGGCCGCACAGCAGCGAGGCGGCGGTAAATAGGGATAGGCCGGCAATGAGGGTGATGCGGTGACCGAAAAGGTCTCCGGTGCGGCCGCCGACCACCAGGAAGCCGCCGAAGGCCACCAAGTAGGCCGCACCCACCCACGGCAGATTCGCTTCGTCGACGCGCAAATCCGCGGCGATTGCGGGCAGGGCCGTGACCACGATCGCGTCGATCATGAGCAGGACTTGGACGAGGCAGAGCAGAGGCAAGAAGAAAAGGCGGCTCATGTTTCCGATAGTGCCGTCAATTGTTTCCAGGCGTCCAACACCATTCTTGGCACCATTCACGCGGTTGCGTTGTTAATCTCGGCACGTGTACTCCGACATTCATCCACGCCTGCTACGGACATTCGTCGCCGTTGCGGAGGAATTGCATTTCGGCCGGGCGGCCGGGCGCCTCTACGCGGCGCAGCAGTCCGTCAGCCGCGACATCAGACGCCTGGAGCGCGACCTGGGCGTGCACCTGTTCACCCGCAGCACCCGGGCGGTGGGGCTGACACCGGCCGGGGAGCGGCTGCTGCCGCGCGCCCGCCGGCTGCTGGCCCTGCACGACGAACTGGTGGCCGACGCCAGCGCCCAGCGCCGCCCGCTGCTGGTGGACATCAACAACCCGGGCGCCACCGCCGGCACGGTGCTCAACGAGGCCCGCCGCATGGCGCCCGAGGCCGAACTGATGGCGCGCTTCCACGGCGGGCTGACCGCCAGCGCCGAGGAGATCCTGGCCCACCGGCTGGATGTGGCCTTCGGCCGGGTCGCCGGGTTGGAGCCCCGCGTGCGCACCTGGCTGCGCCAGGTGCCGGTGCGCCTGGAGCCGCTGGGGCTGATGCTGGTGGAGGACCACCCGCTGGCCGGCTGCGAGCGCATCGCGCTGCCCGCCCTGGCCGGGCGCCACCGCGTCGACGCCATGATGGGCAGCCCCGAGACCGCCGAGTGGACCGACCTGGGCCGGCGGCTGCTGGCCGAGCGCGGCATCACCATGGCCCCGCCGCGCACCCGGCCCACCGGCGCCGAGGAGATGGCGCTGTACATCCGGCGCCACCGCGACCCGGTTCTGGTGAGCATGCAGCTACCGCCGGCGGCCGGCACGGTGGTACGCCCGCTGGTGGACCCGGTGCCGCTGAGCCTGGTCAGCATGGTCTTCGACAGCGCGCTGCGCCACCCGGGCCTGGACGCGCTGCTGCGGGCCGCCGAGAAGCTGGCCGCCGCCGAGGACTGGATGCGCCGCCCCGCCGGTGCCTGGCTGCCCGCCGAGGACGCCGCGCTGCTGCCCGAGTGAGGCCGCGCGCCTTTCGCCGCGCCCCCCTGAGCCCCCACCAGGGCCGCCGCAGCCCCACACGCCGTCCCCGTTCCGGTGGCGTGGCAGCGGCGCGCACGGCCCGCGCGGCGCCGTTTCCGTCAGCGCGGCCGCGGCCAGGGCCGCGCCCGCTCGCACAGGCCGGCGAACCCGGCCAGCACCCGCAGCTCGGCCACCGAGCGCGGCGCCGAGGCCGCCAGGTGGGGGGAGTACACCAGCACCGCCACGGTCTGGGCGCGCGAGAGCGCCACGTTGAGCCGGTTGCGCGAGAGCACGAAGTCCAGCCCCCGGGGGGCGTCCAGGGCGCTGGAGACGGTCATCGAGCAGATGACGGCCGGGGCCTCCTGGCCCTGGAAGCGGTCGACCGTGCCCACCCGCACCTCGCCCAGCCCGGCCGCCTCCAGCGCCTGGCGCAGCGCCCGCACCTGGAGGTTGTAGGGCGCCACCACCAGGATGTCCTCGCCGGTGATCTCGCGCGGGGCGGTGGCGCCGGGTTCGCGGTAGGAGCGGCCCACCAGGCCGGCGGCGGCGCCCACCACGGCGGCGACCTCCTCGGGGCTGTGGGTGGCGCGCCCGGTGTGGGCCACCGGCAGCGCGTAGAGGCCGGGCTCCACCCCCGACATGGCGCGTTCGGCGGCCACCGGGTGGGCGGTGAGGCGGCCCCGGTAGGACAGGTGGGACACCGGCGCGCACACCGCCGGGTGCATGCGGCGGGTCTGGTCCAGGAAGTAGCCCAGGGAGGGGTCGATGATCTCGGCGCCGCCGACCAGGTGCTCCAGCGCCGAGGAGGCCGCGCCGGGGGCGTGGGCGCCCTGCACCACCTGCGGGAGCTGCTGGGGGTCGCCCAGCAGCACCAAATCGCGGGCGGCGGCCGAGACGGCGAGGGTGTCGGCCAGCGCGAACTGCCCGGCCTCGTCGATGATGAGGACGTCCAGGGGGTCGGCGGTCATCGCCTCGTTGGCGAAGTTCCAGGCGGTGCCGCCCACGAGGTGGCCCCCGGGGCGGCCGGCGCGCCAGGCCGCCAGCTCCTTGGGGCTCTTGGGCTGGTCCCAGGGGGCCTTGGGGTCGGGCTTCTTGGCCGGGCGCTTGGCGCAGGGCAGGTCCCGGCCGGCGATGCGGGCCGCCTGCACGGCCGAGGCCAGCACGTTCTCCACGGCCTTGTGGCTGGTGGAGCACACGCCCACGGTGCGGCCGGCGGCCACCAGGTGGGTGATCAGCCGCGCGGCCAGGTAGGTCTTGCCCGCGCCGGGCGGCCCCTGCACCGCCAGGTAGGAGCCGTCCAGGGCGTCGACGGCGGCGATGGCGGCGGCCACCAGGTCGCCGCCGTGGTCGGCGGGGTCGGGCAGGGGCGCGCCGGTGCGGGTGCGCGGCGGGGTGCGGCGCAGCACGTCGATGCCGGCGGAGGCGGGCAGGTGGGGCAGGTCGGCCAGCGCGGCCTCGGCCAGCCCCCACAGGGCGGTGTCCTTGGGCGAGGAGCGCACGGGGGCGCCCGGCAGCACCGCCGCCGGCGCCCGCGCGTAGGTCTGGCCGGGCGCGGAGGTCTCGACCAGGGTGAGGCGGTCGGCGGAGGCGGTCTCGACCACGGCGTCGACGGTGTCGGCCTCCTGGCCGGGCGCGCCGGGGTAGAGCAGGCGCACGCCGTCGCCGGTGGTGAAGGGGTGGGGGCGGGCGGGGTCGGCGCGCAGCTCGATCTCGCGGCGCAGCTTGCGCTGGCGCCCGGTGGGCTCCTGCCAGTCGCCCACGCGCGCCCGCACCGGCACCAGGCAGTCGTTGTCGGCCTCCAACTCCTCCATGGGCGCCGAGACGCGGCGGAAGTAGTCCCACCAGGAGGGGTTCTCCTCGCGGCGGTAGTAGCCGGCCAGGGCCGCCAGCAGCGCGCGGGCCCGCTGGTCGGGGGTGCGCTCGGCGGGGTCCTCGGGCACGCCGGCCAGCAGCGGCTCGGTGAGGGCGCGCAGCCGCGCCTCCTGCTCCTCGCGGCGGCGCCGCCGCTCGGCGGCGGCCTCGTCGGCGTCCTCGGCGCTCAGCTCGCCCTGGGCGGCGGGGCGGGCGGTGATGCCGTGCTCGGTGCGCAGGCCCTCCAGCCAGGCGCGCAGCCGGGCGGTGGAGACGCAGTCGTCGCGGTTGTAGTCGGCGATGGCGCGCAGCACCTTGTCGGCGCGCTCGGACTCCCCGGCCTCGGCGGCCGACAGGTAGTCGGCGTAGGCGTCGATGCTGGAGGTGGCGGTGGTGACCTCGCCGGAGCGGCCGCCGCCCAGGTAGAGGGGTTCGAGGTACTTGATGGAGTAGGAGCGCTGGGAGACCCGCAGGCTCTTCTTGACGGCGGTGAACAGGTCGACCAGGCGGCGGTGGCGCAGGAGTTCGTCGACCTCGCTCTCACGGGTGGCGAAGGCGGCGGCCAGCAGCTTGAGCCGGTCGGCCTCATAGGAGGCGTAGTGGTAGACGTGGGCGCCGGGGTCGGCGTCGACGCGGGCGCACACGAAGTCCACGAACTCCTCGAAGGCGCGCTTCTCGGCGGCGCGGTCGTGGGCCCAGAAGGCGTGGAACTCCTCGGCGCCACCGTCGCCGTCGAGGGTGACCGCGCCGAACAGGTACTCCAGGCCGCGGCCGTCGGCGCCGTCGAAGTAGGGGTAGCCCTCCATGTCGAAGAACACGTCGCCGGGGCTGGGGGCGGGCAGCCCGGCCAGTCCTTCGGGGGCGTAGACCTCGGCGATGACGGTGCCCTGGGGGTCGGCGGCGGTGCGGGTGGCGTCCTGGCGCACCTGGAGCGCGGCCTGGTCGCGCAGCCGCCGGAAGGAGTGGCGCGGCATGGCGGGCGGGCGGTCGTCCTCGTCGGCGCAGGCCAGGGCGTCGATGGTGGCGATCCCCGACTCCGCCAGGCGGCGGGCCTGGTCGGTGCGCAGGCCGGCGACCAGGGACAGGTGGCGGGCCTCGGCGCGCCCGGCGGCGCACTGGGCGGCGTAGCCGCAGCCCTCGCAGGCCGGGCGGGGCTCGCCCCACAGGGGGTCGGGCAGGCGGGCCGGGTGGCGCAGCCGCTCCAGCAGGCGGGCGCGGACCCCGGCCAGGACGGGGGCGAACTCGGCGACGCGGTGGGTGTGGACGGCGCGGTCGCCGGTGAGCAGGTGCATGTGCTCGGGGGGTTCGGGGGCCAGGCGGGAGAGCGCGTCGGCGTAGGCGGTCAACTGGAGCACGGCCGAGGGGCCGGGGCGGCGGGCGAGCTTGGTGTCCCAGGGCTCGTATCCGGCGGGACCGGGGGTGCGGCGGGCGCCGGTGGCGGGGTCCACGGCGGTGCTGATGAGGAAGTCGGCGCGGCCGTGGAAGGAGATCCCCTCCTCCAGCGGCTCGTAGAAGCAGCCCTGGTAGACGACGGCGGCGCCGGCGCGCATGGCCTCGGCGGTGGCGCGGGCGGCTGCGCGCATGGCGTCGTGGGTGGGGGCGGGGTCGGGCACGGCCACGACGTCGTCGCCGAACAGGCCGCGCAGCCGCTCCAGTTCGGCCTGCTCGTGGGCGGCGCCGTGCTGGGCGATCAGGGGGTCGAGTTCGCTGGGCGCGGGCGCGCCGGGGAGGTCGCAGGCCAGGGCGTGGCGCAGGGCGCTGCGGTGCTCGCACTCCATGGAGTCCACGAGGTCGGTGGGCGAGACCACCAGTCCCGTCTCGTTGCGAAACACCCGCCTCACCTCTCCCCTGGGCCGACCTTCGCGCATTCTGCCACGCCCGACCCACAAGAAAGCCCGAGTCGCGCCCCGCGCGTCGCGGCGGCGCGCGGAGGGAGGGGTGAAGCGAAGGGAAAGGGAGGGGTGCGCGCGGCCGTGGCCCCCCCGGGCGGGCCCCGGCGGGGCCCGCGGTCTCGCTAGGGGAATGGGGGGGGGGCCGGGGGCGGGCCCCGCCGGGGCGGCCCCGGGGGGGCCCCGGCGGCCCGGTCGGAAGGGGGCCAGGGGCCGGCGGGCGGCCAGCAGGGCGGGGACCGGGGCTGTTCGGAGGCCGGGTCCGGGCGGTCACCGCCCCGTGCCACCGGTGAGGCCGAACGCCGTCGCCTAGCCGACGACCTGCCACTCGACGTCGACCACCCCGGCGCTGGCCGAGGCGATCTGCTCGAAGGAGGCGGTGGACAGGTCCAGGCAGCGGCCCTCGATGTAGGGGCCGCGGTCGTTGATGCGCACGGTCACCGACTTGCCGTTGGCGGGGTTGGTGACCTGGACCATGGTGTCCATCGGCAGGGTCTTGTGCGCGGCGGTCATGGCGCTGGGGTCGAACTGCTCGCCGCTGGCCGTGGGCTGGGGCTCGCTGTACATGGACGCCTCGCACGCGCCGCCCTCGCCGGTGGGGGTCAGCCCGGAGGTGCCGCCGCCGGAGTCGGCGGCGTCCTCGGCGGGCTCCTCCTCCTGCTGCTCCTGGCGGGGCTCGGTGGCGGTGCCGCTGAGGGGGCGCACGGCGTCCTGGGCCGCCTCCTCCCAGACCTGGGCGCGCCGGCGGCGCTCGTCGGCGGTGTCGGCGGCGTCGGAGGGCCGCGCGTCGGCGGTCTGGGCGGGCGGGGGTGTGGCGGCGCCGGCGGCGGTGCCGGTGTCGGATCCGGCGGCGAGCGCGGCGCCGGCCGTGGCGGCGGCGAGGAGTCCCGCGCCGGCGGCGGCGGTGACGAGGACGGTCCGGGTGCGTCGGGCGCGGGCGCGAACGGCCCGGCGTGAGGGCTGGGTGTGGCCCACTGGTGGCGGTCCTTTGAACGGGGACGGAGGGAGGCCGTGCCGGTGGCCGTCGGGGGGCGCGGCGGACGGCCGCGGGGGTGGGCACGGCGGGTGCCGCCCGGGGTGCCGGGGGCGGGGCGCCGGCCGGGGAGTGTGGGGGTGAGCCGCGGGTCGGCTCGCCGGCGCTGGATTGAGGCTAATCATCACGGCGGGGTCACGGAACCTCACGCCCGGGTTTTGTGCCATTTGTCACCCACCGGTGCGCGTGGCGCCACAGGCCGCCGCTCCGGTGCCCCGGCGGGGCGGGTTCCCGTTCCCGCCGGGGCACCGGAGCGGGTGGTCAGGCGCGGTGGTGGCGGCGCGGCGGGAGCCCCTCGGGGAACAGTTCGGCGGCCACGTCGTCCAGGTGGACCCCGCACAGGGCGGCCACCGTGGCCGACAGTTCGGGGTTGTTCAGGTGGCCCTCGACGGCGCGGATGACGCGCGGCAGCGCCTCGCGCACGTCGGCGCCCCGGCCGCGCACGGCGTAGAGCGCGGCGACGGCCGGGGTGCGCGACTGCCCGGCGGCGCAGTGCAGCAGCACCCGCTTGCCCTCGGCGCGCAGCGCCGCCACCGCCGCGGCGGCCTCCTCCAGCACGAAGGGCAGGTTGGGGTTGGCGCCGGGGTGGTCGGCCAGCCACACCTCGACGCGGTCGCGGGCGGGCAGGCCGGTGTGGGCGTCGCCGGGGCCGATGCGGTTGAGGGTCACCACGGCGTCGACGTCGGGGCGGGAGCGCAGGTAGGTGAGGTTGCCCAGGATGACGCCGGGGTCGTGGGGGTGGGGCGTGTGGAAGGGCAGGTAGATCGACTTGGACTCGCCGGTCTGGTAGCCGGAGTTCTCCGGCCAGAGGGCGGGGTCGCTGCCGCGCGCCATCACCACGCCCCGCACGACCAGGTCGTGGGGGGCGACGATGTCGGCCAGGCGGCGCTGGGCCTCCAGCGGCACACCCGAGGCGCCCCAACGGGCGCCCGCCAGCGCACCGGCGTACAGCGCGGCGACGTCGCCGCCCAGGGCGGCGGCGCGCCACACGGCGTCCACGAAGTGGCGGCAGGGGAAGGCGGCGGCGCGCAGGTCGAGGTCGGGCACGGGGGTCTCGGCCACCGCCCGCAGGGCGGCGCCCCGGGGGTCGCCGGGAACCGGTGCGGCGCTGTCCGGGGAGGGCGGCCGCCCCTGGGCGCAGGCCTCGCGCACAGCCCGCGCGAACGCGCGGTCGCGGGGGTCGGCCAGGGCGGTGCCGAGGTCGGCGGGGGCGTCGAGGCGGGTGATGGCCGCCCGGATCAGCCCGGCCAGGCGCGCGGCGCCGGAGTCGGTGGCGGCCCCGGCGGCGGGTCCGGGGCCGGCGGCAGCCGCGTCGGCGGCCGAGGCGTCGACCAGTTCGGTGACCAGCGCGGCCGGGGCGCCCACCAGGCACCCGGCCGCGCCCGCGCCGACCCACGCCCCGGCCGCGCGGTCGTGCCGGGGGTCGTCCTGGTGCCATGAAGAGGGGGGAAAGGACGGGACGGGCGGATGGGACGGGGTGTACGCGGCGGAGTCGCCAGAGGGTACGGACAGGGCGTCAGAGGGCATGCCACTCCCCATGTCGGGCGATAGCCGTCGGCCCGAGTATGCCTCCCGCCGCCATGATGAACCAGCGCCGCCCCCCGTAACGAAAGAGGCGCGGACCATGGCGTGGGGAGCCTGCCACCGCCCAGCCAGCCCAGTGGCGCGGGCGGCGGCGGGCACCGAGGGCAGGGGGCGGCTTCGGTCGGGCGGCCATCGGGGCCGACGCCCGGGGCTCGGCAGGCGGTCAACGTTCGCCTGCCTGCCCGATCGCGGCTGGATACGCGTCCGGGCGGGCCGGTGGGCGAGAACCGCGGTTTCGTCTGCTCACACGCGGTCGCCACGGGGGCGGCGGGGCGCCGGGTGCCGGGCGGAGTAGGCGGCCGGTGCGGGGCCGGATGGGCGTCCTCCCGCTCCCGCCTCCTCAGACGGCTACGCCGGCTATACGGCGGTGTGGACGCCGGCGTGGTACCTGGCGGCGCGGCCGGTGCGGGGCCGGATGGGCGTCCTCCCGCTCCCGCCTCCTCAGACGGCTACGCCGGCTATACGGCGGTGTGGACGCCGGCGTGGTACCTGGCGGCGACGATGTCGACCACCGCCGGGTCGGGGCACAGCGGAGCCGCCACGGTGTCGGCTCCGGCGTCCGACAGGCGCTGGTGGAACAGCCCGGGCGCCAGCAGCCAGGCGGCGACGGCGACGCGGGCGGCACCCTCGGCGCGCAGCCGCGCGACCGCCTCGGGGACCGAGGGGCGGGCCGTGGCGACGTAGGCCGCCGCCACCGGGGTGTCCAGGTGAGCGGCCAGCCGCGCGGCCGCCTCGGCGACCTCGGCGCGGGCGGCGGGGTCGGAGGAGCCGGCGGCGGCCAGCACCACCGCGTCGCCGGGCCGCCGACCCGACTGGCGCAGGCGGCGCGCGGCGGCGGTGATCAGCCGGTCGTCCCCGCCCAGGGCGGGGGTGAGGGGGGCGCCGGCACGGCCGACGCGCGCCAGTTGGCCGGGGATGTCCACGCGCACGTGGTAACCGGCCGCCAGGAACGCCGGGACGACGACGAGGGGGCCGTCCACGGCGGCGGCCGCCTCGCCCACGTCGGGGGCCAGTACGTCGGCGAACCCCAGCCGCACCGGTGCGCCGGTGCGGCGCGCGACGGCGCGCGCCAGGGCGCGTGCGGCGGCGGTGCCGCGCGGGTCGCGGGTGCCGTGCACGGCCAGCAGCAGCGTGGGCGCCGTACCGGCGCCGCCGGGGCCGGGTGCGGGCGCGGCCGCCGACGCGCCCACCCGCCGGGCGGCGGTCTGCGCCTCCGGCGGTGGCGGGACGCTCTGCGCGCCGGATGCCAGGAGCGCGGCGTGCGCCCCCGCCCTCGAAGCCGCCCCCGGCGGCAGCACAGCGGCCCCGGCCCCCGAGGGCCGGACGGCGGTGGCCGGGGCTCCCGGCCGACCGGCCCCCGCGTCCGCCGGGTGGGCGGCGGGCCTCGGCCCGGCACCCGCCGCTGCGGCGGTCTCGGTGCGGACCTCGGTGGGGATTTCGGTAGGGGTCCCGGTGCCGGCCTCGGTGCGGGGCCGGGTGCGCTGGGCGGTGGCGGCCATCAGTCTCCTTCGGGCGGGCAGTCGCCGCTGTCCAGGGCCAGGCGGTAGCCGCGCTTGACGACCGTCTGGATGATCTTGGGGTCGCCCAGCGCGGTGCGCAGCCGGGCCACGGCGGTCTCCACCGCGTGGGCGTCGGCGTCGCCGCCCAGCGAGGCCAGCAGGTCGGCGCGGTCGCGGACCTGGCCGGGCCGCCGCGCCAGTTCGCGCAGCACCCGCATCAGCGCGGGCGAGACCGGGCGCACCGCGCCGTCCACCAGGACGGCGTGGCCGCGCAGCCGCAGCCGGTGCCCGGCCACCGGCAGGCTGGGGAAGCGCCCGGGCAGCTCCTCGGCCAGCCGCTTGACCAGCGCGCCGATGCGGGCGCGCCCCGGCCACACGGTGGGCACGTCGTGGGCCATCAGCGGGCGCGCGGTGACCGGCCCCACGCACATGGCCAGGGCGTCGCGGGTCAGCGCCCGCACCAGCGCCTCGCGCACCCCGATCGCCTCGGCGCGGTCCAGCAGCCCGGCGGCGGCCGGGGCGCTGGTGAAGGTGACCGCGTCCACGCCGCCGCCGGTGATGTCGTCGATGAGCCGGTCCAGCGCCGCGACGTCGTCGGGCAGCGTCCACCGGTAGACGGGGACCTCCACGACCTCCGCGCCCGCCAGGCGCAGCGCCGCGCAGAAGTCGGGCAGCGGCTCGCCGTGCAACTGCACCGCCACGCGCAGCCCCTCCACCCCGGTGGCCAGCAGGTAGTCCAAAACCTCGGCGGAGGACTCCGAGGGCGGCGACCACTCCTCGGTGAGCCCGGCGGCGCGGATGGCGCCCTTGGCCTTGGGCCCGCGCGCCAGCAGGCGGGAGCCGTGCATGGCCGCCAGCAGCGGTTCGGCCGTGCCCCACGTCTCGCACGCCTCCACCCACCCGCGGAACCCGATGCCGGTGGTGGCCACCACCACGTCGGCGGGCCGGCGGATCAGCTCGCGCGAGGCGGCGGCCAGGCGCTGGTCGTCGCTGAGCGGCACGATGCGCAGCGCCGGCGCGCACACCACCTCCGCCCCCTTGCGGCGCAGCATGGCGGCGAGTTCGTCGGCGCGGCGGGCGGCGGTGACGGCCACGGTGAAGCCGGCCAGCGGGGCGACCGTGGCGGCGGGCTCGCCGCGGGTGTCGGGCCGCGCCGGGGCCGGCACGGCGCGCTGGGCGCCGCCGCCGGCCGCGGACAGGGTCGAAGGCGTCGCGCTCATGTGGTGGCCTCATCCGGTTGGGTGCTGACGTCGATGACGCCGTCGCGCACGCGCACGGCGTAGGTGGGCAGCCGCACGGCCCCATCGTCCAGGCAGTGCCCGGTGCGCAGGGAGAACACCTGCTTGAGCATGGGTGAGGCGACGGTGGGCTCCCCGGCCCGGTCGCCGACGATGCCGCGGGAGATCACCGCGGCGCCGCTGAAGGGGTCGATGTTGCCCACGGCGTAGAGCACGTCGTCGTGCGTGCGGAACACGGCGACCTGTCCTCCGTCGGGCAGCAGGACGGCGATTCCGCGCTCCGGGGTGAGCCTATCCCAGCGGCATGCGGCGACCCACGGCAGCGCGGTGCGGACGGGCAGGGTTGGGGTGCTCATGGCGGGCGACCTCCGGGTTCGACGGTTTCGCGGCGCGCGGTGCGCCGGTGATCGGGAGTCGGCGGCGGCGGGTCAGCGCGGTCCGGAGCCCGCCGGGGCGGGCATGCCCAGCGGCACGGGGCCGGCGGGCACCGGCTGCTCGCGCTCGACCGCGAAGGAGATGGTGGGGTCGGGCGCCTCGGGCGCGTTGGCGAAGGACACGAACCGGGCGAGCTTGTCGGGGTCCTCCAGCACGCCGCGCCACTCGTCGGCGTAGCCGGCGACGTGGCGGGCCATGGCCGCCTCCAGCTCCTCGGCGACGCCCAGGCTGTCCTCGACCACCACGGCGCGCAGGTGGTCCAGTCCGCCCTCCAGGTTCTCGATCCAGGTGGAGGTGCGCTGGAGGCGGTCGGCGGTGCGGATGTAGAACATCAGGAACCGGTCGATGTAGCGGATGAGGGTGTCGTCGTCGAGGTCGGAGGCCAGCAGTTCGGCGTGGCGGGGGGTGAACCCGCCGTTGCCGCCGACGTAGAGGTTCCAGCCGTGCTCGGTGGCGATGACGCCGAAGTCCTTGCCGCGCGCCTCGGCGCACTCGCGGGCGCAGCCCGAGACGGCCGACTTCAGCTTGTGGGGCGAGCGCAGCCCGCGGTAGCGCGTCTCCAGGCGGATGGCCATGCCCACCGAGTCCTGCACGCCGTAGCGGCACCAGGTGCTGCCCACGCACGACTTCACGGTGCGCAGCGCCTTGCCGTAGGCGTGGCCGGACTCGAACCCGGCCTCCACCAGGCGCGCCCAGATGGCGGGCAACTGCTCCACGCGGGCGCCCAGCAGGTCGATGCGCTGGGCGCCGGTGATCTTGGTGTAGAGGCCGAACTCCCGGGCGACCTCGCCGATGACGATGAGCTTTTCGGGGGTGATCTCGCCGCCGGGTACCCGCGGCACCACCGAGTAGGTGCCGTTGCGCTGGATGTTGGCGAGGAAGTGGTCGTTGGTGTCCTGGAGGGCGGCCTGCTCGCCGTCGAGGATGTGGCCGCCGCCCAGGGAGGCCAGGATGGAGGCCACGGCGGGCTTGCAGATGTCGCAGCCGCGGCCGCTGCCGTGGCGGGCGACCAGCTCGGAGAAGGTGGCGATCCCGGTGGCCAGGACGATCTCCACCAGTTCGGCGCGAGAGTGGGCGAAGTGCTCGCACAGCGCGGTGGACTGCTCGATGCCGGAGTCGGCGAGCAGGTTCTTGAGCATGGGCACGCACGAGCCGCAACTGGTGCCGGCGCGGGTGCACGCCTTGATCGCCGGGATGTCGGTGCCGCCCTCGGCGATGGCGGCGCGCACGGCGCCCTTGGTGACGGCGTTGCAGGAGCACACCTGGGCGTCGTCGGGCAGCGCGCCCACGCCGATCCCGCCGCCGGCGCCGCGCTCGGGGGCGATCAGCTCCAGGGGGTCGCCGGGCAGTTCGCGCCCGACCAGGGGGCGCAGGCCGGCGTAGGCGGAGGCGTCGCCCACCAGCACGCCGCCCAGTAGCGTGGTGGCGTCGTCGGAGACCACGAGCTTGGCGTAGCGGCGGCCGGGGGCGTCGTTGAGGACGACCTCCAGGGCGCCCTCGGTGGTGCCGTGGGCGTCGCCGAAGCTGGCCACGTCCACGCCCAGCAGCTTGAGCTTGGTGGAGGTGTCGGCGCCGGTGAAGGTGGCGGCGCCGCCGGCCAGGCGGTCGGCGACCACCTCGGCCATGGCGTTGCCGGGGGCGATGAGGCCGTAGACGGTGCCGCCGGCGCTGGCGCACTCGCCCACGGCGTAGACGGCGGGGTCGCTGGTGCGGCAGGCGGCGTCGACGGCGACGCCGCCGCGCGGCCCCAGCTCCAGGCCGGCGGCCCGCGCCAGCTCGTCGCGGGGGCGCACGCCCACCGAGAACACCACGACGCCGGCGTCCACGGCACGCTGGTCGGCGCCCTCGCCCAGCAGGACGCGCAGACCCGCCCCGCCGGGGCCGGGTTCGATGGCGGTGAGGGCGGCGGCGGTGTGGGCGGTGACCCCGGTGTCGGCGATGAGGCGGCCCAGCACGGCGCCGCCGCCCTCGTCGACCTGGCGGGGCATCAGCCAGGGCGCCATCTCCACGACGTGGGGGCGCAGGCCCAGCAGGCGCAGCGCGTTGGCGGCCTCCAGGCCCAGCAGGCCGCCGCCGATGACCACGCCGTCGGCGCCGGCGCCTGCGGCGGTGGCGGCGCGGGCGGTGGCGGTGATGTGCTCCAGGTCCTCGATGGTGCGGTAGACGTGGCAGCCGGGCAGGTCGCGGCCGGGCACGGGGGGCACGAAGGCGGTGGAGCCGGTGGCCAGGACCAGGGCGTCGTAGCCGATGACGGCGCCCGAGGCGGTGGTGACGGCGCGGGCGGCGCGGTCCAGGGCGGTGGCGGGCTCGCCCAGCCGCAGCTCCACGCCGGGGTGGGCGCTCAGGTCGGGCAGGCGCAGGTCCTCCTCGCCGGCGCCGTCGAAGTAGGAGGACAGCGCGACCCGGTCGTAGGCCGGGCGGGGCTCCTCCCCCAGCACGACGATGTGCCACTCGCCGGCGGTGTCGCGGCTGCGGACGGCCTCCACGAGGCGGTGGCCGACCATGCCGTTTCCGATGACCACGAGCTGTCTCATGCCGGGTGCCTCTCCTCGCTCACGTGCGGGGCGCCAAGCGCCGGCGGCGGGGCCGGGCGGTGCGGGGCACCGCCGGGGCGGCCGCCGACGCGCTTTTCAGGCAACCCGGGACGTGTTTCGCACCCGTCAGCCGTCGGTGAAGGTGGTGTTTCGTTTCCCTGTCATCGCAGGTGAAAGCCGCGTGAGCGGGGGGTTCGGGGGCCGGGCGCGGGTGCGAAACCGCCGGTGGGGCGGGTGGCAGGCGGCGCGGCGGCCGCGCGCAGGGGGCCGAGCCTAGCCGCGCCGGCGCCCCGCGCGGGGCGCGGGCGCGGCGGGTGTGTCAGGTCGGGGGATGGAGGTTGTGCGCGGGCGGCGCCGGGCGCTGCCGTCCGCCGCCGGGCGCACCCCGCGCGCGGCACGCGGGGCGGGTGTGCGGCGGGGTCGGGACGCACCCGCCCCGGCCCCGCCCCGGCCCCGCCGCGCACCCGCCCCGCTCAGGCGCCCCCGGTCGGGGGGCGGTGCCTCCCCCTCAGGCGCCCACCGCGTCCAGGAAGTCGTCCAGCCGCAGCGGGACGCGGCGCACCCGCACCCCGGTGGCGTGGTAGGCGGCGTTGGCCACCGCCGCGGCCGTGCCCACGATCCCGATCTCGCCGATGCCCTTGGCGCCCAGCGGGTTGACCAGGGGGTCGTGCTCGTCGATCCAGTGCGCCTGGATGTCGGCGACGTCGGCGTTGGCCGCGATGTGGTACTCGGCGAAGTCGGCGTTGACGACGTGGCCGAAGCGCGCGTCCAGCACGCTCTCCTCGTGCAGCGCCATCGACAGCCCCATGGTCATGCCGCCGACGAACTGGGAGCGGGCGGTGCGCGCGTTGACGATGCGCCCGGCGGCGAACACGCCCAGCAGGCGCGGCACGCGGATCTCGCCGGTGTCGGTGTTGACGCGGACCTCGGCGAACTGGGCGCCGTAGGCGTGCATGGCGTAGTCGTCGCGGTGGGCCACTTCGGGCAGGTCGGCCGCCGCCTCGGCGCCGGGCGCGGGGTCATCGCCGTGGAGGCGGCGGAAGGCGGTGGCGGCGGCGTGGACGGTGGAGCCCCACGACATCATGCCGGTGGAGCCGCCGGCCAGCGACGCCAGGGGCAGCGCGCTGTCGCCCAGGCGCACCTCCACGTGCTCCAGCGGCACGCCCAGCACGTCGGCGGCGACCTGGGTGAGCGCGGTCCAGGCGCCGGTGCCGATGTCGGCGGCGGCCAGCGACACCACGTAGCGGCCGTCGCCGGCGTGGCGCACCAGCGCGCGCGAGCCGCCCACCGGCGGCACCACCGGGTAGAACGACGCCGCCACCCCGGTGCCCACCAGCCACTCCCCCTCGCGGCGGGCGCCCGGCTCGGCGGGGCGGTCGGCCCAGCCGAAGCGGTCGGCCCCCTCGCGCAGGCAGGCGATGAGGTTGCGGGTGGAGAACGGCTTGCCGGTGGCGGGGTCGCGCTCGGGCTCGTTGCGCACCCGCGCCTCGATGGGGTCCAGCCCGCAGGCGACCGCCAGCTCGTCCATGGCGACCTCGGGGCCGAACATGCCGGGGCACTCCCCCGGCGCGCGCATCCAGGTGGGCACGGGGACGTCCAGGCGGGCGGCGCGGTGGCCCATGCGCCGGTTGGGCGCGGCGTACATCGACTTGGCGGGGCCGGCGGCCTCCTCGATGAAGTCGCCCAGGCGCGCGCTCTGCACGGTGGCCGTGACGTCGATGCCCGACAGCCGCCCCTGGGCGTCGGCGCGCAGCCGCACCCGCTGCACGGTGGGGCTGCGGTAGCCCACCAGGCTGAACATCTGGCGGCGGGTGGCGGCCAGCTTGACCGAGCGGTGCGGCACGGCGCGGGCGCCCAGCACCGCCAGCACGGTGGGGGCGTGCAGGGGGCCCTTGGAGCCGAACCCGCCGCCGACGTAGGGCGCGACGACGCGGACGCGGCCCTGCTCCAGGCCCAGCAGCTCGGCCACGGTCTCGCGGACCATGTGGGCGCCCTGGGTGGACTCGTGCAGGGTGATGGCCTCGCCGTCCCAGCGGGCCATGGTGGAGTGGGGCTCCATGGGGTTGTTGTGCTGCATGGGGGTGGTGTAGGTCTGGTCGACCACCACCTCCCCCTCGGCGGCCTTGACGTCGCCCTGGCGGTGGTCCTCCTTGGGGGTGGCCAGGTCGGTGCGCCCGGCGGAGAACTCCGCGTCGTGGGGCAACTGCTCGTAGGTGAGGGTGACCAGCGCGGCGGCGTGCTGGGCGGCCTCGAAGGTCTCGGCGACCACCGCGGCCACCGGCTGGCCCCGGTAGTGGACCTCCGCCGACTGGAGCACGTGCAGTTCGCCGGGCTGCTGGAGGCCGGGCAGTTCGGCGTCGGTGCGCAGCCGGGGGGCGTTGCCGTGCCACAGCACCGCCAGGACGCCCTCGGCGGCCTCGGCGGCGGCGGTGTCCACGGCGGCCACGCGCCCCCGGGCGATGGTGGCCTGCACGGGCGCCAGGTAGGCGGCGTCGGCGGCGCGGTACTCGTAGGCGTAGGCCGCGGTGCCGGCGACCTTGGCGGGTCCCTCGACGCGGCGGGGGCCGGCGCCGATGGCGCCGGTGCGGGCGGCGGGCCGTTCGCTGGTGGTGCTCACCGCTGCTCCTCTCCGTGGCCGCCGGGTCCGCCGTGTCCGTCGCCGCCGCGCGCCTCGGCGTGGACCTGGCGCAGGGTGGCGGTGATGGCGGAGCGGGCCAGGGCGACCTTGAACGTGTTGCCCGGCAGGGGGCGGGCCTCGGCGAGTTCGGCCCGGGCCGCCGCGGCGAAGCGCTCCTCGGTGGCGGGGCCGTCGCGCAGCGCCTCCTCGGCGCGCAGCGCCCGCCACGGCTTGTGGGCGACCCCGCCCAGGGCGATGCGGACGTCGGAGACGCTGCCGTCGGCGCCCAGCGACATGGCCGCGGCCACCGACACCAGCGCGAAGGCGAAGGAGGCGCGGTCGCGGACCTTGCGGTAGCGGGCGTGGACGGCCATGGGCATGTCGGGCAGTTCCACGGCGGTGATGAGGTCGCCGTGGTTGAGGACGGTGTCGTGCTCGGGCGCCTCGCCGGGCAGGCGGTGCAGCCGGGCGATGGGCACGCGCCGCTCGGTGGCGGCGTCCTGCACCACCACCTGGGCGTCCAGCGCGGTCAGCGCCACCGCCATGTCGGAGGGGTGGACGGCCACGCAGTCGGGTGAGGCGCCCAGGATGGCGTGGTAGCGCTGGTAGCCCTCCAGGGCCGAGCAGCCCGTGCCGGGTTCGCGCTTGTTGCAGGGGGTGCTGGTGTCCTGGAAGTACACGCACCGGGTGCGCTGGAGCAGGTTGCCGGCGGTGGTGGCGAGGTTGCGCAACTGGCCCGAGGCGCCGGAGAGCAGCGCCTGGGACAGCACCGGGTAGCGGCGGCGGATGAGGGGGTGGGCGGCCAGGTCGCTGTTGCGGACGTTGGCGCCGATGCGCACGCCGCCCTCGGGCAGCGCCTCGACCTCGTCCATGGGCAGGTGGGTGATGTCGACCAGCACCTCGGGGGCGGCCACGCCCAGCTTCATGTGGTCGACCAGGTTGGTGCCCCCGCCCAGGAACGCGGCGGCGGGGTTGTCGGCGACCATGGCGGCGGCTCCGGCGGCGTCCTCGGCGCGGCGGTAGTCGAACGGGTTCATCGCCGGCCTCCCTCCCGCGCGGGGCGCGGTATGCCCGAGGCGGCCGCGGCGTGGGTGCGGCGGGCGGCGTCGCCGATGGCCGAGACGATCCCGGCGTAGGCGCCGCAGCGGCACAGGTTGCCGCTCATGCGTTCGCGGATCTCGGTGTCGTCCAGTTCGGCCACGGCGCCCTCGGCGGAGGCGCGCGGCGGGGTGGCGGCGCTGGGCCAGCCGGCGGCTGCCTCGTCGAGCATGCCCACGGCCGAGCAGATCTGGCCGGGGGTGCAGTAGCCGCACTGGAAGGCGTCGTGGTCCATGAACGCCTCCTGCATGGGGTGCAGGTCGCCGCCCTCGGCCAGCCCGGCGGCGGTGACCACCTCGGCGCCGTCGCCGGCCACGGCCAGCACCAGGCAGGTCACGACGCGGCGGCCGTTGAGCAGGACGGTGCAGGATCCGCACTGGCCGTGGTCGCACCCCTTCTTGGGTGCGGTGACGCCCAGGTCCTCCCGCAGCGCGTCGAGCAGGGTGGTGCGGGTGTCCACCCGCAACTGGTGTCTGCGTCCGTCGACGGTCAAGGTGATGTCGGCATGCATGGGCTCTGTCCCGTTTCCGCGCGGCGTGGTCACCGTGGTCCCATGACCGAGCGGCGCGGCGGTAAACGCGCCGCACCGCCGCCGGCGCCGGGAGGGGCGGCGCGGCGGCGGGGTGGTGCGCGGCGGCCCGCGGGGGCGGCGGGCGGGGCGTGCGGCGCGGTGCGGCCGGCTCAGGTGGCGGCGATGGGCTCCCGGCCGTTCCAGCCCGACAGCAGGGTGTCGACGTCGCGGATGCAGCCGCCGCAGCCGGTGGTGGCGCGGGTGGCCCGGGCCATGGCGTCGCGGGTGCGGGCGCCGTCGAGCCAGGCGGCCTCCATGTCGTCGCGGCTGACGGCGTTGCAGCGGCACACCAGCGGCGCGGGGCCGGGCTGCCCGGCGGGCGCCTCGGGCTGGGCGCGGCCCATCAGCAGGGCCAGGCGGTCGCCGGGCACCGGGGTGTCGCCGTCGTAGAGCTGGGCGATGGCCGAGGCGGACTCGGGCAGCCCCAGCAGGACCGCCCCCACCACGCGTTCGGCGCGCACCGACAGCTTGGCGTAGCGGCCGCCGTGGGGGTCGGCGACGGTGACGGTCTCTGCGGTGTCGTCGGCCTCGGGGTCGCCCATGGCGGTCAGCTCGATGCCCTCGGCCTTGAGGCGGGTGACGGGCCGCGCGCCGGTGTAGCGGGCCTCCAGCCGGGTGCCGGTGAGCCGGTCGGCCAGCACGGCGGCCTGCTCCCAGCCCGGCTGCACCAGGCCGCCCCCGCCGCCGGGGTGCTGGGCGCAGTCGCCGATGGCGTGCACGCGGGGGTCGCTGGTGGTGAGCGTGTCGTCGACCAGGACGCCCCGGTCCACCTCGATGCCGGCGGCCTGGGCCAGTTCGGTGTTGGCGCGCACCCCGGCGGTGACCACGAGCGCGTCGCCGGCCAGCAGCCGGCCGTCGTCCAGTTCCAGCCCGGTGCCGGGGATCCAGCGCGCGGCCACCCGCCAGGAGTGCACCGCCACCCCCAGCCGGGTGTAGTGGCGGGCCAGGATCTGGGCGGCGGCCTGGTCGATCTGGCGGCGCATGATCCAGGGGGCCGACTCCACCACCGACACCCGCATGCCGCGCTCGGTCAGCGCGCGGGCGGCCTCCAGCCCCAGCACGCCCCCGCCCAGCACCACGACCGGGCCGCCGGGGCGGGCCAGGGCCGCCAGGCGGCGGCAGTCGGCCAGGTCCCGCAGCGCGGTGACGCCGGCCTCGGGGGCGCCGTCGGGCGCCGACAGGCCGGGGATGGGCGGGAACGCGGCGCGGGCGCCGGTGGCCAGGACCAGTTCGTCGTAGTCCAGGGCGGTGCCGTCGTCCAGGCGCACCCGGCGCCGCCCGGTGTCCAGCCGGACGGCGGCCGCCCCGGTGCGCACGCTGACCGCGCCGGTCTCGGGCACCGGCAGGCGGATGTCCTCGGGCGCGTAGCGCCCGGCCAGCACGCCGGGCAGCAGGACGCGGTTGTAGGCGGGCTCGGTCTCCTCGCCCACGACGCTGACCCGCAGGCGCTCGCCCCGGGGGTCGCGGCGGGCGACCTCCTCGGCGAAGCGGGCCCCGGTCATGCCGTTGCCGATCACCACGACGTGGCGCGCGGTGTCCGTGTCAGTGACCATGGCGTGTCGGCGCGCGGCCGGGCGGTGGTGGTGCCCGGGTGCGCGCGCCGCCTCCCTTCGTTGCCGCTTGCTGCGTTGGGTTGCCTGCTGTGGGGTGCCTGCTGGGGGACGTGGGCGAAGCGCCCGCGCGACTACCGCGGCGGCGCGGGCGCGCGGGTCAGCCGTGCGGGGGCGCCGCGCGGGCCGGCTCGGCTGCGGCGCCCGGGGCGTCCGGGGGCCCGGCGGGTTCCAGCCGCACGGCGCTGACCTTGAACTCGGGCATGCGGCTGGTGGGGTCCAGCGCCGGGTTGGTGAGGTTGTTGGCGGCCTGCTCCCCGGCGAAGTGGAAGGGCAGGAACACGGTGTCGGGGCGGGCGTGCTCGGTGAGGCGCACCCGGGCCAGGGCCGCGCCCCGGCGCGATACCACGCGGGCCAGGGCGCCCTCGGCCAGGCCGCTGCGGGCGCCGGTGTCGGGGTGGACCTCCACGAACGCCTCGGGCTGGGCGCCGGCGAGTTCGCGGATGCGGCGGGTCTGGGCGCCGGACTGGTAGTGGCCCATCACACGCCCGGTGGTGGCCAGCAGCGGGTACTCGGCGTCGACGGCCTCGGCGGGGGGCCGGTGGCCCACGGGGGCGAAGCGGGCGCGCCCGTCGGGGTGGGCGAAGGAGTCCAGGAACAGGCGCGGGGTGGTGGCATGGGCGTCGGGCACCGGCCAGAACACCTCCTCGCCGGCCTCCAGGCGCTCCAGGCTGACCCCGGAGTAGTCGGCGGCGCCGCCGGCCGAGGCCGCGCCCAGTTCGGCCAGCACCCGCGCGGGGTCGGCGGGGAAGCGCTCGGCGGGCTGGCCCAGCCGCCGGGCCAGGCCGCTGATGACCTCCAGGTCGGTGCGCACGCCGGGCGGCGGGGCGAGCAGGGCCCGCCGGCGCAGGAGGCGGCCCTCCAGGTTGGTCATGGTGCCCTCCTCCTCGGCCCACTGGGCGACGGGCAGGACCACGTCGCCCAGGGCGGCGGTTTCGGACAGCACGAAGTCGGCGGTGACCAGCAGGTCCAGGCCGGCCAGCCGGTTTCGGACGCGTTGGGCGTCGGGCGCCGAGACCACCGGGTTGGACCCGAACACCAGCAGCGCGCGCGGCCCGCCGGGGCCGCCGAGCGCGTCGAGGAGCTCGAAGGCGCTGCGGCCGGGGCCGGGCAGGGTGGCGGGGTCCACGCCCCACACGCCGGCCACGTGGGCGCGGGCGGCGGGGTCGTCGATGCGGCGGTAGCCGGGCAGCTGGTCGGCCTTCTGGCCGTGCTCGCGCCCGCCCTGGCCGTTGCCCTGGCCGGTGATGCAGCCGTAGCCCGACCCCTCGCGGCCGGGCAGCCCCAGCGCCAGGGCCAGGTTGATCCACGCCGAGACGGTGTCGGTGCCCTTGGCGTGCTGCTCGGTGCCGCGCCCGGTGAGGACGTAGGCGCCCGAGGCGGCGGCCAGGGCGCGGGCGGCGGCGCGGATATGCTCGGCGGGCACGCCGGTGACCTGCTCGGTCTGCTCGGGCCACCAGGCGGCGGCGTGCCGCCAGGCGTCCTCGAACCCGGTGGTGCGCGCGGCGACGTACTCGGTGTCCACCAGCCCCTGGGCGCGCACGGCGTGCAGCAGGCCCAGGGCCAGCGCCAGGTCGGTGCCCGGGCGCGGCGCCAGGTGCATGCCGCCGTTCTTGAGCGCCTGCTCGGCCGTGGCGGTGCGCCGGGGGTCGACCACGATGAGGCGGGGCGCGGCCAGGTGGCGCATCATCGGCGGCATGGTCTCGGCGGGGTTGGCGCCGGCCAGCAGCACCACCTCGGCCCCGGCCAGGTCGGGCAGCGGGAAGGGCAGGCCCCGGTCCAGGCCGAAGGCGCGGTTGCCGGCGGCGGCCGCCGAGGACATGCAGAACCGGCCGTTGTAGTCGATCTGAGAGGTGCCCAGCGCCACGCGGGCGAACTTGCCCAGCAGGTAGCTCTTCTCGTTGGTCAGCCCGCCGCTGCCGAAGACCGCGACCGCGTCGGGGCCGTGGCGCTCGCGCAGCGCGGTGAGCCGCTGGGCGACGTGGTCCAGCGCGGTGTCCCAGTCGACCTCGGTGAAGTCGCCGCGGCGGGTCCGCAGCAGCGGCGCGGTGAGGCGCTGGGGCGAGGCCAGCAGCTCCGCCGAGGTCCACCCCTTGCGGCACAGGCCCCCGCGGTTGGTGGGGAAGGGCGCGGGCCGGGCGGCCGGCGCCTGGCCGGGCGCGGCCTCCACGAACATCGCGCACTGCAACGCGCAGTAGGGGCAGTGGGTGGCCCGGCTCATGGCGCCACCGGTTCGTCGGCGCCGGCGGCGGCCGCGCGCGGCGCGGCCGGGGCGCGGGCGGCCGGGGCGCGCAGGTAGACCCGGTGGACCACCACCAGGCAGACCAGGTAGAACACCCCGAAGGCGATGTAGGCGGGGGTGGCGCCGCCGAAGCTGAGGAAGGACTGGCGGAACACCAGGTTGATGGCGACCCCGCCCAGGGCGCCCACCGCGCCCACCAGGCCCAGCACGGCGCCGGCCACCCGCTTGGTGTGGGCCAGCACCTCCTCGCGGGGCGCGCCGGCGGCGATGCGGTTCTGCGCCTCGGCGGCGTAGATGGCCGGGATCATCTTGTAGGTGGAGCCGTTGCCGATCCCGGCGAGCACGAACAGCACCGCGAAGGCGACCGTGAACAGCGGCAGCGACTCCCGGAAGCTGGCGAGCACGATCACGGCGATGCCGCCGGCCATGGCCGCGAAGTTCCACAGCGTCACCCGCGCGCCGCCGAACCGGTCGGCCAGGCGCCCGCCCACCGGGCGGATCAGCGAGCCCAGCAGCGGGCCCAGGAAGGTGAGCGCGGCGGCCTCCAGCGGGGTGCGGCCGAACTGGTTCTGGAGCAGCAGGCCGAAGGCGAAGGAGAACCCGATGAAGGAGCCGAAGGTGCCGATGTAGAGGAACGACATGATCCAGAAGTGGCGGTCGCGCGCGGCGGCCACCTGCGCGCCGACGTCGGCGCGCGCCCCCACCAGGTTGTCCATGCGGGTCCAGGCGATCACCGAGGCCAGCAGCAGCAGCGGCACGTACAGCGCGGCCAGCAGGTAGCCCTGGCCGACGCCGAAGGCGGCGATCACGCCCAGGCCGGCCAGTTGGACGACGGCCACGCCGATGTTGCCGCCGCCGGCGTTGAGGCCCAGCGCCCACCCCTTGTGGCGCTCGGGGAAGAACGCGTTGATGTTGGACATGGAGGAGGAGAAGTTGCCGCCGCCCAGCCCGGCGGTGGCGGCCAGCGCCAGGAACAGCCAGAAGGGGGTGTCGGGGCGCTGGATGAGCACGACGGCGATCAGCGTGGGCACCAGCAGCGCCCCCGCTGAGAACAGGGTCCAGTTGCGGCCGCCGAACTTGGGCACGGCCAGGGTGTAGGGCACCCGCAGGACCGCGCCGACCAGGGTGACCACCGACACCAGCAGGAACTTCTGCTCGGGGGTGTAGTCGAACCCGGTCTCGGGCGTCATGAACAGGGTGAGCACCGACCAGATGCTCCACACGGAGAAGCCCAGGTGCTCGGCGAAGATCGACGCCCACAGGTTGCGGTTGGCGATCCTGCGCCCGGAGGCGGCCCAGAAGCCGGTGTCCTCAGGGTCCCAGTCGGCGATCCAGCGTCCGCGGGGGCGGTGCGGTGTCGGCGTGTGCGGTGAGGTCACGACCCGGCCTTCCTCGATCGAGGGCGACTCATGGAACGAACGCCAACGACGTTAGGTAGCCGGGGTTGCCAGAGCGTATCGTGCGGTAACACCCGCGAAACGGAGACCTCACGGCGGCGCCGGGCGCGCGGTGAGGTCCAGGTGGGGGCGGGTGCGGACCAGGGGCGGCGCGGCGGCGGGCCGGGGCGGCGCCGGAGCGGATTCCGCCGCGCGCGGGCGCCGCCGCGGCCGACCTGGTGGCCGGGTCGGGTCCGCAGCGGCGCGGCGGGTCAGCGCGCGGCGGCGGCGCGCCCGGCCGCGCGGCGGCGCGGGAGCACCCCGTGGCGCGGCGCGAACAGGTAGGCCAGGGCGAACACCGCCGCCTGGGCGACCACCACGGTGCCGCCGGTGGCGATGTCGGCGTAGAAGCTGACGTAGGTGCCCACCACCGAGGCGCCCACCGACACCGCCACGGCGATGGCCAGCATCCGCTCGAACCGGTCGGTGAGCAGGTAGGCGGTGGAGCCGGGGATCACCAGCATGGCCACCACCAGGATGATGCCCACGGCCTGGAGCGCGATGACCACGGTGACCGACAGCAGGCCCAGCAGCAGCGCCTCCAGGCGGCGGGGACTGAGCCCGATGGCGTGGGCGTGGACGGGGTCGAAGGCGTAGAGGGTGAGGTCGCGGTGCTTGAGCAGCACCACGGCCGTGGTCAGCGCCGCCATCACCAGCACCTGGGCGATCTCGCCGTCGGAGACCCCCAGCACGTTGCCGAAGAGGATGTGCATCAGGTCGGTCTCGGAGGGGACGCGGGAGATGAGCACCACCCCCACCGCGAACATCGCGGTGAACACGATGCCGATGGCGGCGTCCTCCTTGACGCGGGAGGTGCGGTTGACCACCCCGATGAGGGCCACCGACCCCGCGCCGAAGACGAGCGCGCCCAGGGCGAAGGGCAGCCCCAGCAGGTAGGACAGCACCACGCCGGGCAGCACGGCGTGGGAGACGGCGTCGCCCAGCAGCGACCAGCCGGTCAGCGTCATCCAGCACGACAGCAGCGCGCACACGGCGCCGGCCACGGCGCTGACCAGCAGCGCGCGCACCATGAAGTCGAACTGCAAGGGCACGGTGACCCACTCGATCAGACCGGACACGGCGCGCTCCTCGGGGTCGGGGCGGATGCGGCGGGGGGTGCGGGGGCGGGCGCGCCGCCCGGGACGCAGGGGGCGGCGGGACCGTGCGGTGGGCGGACGCGGGTGCGGGGGCGGACGCGGGTGCGGCGGCTCACGCGGCGCAGCCCTCGTCGGCGGGGGCGGGCGCGGGGCCGGCCCCGAAGGCCGACATCAGCCGCTCGGGCGACAGCACCTCCTGGGGGCTGCCGTGGGCGACCACGCGGCGCTGGAGCAGCACCGCCTCGTCGCACCACCGCGGCACCCCGGCCAGGTCGTGGGTGGAGACCAGCAGGGTGTGGCCCTCGTCGCGCATGGCGGTGAGCACCTCGATGATGGTGGCCTCGGAGGGCCGGTCCACCCCGGCGAAGGGCTCGTCCAGCAGGAACACCTGGGCGCCCTGGGCGATCCCGCGCGCCACGAACGCCCGCTTGCGCTGCCCGCCGGAGAGCGCGCCGATCTGGCGGTGGGCGAGGTCGGCCAGGCCGGTGCGCTCCAGGGCCGCCTCGACGGCCTCGCGGTCGGCGCGGCGCGGCCGGCGCAGCGGACCCATGCGGCCGTAGCGGCCCATCATCACCACGTCGATCACCCGCACCGGGAACGCCCAGTCGACCTGCTCGGACTGGGGCACATAGCCCAGCAGGCCCGCGCGGCGGGCGGCGGCGGGGCCGCGGCCCAGCACGCGCACGGTGCCGCGCGCGGCCGGGTTCAGGCCCAGGACGGTGCGCAGCAGGGTGGACTTGCCCGAGCCGTTGGTGCCCAGCAGGGCGCACAGCCGGCCCTGGGCCAGGGTCAGGTGGACGTCGTCGAGGGCCAGGACGTCGCCGTAGCGCACGGTGGCGCCCTCGACCTCCACGGCCGGCGGCGGGGGCGCGGGCTGCGGGCCCGGCTGCGGTGCGGGGGCGCTGCTCACAGGGTCTCCTCTCGGGTGAGGCCGTCGGTGATGGCCGCGGCGTCGTGGCGCAGCAGGTCCAGGTAGGTGGGCACGGGGCCGTCGGGACCCGACAGGGAGTCGACGTAGAGCGGGCGGCCCAGCCGCGCGCCGGTCTCGGCGGCGACCTGGCGCTGGGCGCCGTCGTTGACGGTGCTCTCGCAGAACACGGCGGGCACGTCGCGGGCGGAGACGAACTCCACCACGGAGGCGATCTGCTGGGGGGTGCCCTCGCTGTCGGCGTTGACCGGCCACAGGTAGCGCTCGCTCAGGCCGGCGTCGCGCGCCAGGTAGGAGAACGCGCCCTCGCAGGTGACCAGCGCCCGCCGCTGGGGCGGCACCCGCTCCAGGTCGGCGCGCAGGTCGGCGCCGATGGCGCGGATCTCCTCCTTGTAGTCGGCGGCGTTGGCGGCGTAGTCGCGGGCGTGGGCGGGGTCGAGGTCGCTGAGGGCGGCCGCGATGTTGTCGACGTAGACGAGGGCGTTGTCGGGCGACATCCAGGCATGGGGGTTGGGCGCGCCCCGGTCGGCGCCGGCGGTGATGGGGATGGTCTCCACGCCCTCGCTCAGGGTGGCGGTGGGGGCCTCGACGCGCTCGCTGAACTGCGCCAGCCAGCCCTCCAGTCCCAGGCCGTTGTCCAGCAGCAGGTCGGCGCCCGCGCCCCGGACGAGGTCGCTGGGGGTGGGCTCGTAGGTGTGGATCTCGGCGCCGGGGCGGGTGACAGACTCCACGCGCACGTGGTCGCCCGCGACGTTGCGTGTCATGTCGGCCAGCACGGTGAAGGTGGTCAGGACGGCGGGGCGGCCGTCGTCGTGGACGCCGTCGGGACCGGCGCAGGCACCCGCCGCCAGGAGGACGGCGACCCCGGCCAGCGCGACGGCGTACCGAGTTGAAGGTCGGCGATCTCTCAAGTTCGGCACGCCTAACTACTACCATAGGCGGACCGATCAACACATGGCGGGACAGTGCGGCCGTACTGTCGTGCCGTCACTGCGGACTCCGCCGCACCCACTGCCCCGCGCCGCGGGCCTCGAACGCGTCCCGCGTCCGGTCTGCGGGCGGACGGCGATCGGACCGCGAGGCGGACGGCCGGCGTGAACGGCGCAGCGGCGCCGGCGGCGCGTGCCCGCCACCCAGGAAACCGGGCATACAAGAGAAAGGGGCGCCGCGCGCAGGGCGGGTCGCAGAGTATGAACAGGGGCGAAACGCAAAAAAGCGCCGCTGCCGGCGCGGACGACATGCGGCTTCCGTTCACCGGCCCCCGCACCGGGCCGTCCTGAGGGCGACGGGACCACGGCCGCCGCCCCGTCGCCACCCCGGCCATGCGCCCCGGGGACCGATGACCGCGTGCCCTGGCCGGCGGCCGCCGGCCAGGGCATGTCACGAGCTTGGGATTGCCACCTTGCGCCCCGGACCGGTCAGGGGGCCTCGCCCTCCACGGCGGCGGCGAGGTCGGCGGTGTAGTCCTCCAGCACCCAGGGCAGGGTGAGCGGGTTGGGGGTGGAGATGGCCATGGCGGTGGCGGGGTCGTCGTAGGCGACGTAGCGGTTCTCGCGCACGGCGTCGATCTGCTGGAACACGGGGTTGTCCTCCAGCCGCTCGCGCTCCTCGGGCGTGTTGTACCACATCACCAGCACGTCGGCGTCGATGTCCTCGGCCTTCTCCATGCTTAGCGTGCCGTAGAACTGGCCGTCCCGGACGTTGATGTCCTCGAGGAAGCCCGCCGACGTGAAGCCGAGCTGCTCCATGAGGACCGAGCGGGCGTCCTGCTCGACGTAGAAGCCGAACTCATTGGAGTCGGGCACCACCGAGCCCACCGCGAAGGTGGCCTCGGCGAACTCCGGGTGCTCGGCGGCGGCGTCCTCGACGCGGGCGGCGGTCTCCTCGGCGAGCTGCTGGGCCTCCTCCTCCATGCCCACGGCCCTGCCGATGGCCAGGGTCTGGTCCTGCCAGTCGGTCATCCAGGGCTGGTCGAGGTAGGGCACGGTGGCGGCGACCTCGGAGAGCTGCTCGTACTCCGACTCCTCCATGCCCGACTGCACGCCCAGGATGAGGTCGGGGGCGAGGTTGGCGACCTGCTCGGCGGAGATGCCGTCGTCGGTGTTGATCAGCTCGGGCTTCTCGGCGTCCAGCTCCTCCAGCTTCTCCAGGTCCCAGGGGAGGTAGCCGTCCTTGTCGCCGGCGTAGGTGGAGGCCGTCATGCCCACGGGGACGATCCCCAGCTCCAGCAGGGTGGCCTCGTCGGACCAGCCGACGGTGACGATGCGCTCGGGCTTCTCCGTGATCTCGGTGGAGCCGTAGGCGTGCTCGATGGTGACCGGGGTCCAGTCGCCGCCGGAGGCGCCGTCCTCGGTGTCGGCGGGGGCGCCGCAGCCGGCGGCGGTGAGCGCCACGGCGGCCGTCAGGGCGAGGCGCGTGGTCAGGGCCGGGGCCCGGAGGGGCGAGCGCATGGGTGGGCGTACCTCTTCTGATCAGGAATGACAACCGCCGCTTCTGCGGCAAGGCAAGGCTACCCTAACCACAGTGGGGCCACGGCGCCACCCCCGCCCCCCCTTCTCCCCTGCCGTTCCCGTGGGCGGTCCCAGCGGCCCGGACGGCCCCGGCGGCCCGGCCCGCCCGCGCGGGTCCGAGCCCGGGGGACGGATGTCCGGGCCTCAGCGCAGCGAGGGGTGGCCGCCGGTGTCGGAGCGCGAGCGGCGCGGCGGGGCGGCCGGCGGGACCGCGCGCGCCACCCGGGCGCAGGCGTCCTCCCAGGCGCGCAGCCGCGCCGGCGCGGTGGTGCCGCAGCCGCGCACGAACGCCAGGACGTTGACCGGGGTGGGCTCGGCCTCGCCCCGCAGCAGGTTGCGCAGGGTGCTGTGGGAGCGCGGGCGGTGCTTGAGGGGGTCGACGCCGGCGGGCGGCGCCGCGCTGAGCCGCTCCATCGCGCGGAAGGAGGGCCGCCCGGCGGAGATCCGCAGCAGCCGCAGCGCCTCGATCAGCTCCTCGCGGGTGCGCACCGCGCGGGGGTCGGCGGCGGGGTAGGCGCCCACGCCGTCCAGCTCCTCCCACTCCTCGCCCTCGGGCGGGGCGGGTTCGCGGGTGCGCTCGCGGCGGGCGCGGCGGCCGCGCCGGCGGGCGTCCTCGGCGGGGGCGTGGCGGGGCGGGCGGCCGGAGGCGGCGGGGTCCTCGCGCCCGGGGGCGAACTCGCCGTGCAGCCCGCCGCTGTAGAGCAGCAGCGCGGCCGCCAGCTCCCAGCCGTGGCCGGTGCGGGCCAGGGCGGTGTCGAGCGCGGCGGCGTCGTCGCCCACCAGCGCCGCCACCACGTCGTCGGGCACGCCCAGGCGCGCGGCGGCCGGGCGCACCTGGTGCTCCTCGACCGAGGAGGTGCCCAGGACGATGAAGACCATGGCCCCCAGCCGCTGCTGGGCGCTGTAGCGCGGCAGCGGATAGACCTGGTCGAGGATCTGGCAGATGACCGTGGGCGATCCGCCCCAGACGTCGCCCGCCATGCGCTACGGCCGCGCGGTGCGGCGGGCGCCGGCGGCGCGGCGGACGGCTCCCCGAATACCGCCGCCCGCGAGGGGCGGGGGCTCCGCAGCGGCGGGGGCCGGGCCGCTGGGGGTCACTCGGGGTCCAGATCGCATCGGGGCTCCATTCGGGTCTTCCAACGTTTTCTCGGACACGCCGAATCGGCGTGCACGAAACCGGGAGCGGGACGGTCCGCCGCCGCCGTGGGGCTGCCGGCCGCCTCGTCGAAGAGCTTGCAGAGCACTATGCCACTTCGGGGGTGCGCGTGACGCCTTCGCTGGGGCCCGAATTGTCACCGCGCGGCCCTCTCGCGAGGCCCGAGCCTCCGACCTGCGGCTTTATGGCCGGTCGAACGCGGGCGAAGGCCCACGGGAAATGTCATTTCGCTGTGGGCTTCATGATTCACGTGCATTTGTGTTTTACGCCGGAGGCGCGGGCCGCGCGGCGGCGCCCTTTCGCGGTCCCGGCCATTGGCGCGCCGCCCGGCAAAGGCGGGGGCCGACACGGGCGCTCGGCCTCTGGCGGCGCCGGCCCGCGCCGTCGGCGGCGGCGCACCGGCTCCCGCAACCGGTCGCGGCGGGCGCGCGCCCGTCGCCCGGCGGCGCGGGCCGGCGCCGCCAACCCCCTACGCGAAAACGCCGCCGGGCCGCCGAATCGCCCCCGCGCCTCCCCGCCGCGCGGCGCTCCGGTGCGATCCGGCCGGTTTACCTGTGCGTTGACCGCAAACGGCCAGTTCACCCCCTTGCCGGGAAATGCTGGAGCCATAAGGCTGCGTTTACCAGAAATTCACAATTGACAAATACGTCACACCAGCAAAAACACCGACATTCAGGACAACGGATCATGATCGAACACTTCGCCTACGGGTGGTCCACCCCCGCGATCTCCTACACCGTCTCCTTCGTCGGCTCGCTGGTGGGCCTCCAGGCCGCCGCCCGGGCCCGGAACGCCGCCGGCGGCTCCCGCCTGGCCTGGGTGGGGCTGGGCGCGGTCTGCCTGGGCGCCGCCGCGATCTGGGCCATGCACTTCATCGCCATGATGGGGTTCTCCGTCCACGCCACCGCGCTGCGCTACGACGTCCCCCTCACCGTCCTCAGCGGGGTCATCGCCATCGCCGTGGTGGCCGCGGGCCTGCTGCTGACCGTGGCGCGCCCCGGCTGGGCCGGCGTGCTCAGCGGCGGCGCCGTGATGGGCGGCGGGGTGGTGGCCATGCACTACGTGGGCATGGCCGCCGTCCAGATGCACGCCGAGACCGCCTACGACCCGCTCTACGTCGCCGCCTCGGCCGTGCTCGCCGTGGCCGCCTCCACCGCGGCGCTGCTGCTGGCCACCCGCCTGCGCGGCACCTGGGCGCTGGTGGGCGCCGCCCTGGTGATGGCCGGCGCGTTCTCCTCGATGCACTACACCGCCATGCTCGGCACCAGCGTGCACCACCTGCCCGAGGACCCCTTCGCCGAGCCGCCCGTGGGCGCCACCATGATGGACTTCTTCCTGCCGATGTTCGTGGGCCTGGGCTTGCTGCTGATGATCGTCTCGCTGATACTGATGCTCTCCCCCGGCGACGGCCCCGAGGACCGCCCCCGGAACCGCCGCGCCGCACCCTCCCCCGCCCCGGACCCGGTGTTCACCAAGAGGACCTGAATGACCCACGCCGCCCTGCGCCGCGCCCTGGACGACGCGGGCGGCGTCAACCCCTTCTTCGCGGTGCCCGACGCCCCCGACCTGCAAGAGTGGGCCCCGCTGCCCGACCTGTGGCGCCGCCCCGACCGCCTGGCCGCCGAGGTCCACGCCGTGCGCGTCCGCCTGGCGGCGGGCCGGCCCCTGGCGGTCGTGGAGGTCCGTGTCGCGGCCTCCCTGCTGTTCCAGAGCCTGGCCTCGCGGCTGCTGTCGCCCGCCGCGGCCACCGCGCTGTCCCACGGCCTGCTGGCCCCGCCCCATGCCCTGCGCTGGCGCCCGGCCCACCCCGCCGGGCTCGCCCTGGCCCTGGATCCCGGCGCCCGGCCCGAGGAGCTGGGCCGGCCCCGCCCGCAGGCCGCCGCCGAGGCGCTGGCCCGCCACGTGGTGGCCGGCGCCCTCGTCCCGGCCGCCGACGCGTTGCGCGCCCAGGTCCGCCTGGCGCCCCGGCTGCTCTACGGCAACGCCGCGTCCTCGCTGGCCGGTACCGTGCTGGCGCTGGCCGGTGCCCGCCCCCGCCTGGCCGGCGACGCCCTCGCGCTGGGCCGCGCCCTGCTGGCCCGCCCGCCGCTGGCCGGCCTGGGCTCCTTCACCGCCACCGCCGCGAGCGCCACCGCGTTCACCCGCACCACCTGCTGCCTGTACTACCGGCTGCCCGGCGGCGGCTACTGCGGCGACTGCGCGGTGGCGGCCCGCCGCTCTTAACCCTTCGCGACCGACCGGTTGCCTATCGCATTAACCCCGGCGGGGTACATGGCGTGCGGGCCGGCGCCCACAGCGCGCCGGCGGCGGCTCCCACGGCGAAAGGGCACGGCAGTGGTGAACGACGACGGCGCCGGTCTGCGGATCGGCCCCGATGACTGGCGCTATCCCACGCTTCGGCGCGGATACAACCCCCGCTGGACGGCCGACCCCCTCTACGTCCGGCTGGTGGCCACCCCCCAGGAGGCGGTGCGGGCGCTGGAGGCCGCCGTCAACGAACCGCCGGTGGGCGAGCGCTCGCGCGTCACCGTGCGCTCGGGCGGCCACTGCTACGAGGACTTCGTGTCCTCGCCCGACGTCCGCGCCATCATCGACGTCGGCCTGATGCACGGGATCTACTGGGACCCCGCCCGCCAGGCGGTGTGCGTGGAGGCCGGGGCCAGCAACGGGGACATCGGCGAGAAGCTCACCAAGAAGCTGGGCTTCCTGCTGCCGGGCGGCTCGTGCGCCACCGTGGGCGTGGGCGGCCACATCACCGGCGGCGGCTACGGCCTGTTCTCCCGCCAGCACGGCCTGACCGTGGACTACCTCGACGCCGTGGAGGTGGCGGTGGTGCGCCGGCGCGCCGCCGACGGCCGGCTGGCGGTCGACCTGGTCACCGCCTCGCGCGCGGACCAGGGGGAGCTGGGCGACCTGTGGTGGGCCCACACCGGCGGCGGGGGCGGCAACTTCGGCATGGTCACCCGCTTCTGGTTCAAGAACCTGCCCCAGGCGCCCTCGGGCGCGCTGCGCCTGGAGGCCGGCTGGGACTGGTCGGCCATGGACTACGCCTCGTTCAAGCGGCTCGTCGACAACTTCGGCGCGTTCTTCCGCGACCACCAGGACGACGAGCGCTACGGCCCGCTGTTCGGCATCCTGCTGCTGACGCCCAACACCTCCCGCCAGATCGGCCTGATCGCCCAGATCGACGCCACCCTGCCCGACGCCCGCGCGCGGCTGCTGGAGTTCGTCCACGCCCTGGACAGCGGCGTCGGCGCCGAGCTGGGCGACCGCGCCGAGGCCCACGGCGAGCACCCGCTGCTCACCGGGTCCAAGGACCCGGTGCACGTGGACATCACCGACCTGACCACCATGCCGCTGCTCAGCAACGACCAGGCGGGCAAGTACAAGTCGTGCTACATGCGCACGCCGCTGACCGAGCACCACATCCACGCGGCCTGGCAGGGGCTGACCCGGCCGCCCGCCGAGGTGCGTGACGCGGTGGTGCAGATCGACTCCTACGGCGGGGCCGTCAACCGGATCGCGCCCGAGGCCACCGCCGTGGCCCAGCGCGACTCCGTCCTCAAGCTCCAGCACCAGGTGTACTGGCCCAGCGGCACCGACCCCGAGCCGCGGCTGAAGTGGATCCGCGAGCTGTACCGGGCCATGTACGGCGACTCCCAGGGGCGGCCGGGGGTGCCGGTGCCCGACGAGGTCACCGACGGCTGCTACATCAGCTACCCCGACGTCGACCTGAGCGACCCGGCGTGGAACCGGTCGAACGTGCCGTGGTCGACGCTGTACTACAAGCAGCACTACGCCCGCCTGCGGCGGGTGAAGCGGACCTGGGACCCGTTCAACGTGTTCCGCCACCGCCAGTCGGTGGAGCCCTAGCCAGGCCACCCGGCGGGCTTCGCCGGCCCGCGCGCGCCGCGGGCGCCCCCCCCCCCCCGCGGGGGGGGGGGGGGGGGGGGGCGGGGGGGGGGGGGGGGGGGGGGGGGAGGCGGTTCTCGCCCAACTCCTCCTCGATGGGGTTGACCGGGCCGGTCTCGCGCGAGGAGGCCGCCGTGCCCCGCGGCGGGTTGCGCTGCTGGTAACGCTCGGTCTCCGAGCGGCGCTGCCCGCCCAGCTCGCCCTGGGGCACCGCGCGCAGCACCTCGTTGGGCTCGTTGTAGTCGGCCGGGGGCATGGCTTGCAGGGCGCTGAGCAGCGACCGGTCGGCGCCCTGGTCCTGGGCGTACTCCACGATCCGGTCCTTGCCCACGGGGAAGTCGAGCCCGGACAGGATCTGGCGGAGTCCCTCGACGTCGTGCAGCACGGCCATGGCATCGCTCCTTTCCACCGCGTGGCCCCGGCGCCGCCGAGCGGTGTCGGCGCTGGTGGGCGCGCGGATCGGCGCCGCCGGGCGTGTGCGAGGGCGACTACCCGGCGCACCGGCGGGCCATGCGCGCCGCGCCCGGCGGGGGCGGCGCGGAGCGGCGCGGGGGTGGTGCGGGCGGCGCGGCCCCGGCCGGCTCCCGCGGTCAGCCGGCCCCGTGGGGCGGGTGGGGCTCGGCGCCCGGGGCGATCCACAGGGCCTCGGCCGCCTGGAGCCCCAGCGCCTGGTCGCGCTGGTCGCCGGGGGCGCCCACGCGCACCATCAGCGACCCGCCGAAGGGCTGGCGGCCCACCAGTTCCACGCGCATCCCGATCCCGATGCGCTCCTCGGCCAGGTAGCGCAGCAGGTCGGGATCGGAGTCGTTGACGCGCACGATGACCCCCACGGTGCCGGGTTCGGCGTCCGACAGCAGCCGGGTCTCGCGCTCGACCACGCGGCCGTCGCGGGTGGGGATGGGGTCGCCGTGGGGGTCGACCACGGGGTCGCCCAGGTAGGCGGCGATGCGGTCGACGAAGCGGTCGGAGACCACGTGCTCCAGGATCTCGGCCTCGTCGTGGACCTCGTCCCAGGAGTAGCCCAGGGCCTCCACCAGGTAGGTCTCCAGCAGCCGGTGGCGGCGCAGCACCGCCAGGGCGGCCTTGTCGCCGGTCTCGGTGAGGCGGACGTCGCCGTAGCGGCGGTGCTCCACCAGCCCCAGTTCGCCCAGCTTGCGCAGCATGCCCGAGACCGAGGAGTTGGACACCGCCAGCCGCTCGGCCATGGCGGAGATGGTCACCCGGCCCGAACCGCGCTCCTGGAGGTCGTAGATGACCTTGACGTAGTCCTCGACCGAGGTGGACGGCCGCTCCCCTGGGTTGCCCATGCCCGCTACGGTATCGCGCCCCACCGGACCCGGGCGCGGGCCGGCGCGGGCGCCCGGCGCCGCGCCCGAAACCACGGGGGTTTGCGGTCGGGGACTCCGGTGACCGAAACCCCCGGCGGTCTTTTACCAGGTCACGGTTTTGCCCGTGATTATGAGTGCGCTAGAATTCGTACAGAAGTTCGATTTCGGCCTGTCTTCCCCGGGGGCGCCGCCCGTGCTCCCTCCGGCCGCGGCATTCGGGGGGAAGCCATGGCCACACCGCTCACCGCCACACCCGCGCGCACCCGGCCCGGCGCCGCCGCGCCGACGGGGGGCCGCACGCGATGACCGCGCCCGCCGACCCCTTCGTCCACCTGGACGTGGTCTCCTCGGCCTCGATGCGCCACGGCGCCAGCCCGCCCGCCGCCCTGGTGGAGCGCGCGGCCGAACTGGGCATGGACATGCTCGCCCTCACCGACCGCGACGGCGTCTACGGCGCCGTCAAGCACGTGCGCGCCTGCCAGGCCGCCGGGATCCGCCCCCTGCTGGGCGCCAGCCTGGCCGTGGCCGCCCCCGAGGGCGGCCGCGTCACCCTGCTGGCCCGGGGCGCCCGCGGCTGGGCCTCCCTGTGCCGCCTGGTCAGCGCCGCCCACGCCCACGGCGAGCGGGGGGTGCCCGCCCTGTCGCGCACCGCCCTGGCCGACCACGCCGAAGGGCTGGTGGTGCTGCTGGGGCCCGACTCCGACGTGGCGCGCGCCGCCGCCCAGGGCCACCTGGAGGGCGCCCGCCGCCGCCTGGAGCGCTGGCGCGAGGTCGCCGAGACCGCCGTCGAACTGGTCGACCACTACGGCCCCGGCCAGCACCGAAACGCCGCCGCCCTGCTGCACCTGGCCACCGAGACCCGCACGCTGGCCGTGCTGGGCAACGCGGTGCGCTACGCCCGCCCCGGGGAGTCGGAGGTGGTGCGCGTGCTGGACGAGGCCCGCCGCTGGCTGCCCGGCGGCGCGCCGCCGACCGCCCCCGACACCGGCGAGGCCCACCTCAAGGGCACCGCCGAGATGGCCGCGGTCGCCGAGCGGATCTGCGGCCCCGACCCGGCCGCCGCGCGCCGGCTGCTGGCCCACACCCGCGCCCTGGCCGCCTCCTGCGCCCTGGACCCCGGCGCCGACCTGGGCATGGACCGCCACCACCTGCCCGAGGTCCCCGGCGCGCGCGACCGGCTGTGGCTGGCCTGCCGGGAGGGCATGGACCGGCTGGGGATGGCGCGCGACGCCCGCGCCCGCTCCCGGCTGGCCCACGAACTCGACATCATCGAGCGCAAGGGGTTCTCCGCCTACTTCCTCACCGTCGCCGACATCGCCCGCCGCATCCGCGCCGCGGGCATCCGCTGCTCCATCCGCGGCTCGGGCGCCGGCAGCCTGGTCAACCACCTCATCGGCATCTCGGCGGTGGACCCCCTGGCCCACGGCCTGCTGATGGAGCGGTTCCTCACCCACAGCCGCACCGGCCTGCCCGACATCGACCTGGACGTGGAGTCGGCGCGCCGCCTGGACGCCTACCAGGTGGTCATGGACGCCTACCCCAACGCCGCGTGCGTGTCGATGATGGAGACCTACCGCGCCCGCAGCGCCATCCGCGACGCCGGCGCGGTGATGGGCGTGCCGCCCCACGAGATCGACGTGCTGGCCAAGGCGTTCCCCCACATCCGCGCCCGCCAGATCCGCACGGCCTGCGCCGACCTGCCCGAACTGCGCTCGATCGGGGTGGGCGGCGCCCAGGTGGAGACGCTGTTCCGGCTGGCCGAGCGGCTGGACGGGCTGCCCCGCCACATCGCCATGCACCCCTGCGGGATCGTGGTGTCGGACTCCTCGCTGCGCGACCGCGCCCCCCTGGAGCCCAGCCGTGTGGGCTTTGACATGGTCCAGTACGACAAGGACGACGTCGAGGAGATGGGCCTGATCAAGCTCGACGTCATCGGGGTACGCATGCAGTCGGCCATGACCCACGCCCTGGCCGAGATCGAGCGGGTGGAGGGCGAGCGCCTCGACCTGGACGCGCTGCCCGCCGACGACCCCGCCACCTACGCCATGATCCGCTCCTCGGCCACCCTGGGCTGCTTCCAGATCGAGTCGCCCGGCCAGCGCGAACTGGTCTCGCGGCTGCGCCCGGCCCACATGGGCGACCTCATCGCCGACATCTCCCTGTTCCGCCCCGGCCCGGTCAACAGCGACATGATCACCCCCTTCATCGCCGCGCGCGGCGGCGGCGACCGCGCCCTGGACCTGCCCACCCCCGTGCTGGCCGAGGTCCTGGACCCCACCGGCGGAGTGGTCATCTTCCACGAGCAGGTCATCGGGGTGCTGCACGCCATGACCGGCTGCGGGCTGGACCAGGCCGAGGCGATGCGCCGCCAACTGGGCACCGAGGAGGGCCGCGAGGAGGTGCGGCGGCGCTTCACCGCCATGGCCGGCGACTGCGGCCACGACGACGCCGTGGTGGAGCGGGTCTGGCAGGTGCTGGCCTCCTTCGGCGCGTTCGGGTTCTGCAAGGCCCACGCCGCGGCCTTCGCGCTGCCCACCTACCAGTCGGCCTGGCTCAAGCGCCACCACCCCGCCGCCTTCTACGCCGGGGTGCTCACCCACGACCCGGGCATGTACCCGCGCCGGGTCGTCATCGGCGACGCCCGCCGCTTCGGCGTGCCGGTGCTGGGCGTGGACGTCAACCGCTCGGCGGCGGGGTGGCGGGTGGAGCCCACCGACCACGGGGTGCTGGGGATCCGCGCCGGGCTGGCCGACGTCAAGGGCATCACCGAGGCCGAGGTGGCGGCGCTGGTGGCCGGGCAGCCCTACGTCTCCCTCAGCGACGCCGCCCGCCGCGCCCGGCCCTCCCGCGACGTGCTGGACCGGCTGGTGCAGGTGGGCGCCTTCGACTCCCTCTACGACATCGGCACCGACCCCGAGGCCCCCACCCGGCGCGACCTGCTGCTGCGGGCGGGCGCGCTGGAGCGGGCGGGGCGGCGCGCGCTGGGCGGGGGGCAGTTGCCCATGGCCCTGGAGGCGGTGGAGGCCCCGCCCGAGGAGGGGCTGGCGGCGATGACGCCGGTGGAGGAGGTGCAGGCCGAACTGGAGGTGCTGGGCTATGACGCCTCCCGCCACCTGCTGGACTGCCACGCCGAACTGGTCGCGGCGCTGGAGGCCGGCTGCGGCGCGGTGCGCGCCCGCGACCTGGCGCGGGTGCCGGCCGGCACCGAGGTGCTGGTGCTGGGGGTGAAGGTGGCCACCCAGACCCCGGCGGTGCGCTCGGGCCAGCGCATCGTCTTCGCCACGCTGGACGACGCCACCGGGCTGGTGGACCTGACGTTCTTCGAGTCGGTGCAGGACCGCTGCGCGGCCACCGTGTTCGGCTCCTGGCTGCTGGCGGTGCGCGGGCGGGTGCGCCGGGCGGGGTCGGGGCTGGCCACCGTCAACGCCACCCACGCCTGGGACCTGGAGGAGCTGGCGCGGACCTACCACGAGGCCGGCCCCGAGGGGGCGGGGGCGCTGCGCCGCCGCCTGGCCGAGGACCCCGCGCGCGCCCGGCTCAGCGGTGTCGGCGGGCGGCGCATCCGCTACGCCAGCGGCTATGAGCTGTCCACCTACGCCGACATCTCCCCGGCCGGCGCCGCGGGCGCCCCGCGCCGGCTCTGGCACGCCAGCCCCGGCAGCGCGGGGCGGTGAGGGCCGGTGGAGGGGCGGCGGGCGGGCGCGGGTTAGAGTGCGCGCTTGGCGGGGCGGCCGGCCCCGGCCCGGCCGCGCGGCCGCCCCCACACGCCAAGGACGGACCGGTTGTTCACTCTGGCCCACATCAGCGACCTGCACGTGGACGGCGGCGAACGCGCCCGCGGGCGGGTGCGCGCCGTCATGTCCTACCTCGACGGGTTCGCCGGCGCCCTGGACGCGGTGGTGGCCACCGGCGACCTCACCGACCACGGCACACCCCAGGAGTTGGCGGAGGTCCGGGGGCTGCTGGCGGGCCGGCTGCCGGTGCTGACCTGCCCGGGCAACCACGACGTGCCCCCGCAGGGCCGCGCCGCCTACCGGCGGGTGCTGGGCGGCGGGGGTGGGGGTCCGGTCGCGCAGGAGGCGGTCGGGGAGGCGCCGCTCAACGCGGTGCACCGCACCGGGCGCGGCACGGTGGTGCTGGTGGACTCCACCCTGCCCGGCGAGGGCGGGGGCCGCCTGGCGCCGGTGACGCTTGCGTGGCTGGAGGCGGTCCTGGCCGAGCAGGCCGAGGGGCCGGTGGTGCTGGCCCTGCATCACCCGCCGGTGCCGCTGCACATGCCCGCCGTGGACGGCATCGGGCTGGCCAACGCCGCCGACCTGGCCGCGCTGGTGGAGCGCCACCCCCGGGTGGCGGCGCTGCTGTGCGGGCACGCACACACCCCGGCGGCCACCATGTTCGCGGGCCGGCCGCTGCTGGCGGCCCCGGCCGCGGTGTGGACGGCGCCGCTGCCCTGGGAGGACGCCGAGCGGGTGTATGGGGCCCACCCGCCGATGGTGGCCTTCCACGTGGTGGGCGACGACGGACGGGTGACCTCGCACTTCCGGGTGGTGCCCGAGCCGGCCCCGGCCGCGGGGTAGGCGCACCGGCCGCGGGGTAGGCGCGCCGGACGGGCGACGGTGCGGCCGCGGGGGTGGGCTCAGCGCTCCAGCAGCTCCTTGAGCGCCGCCAGCCGCTGCCGCCAGTAGGTCTTCATCCGGGCGGCGGCCGCGGAGTCCGCCAGCTTCTCGTGCTGGAGCCCCACGCGGGTGCGGTCGGGGGCCTGGGCGGTGAGGTAGGCGGCCACCAGGGTGCCGTCAGCCGTCCAGTCGGCGCGGAAGGAGGTGGGCGCGGTGGCGGTGCGCACGGCCAGTTCGGCGTCGGGCAGCCAGGCGCCGCGCAGGTCGGGGTCGGCGAAGGCGGCGAAGACGCGTTCGGCGGGGGCGGCCACGGTCTTGGAGGCGCTGGCCGAGAACCGGCCGTCGGCCCGCTGCCCGGGGGCGCGCAGCCCGCGCGCCTGCTGGTAGGCGACGGTGATGTGCTGGGCCCACCAGCCGGGGAGGCCGTGCTCGCCGGTGAGGTGGCGGGCGGTCTCGGTGTGGGTGCACCGGGCGGCGCCCCAGGCGTCCAGCGCGGCGAACCAGTCGGCCAGCGGGCGCCCGGTGCGCCGCAGCACCGATTCCTCGGCCCCCGCGGAGGGGCGCACCGGCGCGGGCGCGCCGGAGGAGTCGGACGGGTCGGCTGGGCCGGAGGCGGGGCCGGGCCCGCCGGGCGGTCGCGCGGCCATGGCGCCTCCCTTGTCACCGCTGGGCCACCCAGGCTAGTGGCGCCGCGCTGACCTGCGCAACGGCGCCGCCGGAGGGGCGGCGGGGGCGCACCCGGCGCCCCGGATGCGCCCTCCTCTAGGCGCCGGTGGCGCGGGCGGTGGCGATGGCGGCGTTGACGGCCTCGGGGGCCAGCACCCGGTCCAGGACCATGGCGGCGGCGCCGCGCAGGCCGGCCTGGTCGCCGGCGGCGTTGGGCACGATGCGCAACTGGCGGGTGGCCAGCGCGGTGGAGCGCTGGAAGACGACCTCGCGCACCCCGGCCACCAGGTGGTCGTAGGCGCCGCCCAGCAGCCCGCCCAGCACCACCACCTCGGGGTTGAGCAGGTTGACCGCGCCCGCCAGGACCTCGCCCAGGCGGCGCCCGGCCCCGCGCACCAGCCGCACCGCCTCGGGGTCGCCGTCCTGGGCCAGCGCGGCGAGGTCGGCCAGGCCTCCCAGCGGCCGCCCGGCGCGCGCCATGGCCCCCAGCAGCGCGTGCCCGCCGGCCACCGCCTCCAGGCAGTCGGTGTTGCCGCAGCGGCAGGGGGTGCCCGCGCCGTCGCGGACGGGGATGTGGCCCAGCTCCCCGGCGGCGCCCAGGGAGCCGCGCAGCAGCGCGCCGCCGGCCACGATGCCGGCGCCGATGCCGGTGGAGACCTTCACGAAGACCAAGTCGTCGACGTCGGCGTGGTGGGTGCGGTGGGCGCCCAGCGCCATCACGTTGACGTCGTTGTCCAGCAGGACGGGGGCGGGGAAGCGCTCGGCCACCAGGGGGCGGATCTCGATGCCGCCCCAGGTGGCCAGCACCGGCGGGGTCTCGGCGCGCCCGGTGGCGAACTCCACGGTGCCGGGCACCCCGACACCGGTGCCGCGCACGTCGGCCGCGCCGCGCCCGCAGGCGGCCAGCAGCTTGGCCCAGGCGTCCAGCAGCCAGGGCAGGGCGGCGTGGGGGCCGTGCTCGACCTCAGGGGAGCCGGAGTCCTGCGCCAGCACGCGCCCGGCCAGGTCGCACACGGCGACCTGGCTGGTGGAGATGCCCAGCGTCGCGGCGAGCACGACCCCGCCGGCGGCGTTGAACTCCAGCCGCCCGGGCGGGCGCCCGCCGCTGGAGGGCGCGGCCTGGCCTTCGGTGACCAGTCCCAAGCGCATCAGCTCGCCCACGCGCAGGGCCACCGCCGGGCGCGACAGGCCGGTGAGGCGGCCGATGTCGGCGCGGGTGGCGGCCCGGCCGTCGCGGACCAGCCGCAGGACGTGGCCGCTGGAGACGGCTGCGGCCGAGGTGGGCTTGGGCATGGCCCATTGAAGCACGTTCGTCGGTAGTGGGGCGCGCGTGGACGGGGCCTGTGCACTGCGGAAGCATCAAAGTCGCGTACTTTTGTCATGAAAAGTTCAGAAGTTACGCTTGTCACGTCGCCGAAGTTCCGGTTATGTTGCCGGAAGCTCACAAACCCCGAGGTCGGACCGCCCCCGCGGCGCCCGGCCTCGGCGCCACCCGGCCCTGACCCCGCCGGACACCGCCGTCCCACCCCCCGCACCCCGCCGCATCCGCCCGCCGCCTCTGGAGTCCGCGCCCATGCCCGCCACCGCGCCGCCCCCGCCGCCGGCGGGCGGGCACCCGGCGCCGCGCGGCGCACCGCCCTCCGCCTTCGGCCGCACCGCCGCACCCCCCACCCGCACCGCAGCCGCCCGCGCGAGCGCCGCAGCGCCCGCGCCCCGCGCCCGGCACCCAGAGGAGCCTTCGCCATGACACCCCACCCCCGCGTCGCCGAGGTCACCCGGCGCATCGCCGACCGCAGCGCCGACACCCGCGCCGCCTACCTGGAGCGCGTCCGCGCCGCGACGGCCCAGGGGCCCGCCCGCGCCGCCCTGGGCTGCACCAACCTCGCCCACGGGTTCGCCGCCTGCTCGGCGGCCGACAAGCGCGACCTGGGCGCCTCGGCCAAGCCCAACATCGCCATCGTCTCGGCCTACAACGACATGCTCTCGGCCCACCAGCCGCTGGAGACCTACCCGGCCCTGCTCAAGCGCGCCGTGGGCCAGGCCGGCGGCGTCGCCCAGTTCGCCGGCGGGGTGCCCGCCATGTGCGACGGCATCACCCAGGGCCGGGCGGGCATGGAACTGTCGCTGTTCAGCCGCGACGTGATCGCCATGGCCACCGCGGTGGCGCTGTCCCACGACATGTTCGACGGCGCGCTCATGCTGGGGGTGTGCGACAAGATCGTGCCCGGCCTGCTCATCGGCGCCCTGTCCTTCGGGCACCTGCCGGTGGCCTTCGTCCCCGCCGGACCCATGCCCTCGGGTCTGCCCAACAACGACAAGGCGCGCATCCGCCAACTCTTCGCCGAGGGCAAGGCCGACCGCACCCAGCTCCTGCAAGCCGAGTCGGCCGCCTACCACGCCCCGGGCACCTGCACCTTCTATGGCACCGCCAACTCCAACCAGATGCTCATGGAGGTCATGGGCCTGCACCTGCCCGGCGCCAGCTTCGAGGCGCCCGGCACCCCGCTGCGCGAGGCGCTGACCGCCGCCGCCGGGCGCACCGTCACCGGGCTCACCGCCCTGGGGGAACACCACACCCCCATCGGCGAGGTCGTCGACGAGCGGGCCGTCACCAACGCGGTGGTGGCGCTGCTGGCCACCGGCGGCTCCACCAACCACACCCTGCACCTGGTGGCCGTCGCCGCCGCCGCGGGCATCGAGCTGACCTGGGACGACTTCGCCGCGCTGTCGGAGGTCGTGCCGCTGCTGACCCGCATGTACCCCAACGGCGCCGCCGACGTGAACCAGTTCCACGCCGCCGGGGGCATGGCCTACCTCATCGGCCAACTCCTGGACAGCGGCCTGCTGCACGAGGACGTCGCCACCGTGGCCGGCCCCGGCCTGGCCCGCTACCGCCGGCGCCCCCGCCTCACCGAGGACGGCCTGGTCTGGGGCGACGAACCCAAGGAGAGCGCCGACACCACCGTGCTGCGCGGCGCCGACGACCCCTTCAGCCCTGACGGCGGGCTGCGGATGGTGGCGGGCAACCTGGGCCGGGCGGTGGTGAAGGTCTCGGCGGTGGCGCCCGAGCGCCACGTCATCGAGGCCCCCGCCCGCGTCTTCGACAGCCAGGCCCAACTCCAGGAGGCGTTCGCCGCCGGCGAACTGGAGGGCGACTTCGTGGCCGTGGTCCGCTTCCAGGGGCCCCGCGCCAACGGCATGCCCGAACTCCACAAGCTCACCCCGCCGCTGGGCGTCCTCCAGGACCGGGGCCACCGCGTCGCCCTGGTCACCGACGGGCGCATGTCGGGGGCATCGGGCAAGGTGCCCGCCGCCATCCACGTCTCCCCCGAAGCCGCCGCCGGCGGCCCCCTGGCCCGGGTGCGCGACGGCGACCCGGTGCGCCTGGACGCCGCCGCCGGCACTTTGGAGGTGCTGGCCGACCTGGACTCCCGCCCGGCCGCCGCGCCGCCCGGCGGCTCCGGCGCCGGCACCGGGCGCGAGCTGTTCGCCGCCTTCCGCGCGGCGGTGGGACCCGCCGAGCAGGGCGCCGGCGTCTTCGGGGCGCTGCGGTGACCGCCGCCCGCCTCGCCCCGCCCTCCCCCGAGCGCCCCTGGCTCGTCGCCGACATCGGCGGCACCAACGCCCGCTTCGGCCTGCTGGAGGCCCCCGGCGCCCGCCCCGCGCGGGTGGCGCGCCTGGAGGGCGCCGACCACCCCGACCTGGCCGCCGCCGCCACCGCCTACCTGACCGGCGCCCGGGCGGCGGGCCCTCCGGCGGCCGCCTGCGTGGCGGTGGCCGGCCCCGTCACCGGCGACCGCGTCAAGCTCACCAACTCCGCCTGGGACTTCTCGGTGGACCACACCCGCCGCCGGCTCGGCATGGACCACCTGGAGGTCGTCAACGACTTCGCCGCGCTGGCCATGGCGCTGCCCCGCCTGGAGGAGGGCGACGTGGTGCCCCTGGGCGGTCCGCCGCCCCGCGCCGAGGACCCCAAGGCCGTGCTGGGGCCGGGCACCGGACTGGGCGTGGCCGGGCTGGTGCCCGTGCCCGGCGGCGGCTGGGTGCCGGTCTCAGGCGAGGGCGGCCACGTCGACGTCCCCGCCGCCACCCCCCGCGAGACGGCGGTGGTGGAGCTGCTGCGCGCCGAGCGGGCGACCGTCACCGCCGAGGACCTGCTGAGCGGGCCGGGCCTGGCCCGGCTGCACGGCGCCCTGGCGCGGCTGCGCGGGCTGCCCGACCCCCGCCGCACCGCCGCCCAGATCTGCGCCGACCGCCGGGACCCGCTGTGCGCGGAGACCCTGGAGGTCTTCTGCGACCTGCTGGGCGGGTTCGCCGGCAACGCCGCCCTGACCCTGGGGGCGACCGGCGGCGTGTACCTGGGCGGTGGCATCCTGCCTCGTATCACCGCGCTGGTGCGGGCGAGCGGGCTGCGCCGCCGCTTCGAGGAGAAGCCGCCGATGACCGACTACCTCAAGGGCATCGCCACCTGCCTGATCGTGGCGCCCGACCCGGCCCTGCTCGGCGCGGCCGCCCGCCTGGAGCAGTGCCTGGACTCAACCGCCAAGGAGACGCCCGATGACCCCGCGCAGCAGTGAGGACCTCTTCGCCCTGGCCCCGGTGATCCCGGTGGTGGTGCTGGAATCGGCGGACGCGGCGGTGCCGCTGGCGCGCGCCCTGGTGGCCGGCGGGCTGGCCGCCATCGAGGTGACGCTGCGCACCGAGGCGGCCCTGGAGGGCATCGAGCGCATCGCGGCCGAGGTGCCCGGGGCCGTGGTGGGCGCCGGCACCGTGACCTCGCCCGAGCAGGTGCGCGCGGCGGCCGAGGCGGGCGCGGCCTTCCTGGTCTCCCCGGGCTGCACCCCGCGCCTGCTGGCGGCCATGCGCGACAGCGGCCTGCCGGCCCTGCCGGGGGTGGCCACCGCGTCTGAGGCGCTGGCGCTGCTGGAGGAGGGGGTGAGCGCGATGAAGTTCTTCCCCGCCGAGGCGGCGGGCGGGCGCGCCTACCTGAAGTCCCTCTCCGGCCCGCTGCCCCAGGTGCGGTTCTGCCCCACGGGCGGTATCACCCCGCAGTCGGCGCCCGACTACCTGGCCCTGCCCAACGTGGGCTGCGTGGGCGGCACCTGGCTCACCCCGCCCGACGCGGTGGCGGGCGGCGACTGGCCCCGCGTGGAGGAGTTGGCCCGGGCGGCGGCCTCCCTGCGCCCGAAGGGCTGAGCCGCCCCCGGGCGGGCGCCCGGGGGCGGTGGCGGGGTGGCGGCGGGGCACCGGGGTGGGCCAGGAGTCCGGGCACGCCACCGCTGCGGGGCCACCGCCCCGCCGTTCCCGCCCGCCCACACCACCGGCGGCCGTCGCCGCCCCGCCCCCCACCGACCACCGGCAGGCGGACCGCCCACCCCACCACTCCCCGCCCGCCCGGCCCACCGGCCACCGGCTGGCAGCCGGCGCCGTCACCGGTTCAGGCAGACTCCGCGGCCGGGGACGGGGACGGGGACGTGGGGGCGGGAGCCAGGGCCGACAGCGGCACGCCCGCCTTCAGCAGCATCTCGGCGTACTCCTCCTCGAGGTCGGAGTCCAGCACGATCGCGCCGCCCGCCCCCGCGGTGAGGCGGCCGCCGTGGCGCACGGCGGTGCGGATGACGACACTGAGGTCGGCCGTGCCCTGGTGGGAGAAGTAGCCCAGCGCGCCGGAGTAGACGCCGCGCGCCGAGCCCTCCAGCGCGTCGATGATCTCCATGGTGCGCTCCTTGGGCGCACCCGTCATCGACCCCGCCGGAAAGCAGGCGCGCACCGCCTCCACCGGGTGGACGCCGCCGCTCAACCGGCCCCGCACGGTGGACACGAGCTGGTGCACGGTGCCGTGGGACTCGGTGTACATGAACGCCGGTACCTCGACGCTGCCCACCCGGCACACCCGCGCCAGGTCGTTGCGCAGCAGGTCGACGATCATCAGGTTCTCGGCGCGGGTCTTGGCGCCGGTGCGCAGCGCTTGGGCCAGGCGGGCGTCGACGGCGGGGTCGGGGTGGCGGGGCGCGGTGCCCTTGATGGGGCGGCTCTCGGCGCGCCCGTCGGGGCCGATGCGCAGGAACCGCTCGGGTGAGGCGCTGAAGACGGCGGTGGCGCCCAGCCGCAGCAGCGCGGCGTAGGGCGCGGGGGCCGAGCGGCGCAGCCGCCGGTAGAAGGCCAGGTCGTCCTCTTGGGGCGCGGGCGCGCGCAGCCGGTTGGTCAGGCAGATCTCATAGCTTTCGCCCAGGGCGAGCAGGTCCAGGCACTCCTTGATGTCGGCCAGGTAGCCACAGTGCCCGCGCTCCAGCAGCGGCTCCCACCGGGCGGCGGGGGCGCCCGCGTGCGGCGCGGGGTGGGGGGCGGGTGGGGGCGCGGGCTCGGCGGGCAGGCGGGCCAGGCGCGCGGCGGTGGCCGCCGCCCACTCCTCGGCGCCCGGACCCGAGGCCACGGCGTAGGTGCGGCCCCCGGTGCGGTCCACGGCGACGAACCGGTCGCAGCGCAGCCACACCGCGTCGGCGGTGTCGGCGCGGTGGGCGGCGCGCCCGCCGCAGTCGGCCTTGACCTCATAACCCAGGTAGCCCACGTAGCCGCCGGTGAAGTCGAAGGGCAGGCCGGAGGCCGGGCGCGGCCGGTCGGGCAGGCGGCGGCGCAGCGCGTCGAAGACGGTGCCCGGTTCGCGCCGCTCGCGGGCGCCGGGGCGGGCCACGCGCACGGCGCCCTCGCCGACGCGGTAGGTCAGCACCTCGCCGCGCGGTCCCCCGGCGTCGCCCAGGAAGGAGAACCGACCGGTGGCGCCCAGCCTGCCGCTGTCCAGCCAGAAGGCGTGGTCGGAGCCGGCGTAGAGGAGGCCGAAGGCGGCTTCGCCGGCCACGGCCCGGGGCAGGGTGCGCACGGCCAGGTCCTCGCCTCCGAGGAGCACGGGGCCGGGCGCGGCGACCGATGCGGGGCCGGGCGCGGCCGGGCGCGCCCAAAGTGCCGAGCGGGCCTCCCCGGCCGTACCGCCCGGCGTCGGACCAGACGGCGGGCCGGGCGCCGGGCCGGAAGGCACCGGCGCGGGCGACGCCGGGCCGATCCTCAGGGGCGGCGCCAGGTCGGGTGTCGGGCCGGGTGCGGCATGGCCGAGCCGGGAGGCGCGCGCCTCCCGCGCCAGGGCGGCGAAGTTGGCGACCAGGTCGCGGCCGTGCTCGGAGGCAACGGACTCGGGGTGGAACTGCACGCCCCAGCGCGGCAGCGCGCGGTGGCGCAGCGCCATCACCACCCCGTCCTCGGCCCAGGCCAGCGCCTCCAGGTGGGCGGGCAGCGGCGCGGCCACGGCGAGAGAGTGGTAGCGCACCGCCGTGAACCCGGGCACCAGCCCGGCGAACAGCCCGGTGCCGGTGTGGGTGACGGTGGTGAGGTGGCCGTGGCGGGGCACCGGCGCGGCCGCCACCACCGCACCGGCCAGGTGGGCGATGGCCTGGTGGCCCAGGCACACCCCCAGCACGGGCAGCCGCGCGCCCGCCAGCAGGCGCGGCAAGGCGCCCAGGTCGCGGGGGTTGTGGGGGCGGCCGGGGCCGGGCGAGACCACCAGGGCGTCGAAGTCCGCCAGGTCCAGGCCGGGCAGCCGCGCGTCGTCGTTGGCGAGCACGCGCGGCGCCTGCCGGGTGACCCCGGCGACGAGGTGGGCCAGGTTGTGGGTGTAGGAGTCGTGGTTGTCGACGAGCAGGACCCGCATCACGGCTCCCTCGGGCGGCGGTGGGGCGCCCCCAAGGCTACGGGCACCGATTGTTCACCGTTCCGAGGGGTTGGCGCACTTGTGGCGGGGGAACACGGTGGGGCGTCGGCGTGTGGCCGCCTGCGGCCATGTCGGCGACGCCGCCTGGCGCGGCCCGGCGCGGGTGCCGCCGCACCCGAACCACCGCCTCCACCTGCGCCGATGTCGGACCGCCGCGCCGCGCTCGACCGGCTCGCCGCCGGCGGAGGCGGACCGCTCGCGGCGCCGCTCCTCCCCCTCCCCCGGGTTTCGGTCGTCCTCAAACGCGGGGCCGAAACCGGTGGAGAACGCGTACCGGCGCGCGACCTGAGACACTGGCCCGGCCGCGCCCCGCCGTCGCTTCGCGCCACGGCAGCCACCATCACCCGGCGCGGCCATCGGAAAGGACCCATGCCCCCGTCCACGCACCTCTTCGGCCACATCATGGCCCTGCTGCACGCGACCCCTGACGCGGTCATCGCCGTCGCCGCCGACGGCACCGCCCGGGTCTGCCCGCGCGGCGAGGTCGCCCTCGGCGAGCACGCCGTCTACTCCCGCGACCTCATGCTCTCCGAGGGCCTGGTGTTCACCCCGGCCGCCCTGGAGGAGGTCGCCGCCCGCATCACCGCCCAACTCGGCGAGTGGGACCTGGTGGCCTGACCCCGCCCCCTCCCTCCTTTCCTCCCCGGCCCCCCGGGCGCGCGCCGGGCACCCGCCCCGATTGCCCCGCCTCTCACCGGGTAGGAGTCGGCGACGTCTGTGCCCCGAGCGCGAGGAGAACGCCGAAATGTCCCCACTGCTGGACCTGCACGGCCAGGCCGTCTCCGAGTTCGACCAGCGCGTGCGCGCCATCCAGGCCACCCAGTGGGCCGACCCCACGCCCTGCACCGACTGGGACGTCCACGACCTGGTCAACCACATCACCGGCGAGCAACTGTGGGTGCCCTACCTGCTGGCCGGCGGCGACACCGCCGGCGCCGGCGACCGGTTCGAGGGCGACATGCTGGGCGACGAGCCCGTGGCCACCTGGGAGGTCGCCTCACGGGAGGCGCGCGCCAACTGGCTCCAGCCCGGCACCCTGGACCGCACCGTCCACCTGTCCTTCGGCGACGTGCCCGGCGAGGTCTACCTGTGGCAGATGACCTTCGACCTCACCGTGCACGCCTGGGACCTGGCCCGCGCGATCGGCGCCGAGGAGAAGCTCGACCCCGGCCTGGTCGAGGCCGTCCTGGACTGGACCCGCCGCCAGGACTTCGGCGCGACCTCGATGTTCGCCGCCCCCGTGCCGGTCGGCGAGGACGCCGACGCCCAGACCCGCCTGCTGGCCCTGACCGGCCGCCGCGCCTGACCCGTCCCCGCGCCCTGGCTCCGGGTGCGGCCACGGGGCACCGGGGTGAGGCGAGGCCCTTGATGACCGCCCGGCGGGGCGATGGCCAAGCTCCCGACGAGGCACCGAGGGCAGCGGAGGGGTCGGGGTGCGGCCATCGGCCCTTGGGGCGGATGGCCGAGGTAGTGACGGGGTGGCAACGGCGGTGGGCTGCCCGGTGACCGCCCGCTCGGACCACCGGTTCGCCGTCGCCGCCCCGTTGCTCACGCCACCGCCGCCGCCCACCGCCGCCGTGAAAGCCGGGTGTGCCGGGGTAGGCTGCGCGGCATGGGTGACCGTGACTCCTCCCGGCCTGCCGCGGCAGAGGTCCGGCTGCGCACCGCACGCCTCATCCTGCGGCCCTGGCGACCCGAGGACCGCGAGCCCTTCGCCCGCCTCAACGCCGACCCCCGGGTGATGGAGCACTTCCCCGCGCCCCTCACCCGCGCCCAGTCCGACGCGCTGGCCGATCGCATCGAGGCGCGCATGGCCGCCGAAGGGTTCGGGCTGTGGGCGGTGGAGGTCGCCGCCACCGGCGCCTTCATCGGCTTCACCGGCCTGTCCCGCCCCGCCTTCACCGCCCACTTCACCCCGGCCGTGGAGGTCGGCTGGCGCCTGGCCCACCACGCCTGGGGCCAGGGCTGTGCCACCGAGGCCGCGACCGCCGCCGTGCACCACGGCTTCACCCGCGCCGGGCTCGGTGAGATCGTGTCCTTCACCGCCGTGGACAACCTCCGCTCCCAGGCCGTCATGCGCCGCCTGGGCATGACCCGCGACCCCGCCGACGACTTCGACCACCCCGACCTGCCCCCCGGCCACCGCCTGCGGCGCCACGTCCTGTACCGGCTGCGCCCCCACCAGGCGCCCCCGTTGGCTGCCGCCACCGCCCAGGGCGGCTAGGCTCACCAGTCGTGCGAATCGAGATCCGGCAGACACCCTGGGACGACGCCGCCGGGGCGCGCCTGCGGGCCGACCAGGAGCGCGAGACCCTGGAGCGCTACGGCGCCGACCTGGAGGCCGGGGCCAAGCCCTCCTCCGACAGCGTCGCGCTGTTCCTCACCGCCCACCACGCCGACACCGGCGAGGCCATCGGCTGCGGCGCCCTGCGCCGCATCGACGACACCGCCTTTGAGATCAAGCGCATGTACGTGGTCCCCCAGTGGCGCGGCCGCCGCATCGGCGGGCTGCTGCTGCACGCCCTGGAGGAGGCCGGGCGCGAGCGCGGCGCCACGGTCGTCCGCCTGGAGACCGGCCCCCTCCAGCCCGAGGCCATCCGCCTCTACGAGCGCTGCGGCTACCGCGAGATCCCCCAGTTCGGCCCCTACGTCGGCGCCCCGGCCAGCGTGTGCTTCGAGCGCCGCCTGACCGCCCCGGCCGGCACCGCACCCCAGGGCGACACCCCGGTGGGCTCCGCCCGCGCCGACACGGCACCGGCCGGTAGCGCCCCCGCCTGACACCCGCGCCCCGCCCCGGCGAACCCCAAGCCCGAGGCCCGAAGCCCCGAGCCTCCGAGTCCCCCGAGCCCCCGGCGACCAAGGAGCCCGCGCGTGCACAACCTGGTGTGGTACGCCAGCTACGGCGCCAACATGTCCCGCGACCGCTTCGACTGCTACCTGGCCGGGGGCGTCCCGCCGGGCGGCAGCCGCGCCAACCCCGGCTGCAGCGACACCCGCCCCCCGCGCGACGTGCGGCGCGTCTGGCTGCCCGGCGGCATCTACTTCGCCCTGGCCTCGCCCATGTGGGGCGGCGGGCTGGCGATGCTGGACCCCGGCCTGCCCGGAGCCGCGCCCGCCCGGGCCTACCTGGTCACCGCCGGGCAGTTCGCCGACATCGCCGCCCAGGAGATGTACCGCGACCCGGGCGACCCGCCCGACCTGCGCGCCCTGGCCCCCGGGGAGCGGCTGCGGCTGGGGCCGGGCCGCTACGAGACCCTGCTGCGGCTGGGCGACATCGAGGGCCGCCCCGCCTTCACCTTCACCGCCCACTGGTCCCAGGCCGACGTGGCGCCCGCCGCGCCCGCGGCCGCCTACCTGGCGGTGATCGGCGCGGGCCTGCTCGCCGCCCACGGGTGGAGCCCCGCGCGGGCGGGCGCCTACCTGGCCGGGCGCCCCGGCGCCGCGGAGGCCTGGGCGGGCGCCCGGGTGGCCGCGCTGCTGGGCGCGCGCTGAGGGCGCGGCCCCCGCACCGACCGCCGCCGGGGGGGGGCGGTGGGGGGGCCGCGCCGCGTCAGACGGGGTCGACCTTGAACGGGTCGTGCTCGGCGAGCAGCTTGTCCAGGCGGGCCTGCTCGACCCGGCTGGAGACGGTGGTCTCCTCGTGGCGGTCGCGCACGCACTTGGCGAGGGTGAACGCCGAGGTGACCACGTAGAGGACGCCCAGGGCCAGGAACGCGCGCATCCAGGCGTCCACGGGCAGGAACACGATGCCCGCCGACACCGCGATCCCCGAGATCCCGAAGGACAGCGCCGACTGGAGGAAGAAGGCCGAGGTGGTGGCGGGCCGGACCGGTGTGGTGCTCATGGCACCATGCTGGTCCGCGCCCGGCCCGCGCACCCGAGTACGCGTACTCAAATTCCGTACTCACACCCCGCCCCGCACGGGCGGTGCGGGTGGGTGCGCCCCGACCCGCACCGCGCGGGCCGGGGCGCACCCCTCACACCCGCAGGACCTCGCCGGCGGCCTCGGCCAGGGAGTGCGCCAGCAGCCGGGAGTAGGTGGCGGTCAGGTGGTGGCTGTCGCGGTAGACCAGCACGTTGCCGATCACCGGCGGGCAGGTGCCGCCCACGCAGAACTCGTCGGTGAGGTCGACCAGGGTGACGTCGGCGTCGGTCTCCTCGGCGGCGATCACCTGGGGGTCGTCCTCGGCGAACGCCTCGGCCTGGGTGTTGGCGCACTCCCCGGGCGCGCGGGTGTGGCGCGCCACGCACTCGGGCAGGCGGGGCCGCGACTTGGGGGTGTCGCGGATGACCACCAGTTCGCTGCCGGCCTCCTCCAGCGGCTCCCACAGGCTCGCCATGCCCGCCGCGATCTCGGCGCGGTCCTGGCTCTTGGACTCCGCGCCCGAGAGGTCGGCCATCGTGCTGGAGCTGGTGAACACCAGGTCGGGGCGCAGCTCGCCGGTCAGCTCCCGCACCACGGCGTCGTTGTACTCCACGCACTCGGTGTAGTCGCGGTTCTTGTCCGACAGCCACAGGGTGGCCGAGGTGAACCCGCAGGAGGACTTGGTGAAGGTGTGCACCCGCCACCCGCGCTCGTGGGCCAGGCGCTGGAGCGCCGGCACCCAGTGCGCGGCGTGGGAGTCGCCCACCACCGCCACCGTGGTGTCGGCGTCCTCGGGGCCGTAGACGCAGGGGTTCAGCGCGACCTCGGGCACCGACGCCTGGCAGCCGTCGCCGTAGACCGAGGGCAGGTCGTCGGCCGCGGTCACCGGCGAGGGGTAGGTGGGCTCCTCGGGCGAGCCCTCGGGTTCGGAGGTGGCCAGCGCCGAGGGCCCCACGTGCACCACCGGGTCGAACCGCACACTGCGCAGCCCCTCGAACCGGGCGTACTGGCCGGCCGCGATCAGCCCCACGGCCAGCGCCGAGACCACCGCGAACACCGCCGCCGAACGCCCGGTGCGCAGCAGCCCGAACCGGCGCACCGGATCCTCCACGGCGACCTTGGTGGCCCAGGCCAGCAGGAAGGAGGCCACCACCACCAGGGCGCCGTAGAGCGGGGTGAGGGTGTCGGCGTCGGTCATGCTGATGGTGAACACGATCAGCGGCCAGTGCCACAGGTACAGGGCATAGGAGATGTCGCCCACGAACCGGGCCGGCGCGGTGGACAGCAGCTCATAGGAGGAGAACCGCCCGTTGTGCCCGGCGGCGATCACCGCGGCCGCCCCCAGCACCGGCAGCGCCGCCGCCCACCCCGGAAACGCGGTCTCGTCGCTGTAGTACCAGGCGGCGGCGCCGATGGCCGCCAGGCCCGCCCAGCCCAGGACCCACCGCAGCGCCGCGGGGACCTCGCGGCGGCTGAGCACCACCGCCAGCACACCGCCCACCGCCAGCTCCCACATGCGGGTCTGGGGCAGGAAGTACGCCTGCTGAGGGCTGTCGGGGGTCAGCACCACCGAGTAGGCGACGGAGGCCGCCAGCACCGCGGCCGCGCCCCCCAGCACCCACCACGTGCTGCGCCGCCGGCGCGGCAGGGCCGCCCAGCCCACGAACAGCAGCGGCCACACCAGGTAGAACTGCTCCTCCACCGCCAGCGACCAGAAGTGCTGCACCGGGCTGGCCGCGGTCTCGGCCGCCAGGTAGTCCACCGCCTGGTCGGCCAGGAACAGGTTCTCCACGTAGAAGGCGCTCGCCGCCAACTGCATCGCGGTGTCCAGCAGCCGCGGCGAGGGCAGCAGCACGAACGACAGCGCGCCGGTGACGGCCAGCACCAGCCCGGCCGCCGGGAGGATGCGCCGGATCCGGCGCACGTAGAACCCGGCCAGGGACACCCGGCCGGTCTCGCGCGCCTCGCGCAGCAGCAGGGTGGTGATCAGGAAGCCGGAGATCACGAAGAACACGTCGACGCCGACGTAGCCGCCGGGCAGCAGGTCGTGGTCGACGTGGTAGATCAGCACCAGCAGCACCGCCACCGCGCGCAGCCCCTGCACCTCGGGCAGGAACCGGCGCGCGGCCGCGGGAGCCGCCGACGGGGACGGGGGACGGTGGAGTGCGGAACGGGTGTCTATGGTCACGGGCGCATTTCCGTACGGGGCCACGGGGTCACCGAGGGTCACAGGTTCACCGGATGCGAAACCGCCCGGTGCGACGCGGCGGCGACACACCCGACGATCCCACCATGGTGGCGTGATCTCCTCGTTACAAACAAGTCGTTGCACCGAAATTCCTGTGAATTCTCTCAGGGAGGCCCGCAAAGCGCATCCCCCGCGCACATTCGGAGCCCGACGCGCCGCCCCGCCGCCCGAAATTCTCGCGATATGAGATGCCAATACCAATCAATGAGACAACACGGTAGGTTGCCCCCATGGCAGCACACCAGTGGAACCCCCACCTCTACGACACCCGCCACGCCTTCGTCGCCGCCTACGGCACCGACCTCATCACCGACCTGGACCCCCGCCCCGGCGAACGCGTCCTGGACGCCGGCTGCGGCACCGGCGACCTCACCGACGCCCTGCGCGCCACCGGCGCCCACGTCGTCGGCGTCGACGCCAGCCCCGACATGGTCCAGCGCGCCCGCGACCGCTTCCCCGACCTCGACCTGCGCGTGGCCGACCTGCGCACCCTCCACCTCGCCGACGCCGACTTCGACGCCGTCTTCAGCAACGCCACCCTCCACTGGATCCCCGAGGCCCCGGCCGCCGCCACCGCCCTGGCCGCCGCCCTGCGACCCGGCGGGCGCCTGGCCGCCGAGTTCGGCGGCCAGGGCAACGTCGCCGCCATCGACACCGCCGCCCGCGCCCTGCGCGCCGAACAGAACCTGCCGCCCGCCGCCCAGCCCTGGTACTTCCCCGACATCGCCGAGTACTCCGCCGTCCTGGCCGCCGCCGGCCTCACCGTCACCGGCGCCTGGCTGTTCGACCGCCCCACCCGCCTGGAAGGCGACGACGGCCTCGCCGCCTGGGTGCGCATGTTCGGCTCCCACCTCATCGACGGCGTCCCCCACCCCGACGCCTTCCTGGCCCACCTCGCCGACCGCCTGCGCCCCCGCCTCCACCACAGCGGCTCCTGGTGGGCCGACTACCGCCGCCTGCGCGTCACCGCCGCCAAACCCGCCGCCTGACCCCCGCGTGTCAAGGGCGCACCGGCCCCACCTTCCGGCCACCGCCGGACACCCGCCCCCGCCCAAAACCCGCCCCGCCCACCCGCACCGGCCCTAGGGTGGGGTCCATGGTGTGGCAGCGCGACGTCGATCTGGTCATCCCTCTCTGGCAAGGCGCCGACGACCTCCGCGTCGCCGCCGGCGCCGCCGAACTCGCCCGCCTGGTCCCCACCAGCACCGGCCGCCTCCACGTCGCCGTCCCCGACGCCCCCCGCCACACCCGCGAGGGCATCCGCAACCTCGACTCCGTCGCCGACACCCTCCACCGCACCCGCGACCGCCTCGCCCACCGCGACCCCCACCGCGTCCTCACCCTCGGCGGCGACTGCGCCTGCGACATCCCCGCCGTCCAGCACCTCGCCGCCCGCCACCCCGGCCTCACCCTCTACTGGGTCGACGCCCACGCCGACCTCAACACCCCCCGCACCTCCCCCAGCGGCACCGCCCACGGCATGGGCCTGCGCGCCCTGCTCGGCGAGGGCCACCCCGACATGACCGGCGCCCCCGCCCGCCCCGCCCTCACCCCCGCCCAGGTCGTCCTCGTGGGCACCCGCGACCTCGACCCGCCCGAACGCGACCACATCACCGCCCACCGCATCGCCCACCACCACCCCGGCGACCTCGCCCGCCACCCCCACGCCCCCACCGCCGGCCGCCCCGCCGGCTCACCCGCCTACATCCACCTCGACCTCGACGTCTGCGACCCCGCCGACCTGCCCGCCGTCGGCGTCCCCGCCCCCGGCGGCCCCCGCCCCCACCACGTCGCCCAGACCCTGGCCGCCATCACCGCCCACCACGACGTCGTGGGCGTGGCCGTCTGCGAGTACGCCCCCGTCCTCGAACACGACCAGCGCCACGTCACCGCCCTGCTCGCCGCCCTGGACCTCACCGCCCCCGCCTGAGCCCCGCACCCCGCCCGATCAGCCCCTATGCTGCGGGGATGGACCTGATGATCGTGTGCCAAGCCTGCCAGGGCAGCGGCCTGCGGGTCACCGTCGTCGGCTACGGCGGCAGCGACCTCACCGGCGAGATGGTCGTGCCCCGCCGCTGCCGCGAATGCGACGGCGCGGGCCGCGTCCGCACCAGCGGCTGGACCAGCCGCCCCGACCCCGCCGACGACCCCCCGCCCCCCGACACCCCCTGACCCTGGGGCCTAGTCCAGCCGCAGCCACCCCGTCCGCACCCGCCAGTGCCGCCCCGACCGCAGGTGCGCAACCACCGCCCGCTCCAGCCGCGTCCGCTGCGGCACCGCCTCCACCTCCACCCGCGGCCGCCAGAACACGAACCGGAACACGTCGGCGTCACCCGACACCTCCCGCTCCTCCTCCACCAGCGTGAACCGCCGCTGGAACGCCACGATGTTGGAGGACTCCGGCAGGTACTCCGCCAACTGCGGGTCCAGCAGCCACGACGAGCACGACGCCAACGGGTAGTCCACCCCCAAGTGCGCGCGGAAGAACCCCCGCGCCCGCCCCAGCGACTCCCCCACCCGCGCCGCGTCCAGCCGACCCATCACCGGGATGTGCAGCCGCAGCACCGGCGCCCCCCACGCCCACTCCGGCCCCCGCCGCGCCGCCTCCTCACGCGGATACCACGCCACCGGCCCCTCCGCACCCGCCCGGTTCGGCTCGTACTGCAACCGCCCCAACTCATAGAGCCCGCCGCGGAAGTGCAGCGCCATCCACGTCGACGTCTCCAACCCCAGCCGCCCGTACATGGTGCGCGTCTGGGCCACATGCCGCCCGGTGTCGGCCACCGTCGCCGCCGACACCTCCTCCGGCACCCCGTGTGCCGCGTGATGGGCCCGCAGCAGCGGCACCGCCGCCGCCAGCGCCACCAGCACCGCGCACCGCACCCGCACGTCCGCCGCCTCCACCAGCACCGGCCAGTCGCGCCACTCCCGCCGCCCCCGCGCCAGGTCGTCGGCCAACCGGGCATACATCCGCTCCACCACCCACAGCAGCTCCACCGGCCACCCCGCGTCCGGCCACGCCGCCACCAGCTCCTCGGCATCACCCGGCGCCAGCCCCAGCGGCGCCACCGCCGCCCGCGCCCGCTCCGGCGGCGCCACCGGCACCCCGCCCTCGGGCAGCGGCAGGTCCGCGGCCTCCTCCAGCCACACCCGAACCGCCTCGCCCAACCCGAACCGTCGTGTCACCGCAGCAGCGTCCATGCCCCCATCCTGGCGACCCCGCCGCACCGCCGCCACACCACCCCCGCACCCCGTGAGACCTGCGTCGCCCGCTCCAGAGGCGACCATCACACACAGGGACATACTCTGGTACGAGACCGCACAACCCGCCCGACCACCGGACAAGGGGACCACCACCGATGCCCGACCCGGCGCAGCACGTCCGCGACTGGCTGGCCGCCTACGACAGCCCCACCGCCGCCGTAGCCCACCTGCTGTGCGAGCGCCACCCCCGCGACCGCGTCGCCCTCACCGAGATCGGCCCCGACCTCGACTCCCGCGACCTCACCTACGGCGAACTCGCCGACCGCTCCGCCGCGCTCGCCGCCGGCATGGCCGCCGCGGGCATCGGCCGCGGCGACCACGTGGCCACCCTCCTGGACAAAGGCACCGACCTCGCCGTCACCGCCCTGGCCGTCTGGCGCCTGGGCGCCGTCCACGTCCCCCTCCTCACCGCCTTCGCCCCCACCGCCATCGCCCACCGCCTCGCCCACCCCGCCGCCAAACTCGTGGTCTGCGACGACGACCAGCGCGCCAAACTCGAGTCCGCCCCCGGCCGCCTCATCGCCACCACCGGCCCCACCGCCCACCCCGGCGACCACACCCTGGAGTCCCTCACCGCCCTGGGCGCCGGCGCACCGCCCCCGCGCCCCGCCGCCGTCGGCGGCAGCGCACCCTTCCTCCTCCTGCACACCTCCGGCGCCGCCGGCGGCGCCCGCGCCATCCCCGTCCCCGTACGCGCCCTGGCCGCCTTCCACGCCTACCACCACTACGGCCTCGACGTGGACGCCGACGACGTCTACTGGAACACCGCCGACCCCAGCGGCACCTACGGCCTCTACCACGGCCTCATCTCACCCCTGCTCGCCGGCCACCGCACCCTGCACCTGCGCGCCGGCTTCGACCCCGAACTCACCCTCGACGTGCTGGCCACCTACGAGGTCACCAACCTCGCCGCCTCACCCACCGTCTACCGCACCCTGCGCGCCACCCTGAAGACCATGCCGCCCGAGATCGCCGTACGCCGCCTCTCCAGCGCCGGCGAACCCCTCAGCGCCGACGTCGTCGACTGGGCCGCCGACGCCTTCGGTGTCGCCGTGCGCGACCACTACGGCCAGACCGAACTGGGCATGTGCGTGGGCCACCCCAACCACCCCGGCCTCACCGACGAACCCGCCCCCGACTCCCTGGGCATCGCCCTGCCCGGCTGGACGGTCACCGTGCTGGAGCCCGTCGCCGACGAGGAGGCGCCCCCCGGCGCCTTCGGCCGCATCGCCGTCGACACCAAGGCCAGCCCCCTCATGTGGTTCACCGGCTACGCCGACGCCCCCACCGCCACCGCCGCGCGGTTCACCCCCGACGGCCGCTGGTACCTCACCGGCGACACCGGCACCCGCGACCGCCAGGAGCGGCTGTACTTCGCCTCCCGCGACGACGACGCCATCCTCACCTCCGGCTACCGCATCGGCCCCTTCGACGTGGAGTCGGCCCTGCTGGAGCACCCGGCCGTGGCCGAGGCCGCCGTCTACGGCGTGCCCGACGACCTGCACGGTCAACTGGTGGCCGCCACCGTGGTGCTGCACGAGGGGCTTGAGGGCGACGACCGGCTCGCCGAGGAGCTGCGCGAAACCGTGCGCACCCGCTTCGCCGCGCACGCCTACCCCCGCCGCATCACCTTCGCCGACCACCTGCCGCGCAGCCCCTCGGGCAAGATCCGCCGCACCCGCCTGGCCCCGCCGCCGCCCCGCGCCTGAGCCCCGGCGCACCGGGCGCGGACCGTGGCCGCGAACTGGCCCGGCGGGCCGCGGGCGGCGTACCGTGTGGGGCCGGCCGGTCAGGCGGAGCGGTCAGCTCCGGGGCAGCGCCTCGGCCGCCAGCGCGTCGATCCGCGCGGCCATGTCCAGGTCGGCCCGGGTGATCCCGCCGGCGGCGTGGGTCGTCTGGTGGAAGGTGACCGTGGTGTAGCGGATGTCGATGTCGGGGTGGTGGTCGACCTCCTCGGCGGCGCGGGCCACGGCGGTGACCAGGTGGATGCCGCTGATGAAGTCGGGCATCTCCACACTGCGCCGCAGCGCCCCCGCCTCGCGGTCCCACTCCCAGCCCTCCAGGCCCGCCAGGCCCTCGGTGATCTGCTCCTCGCTCAGCAGCGCCATCGCCACATCTCCTCACCTTGGTGTGCGGTCTCGCGTTGGCCGTCCTACCGCACCGCAGCGCGCGCCAACCGCGCTGGGGCGCGCCGGTGTGCCGCGCGGCGGCGCTCGGGAAGGATGACCGCATGGCGGAGTCCTTTATGCCCGGCGGCTCGCAAAGCGGAGTGGTCCGCGTCGGCGACGCGGTCCACCGCCCCCCGGGCGCCCGCGGCGCCTTCGCGCGCGCTCCTTCGGCTGCTGGAGGACAGGGGCTGGCCCGGCGCTCCCCGGTACCGGGGGATGGACGGTCGCGGGCGCGACGTCCTGGCCTTCGTGCCCGGCCACGTCGCGTGGGATGAGACGAGCGCCTTTACGCCGTAGATTCCTTATGTCCGATCAGCCGAGGCGGTGGCCAAGGATCCAACGGGGCACCGGAGCGGGGCGGAGACCCCGCCGGCATCACCTCGCCGGCAACGGCTACGCCTGGTCGTCGGGGTCCATCGGGACTCCGCCCGGCGGGTAGTCGTCCTCGTCCAGCTCCACCGACGGCACGTCGCTGCCGCTGGGCGACACCGACGGCCCGCCCGGCGACGGGGTGGGCAGGGGCTGGTCGCCGTCCTCATCGGGGGTGGTCCCCTCCCCCGTGGGCGTGGGCGCCTCGGTGGGCGGCTGGGATCCGGGGGTGAAGGAGGGCGGCGGGTCCGGGGACTGCCCGGCCCTCGGCGCCACGGTCTGCAAGAGCAGGAACAGCACCACCATCAGCACGCCGAACAGCAGCAGCACCAGCAGCAGGGCCGCCACCACGGTCCAGTTGGGGTGCGCCGCCGCGGCCGCCCCCGGCGGGGAGCGCCGCAGCCCCACGGCCCGCGACCACACCGAGCCCGCCGGCCGGCCCCCGCGCCCGGCCCAGTAGGGCGCATAGGCCGGGGCCGCCTCGGCCCCACCGCCCGCACCGCCCTTACCGGCGGCACCGAGCCCGCCCGCCGCCCCGGCCCCCGCTATGCCCACCGGCGCCAGGAACGCCTCCGCGCCGCTGCCCTGCCCCTCCCGCACGGCCACCCACACCGCCGCCGTGCCCGTCAGGTTGGACCCGGCCACCCGGGGGGCGCCGGGCACGCCCGCGCCCTTGCGCACCGCCGCGCGGAAGCGGTCGCGCGCCGCCGGGTCGGCCGCCGCGCCCGCGCTGAGCATGGCCACGGTGACCCCGCGCCCGCGCGCGTCGCTCCCCCGGTAGACGACCCCCTCGGCACGGGAGCTGACCCGCTCGCTCAGCCGGAACGGCCCGAGCTGGCGCGGATCCTCCTCTGCCAGCGGCACGGCGAAGCCCTCCTCGCGCTTGTCGCAACATCCACACCAATGCCCCGACACGACCGGTTCCTCACGGCGCGAACGGGTAGCATCGCCGGTGCGTGACCATCAACGTACCCGGCGGCGGAGCACAGGCGTATCCCGCCGCCCGCGGAAAGGCGGGAGACATGCCGGACACCGATGCCGCTGCCGGGCACGACGACGGCCCCGAGCCGCGCCGGCGCGGGGCGGCGGAGTCCACCGGCGAGCCCACCCGGCTGCTGCGCGCCGCCCTCCAGGAGGTCTCCACCGTCATCGTCGGCCAGGACCAGATGGTCGAACGCACCATGGTCGCGCTCATCGCCCGCGGCCACTGCCTGCTCGAAGGCGTCCCCGGCATCGCCAAGACCCTGGCGGTGTCCACCCTGGCCAAGGTCACCGGCGGCTCCTTCTCCCGCGTGCAGTTCACCCCCGACCTCGTGCCCTCCGACATCGTGGGCACCCGCATCTACCGCCCCTCCGCCGAGCGGTTCGACGTCGAACTGGGTCCCGTCTTCGCCAACTTCGTGCTGGCCGACGAGATCAACCGCGCCCCCGCCAAGGTCCAGTCGGCACTGCTGGAGGTCATGGCCGAAAAGCAGGTCTCCCTGGGCGGCACCACCTACCCCCTGCCCGACCCCTTCGTCGTCATCGCCACCCAGAACCCCGTGGAGTCCGAGGGCGTCTACCCTCTGCCCGAGGCCCAGCGCGACCGGTTCCTGATGAAGGTCGTGGTGCCCCACCCGCGCGCGCACGAGGAGATGGAGATCCTGCGCCGCATGAGCACCAGCCCGCCCGAACCCCACCAGGTCCTCGACCCCGTCACCCTGCTGGAGTTGCAGCGCGACGCCGAGCGGGTCCACGTCCACCAGCTCATCGCCGACTACGTCGTGCGCCTGGTCATGGCCACCCGCGAACCCGAGAACTACGGCGTGCCCGAACTCCGCCGCGTCCTGGAGGTCGGCGCCAGCCCCCGCGCCACCCTGGGCCTGGTCGCCGCCGCCCGCGCGCTGGCCCTCATCCGCGGCCGCGACTACGTCCTGCCCGAGGACGTCCGCGTGCTGGCCCGCGACATCGTGGCCCACCGCCTCGTGCTCACCTTCGACGCCCTGGCCGACGGCGTCACCACCACCCAGATCGTCGACCGGGTGCTTGCCACCGTCCCCCCGCCCCGCGTCATCTGGGACGACCCGCCCGGCGGCGACCCCGCCGCCGTGGCCGCCCGGTAGGCACCCGCCATGGCCGAGCGCTACGTCGCACCGGGCTTCGACCCCCGCATGCACGCCGCCCTGCACCGCCTGGACCTGCGCGTCATCCGCCGACTGGAGGGCCTGCTGCACGGCGAGCACCTGGGGTTGCGCGCCGGCCCCGGCAGCGAACCCGCCGAGGCCCGCATGTACCAGCCCGGCGAGGACGACGTCCGCATGATGGACTGGTCGGTCACCGCCCGCACCACCCACCCCCACGTGCGCGACCTGGTCGCCGACCGCGAACTGGAGAGCTGGACCCTGCTGGACCTCTCGGCCAGCATGGACTTCGGCACCGTCCGCGAGCAAAAGCGCGAGATCGCCATCGGCGCCCTGGCCGCCGTCACCGTCCTCACCCAGCGCGTGGGCGACCGCTTCGGCGCGCACTTCCTGCACCGGGGCCGGCTGCGCCGCTGGCCCGCCCGCTCGGGCAAGGCCGCCCTGATGGCGCTGCTGTCCACCGTGGCCGCCGCGCCCCCCAGCGGCCCCGCGCCGCCCGGCGGCGCCACCCTCGCCGACGCCGTGGACGACCTCGCCCGCGCGCGCGGGCGGCGCGGCCTGCGCGTGGTCATCTCCGACTTCCTCGACACCCCGCCCGACTCCGGCCCCGCCGCGCCCGCCACCTGGGAGCGGCCGCTGCGCAGCCTGGCCGGACGCCACCAGGTCCTGGCGGTGGAGATCCTGGACCCCCGCGAACTCGACCTGCCCGACATAGGATTGGTCACGATGGAGGATCCCGAGACCGGGCGCACCCGCGAGGTCCGCCTCACCCCCAGGGTGCGGGCGGACTACCGCCAGGCGGCCCAGGCCCAGCGCGCCGCCGTGCGCGCCGGACTGCGCCGCTGCGGCGTGCCCCACCTGGTGCTGCGCACCGACCGCGACTGGGTCGTCGACATGGCCCGGTTCGTGATCGAGCAGCGCCGCACCGCCCACCGCCTGGCCCGCCACACACCGGCGGTGCCGCGCTGAAGCGATCCCGCGGGGGGCGCGCCGCCGCGGCCCCCGCCGCCCGACCGCACCCGCGCGCCGCGCGGCAGGACCCACGCAGGCAGGCAGAAAGGACGACCGGGTGACCTTCCTCTCCGCTGGATGGCTGTGGCTGCTTGTGGTCCTGGCCGCCCTCGTCGCCGTCTACGTGCTGCTCCAGTACCGCCGCCGCGAGTACACGCTGCGCTTCACCAACCTCGCCCTGCTGGACCGGGTCGCCCCCGCGCGGCCCGGCTGGTGGCGCCACCTCAGCTCGGCCCTGTTCTTCCTCACCGTCGCGGTGCTGATCGGCGCCATGGCGCGCCCGGCCATGCCGGTGGAGGTCCCGCGCGAACGCGCCACCATCATGGTCGCCATCGACGTGTCGCCCTCCATGGCCGCCAACGACGTCGACCCCAACCGCCTCACCGCCGCCAAGGAGTCCGCCCGCGGGTTCGTGGAGTCCCTGCCCGACCGGTTCAACGTGGGCCTGGTCGTGTTCTCGGCCACCGCCAGCGTGGTCTCCTCCCCCACCCAGGACCACCAGGCGGTCACCGACTCCATCGAGAACCTCCAGATGACCCCGGGCACCGCCATCGGCGAGGGCGTGTTCACCTCGCTCCAGGCCATCAGCTCCTTCGACGAGGAGGCCGGCGAGGACCCCCCGCCCTCGGCCATCGTGCTGCTCTCCGACGGCGAGAACACCAGCGGCCGGCCCATCACCTCGGCCAGCCGCGCCGCCGCCGACATGGGCGTGCCCGTCTCCACCATCGCCTTCGGCACCGGCGCCGCCATCATCGAGATCAACGGCGAACCCGTCGAGGCCGACATCGACAAGGACGCCCTGGAGCGCCTGGCCCAGGACACCGACGGCTACTTCTACGAGGCCGAGTCCGAGGCCGAGCTGACCGAGGTCTACGACGACATCGGCTCCTCCCTGGGCAGCGAGACCGTCGACCGCGAGATCGTCACCCACTTCGTGGGCATCGCCCTGCTGCTGGCCGGCGCCACCGCCGTGGCCGCCCTCGCCTTCGGCCAGCGGGTGCCCTGACCCCGACCCGCCCGCCTCCTCGGCCCGCGCGATGGCCTCATCCGGCCACCCGGGAGCCTGGCCGCCGCGCGCGCCCTCCAACCTGGCGCACCCCCCGCGAGGGTGCGCGCCGGGGCCGCGGCCCGCCGGCCGCTCCACCGCCAACGGACGGCCCCAACCGCGTTTCCCCAGCTCGCCGAGTATCGTGGGGATGTTTGCCCCCAAGTCGGGATACACGGAAAAGGACCCATGCCCGCTACAGCCCCCGCCCCCGAGGCCATCTTCTTCGACCTCGACGACACCCTGCTCGACGACCGCGCCGCCAGCTCGGCCGGGCTGCGCACCCTCATGGAACTCCTGGGCCACCCCGACTTCGGCGCCGCGCGCCGCCTCTGGGACGTCCAGACCGACATCTCCTTCGGCGCCTACATCGCCGGCCGGCTCACCCTGGCCGAGCAGCGCCGCGAACGCGTGCGCGCCCTCGCCGTCCAGGCCGGCCACTCCCACATCGCCGACGCCGCCTGCGACGACCTCTACCAGCGCTACCTGGCCGCCCACCGCTCCGCCTGGGCGCCCTTCCGCGACGTCGCCCCCGTGCTCAACGACCTGGCCGGCAACGGCGTGCGCCTGGCCGTGGTCACCAACGGCATCGAGCAGTTGCAGACCGACAAGCTCGCCCGGCTGGGCATCGCCGACTACTTCAGCGCGGTCGTGTGCGCCGACACCGTCGGCGCCGGCAAGCCCGACCCCCGCATCTTCCACGTCGCCTGCCAGCGCGTGGGCGTGCCCCCCGCGCGCACCTGGCACGTGGGCGACCAGGTCCGCGCCGACGCCCTGGGCGCCATCGCCGCCGGCCTGCACCCCCTGCTCATCGACCGCCACGACGGCGGCGAGGCCGCCGCCCCCCACGACATCACCGTGGTCACCGGCCTGGACGAGGTCCGCAACCTGGCACGCGCCGCCCACACCGCCGCCGCCCGCCCCGCCGGCCCGGTCCTGTGATGGCCGCCCCCGCCGCGCCGCGCACGGCCCGCCGCGTCACCGCCCACCTGCTGTGGACCGACCCCCAGGGCCGCGCCGTGCTGCCGCCCTCGCCTGACGACCCCGACGCCCCGCCGCACGGCGGCGAGACCCTGCCCGGCGGCCGCGTCCGCTACGGCGAGGACCCCGCCCAGGTCGCCCGCACCGCCGCAGGCGCACCCCCCGGCACCCCGCTCACCCCGCGCGACGTGCGCACCGAACTGACCCTGCTGCACAGCGCCGAGGGTCCCCTGGAGCTGCACACCGACCGCCTCTACTACACCGCGCCCCTGGCCGCCTGCCCCGCGCCCCCCACCGGGCGGCGCGTGCCCCTGCGCGCCGCCGCGGCCCTGCCCGCGCTCCCCGCCCCCGCCGACCTGGTCGAGGAGGAGCCCGCGCGCCCCGGCCGCTCCCTGCGCCGCCTGGCCGCCTACGGCGTGGTCACCGACCCCGCCGGGCGGCTGCTGCTCAGCCTGATCGCCCCCGGGTTCCCCGGCGAGAACACCTGGCACCTGCCCGGCGGCGGCGTGGACCACGGCGAGAACCCCCGCGCGGCGCTGCGCCGCGAGATCGCCGAGGAGACCGACCAGGACGCCGGCGTGGGCGCCCTCATCACCATCACCCACCACAGCAGCGACCGCCCGCCCGACCCCCGCACGCCCACCACCCAGACCTACGCGGTGTGGACGTTCTTCCACGCCCACGTCGCCGACCCAGGCACGCCCCGCGTCACCGAGGTCGAGGGCTCCACCGCCGACTGCGCCTGGTTCACCACCGAGGAGCTGGCCGACCTGCCCCTGTCGCGCACCGCGCAGGAGGGGCTGGCCGCCATCGCCGCCGGCGCGGGCCTGCGCGGCTGAGACCGCCGCGCCGCCGCCGGCGCGCACTCCCCCGCCGCCGGCCGCGCGGCCGGCGGCGGCGCCGCCCAGGCGGCTCCGCTCAGGAGCGCAGCCCCGGCAGCACCCGGCGCACCCACCACAGGCCCGCGCCCAGCGCCAGCACACCCACCCCGGCCATCACCGAGTTCAGCGGCAGGCTGAACGCCAGCACCACGCACCCGGCCAGCCCCACCACCGGCACCAGCAGCGGCGGCCGGTTCTCATCGGGCCCCAGGCGCAGCGCCGAGGCGTTGGCGATCGCGTAGTAGGCCAGCACCCCGAACGCCGAGAACCCGATCGCGTCGCCCAGGTCGGCAGCCAGCACCAGCACGCACACCGCCGCACCCACCGCCAACTCGGCCCGGTGGGGCACCCCGAAGCGCTCGTGCACCCCCGCCAGGAAACGCGGCAGGTGGCCGTCGGCCGCCATCGCCGCCACCGTGCGCGACACCCCCAGGATCAGCGCCAGCAGCGCCCCCAGGCTCGCCGCCGCCGCACCGGCGGTCACCGCCGGCACCAACTGCGGCCACCCGGCCGCCACCACGGTGTCGGCCAGCGGAGCGGCGCTGGCCGCCAGCCCCTCCCGACCCAGCACCGTCAGCACCGAGGCGCCCACCAGCAGGTACACCACGAACACCCCGGCCAGCGCCAGACCGATCGCCCGCGGGATGGTGGTGGAGGGGTCGCGCACCTCGCCCCCCAGCGTGGCGATCCGCGCATAGCCCGCGAACGCGAAGAACAGCATGCCCGCCGCGCCCAGCAGCCCGAAGAACCCCGGCCACTGGGTGGTGACGTCCAGATGGCGGGGATCGGCCTCGCTGCCGCCCAGGGCCACCGCCACCACCGCGGCCAGCACCGCCAGCACCAGCGCCAGCAGCACCCGCGCCACCACGGTGGACTTGCGCAGCCCCGTGTAGTTCACCGCGGTCAGGCACACCACCGCGCCCACCGCCAGCGGCCGGCTCCACTCCGGCGCCACGTAGGCGGCGAAGGTCAGGGCCATCACCGCGCACGAGGCGGTCTTGCCCACCGTGAACGCCCAGCCCGCCAGGTAGCCCCACATCTCGCCCAGGCGCTCGCGCCCGTAGACGTAGGTGCCCCCCGACTCGGGGTGGCGCGCGGCCAGGCGCGCCGAGGAGGTGGCGTTGCAGTAGGCGACCACGGCGGCGATCAGCAGCGCCACCAGCAGCCAGGCCCCCGCCTCCTCGGCGGCCGGGGCGAACACCGCGAAGACCCCGGCGCCGACCATGGCCGACGCCCCCAGGGTGACGGCATCGGCGGTACCCAGCACCCGGGAGGGGCGGGCCTGCGATCCTGAAGAGGTGGTCATAGTGCCTGAGTCTGCCCCAGCATGATCACGCCTCAGTGAACACCGGCGTGACCCTGTGCGACCACATCCGGCCGGATCGCACCGCCCCGCCGTGCCGGCGGGCGCGGGCGGACCCCGCGCCCGCCCGCGCGGCGTGGGGATTCGCACACCCCGCGCTCACACGCTCCACGGCACCCCCGTGTGCTCGTCGATGTCCTCGGCCGCGACCTGCCGCAACTGCCGCGACAGGTCGGCCAGTGCCCGAGAGACGGCGAGTTCGTCGCCGATCTCGGGCACGTCGGCGTCGGCGGGGTGCTTGCGCGCCATGCCGTGGCCGCGCAGCCCCGGACCGTCGTCGGCCACCAGGCCGACCTCGGCCAGGGTGCGGGCGGCATCGCCCTCGCTCTCCTCCGACAACACAACGTCGATGTTCCACCGCTTCGTGGTGTGCATCGCACCCACCTCCAGCGTCGCGGGCCGGCCGGGCTCAGCGCCCGGCCGCCTCCCGTTCGATATGGGCGTCGGGTCCGGGATAGACCAGCGTCTCGGTGCCGGAGGCGTTGTCCAGCCAGCGGACCCGGTAGGGCGGCGCGCCCTGCCCGCCGCGCACCTCGGTGACCACACCGGTGCGGCGGTGGGCGTCGTCGCGCCGCGCCTCGACCACGAGCCGGTCGCCGACACGTGCTCTCATGGCGACTCCCCTCGCGAACGCGTGGGCGCCGAAGGCGGGGCCGCGGCGCCCGGTCCTCACATCTGGGGGCTACCCACCATCCTCCGCCTCACCACCGGCGAATTCAAGCAGGTCAGGCGGCTTTGCGGGGACGCGGACACGGGGGCCGGCCGCCGCCGGGCGCGGACCGCCGGCCCCTCCGCTCCCGCACGCGCGGGAGCGCTACTCCACACCGGCGCTGAGGGTGCGCCCGCCGTCGAGGGTGATGGTCTGGCCGGTGACCCAGGAGGCGTCGTCGGAGGCCAGGTAGGCGATGGCCGCCGCCACGTCCTCGGGCTCGCCCAGCCGGCCCAGCGGGTACCCGGCCGCGACCTTCTCCTCGTCCTCGGCGAACAGGGCGGTGGCGAACCGCGTCTTGACCACGGCCGGCGCCACGGCGTTGACCCGCACGCGCGCCCCGGCCAGCTCGTAGGCCAACTGCTGGGTGAGGTTGATCATCGCGGCCTTGCTGGCGCCGTAGATCCCGATCCCCGGCGAGGGGTGCTGGCCGGCCAGCGAGGCGACGTTGACGACCGCGCCGCCGTGCTCGGCCATCCACGCGCGGTGCACCGCGCCCACCCACGCGGCGGCGGCGATCACGTTGACCTCGAAGATCTTGGCCATGGCGGCCGGCTCGACGTTGACGATCGCGTCGAAGACGGGGTTGGTGCCGGTGTTGTTGACCAGGACGTCGATGCGGCCGAACTCCGCCATGGTGCGCTCCACGACCGCCGCCCGGTGCTCGGCGTCGTGCGCCTTGCCCGCGACGCCCAGCGCCGCCTTGGCGCCGCCCAGCTCCTCCACCGCCTTCTCCAGGGGCTCGGGCTTGCGGCCGGTGACGACCACCCTGCCGCCCTCCTGCACGATGCGCTGCGCGGTGGCCAGCCCGATCCCCCGGCTGGCACCGGTGATGATGGCGACCCTGCCGTCGAAACGTCCCACGAGGCTGCGTCCTTTCGGTCATGACTGCGTTGCCTCACCTTACCGACCGGTCGGATTGTGATGTGGGCCGCCCCGCGCCGGGACGCCGCTCCGCCGCGTCCGCGCCCCGCTCGCGGCGCGGCGCACGGCGCCGCGTCGGCCCTGGTAACGTTCGCGGCTGGATTCCACCCGGCGGGCGGGGACGGCCCGCCGCCACCGAACGGAGGAGGCCGTGCCGGAACGCGACGGCGGCCCGCGCGACGACGCGCCCGCAGGCCCCCAGCACTACTTCAGCGCCGACCCCGGCGTGGCGAGCCGGCCGGCCGGCGTCGACCTGGTGCTGCCCGACCTGCACCTGCGCCTGGCCACCGACCGGGGCGTGTTCTCCGCCGAGCGGGTGGACCTGGGCACCCGGGTGCTGCTGGAGTCGGTGCCCCCGCCGCCGGCGCGCGGCCGGCTGCTGGACCTGGGCTGCGGCTACGGCCCCATCGCCCTGGCCATGGCCGCCCGAGCGCCCGGCGCGAGCGTGCTGGGGGTGGACGTCAACACGCGCGCGGTGGACCTGGCGCGGGGCAACGCCGCGAGCAACCACCTTGACAACGTAGATTTCCAAGTGGTGGCGGCCGACGGCACCCCCGCCTCCGCGGCCGGCGCCGCCGCCCTGGCCGGCCCCTTCGACGCGCTGTGGTCCAACCCGCCCATCCGCGTCGGCAAGGACGCGCTGCACGCCCTGCTGCGCACCTGGCTGGGCCGCCTGGCGCCGGGCGCCCAGGCCCACCTGGTGGTGCAGCGCAACCTGGGCGCCGACTCCCTGCACCGGTGGCTGGAGGAGTCCGGGCTGCCCACCGAGCGCGCGGCCTCGCGCGCCGGCTTCCGCGTGCTGCGGGTGACCGCCCCGGCCTGACCCCCTCCCTCGCCCCCTCAAGGGCGCCGGCGCCGCCCGCCCGCCGCCCGGCCCCTCCCCCGCCGCGCCGGGCCGAGGGGGAGCCTTCCGGGCCGCCGGCGCCGGACGGTATCGTGGTGGCGGGCCGATCCGGCCCCCCGACCCGACCGGACACGAGGAACACACCGCAGGTGAGCACGCAACTGCGCCCCACCGACGTCAAACGACTCAACCGCCAGTGGCGCAGGCGCACCGAGGGCCGCGTCTCCCTGATCGTGGAGTCGGTGACCCAGCCCTTCAACCTGGGCTCGATCCTGCGCACGTGTGCCGCCTTCGGCGTCGAGACCGTGTGGCTGGCCGGCAACTCCGTGGACCCCACCCACCCCCAGGTCGGCAAGACCGCGCTGGGCACCGACCAGAAGCTGCGGTGGGAGAAGCTGCGCGGCGCCGCCGAGGCGGTCGCCGCCGCCCGCGCCGACGGCTACCGGGTGGTCGCCGTGGAGCTGGCCGACACCGCGCTGCCCCTGCACGAGGCCCCGCTGGAGGGCGACGTCTGCCTGGCCGTGGGCGCCGAGGACCACGGCTGCTCCCCGGCGCTGCTCAACGGCGCCGACGCGCTGGCCTACATCCCCCAGATCGGCCGGGTGGGCTCGCTCAACGTCGCGGTGGCCACGGCCATCGCCGTGGCCGAGACCCGCGCCCGCGAATGGCGCCGCCCCGTTGCGGCCGCCGAACCCGCCGAAAACACCGCCGCCGCGCCCGCCTCCGAGGCCGCCCGACCGCGCTGACCTCCCCTCGCGCGCCCCCACTGCGGGCGCGCCCGGCCCTTGGGGCCGCCCCCGGCGATCACCTTCCGATCGCAGGGTTCAACCCGGCGCCGCCCGGGAATTTTTCCAGCTCCACGTTCGTCAGCACCCTAGACACGAGATGAGAGAGGATACGTGGACCCGTCCCGAAGTACCGGCAGCGTCCTGACCACCGGACGCGCCTCCGAACCCGACGAGCCGCCATCACCAGGTAGCGTGCGCACCGAGTTTCCCCGCTCCGAGGCGGTGCGCGCGACATGAGCGTCGTCCTCAACATCCTTCTCGGAGCACTGGTGATCCTGGCGATCACCGCGGCGACCGGCTACTTCGTCGCCCAGGAGTTCGGCTACATGGCGGTGGACCGCTCCCGCCTGAAGGCCCGCGCCGCCCAGGGCGACTCCGGCGCCCGGCGCGCACTCGCGATCACCAACCGCACCTCGTTCATGCTCTCGGGCGCCCAGCTCGGCATCACCGTCACCGGTCTGCTGGTCGGTTACGTGGCCGAGCCCATGATGGGCGAGGGCGTGGGCGAACTGCTGGGCTGGGCCGGCGTCCCGGCCGGCACCGGGCTGGCGGTGGGCACCGTGTTCGCGCTGCTGTTCTCCACCGTGGTGCAGATGGTCTTCGGTGAGCTGTTCCCCAAGAACCTCGCCATCGCCCGTCCCGAACCCGTCGCGCGCTGGCTGGCCCTGTCCACCGGCGTGTACCTGCGGGTGTTCGGCTGGCTGATCTGGCTGTTCGACCAGGCGGCGATCCTGCTGCTGCGGGCGGTGCGCATCCAACCCGTGGAGGACGTCCAGCACGCGGCCACCCCGCGCGACCTGGAGCACATCGTGGAGGAGTCCCGCGAGAGCGGCGACCTGCCCGCGGAGCTGTCCACGCTGCTGGACCGCACGCTGGACTTCCACGACCGCACCGCCGAGCACGCGATGATCCCGCGCCCGCAGGTCTCCACCGTGGAGGCCGGCGAACCGGTGAGCCGGGTGGTGGAGCTGATGGCCTCGGGCCACTCCCGCTTCCCGGTGCTGGGCGACGGCGTGGACGACATCGTCGGCGTCATCTGCCTGCGCGACGTGCTGGCACTGGGCGACCGCGACCTGGACTCCGTGCCGGTGTCCGACGTCGCGCGCCGCGCCGTGCTCGTGCCCGGGTCGCTGCCGCTGCCCGGCGTGCTGGAGCAGTTGCGCGCCTCCGACGAGGAGTTCGCCTGCGTGGTGGACGAGTACGGCGGCCTGGCCGGCGTCATCACCACCGAGGACATCGCCGAGGAGCTGGTGGGCGAGATCGCCGACGAGCACGACCCCGAGGACGCCGGCGAGGCGCGCGTGGGCGAGGACGGCAGTTGGCTGCTGCCCGGCGCGCTGCACGTGGACGAGGTCGAGCGGCTCATCGGCCACGACCTGCCCTCCGGCGACTTCGAGACGATCGGCGGCCTGGTCATCAGCGAGCTGCGGCGGCTGCCCGAGGTCGGCGACAGCGTGCGCGTGGAGCTGCCGCGCCATCCCGGCGCCGGCGACGACGAGCCGCTGCGCGCCATCGACCTGGGCGTGCGCACGGTCGACCGGCACGTGCCCGAGACCGTGCGGCTGGAGCTGCGCGAGACGCCGGCCCACCAGGGCGCCGGCAAGGACAGCGGGGTGAACGCATGAGCGACCTGAACCCCGTGTGGGCCATGGTCATCACGGTGACCATCATCGGCCTGAGCGCGTTCTTCGTGGCCATCGAGTTCGCGCTGGTGGCGGCGCGCCGCTACCGGCTGGAGGAGGCCGCCGAGACCAGCCTGTCGGCGCGCGCGGCGCTGAAGAGCTCGCGCGACCTGTCGCTGCTGCTGGCCGGCTCGCAGCTTGGCATCACGCTGTGCACGCTGGCGCTGGGCGCCATCACCAAGCCGGCCGTGGAGCACATGCTGGAGCCGCTGTTCGCGGGGCTGCCCGAGGCGGTCTCCCACGTGGCGGCGTTCATCGTGGCGCTGGTCCTGGTCACCTTCGTCCACCTGGTGGTGGGCGAGATGGCGCCCAAGTCCTGGGCGATCTCCCACCCCGAGCGCTCGGCGACGCTGCTGGCGTTGCCGATGCGCGGGTTCATGTGGCTGACCCGCCCGGCGCTGGTGGTGCTCAACGGGCTGGCCAACTGGTCGCTGCACCGGGTGGGCGTGCAGGCGGTCGACGAGGTCGCCGGCGGCCACGGCCCCGACGACCTGCGGGAGCTGGTGGACCACTCGGCCAAGGCCGGCGCCCTGGACGAGGACCGCCGCGACCAGTTGGCCACCGCGCTGGAGGTCAACTCCCGCCCACTGCGGGAGATCACCACGCCGCGCGAGGAGCTGGCGGCCGTGGCGCCCTCGGCGTCGCTGGAGGAGGTCAAGCGGGTCTCGCGCGAGTCGGGGCACCTGCGGTTGGTGGTCTGCGAGGGCCCCGACCCGGTGGGTGTGCTGCACGTGCGCGACGCGCTGACCAGCCCGCCCGAGACCACCGCCGCCGACCTGATGCGGCCGGTGCTCACCCTGGAGGGCGACACCCCCATCTACGCCGCGCTGGGGATCATGCGGGAGAGCCGCACGCACCTGGCGCTGGTGGAGGAGGGCGGTGAGCTGGCGGGGCTGGTGACCATGCAGGACATGCTGGACCGCCTGCTGGTGATCGACTCCGCCGCCTGAGGCGTCCGCCTCACGGCACAGGCGCGGAGCCGGGAGCGAAGGGGCGCCCGGCGTTGGCAGCGGGCGCGGTGACCGGCCGGGGCGCGGTGATGAGCCGAGGGCGCGCCGCGCGGCCGCAGGGTAGGGGGATGACCGGGGGGGCGGGCGGCACCGCTGCGGGAGGCCGGACCCGGCCACCCGGTCCGCCCGGGGGGAATCACTCCGCTGGGCGGGCTGTTCTGCATTGCTGCACCATCGCCCGCGCGCCGGCCGCCCGCGGGCGTTTCGTGGTGTGCGCGGCGCGCGCCGCGGCGCGGGGCGGCCGGAGCACACGACGAGTGAAGGACGGGCACGTGGCCAAGACACGCGAGGCGGACCGGTTGTGGGCGGTGGCGCTGGCCGCCGCGATGTGGGGCACCTCGGCGCTGATGCGCGAACCGCTGGCGCGGGAGCTGCCCGCGGCCACCATCGTTTTCTACGAGCACGTCGTCATCGCGCTGCTCCTGCTGCCCTGGATCGTGCCGGCGGTGCGGGCGCTGGCCAAGGCCGGTCCGGTGGTGGTCGCCTCGGTCGTGGTGATCGGCGCGGGGTCCTCGGCGCTGGCCACGACCCTGTTCACCATGGCGTTCACGGCGGGCGACCCCATCACCCCGCAGGTGCTGCAAAAGCTCCAACCGGTGTTCGCGATCGTGCTGGCCCTGGCCCTGCTCGGGGAGCGGCTGGCGCCCCGGTTCGCCCTGTTCGCCGCGCCCGCGCTGGTGGGCGCGTGGTTCCTGGCCTTCCCCGACCCCTTCGCGGTGAGCGTGAGCGACGCCCAGGGCGCGGCCCTGGCGGTGGGCGCCGCGCTGCTGTGGGCGGCGGGCACGGTACTGGGCCGGCTGGCCGGGGCGCGGCTGACGTTCATGCACGTCACGGCCCTGCGGTTCGCCATCGGGCTGCCGGCCGCGCTCGTGATCGCGCTGGCGTCGGGGTCTTCCCTGGCGATCAGCGCGGGGCAGGTGCCCGGGATCGTGCTGCTGGCGCTCATCCCCGGCCTGGCCGCGCTGACGCTGTACTACTGGGGGCTGCGCCGCACCGCCGCCTCGCGCGCCACCCTGGGCGAGCTGGCGTTCCCGCTGGTCTCGGCCCTGGTGGGCGTGGCGCTGCTGGACGCCCAGCTCACCTGGGGCCAGTGGGCGGGCGGCGCCGTGGTGCTCGCGGCGGTCACGGCGCTGACGCTGGACCGCTCCGGTCCGCGCCCCTCGGGGGTGGAGGCGCCCGCCGAGCCGCCCGTGGTCGGGGCGGCCGGGCGGTAGCGACCGAGCGGTGGCGGCCCCGAGCCGCCGCCGCGCGCCCGTGATGCGCGGCGCCCGGGGCGGGGGCCGCGCGGGTTGCGGGAAATGTGGCGCTTCCCGGCTCAGGCGGTGGCCAGGGAGGCGGTGAGGGCGGCGAGGAAGGACTCCCGCACGGCGGGGTCGCAGTGCGCCGCCTCCAGCACCCGCTTCTCGCGGTCGGCGTCGGGGCCGGCCTCGTGGTCGGTGCCGGGCTCGGCGGCCACCGGCATGGAGGAGGCGCCGTCCCAGCCGGGCATGGCGGGGTAGGTGACGTCGATGACCACGCGCCGGCCGTCCAGGGCGAGGGTGAGGTAGCGGTGCACGTCCCACAGCCCGTCCTCGGGCAGGACCCGCGCGGCCGGCTCGCCGAACAGCTCCCGGGCGCGGTCGCGCGGGCAGTGGTGCACGCGGTGGACCAGGCGCGGCTCGGTGTGCGGCCAGCGGCGGCGCAGCGCCGCCGCGAGCAGGGCGTGCTTGGTGGCGCCGGTGCCGCGCCACTCGGCGAGGGTGCCCTCGGCGGTGCGCACGCTGGGCGCGCCGAAGGGGATGCGGTGGACGGCGTCGACCACGTCGGCCAGGGAGGCGGCGGCGGGCAGGCCGGCCCGCGCGATAAGGGGGTCGAACATGGCCGCCAGGGTAACCAACCGCGGGCCGGCGCCGACAGCCCGTGACCGCCGGCGTTCGCGGCCGCTCCCCCCTGCTGTGCCGGTCGGCCCGCGCGCCGGCGGTCACGCGGTCGCGGCGGTGGGGAGCGAAGCCGGATCGGGGGGTGAGCCGGGTCGGGTCGGTCCGCGCCGCGAAACGCGGCCGGCCGGGGTGCCCCGAGGGGCGCCCCGGCCGGCGGCGGCGGAGGTCAGCCCGCGATGGCGTTGAGGGTGACCTCGATGTTGCCGCGGGTGGCGCGGGAGTAGGGGCAGACCTGGTGGGCGGTCTCGACCAGCTTCTGGACCTCCTCCTGGGACTTGCCCGGGACGGTGACGTTCAGCTCGACGGCCAGGCTCAGGCCGTCCTCGACGCTGCCGATGCTCACCTTGGAGTCGATGGTGGAGCCCTCCAGGCTCACGCCGGACTCGCGGGCGACCTTCTTCAGCGCGCCGTGGAAGCAGGCGGCGTAGCCGACCGCGAAGAGCTGCTCGGGGTTGGTGCCGGGGCCGTCGTCGCCGCCCAGGCCCTTGGGCACCGACAGCTCGACGTCGAGCCGGCCGTCACCGGTGCGGCCGTGGCCCTTGCGGCCCTCGCCGTCGACGGTGGCCTCGGCGGTGTACATGACCTTCATGGGGGTCTCCTTCTGGTGTCTGCTGCTGGGACGGATGTGCCGCTGGGCGCGGCCCGCCGGGGTCAGCGGTCCGCTCCCGCCGGCTCCGGCCCGCCGGCCGTGCGCCGCGCCCGGAGTGCGGCCGTTGCGGCGCCGGCGGAGCCGGTGAGGCGATCGAGGGCGGTGCGCAGTTCGGCGGCCTCGGCCGCGGTCATCCCCGTGGCGGCCAGGACCCGGCCGGGTACCCCGCGGACCCGCGCGCGCAGCGCGGTGCCCTCGGGGGTGGCGCTGACGAGCACCACCCGGTCGTCGGCCGCCTCGCGGCGGCGCCGCACCAGGCCGGCCTCCTCCATGCGGCGCAGCAGCGGTGACAGCGTGCCCGAGTCCAGCCGCAGCGCCGCGCCCAGCTCCTTGACCGACAGCGTGCCGCGCTCCCACAGCACCAGCAGCACCAGGTACTGCGGGTAGGTGAGGCCGACCTCGGCCAGCAGTTCGCGGTAGAGCCCGGTGAGGGCGCGCGAGGCGGCGTAGACGGCGAAGCAGAGCTGGCGGTCGTGGCGGAGGGCGTCGGCGGTGTCCGCGCCGGTGGGCTCGGCGGTATCGGCTGGGTCGGCCATGGGAAGCTCGGTCCTTCCTCGATCGTGGTGAATGTAGCACAACCGAGTTGCGCACAACCTAACTGGGGCGAGGAAGACGGGAACGCGCACGTGAACCCGATGGTGGGCGTGGCCGACGAGACGGCGGCGGGCGGCCCGGGCGGGCGGCGAAAGCGCCCCTGGCCGGTCCGCCCTATCCCTCCGCGCGGCTCTGGGCGCGGCGCAGTTTCAGGGCGATGTCGCGCAGGGCGCGCAGTTCCTCAGGTGTCAGCGCGGTGCCGACGTAGTCGTGGATGGCGGCGGCGTGGGCGCGGCCGACCCGGCGCAGGACCTCGCGGCCGCGCTCGGTGAGCCCGACCACGATGCCGCGCCGGTCGGTGGGGTCGCCCGCGCGCGAGACCAGCCCGCTCTCGGCCATGCGCTCCACCAGGCGGCTGATACTGGGCTGGGTGAGCAGCACGTGCTCGCTGAGGTCGCGCAGGCGGGTGCCCTTGGGGCAGCGCGAGAGGGTGAACAGGACGTCGTACTCGCGCATGGTGACCTCCCACCCGCGAAAGTCGTCCTGGAATCGGCGCATCAGCGCGATCTGGGCGCGCGCCATCGCCTCCCACGCCTCCTCGGCGAGTTTGTCCCTGGCCATTGCCTCCGCCTTTCCACCCCCCGGCCGCCGCCCGGGTCCGCGGACCGGCGGCGGGTGCACCCCATGATTCCACCGGCGCGCCCGCGCTCGGACGCCTTCGGCGGACTCACCGCACCCGGGGAATGAAAACGCTTGTCGATTGTTGTAGGAGGTCCGCGGCCCCGCGCCGCGGACCGCGACACCTTCAAGGAGCAGTCCATGCGCACCGGAATCCACCCCGAATACCGCACCGTCGTCTTCCGCGACAAGGCGGGCGAGACCGCTTTCCTGACCCGTTCCACCCGCACCTCCACCGAGACCGTGGAGTGGGAGGACGGCCGCACCTACCCGGTGGTCGACGTCGAGATCTCCAGCGCGAGCCACCCGTTCTACACAGGCCGGGGCCGCGTGGTCGACACCGCGGGCCGGGTCGAGCAGTTCCGCCGCCGCTACGGCCGCGGCTGATGCCGCCAACGCCGTCGGTGCCGCTGCGGCCGCCGGCGCCCCGCGCGGCATCGGCTCCCACGCCGCGCGGCGCCGGGTCCCGCCCTCGGCGCCGCCACTCAGGCCCGGGCGCGTCCGCCGCGCCCGGGCCTCACAGTGCCTTGCGCCGCTGGAGCCAGTGGAACGCCGCCCAGCCCGGCAGCACCGGCAGCCAGAACGTCAGCAGCCGGTAGAGCAGCACGGCGGGCAGCCCCACGCTGGCGGGCACGCCCGCGACCGTGGTCAGGCCGCCCAGCAGCGCGGCCTCCACCGCGCCCAGGCCGCCGGGCGTCGGCGCCGCCGACCCGATCGCGTTGCCCGCCAGGAACACCACGGCCAGCGCGGCGATGTCGGCCCGCCCGCCGAAGGCGGCCACCGAGAACCCCAGGCACATGACGAACCCCACCGTCAGCAGCAGCGTGCCGCCCACCCCCATGACCAGCCGGCGCGGGTGCTGGAGCAGGTCCAGCAACTGGGGCAGGGTGCCCTGGAAGTAGGGCCGGGCGCGGTCCAGGACCGCCCGGCGCAGCCGCGGCAGCAGCAGGACCAGCGCCACCGCCACCGACAGGGCCGCGGTGACGACGATGACGGTGGGCGAGGGCGAGAAGTCGGCCAGGTAGGCGGTGCCGGTGAAGTACGCGCACACCAGCAGCAGCGGCACGTGCAGGATGAGCCCGACCGCCTGCGAGAGCCCCACCGCCGAGATCGCCAGGCCGGGTGAGGCGCCCATCTGCGCCACATAGCGGCTGTTGATCGCCAGCGACCCCAGGCCGGCCGGTGCCGCGATGCGCACGAACGAGCCGGCGTACTGCACCAGCACCGTGGTCCACAGGCCCAGGCGGATCGGCACGAAGCCCATGAGCGCCATGGCGGCGGCGACCATGCACAGCGTCGAGGCGCCGAAGGCGGCGGCGGTCCAGCCCAGGTCCGCGTCGGAGATGGTCGACAGGTCCACGCCAGCCAACTGGTAGGCCAGCGCCACGCCCACGGCGGTGGCCACCACCACGCTGACCACGGTGCGCGGCCGCATGCGCTCCAGCCGGGCCGGGCGCGCGGGCGCCTCGGGCACGGCCCCGGTGATGCGCCCGCGCAGCGCGCCCAGCACCTCGCGGTGGGCGCGCAGCCGGCGGCGCAGCGCGAAGGGCATGCCGGCGGCCTGGAGGAACGGCAGGGCCGCGGCCACCGTCTCGCGGCCCAGGACCCGGATGGCGGAGTCCACCGCGCGCTCCTCCCCCACGCGCAGCGCCAGCACGGTCAGCAGCGCCGCGACGTCCAGCGACGCCTTCAGCGGCGCGGCGGCCACGGTGCCGGTGGCCATGCCGGTGAACACCACGCGCCCGTCCAGCCGCCGGCCCACGGTGTCGCCGTTGACGCTGCCGTGGGTGATGCGGTGGCGGTGCAGCAGGTCGAGTTCGGCGAAGACCGCGTCCAGGACGGAGTCGGTCAGCTCGGCGGTGTCAGTCTCGTCCAGGGTGCGCACCCGCATGTGCTCGGTGACCAGGGCGACCGTGCCCAGGCCGAGTTCGCCGATGGCCAGCACGCGCGGTGCGGCGGCCCCGGCGGTGCGCGCGGCGTAGTCCATCAGCGCGGCGTGCTCGACGCGGCGCTGCACGCCCAGCAGGACCGAGGGCGCCGCCGGGCCGCGCAGCATGACCGCGCCCAGCAGCCGCTGCCACAGGCCCGTGGTGTCGTCGGCGCGGATGAGCACGACGTCGAGGCGGCGCTGGACGGTGTCGACGGCGAAGCGCTGGTTGCCGTCGGCGTCGGCGCCCACGGGGTGCAGGCCCAGCGGCTCCCAGCCGAACCGGCGCAGTTCGCGGATCAGCCGCCCGGTGGCGGGCACGGGCCGGCTGAGCCCCACGGCGTAGGAGGCCACCGAGGCGCACGTCCAGCCGGCCAGCACGGTCAGCACCAGGGCCAGGGGCGTGGTGACCCCGGCCAGCAGGACCGAGGCCGAGGTGGCGGCGATCCCGGCCCACATGGCGGCGCGCACCCGGGGCAGGTGGCCCAGCGGCAGCGCGCGGACGTAGGCGATGGCGCCGGCGAGGTAGGCGTGCAGGGGGCTGGTGAAGACGCTGCTGGACTCGGGCGCCAGCAGCACGTCGGGCAGTGCGCCGGGGGCGGCCATGGCCTGGAGCGTGACGTTCACCGCGCCGGTGAGGCCGTAGCCGAACGCGGCGGCCGTCAGCGCGCGCACGATCTGGCGGAACTCCTGGCGCAGCAGCCGCTCCACGGCGGTGACTCCGATCAGCACGACGACGGTCATGTTGGCCACACCGGCGATCAGTGCCAGCAGCGAGGGGGGCAGCAGGGTGCGCAGCTCGGCCGGCGCGGGGGCGGTGTCGCCGTCGGTGGTGGCGCGGACGACGAACAGCACGCCCGTGATGGCGAGCGCGCCGGCGAACGCCACCAGCAGGTCGACCGGCCGCCGCGCCGTCGGCCGCAGCTCCGCCAGCCGCTCGTCGCCCCGGGGCGCGCCGTCTCCTCCTGGTTTCACGCTCATAAGACTGCCCGACCCGCCGCACTGCTCGCGTTAGGCCCCCCATGGCGTGTCCGGCGGTCCGGGGAGGGGCAGCGGGAGGTGCCGGGAGGTGGGTGGACGGGGTGGCCGGAAGCGGCGCGGGCCAGTAGTGTTACCCGTGGGTAGTGCCGCAGACCCCCTCCTTGCGGCACTACCCCGTTCTCGTTCGCGGCCCGGTGGCGGGCGGCACGGCCGCGCGCCGCCTCGCCCGCGCCGGCACCGGTCGAGCCCCGGCCGCGTTGGGTGCGGCGGGATCGGGGTAGCGGGCCTTCACACCGCCTTGGCGGCTCGCGGACCGGCCGGCGCGGCACCTCGGACCTCCTGCGGCGCCGGCCGCCCCGCCCCCGCCCGGCTCGGCTCAGCCCGGATCAGCCCCTCACAGGAAGCTGACCCCCTGGGCCAGCGGCAGTTCGGTGGAGTAGTTGACCGTGTTGGTGGCCCGGCGCATGTAGGCGCGCCAGGCGTCGGAGCCGGACTCCCGGCCGCCGCCGGTGGCCTTCTCGCCGCCGAACGCCCCGCCGATCTCGGCGCCGGAGGTGCCGATGTTGACGTTGACGATCCCGCAGTCGGACCCGGCGGCCGACATGAACAGCTCCGCCTCGCGCTGGTCGCGGGTGAAGATCGAGCTGGACAGCCCCTGGGGCACGCCGTTGTGGACGGCCAGCGCCTCCTCCAGGGTGCGGTAGGTCAGCACGTAGAGGATCGGCGCGAACGTCTCCTGGCGCACGATGTCGCTCTGGCGCGGCATGGACACCACGGCCGGCTCCACGTAGTAGGCGTCGGGCGCCTCCTTCTCCAGGCAGCGGGCGCCGCCGCCCAGCACCGTGCCGCCCTCGGCGGTGGCCTGGTCCAGCGCCTGGGCCATGGCACGGTAGGCGCCCTCGCCGATCAGCGGCCCCACCAGGGTGGTGTCGTCGAAGGGGTCGCCGATGCGGGAGCGCAGCCGGGCGTAGGTCTCGACCACGCGGTCGGTGACGGCCTCGGCCACGTCCTCGTGCACGATCAGCCGCCGCAGGGTGGTGCAGCGCTGCCCGGCGGTGCCGGCCGCGCCGAAGACCACGCCGCGCACGGCGAGGTCGAGGTCGGCCGAGGGCGCCACCACGGCGGCGTTGTTGCCGCCCAGCTCCAGCAGGCAGCGGCCCAGGCGGGCGGCCACCCGCGGGGCGACCTCGCGGCCCATGCGCACCGAGCCGGTGGCGCTGAGCAGGGCCACGCGGGGGTCGTCGACCAGCAGGGCGCCGGTGTCGCGCCCGCCCACGACCACGTGGTGGACGTCGGCGGGCGCGCCGACGTCGGCCGCCGCGCGCGCGAGCAGGGCGTGGCAGGCCAGCGCGGTGAGCGGGGTCAGCTCCGAGGGCTTCCACACCACGGTGTCGCCGCAGACCAGCGCCACGGCGGTGTTCCACGCCCACACCGCGACGGGGAAGTTGAAGGCGGTGACCACCCCGACCACGCCCAACGGGTGCCAGGTCTCCATGAGCCGGTGGCCGGGCCGTTCGGAGGCCATGGTGCGGCCGTAGAGCTGGCGGGACAGTCCCACCGCGAAGTCGCAGATGTCGATCATCTCCTGGACCTCGCCGGCGGCCTCGGAGCGGATCTTGCCCGCCTCGACGGTGACGATGTCGGCGAGGTCGCCCTTGTGCTCGCGCAGCAGCTCGCCCAGGCGGCGCACCAGTTGGCCGCGCGCGGGCGCGGGGGTGTCGCGCCAGGCGGTGCGGAAGCAGGCGTCGGCGGCGCCGATCGCGCGCTCCACGTCGGCGGGGTCGCTGACGGCGACGTCGAACAGGGCCTCGCCGGTGATGGGCGTGCGGGCGGGGTGGCCGGTGCCGGTGACCTCGGTCAGGTGGTCGACGCCGCAGCGCTGGAGCGCGGAGGTGGCGCGTTCGAGGACGTGGTCGGTGCTGGGGAGCGCGGGCATGGCGTGTCGGGCCTCTTCCGTGTCGTCCCCTCGCCGTCGAGGGGCGGCCGTGCGGGTAGGTCACTCGTTCCCGTGCGGCTCGCCCGTTAATCGCCCGCCGGGCGCCGGCGGCGGACGGCGCGGGGCGCCGGATGTGGGAGGCTGTCGAACCGTACGCCACGCGCGATTCCGTCGCAGGCGGGGCGTACGGTGACGACTTCGACAACCACCGGCGTCTGCGCTATACCCGGAAGGAGGAGCGGCGTTCTCCTCGGCCGAGGGCCGGGGCGGGGCACGCCGCCACGCACATGAAGGCCACTGCCAGCACCGTCGAGGAGTCCCGCACCGCGTCCGCGGCGCCGCAGGCGATCCTGCGCCGCTCGGGGTTCGCCGCGGCGGCTCCCCTGTTCGCCGCCGACCTCGCGTCGGCGCGCGGCGTGGACGATGCCGAGCAGATCGTGGCCGCCCACGGCCGCCGGCTGTGGACCGAGGCGGTGCGCCAGGCCGGCGCGGTCGCCGACGACCGCCACCTGTACTGGGCGCGGCTGACGCTGAGCGCCCGGCTGCGCGCCTGGCAGCCCGACTTCCCGCTGCCCGAGTCCGACCGGGCCGCGCTGTCGGACCGCCTGGAGCGCGCCTCACGGGGCCACGACGACCTCGTGTTCCCGCCCGACGACCGGCTGCTGCGGGTGATCGTCACCGGGTTCGACCCCTGCGGCCTCGACACCGACCTGCGGCGCTCCAACCCCTCCGGCGCGGCCGCGCTGACCCTGCACGGCGCCGGGTTCGAGGCGCGCGGGCGCCCGGCGGCGGTGCGCACCGCGCTGTTCCCGGTGCGCTGGCGGGACCTGTCGGCGGGCATGGTCGAGCGTGTGCTGGGTCCGCATTACTCCCCCGGCCCCGGCGCGGCGCCGGCGGACGCGGTGATCACCGTGGGCCAGGGGGAGACCGGGCGCTTCGAACTGGCGGCCTACTACGCGGGCTGGCGCGACGACTCCGCCGACAACGAGGGGGTGCGCGCGCCGGGGCCGGTGCCGCTGCCGCGCGCCGAGCCGGGCGCGGATCCGGCGCCGGCGTGGACGGAGTCCACCCTGCCGCGCGCGGCGATCCTGGAGCACGCGGCGGTCCTGGACCCTGCGGCGGGCGGGCGCTTCCCGGTGCGCGAGGCCGCCGAGGTCACCGAGATCGCCCCCGGAGAGTCCGCGCCCCGCACGCACCCGGGCGGCCCGGTCGCGGGCTCGGCGGCGCGGGGCGGGTCGTGCGGCGCCGGGTTCTCCAACGAGGTGGCCTACCGCAACACGCTGCTGCGCGACGCCTCGGGCCGGGCGGTGACCGCCGGGCACGTCCTCACCCCCGCGCTGGAGGTGGACGCCGCCGACCCCGAGGCCCTGAGCGGCCCGGCCTTCGAACGCGACCGCGCCGACATCGTGGCGCAACTGCGCGCGATCATCGAGGCGGCCCTGGCGGGGTGACGGGCGCGCACGTCCCGTGCGCCGTCACCACCCCGGCCGCCCGCGCCGAATGCCGGTGACCGCGCGCCCGACCCCGCGCCCCCGACCGGCTGACCGGCGTCGGTGCGGCGTCGGTGTGAACGTGAAGGGGGGCCGAAAAGAGCCGCCCCCGACCCGTGCGGGTCAGGGGCGGCTCTGCCGGCCCAGGGCGGCCGGCCGCGTGCGGTCGGCCGGCTCAGTAGGCCGAGAACGCGGCGAAGCCGTAGAGCACCCAGTAGGCGATGCCGACGACGACGCTGACGCCGAAGAGGATCCAGGCGATCAGCGAGCAGGTGCGCGCGGTGGAGGGGTTGGTGTTCAGGTTCACCACGGCGACGATGCCAAGGATGATCCCGATGATCCCGAAGGGCCAGCACAGGCACAGGCCGACGACGTTGGCGATCAGCGCGCCGATGGCGCTGCCCTGGCTCGCCGGCGGCTGGCCGCTGCCGCCCATGCCGGGCGGGGGCGGCGGCGGGGGCGGGCCGTAGCCGCCGGTTCCGCCTCCACCGGGACCGTAGGGTCCGCCCGGCGGCGGACCGGGGGGCGGGGGCGGCGGCGGGGGTCCCCATCCGGGTCCCTGCGGCGGGTGGCCCCCTGGCGGCCCGTAACTCATCTGCGATTCCTCCCCGTAGGAGCCCATGGAGGCTGCTGGGTACGTGTGGGATGTCCGAACGATGCTGCCAGATGTGATGTGCCGGGGACGGCCCCGGTTCCCACTGTTCGGGGAGTTGTTACCGATTCGGGTCACAGCGGCGCGGCCCGCCTCACCCTTGGTCAGCCCTCGTCTGGTCAGCCCTCGTCTGGTCAGCCCTCGTCCTCCAGGATGCCGTCGACCAGGTCGCCCAGCACCCGGGCCCGCTCCTCGTCGGTGAGGTTGGCCAGTTCCGCCAGCGCCCCGGCGGTCTCGACGCGGTCGCCCGCGCGGCCCTCCACCACGCACAGCCGCACCACCTCGCGCGTGGCGATGTCGAGGAACCGCAGTTCGTCGGGCGGCGCGAGGTCGTAGAGGGTCACCGGGTAGCGGGAGTGGCGGTTGCGCCACTGCTCGGCGCGCTTGAGGACGAAACCGTGCAGCAAAGAGTCCAGCACCGCGCTGTCGCCCAGCGCGTCGGCGTCGCCCTGGGCGCGGCACTCGGCGCAGTTGGCCAGCTCCGCCTTGAGCAGCCGGCGCGCCCCCGGGTGCGCCACGTGCTCGGCGTTGAGCTTGCTGGGGTGTCGGTGCGCCATGGCCCCAGCCTAGCCAGCCCTGAGGGCCGCGCCCGGCCGGGCCGCCGCGCACCGCGCGACTTGCGATAATGGCGCCGACCCCGCCACCGTGCCGACCCCTTCCGGAGTGACCATGCGGCTCATCCTCGCCGACGACTCGATCCTGCTGCGCGAGGGCCTGGTGCGGCTGCTGGAGGAGGAGGGCCACGAGGTCGCCGCCGCCGTAGGCGACGCCGAGGCGCTGCTGGCGGCGGTGGCCGCCGACAAGCCCGACGTGGCGGTGGTGGACGTGCGCATGCCGCCCACCCACACCGACGAGGGCCTGCGCGCCGCCCTGCGCCTGCGCGAGTCCCACCCCGACGTGGGCGTGCTGGTGCTGTCGCAGTACGTGGAGCAGGGCTACGCCGCCGAACTGCTGGCCGGGCGCGGCGAGGGCGTGGGCTACCTGCTCAAGGACCGGGTCTCGGAGGTCGAGGAGTTCCTGGAGGCCCTGGAGCGGGTGCACGCCGGGGGCACCGCGATCGACCCCGAGGTGGTGCGCCGGCTGCTGGCGCGCACCACGCGCGCCGACCCGCTGGCCCGGCTCACCGAGCGGGAGCGCAGCGTGCTGGAGCACATGGCGCAGGGGTTCGCCAACGCCTCGATCGCCAAGCGGCTGCACGTGTCGCAGAGCGCCGTGGAGAAGCACATCTCCTCGATCTTCGACAAGCTGGAGCTGTCCCACTCCTCCGGATACAGCCCCCGCGTCCTCGCCGTGCTGCGGTATCTGGGCGGCTGAGGCGGCCCGCCGAGGTTCGAATCACGTCGATCGGGCATCGCATCCCCGTCATCCCCGGGTAGCCACCCGGCGAAAGACGAGAAAGGTGCCCCAATGACCAAGAACATCTTCGTCCTCGGTCTGGACGAGATGAACCGCGAGACCCTCGGCAGCATCCCGGGATCGGAGGACTACCGGTTCCATCCGCTGCTCACCAAGGAGCGGCTCCAGGGGACGGAGGATCTCGACCTGGGCGAGGTGGTGGCCGAGGCGCGGGCGCAGCTCGACGCGTTCGACGGCTCGGTCGACGCCATCATCGGCTACTGGGACTTCCCCGTCAGCACGCTGGTGCCGGTGCTGTGCGCCGAGCGGGGGCTGCCCGCCGCCCCGCTGGAGGCCGTGGTCAAGTGCGAGCACAAGTACTGGAGCCGGCTGGAGCAGGCCGAGGTCATCGACGAGATCCCCGGCTTCGCCGAGATCCCGTTCGACTCCGAGCGCCCGCCCGAGCACCTGAGCTACCCGATGTGGCTGAAGCCGGTGAAGTCGTTCTCCTCCGAGCTGGCGTTCCGGGTGACCGACGACGCGGAGTTCCGCGACGCGCTGGCCCAGATCGAGGAGGGCGCCGGCCGGGTGGGCGAGCCCTTCGAGTGGGTGCTGGAGAAGGTCGAGATGCCCGAGGCCGTGGCCAAGGCCGGCGGCGTGGCGTGCCTGGCCGAGGAGGAGTGCTCGGGCCGCCAGCTCACGGTGGAGGGGTTCGTCTACGGCGGCCGGCCCCACGTCTACGGGGTGGTGGACTCCCACAACTACCCCGACACCGCGAGCTTCCTGCGCTACCAGTACCCCTCCGACCTGCCGGGCCCGGTGATCGAGCAGGTCACCGAGGTGTCGGAGAAGGTGGTCACCCGTCTGGGGCTGGACAACTGCACGTTCAACATCGAGTACTTCCACGATCCCGACACCGGCCGCACCTGCCTGCTGGAGGTCAACCCCCGGCACTCCCAGTCCCACGCGCGGCTGCTGGAGTTCGTGGACGGCTACCCCAACCACGCCTACGTGGTGGAGTTGGCGCTGGGGCGCGAGCCGCACCTGCGCGAGGGCGGCGGCCAGCACAACGCCGGCGCCAAGTGGTTCCTGCGGCGGTTCTCCGACGGGATCGTGCGCACCGCGCCCGACGCCGACGACGTGGCCCGCATGAGCGAGGACATCCCCGGCACTGCCGCCAACATCCTGGTGGAGCCGGGCACGCGGCTGTCGGACCTGCCCGACCAGGACAGCTACAGCTACTGCCTGGCCGAAATCTTCACCGGCGCCAACGACACCGAGGGGCTGAAGAACACCTACGAGCTGTGCCTGGCCCGGCTCCCGTTCGAGATCGAGGACGTCGACGACGTCGAGGACGGAGACCACCGCTGAGCTGACCAGCGTCCGACGCGAGAAGGGAGACGCCCTGCATGCGCACCGTCACAGCGCTGCCCTACAAGATCATCGAGGAGCAGGGGATCTTCATCCCCATGTCCGACGGGGTCCGCCTGGCCGCCCGCGTCTGGCGGCCCGACACCGACGAGCCGGTGCCGGCGGTATTGGAGTTCATCCCCTACCGGCAGCGCGACCTGACCGCCCAGCGGGACTCCACGATCCACCCCTACCAGGCCGGCCACGGCTACGCCAGCGTGCGCGTCGACCTGCGCGGCAGCGGCGACTCCGAGGGGGTGCTCCAGGACGAGTACCTGGAGCGGGAGCTGCGCGACGCCGAGGAGATCCTGGCGTGGCTGGCCGACCAGCCCTGGTGCTCGGGCCGGACCGGCATGATGGGCATCTCGTGGGGCGGGTTCAACGCCCTCCAGGTGGCCGCCCGCCGGCCGGAGAGCCTGGGCGCGATCGTGACGCTGTGCTCCACCGACGACCGCTACGCCGACGACGTGCACTACATGGGCGGCTGCCTGCTGGGCGACAACCTGTCGTGGGCCTCGACCATGTTCGCCTACACCTCCTGCCCGCCCGACCCGGCGGTGGTGGGCGACCGCTGGCGCGAGATGTGGCGCGAGCGGCTGAAGCACAGCGGGCTGTGGCTGGACACCTGGCTGCGCCACCAGCGGCGCGACGACTACTGGCGGCACGGGTCGGTGTGTGAGGACCTGTCGGCGATCCGCACGCCGGTCCTGGCGGTCAGCGGGTGGGCCGACGGCTACTCCAACGCCGTGTTCCGGCTGATGGAGGGGCTGGACGTGCCGCGCCTGGGGCTGATCGGCCCGTGGTCGCACAAGTACCCGCACCTGGGCGTGCCGGGTCCGGCGATCGGGTTCATGCAGCAGTGCGTGCGCTGGTGGGACCGCTGGCTCAAGGACGTCGACAACGACGTGATGGACGAGCCCACGCTGCGCATCTGGATGCAGGAGAGCGTGCCGCCCTCCACCGCCTACGCCGAGCGGCCCGGCCGGTGGGTGGGCGAGGACTCCTGGCCCTCGCCGCGCGTGCTGGAGCACCGCCGCCCCCTGGCGCTGCACCGCATCGCCGCGCCCGGCGAGGAGGTCGAGCACGACATCGCCACGGTGCAGTCGCCGCTGACGGTCGGGCAGTTCGCGGGCAAGTGGTGCTCCTACAACGCCCCGCCGGACCTGCCCTACGACCAGCGGGAGGACGACGGCGGCTCGGTGGTGTTCGACAGCGAGGTGCTGACCGAGCGGCTGGAGATCCTGGGCGCGCCCGTGGTCAACCTGGAGTTCACGGTGGACCAGCCGGTGGCGATGGCCAGTGTGCGGCTGTCGGACGTGGCGCCCGACGGCAAGGCCACCCGGGTGACCTACGGGCTGCTCAACCTCACCCACGCCAAGGGCCACGACTGCCCCGAGGAGCTGGTGCCCGGCGAGCGCTACCGGGTGGCGATCCCGATGAACGGCGTGGCCCAGGTGTTCCCGCCGGGGCACAAGCTGCGGGTGTCGGTGTCGACCTCCTACTGGCCGCTGGCCTGGCCGCCGCCCGAACCGGTGGTGCTGACGGTGCTGCTGGAGGGCGGCACCGACCTGGTGCTGCCCGTGCGGCCCAACGACACGCCCGACGACGTCGCGCCCGACCCCTTCGGCGAGGCCGAGGGCACTCCGCCGCTGGAGACCGAGCACGTGGCGCCCGGTGACGAGCAGTGGCTGGTGGAGCGCGACCTGGTGGGCTACCGCTCGGCGCTGAAGGTGGTCAAGGACCTGGGCACGGTGCGGTTCGAGGACATCGACCTGGAGGTCACCCGGCGCAGCGAGGAGGTGTACACCTCCGAGGGCGACGACTTCTCCTCGCCGTGCGGCAGCACCGAGTGGCTGATGCGGTTCCGGCGGGGCGACTGGGTGGTCGAGACGGTGACCAAGACGGTGCTGACCTCCACGCCCGAGGAGTTCCGGATCAACGCCACGCTGGACGCGTTCGAGGGCGAGGCCCGGGTGGCGGCGCGGTCGTGGAACACGGTGGTGCCGCGCGACCACGTGTAGGGCACCGCGCGCGGCGGGACGCTCCGGGCGGCCCGGTCCGGGCCGGCCGGAGCGTCCCGGTCGGTTGAGGGGCCGCCGCGGGCGGCCGGCTGCCGGCGTGTCCGGCCGGGCGTCAGGCGGGGCGGTCGATCTGGGCGTGGTAGGTCAGCCGGGTGCGCTCGGTGTGCTCGCTCATGAGGCGGGCGGCCTCGGCCTGGTCGCCCTCGGCGATGGCGTCGATGATCCCGGCGTGCTCGTGCCAGGAGGCCATGCCGCGCGAGCGGGCGATGGGCGCGTAGTACCAGCGGACGCGGCGGTCGACCTGGGCGGCCAGTTCGGCGAGCACGCGGTTGCCCGACGCCTCGATGACGCCCCGGTGGAAGTCGGCGTTGGCGGTGACGACGCGGTCGACGTCGCCGGCCTCCACGGCCGCCACGCCCGCCCGCCACAGGTCGCGCAGGTGGGCGGTGCGGTCGGGGTGGGGCTGGCGGGCGGCCAGGCGCGCGGACTCGGTCTCCAGCACCGAGCGCACGGCCAGGAGCTGGTCGGCCTCGCTCTCGGTGGGGGTGTGCACGAAGGCGCCGTAGCCGGGGCGGAGGTCGACCCAGCCTTCGTTGCTCAGCCGCTGGAGGGCCTCGCGCACCGGCTGGCGCGACACCCCCAACTGCTCGGCCAGCTCGCTTTCGACCAGGTGGCGGCCGGGCGGGAACTCCCGGGTGATGATCAGGTTGAGGATGGTCTCGTAGACGGCCTCGCGCAGCGGCACCGGACGCTGCACCCGCCCGCCCAGCGCGGCCTTCAACGGCTGTGTGGTCATGGCGCCGCTCCTGCTCGTCGTACGCGTCGGTGGATGGTGTAGACAGTCTACGAAATCCCGAGCACCTCTACACGGAAACCGGCCCGGCCGCGCACCGGAGGGCGATCGCGAGCCCGCGGACGGCTCGCCGACCCGCGATCGCACCGGGCGCACCGGCGGTGCGCCGGACCGGCCGCGGGCACCCAGGGCACCCGCTGCCGCACCCCGCGCGGGGCGGGGAACCCCGGCCCGGCCGCGGTGTCCGGCCCCGCGGCGGCGGAGGGCGCACGGCAGAGGGCGCGTACGGCACCGAGAAGAACTCGGGATGTTGCCGTTCCTCCGCATTCGCACGTTCCTTTTCCGCCGCCGCCCCCTCGAACACCGCAGACACTCAGCATACTGTATACAAAATCGTTCCGCCCAGCGAACGGAGCCCATCATGAGAATCGCCATCCTCGGCGCGGGCGCCATCGGCGCCTACGCCGGAGCGGCCCTGCACCGCGGCGGGGCCGAGGTCCACCTCATCGCCCGCGGCGCCCACCTGGAGGCCCTGCGCGCCGAGGGCGTGCGCGTGCTCAGCCCCCGCGGCGACTTCACCGCCCGCCCCAACGCCACCGCCGACCCCCGCGAGGTCGGCCCGGTCGACATCGTCTTCCTGGGGCTCAAGGCCCAGCACTACGCCTCCTGCGGCCCGATGCTGCGCCCGCTGATGGGGCCGGGCACCGGCGTGGTCGCCGCGCAGAACGGGATCCCCTGGTGGTACTTCCACGGGGTGGACGGCCCCTTCGCCGGGCGGCGGGTGGAGACCGTGGACCCCGGCGGCGCGGTCAGCCGGGCCATCCCCGTCGAGCGCGCCATCGGCTGCGTGGTCTACGCCGCCACCGAGATCGCCGCGCCCGGTGTCATCCACCACCTGGAGGGCACCCGGTTCTCCATCGGCGAGCCCGACGGCTCGGACTCCGCGCGCTGCCGCGACTTCGCCGAGGCGATGCGGGCCGGCGGCCTCAAGTGCCCGGTGGAGCCCGACCTGCGCGAGGACATCTGGGTCAAGCTGATGGGCAACATCACCTTCAACCCGCTCAGCGCGCTGACCCGCTCGACCATGGCGCAGATCTGCCGCGACCGCTCCACCCGCGAACTGGCGCTGACGATGATGCGCGAGACGCTGGAGGTGGCCGGGCGGCTGGGCGTGCGCACCGACGTCTCGGTGGAGCGCCGCCTGGCCGGGGCCGAGCGCGCCGGCGACCACCGCACCTCCACCCTGCACGACGTCGAGCGCGGCCGGCCCATGGAGCTGGACGTCCTGCTCACCGCCGTCATCGAACTGGCCGACCTGACCGGCGCCGAGGTGCCCACCCTGCGCACGGTCGACGCCATCGCCCGGCTGCTCAACGCCCGCCTGCTGGACGGCAGCGTGGCCGCCGGACTCGACGCCGCCCGCACCGCGCCCGCCACGGCGGCCTGAGCGGCGACCCGCCCCGACCCGGGCGCCGACTCCCCCGCAGCACCCTGCCCCGCCGCGCACCCGTCCGGCCGCGCCCTTGCCCGCCGCCGCGACGGCGCATACTGTAGACAATATTGAGCAATCTCGGGTAGTGCAGAATCAGCAGCACCGCGTAGTGCGGCGCTCTCCCAGCGTTTCCCCGCGCGGCTGACGAACCGCAGTGGCCATGAGACCCCAAGCGAGGCCGACACCATGCGATCGAAGGACCATCCGCCCGGCAGCTACGAACGGCTCACCCGGCCCCTGGTGCGGGAGAACGGCGAACTCCGCCCCGCCTCGTGGGACGAGGCGCTCGACCGCGCCGCCGCCGGCTTCTCCGCCGCCGTCGACACCCACGGCCCCAACGCGTTCGGGATGCTCTCCTGCGCCCGGGCCACCAACGAGATGAACTTCATGGCCCAGAAGTTCACCCGCGTCGTCATGGGCACCAACAACGTCGACTCCTGCAACCGCACCTGCCACGCCCCGAGCGTGGCCGGGCTGGCGGCGGCCTTCGGCTCGGGCGGGGGCACCTCCTCCTACGCCGAGGTCGAGGACACCGACCTGATCGTGGTGTGGGGCGGCAACCCCCGCTTCGCGCACCCGATCTTCTTCCAGCACGTCCTCAAGGGCGTGCACCGGGGCGCCCGGCTGTTCGTGGTGGACCCCCGCCGGACCTCCTCGGCGCAGTGGGCCGACCGCTGGCTGGGCCTCAACGTGGGCACCGACATCCCGCTGGCCCACGCCATCGGCCGCGAGATCATCCACGCCGGCCTGGCCAACGACACCTTCATCCGCCGCGGCACCACCGGCTTCGAGGAGTACCGCGAACTGGTGGAGCCCTGGACCCTGGCGGCGGCCGAGGCCGAGACCGGGGTGCCCGCCGAGGCCATCCGCGAACTGGCGCACGCCTACGCCACCGCCGAGCGCGCCCAGCTGTGCTGGACGCTGGGCATCACCGAGCACCACAACGCCACCGACAACGTCAAGGCGCTCATCAACCTGTCGCTGCTCACCGGGCACGTGGGCCGCCACGGCTCGGGCCTGCAACCGCTGCGCGGGCAGAACAACGTGCAGGGCGGCGGCGACATGGGCGCCATCCCCGACCGGCTGGCCGGGTTCCAGGACATCCTCGACCCCCAGGTGCGGGCGCGCTTCGAGGCCGCCTGGGACACCACCATCCAGCCGAGCAAGGGCCGCACCCTGACCCAGATGTTCGAGGCGATGGACGAGGGCGAACTGAAGGCCCTCTACGTCATCGGCGAGAACCCGGTGCAGTCCGAGCCCGAGACCCACACCACCACCCGCCGGCTCGGGCGGCTGGACCACCTGGTGGTGCAGGACATCTTCCTGACCCGCACGGCCGAACTGGCCGACGTGGTGCTGCCCGCCAGCGCCTCGTGGTGCGAGTCCGACGGCACCTTCACCAACAGCGAGCGGCGCGTGCAACTGGTCCGCAAGGCGCTGGACCCGCCGCCCGGCGCGCGCGACGACATCGAGATCCTGTGCGACCTGGCCGAGCGGCTGGGCCACCCCTGGCGCCGGCCCAGCGCCGAGGAGGTGTGGGACGAACTGCGCTCGCTCTCGCCCATCCACCGCGGCATGAGCTACGAGCGGCTGGCGCGGTTGCAGGGCATCCAGTGGCCGTGCTACTCCGAGGACAGCCTGGAGCCGACCTACCTGCACGCCCGCCTGTGGTCGGAGGACCCCGAGGAGCGCGGCCGGCCGGCCCCGTTCGGGATCGTGGGCCACTCGCCGCCGGTGGACCTGCTGGACGACGACTACCCGTTCCGGCTCACCACCGGCCGGCGCCTGGACGACTACAACACCGGCGTGCAGACCAGCGGCTTCTCCTCCCCGCTGCGGCGGGGCGAGACCCTGGACATCTCCCCCGAGGACGCCGCGCGCCTGGGCCTGGCCGAGGGCGAGATCGTGCGGGTGTCCTCGCGGCGCGGCTCGGTGCTGGTGCCGGTGGCGATCAGCACCGCGATGCGGGAGGGGCTGGTCTTCATGACCTTCCACTTCCCCGACCAGGTCGACACCCAACTGCTCACCATCGACGCCACCGACCCGGTCGCCGGCACCGCCGAGTACAAGGCCGCCGCCGTGCGCATCGAGAAGGTGGACGAGGCCGAGCGCTCCGCCGCCGGCGCGGCGCCGGTGTCGGTGCACGCCGCCCCCTGACCGGCCCGGAGGCCGCCGCCGGGTCCGCCCGGCGGCGGCCGGCGCGGTCCCGCGCCGCGGGCAGGCCGCGCGGGACCGCGCACCGTGCCGGAGGTGTGCGGCCGGTGCCGTAACCCCCCAGTCCCGCCGCGACCGGCGGCCGGAGCCGCACGGTTCCGGCCGCGCCTTCGGGTGCGCTGTTCGCCACCCGGCACCCGAGGGCGCGGTCGCGGACGCGCGGCGGTGGGTGGCCGGGGACGCCCGACGTCCCGGCCACCCACC
>NZ_JAJAQC010000049.1 GCF_027604915.1 Streptomonospora mangrovi
GGGGCCTCGGGGGCGCGCGCGGGGTCGTCGCGGCGCTGCGGCGGGGCGGGCGGGTGGGCGCTGTGGGCGGCGGGGACGGGGGCGTCGCGGTCGGGGCGGATGCGCACGCGGCCGGGCGCGGAACGCTCGGGCGCCACCGGACGCGCGGGCGGGGCGGGCGGCGCCGGCGGCTCGTCGGGCCGGGCGGCGGGGGCCGAGGGCAGGGGGGCGTCGCCGACGGGCTCGCGGCGGGGTTCGGGGCGCGGCGCCGGGTCGGGCTGGCGGTAGGCGGGCTGGGGGCGCACGGGCTCGGGCGCCGGGGGCGGCCCCTGCCGGCGCGGCACGAAGGGGGTGACGTTGGCGCTGCCGGGGCCGAGGTCGAGGGGGGCGTCGGCCTCGGGGGAGAGGAACCGCAGGGCCTCGTCGTCGGCGGGGGTGACCGAGCGGCGGCGGGGCTCGTAGACCCAGTGGGCCACCCGCTCCTCACCCGCGACCAGGTACGCCAGCTTGAGCTGCCAGTTGTTGTCCTCGCGCTTCCAGGAGTCCCAGACGGCGTCGCCGTTCTCCAACTGGTGCGCGCCGATGCGCTCGGCCACCAGGTCGCCCAGGACGGGCCCGGGGGCGGACTCGCCCTGGCGGCGGACGGTGGCGCGCTGCGCCTGCTGCGCGATGTACTCGCGCTCCTGAAGCACGGGGCTCTCGAACCAGCGCACGCGCTCGATCGGGATCCCGGCGTGCTCAGCGATCGCCTCGGCGGTCTCACCGGAGCGGATCCGAGCCTGGATTTCCTTGGGGCGCAACGGATTCTCCACTTCGATCTCGTACTGGCCGAGCCGGGAGAACTGGCCGCGCACGGCGGCGCGGAGACGGTCGTCGACGGGCAGCATGAAACGGGTTCCACGGCCGGCACTCGCCAGTACCAGGTAAGTGCCGTCCTCGCTGACGGCGACCAGGCGAAGCTCTTGCATCGCCCTCCTTCTCGCGTCCCGTCGAGGGTAGGTCGTCGGCCATCCCCCATGGTCCCAGTCTCATCGGCATCCACAGCTTCGGCCAGTACCGCGCCCGGCATGTCCGAACTGTGTGACCCCAGGGCGGTTCCGAACCGCCCGTGAGCGTCGTGGTGCTGCCCCCGTGCCATCTTGACACGGGAGTGAACCGGGATTCCGGAGCGGCGGTCCGTCCCGGCCTCGACCGCGCCCGTCGCCCCTGGGCCGATGGTATCCGCCGATCCGGCGGCTGGGCCGGTGCGGACGCGGGCTTTCCCGGGCCGTCGCTGCCCCGCCGCGCACCCGTTATGCAAGCCGACACGCTGGTTGGCGGCATAACGTGATTCAATCTACTTCTGTCCTGTTTCCGGGCTATTAGGGAACATTCGCCCCTTCTGGGGGAGTTCTGGTGTGGCAACGGGGGAGCGGCGGTGCCGATGCCCATCGGCACCGCCGCACAGCGTTCCCGGCGCCCGCAGGCCGCCCCCACCGGCCGCCGCCGGCCGCGCCGCCCACGGCGCGGCACGCCCCACCGGTCGGAACCGACCGCGATCACGGGAACGCCACCGCACACCGCCGCTCGGCCGCCGGCGCCGCCGCGCGCCGCCCATGGCCGTCGCACCGGCACCACCGGCCACCACAGGCACCACAGGCACCACCGGCACCACCGGCCACCACGGAGGGGGAGGATGACCGACCGCGAGGAAGAAGACGAGCCCACCCGGCGCAAACGCCTGGACCTGAGCGTTCCCCAGGTCGTCGGCGCCGGGGTCGCCACGCTCACGGCGGCCACCCTGGCGTCGTTCCTGGGCGTCTACGGCACCATCATCGGCGCCGCCGTGATGAGCGTCCTCAGCACGGCGGGCACCGCCGTGTTCCAGCACCTGGCCGAGCGCAGCGGCGAGACCGCCCGCAACCTCGCCGCCAGGTCCGGCGGGCGCCGCCCCGACTCCGCGCGCGGCGCGCTCGCCCGCTCCGGACCCGGCACCGCCGACGGCGACACCCTGCTGGCCGCCGCCACCGAGACCGACACCGCCCTTGGCGCCCGCTCCGAGAGGGCGTACGCGGGCGGCGCGGCCGATGCCGACGACCTCCAGGCCACGCGCGCCCTGCCCACCGTGGGCGGCGGCGAGCGGAACCGGACCGGCACCGCCCCCGAGCCGGCCGAGCCGGCTGAGCCGCGCACCTGGTGGCGGCACTGGCGGTTCGTCGCCGTCCCCGCCGCCGTGGTGTTCGTCGCCGCGATGGCCGCCATCCTGGTGTTCGAGCTGTTCACCGGCCAGTCGCTGTCGGACACCGTGCGCGGCTCCGACTCCGGCTCGGCGCCCACCCTGCTGGGCGGGGGCCAGGCCGACGGCGCCCAGGAGTCCGTGCCCGACTCCGAGGCCACCCCCACCGGGGGCACCGGCGAGGACACCGGCACCGCACCCCAGCCCGATCCCGCCGACCCCGCCCAGACCCAGGAGGGCACCGGGCAGGAGACGGTCGCACCCGAGGAGGACGCGCAGACCGCCGTCCCCGAGGAGGACGCCGAGCCCACCACCGACCCCGGCGCCACCACCGACCCCGGCACCGGCGGCACGGGCGGCACCGGCGCCCAGCAGCCCCAGACCGGCACCGACCAGAACGGCGACCTGTCCGGACAGCCCGCCCAGTAGCGCCGCCTCGCAGGTCCGCTCCAGCAGGTCCGCTGCCCAGCCTCCGCGCCGCCGCCCCGCACACCCGGGACGGCGGCGCGGGCGCGTTCAGCGGCCCAGCACCGTGTCCAGGTAGGCGTTGGCGAAGCGCCGCTCCGGGTCGACCCGCTCGCGCACCGCCAGCGCCTCGGCGAAGCGCGGGTAGACCCCGGCCAGGTAGGCGCTGTCGCGGGTGTGCAGCTTGCCCCAGTGCGGGCGCCCGCCCACGGCGGTGAACACCGGCTCCACGTCGGCGAAGTAGGCGCGGTGGTCCACGCCCTGGTAGACGTGCAGGGCGACGTAGGCGGTGTCGCGGCCGTAGGCGGTCGACAGCCAGACGTCGTCGGCCGGGGCGAACCGCACCTCCACCGGGAAGGACACCCGGTGCCCGCGCGTCTCGACGATCCGCCGCACCTCGCCCAGCACCGCGCCCAGGTGCTCGGCCGGCACCGCGTACTCCATCTCCACGAACCGCACCCGGCGCACCGTGGAGAACACCCGGAAGGAGGCGTCGGTGTAGGCGCGCGCCGTCAGCGCCCGCGCCGAGACCTGGTTGATGGCGGGGATCACCGCCGGCGCCCGTCGGCCCACCCGGTTCACCAGCTCGAACACGGTGTTGGACAGGAACTCGTCGTCCAGCCACGCCCGCAGCGGCGCCAGCGGCTCGGCCGGGCCGTGCACCCGGTTGTTGCGCTTGGTGATGGTGCGGCCGGTGTGGGGGAACCAGTAGAACTCGAAGTGGTCGTTGGCCGCGCGCAGCTCCTCCAGGCCCTCCAGCACCGCCTCCAGTGCCATCGGCTCCTCGCGGGCGTGCAGCAGGAACGCGGGGCGCACCGCCAGCGTCAGCGCCGTCACCACGCCGAAGGCGCCCAGGCCCACGCGCGCGGCCTGGAACAGGTCGGGCTCGTGCTCGGCCGAGCAGCCCACCACCGACCCGTCGGCCAGCACCAGCTCCAGCCCCACCACCTGGGCGGCCAGCCCGCCGCTGGCCCGCCCGGTGCCGTGCGTGCCGGTCTGGATGGCCCCGGCCGCCGTCTGCACCGCGATGTCGCCCATGTTGGCCAGGGCCAGCCCGTGGTCCAGCAGCGCCTCGTTGAGGTCGCACAGCGGCATGCCCGCCTCCACCACGGCCGTGCCGGCCTCGGGGTCCACCGACCGCAGCCGCGACAGGCCGGTGGGCGCCAGCAGCACGCCGTCGGTCACCGCCACCCCGGTGAAGGAGTGGCCCGAGCCGACCATCCGCACCCGCGCCCCCTCGGCCGCGGCGGCCCGGACCTCGGCCGCGACCTCCTCGGTACTCCCGGGAACCGCGATCCGGCGCGGCCGCGCCGTCTGGGTCCGCCCCCATGTGCGCCACACCACATTGGTCATGGCCCCGGAGGCTACAGCGCCACCGCGCACCCGAACAGAGGCCGCCGCCGACCGATCCCGGCCGCCGGCGGAGGGTCCGCGCCCTCTCCGCTCACCCGACCTCGCCGCGGCGGGTCCGGGAGGAGCGCTCCCGCGCCCGCGAACCCCGCCCACCCCCCGTGACACGCGCAACGCGCGGGCGGCGCGGGGGCGGCTCCCGAGGCTGGTTACATGGAGCCATGCCCTACGATCCCTACGACGCGTTCCTGCTGATCTCGTTCGGCGGCCCCGAGGCCGAGGACCAGGTCATCCCCTTCCTCGAGAACGTCACCCGAGGACGCAACATCCCGCGCGAGCGGCTGGCCGAGGTGGGTCAGCACTACTACCTCTACGGCGGCGTCAGCCCGATCAACCAGCAGTGCCGCGACCTCATCGCGGCCGTCCGCACCGACTTCGCCGAGCACGGCGTGGACCTGCCCGTCTACTGGGGCAACCGGTTCTGGGACCCCATGCTCGCCGACACCGTCGCCCAGATGGCCAAGGACGGTGTGCGCCGCGTGGTGGCCATGGCCACCTCCGCCTACAGCAACTACTCCAGCCACCGCGCCTACCTCGACGACATCGCCGCCGCCCGCGAGGCGGTGGGTCCCGGCGCGCCCGAGATCGAGCTGATCCGGCCCTTCTACGACCACCCCGGGTTCGTGGAGCCGCTGGTGGAGCACACCCGGGCCGCCTTGGACCGGCTGCCCGAGGAGGACCGCGCCGGCGCCCACCTGCTGTTCTCGGCGCACTCCATCCCCACCGCCATGGCCGCCGCCAGCGGCCCGCCCGGGCACGGTTTCGGCCCCGGCGGCGCCTACGTCGCCCAGCTCACCGAGGTCGCGCGCCTGGTCACCGAGCGGCTGGGCGGCGACCACCCCTACGACCTCGTCTACCAGAGCCGCAGCGGCCCGCCCTCCCAGCCGTGGCTGGAGCCCGACGTCAACGACCGCCTCGCCGAGCTGGCCGAGCAGGGGGTGCGCGCGGTCGTCGTGGTGCCGCACGGGTTCGTGTCCGACCACATGGAGGTCAAGTACGACCTCGACAACGAGGCGCGCCAGACCGCCGCCGACCTCGGCCTGCGCTTCGAGCGCGCGCTGAGCCCCGGCACCCACCCCCGCTTCGTGGCGATGGTGCGCGAACTGGTGGCCGAGCGCGCCGCCGGAGCCGAGCGGGTGGGCCTGGGCACGCTGCCCGCCGACCAGGCGTGCGCGCCGGGCTGCTGCGCCCAGCGCTGACGCCGCCCGCCCAGCCCTTCGGCCCCCGGCCCGCGACCGCCCCGCCGGCGCCGCGGGCCGGGCCGATACCATCGCTCGGTGTTCGGGGCCGCTCCCGCCGGGCACGGCGGGCGCCCCACCAGCCAAGCCAACGGGGGGATTCATGTCCACGTCCGCCGAGGACCGGTCCGCGCTGCTGGCCATCGCCGTCGACATCGCCCGCGAGGCCGGGCGCGTCGCCGCCGAGGGCCAGGCCGGGATCGACGTGCTCGCCACCAAGTCCACGCCCACCGACGTGGTCACCGAGATGGACCGCGCGGTGGAGGAGCTGATCCGCAAGCGGGTGCTGGCCCAGCGCCCCGACGACTCGGTGCTGGGCGAGGAGGGCGCCGAGGAGACCGGCGGCTCGGGCGTGCGCTGGGTCGTCGACCCCATCGACGGCACCGTCAACTACCTCTACGGCCGCGAGGACTGGGCGGTGTGCATCGCGGTGGAGCACGCGGGCGAGACCGTGGCCGCCGTGGTGGCCGCCCCGGTGCGCGGCGACCTCTACACCGCCACCCTGGGCGGGGGCGCCTACTGCAACGGCGAGCGGCTGCGGGTGGCCGACCCCGTGCCGCTGGAGATGGCGCTGGTGGCCACCGGGTTCGGCTACTCCGCCCGGCGGCGGGCGCAGCAGGCCGAGGTGCTGCGGACCGTGCTGCCGCGCGTGCGCGACATCCGCCGCGGGGGATCGGCGGCGGTGGACCTGTGCGGCGTGGCGCGCGGGCGCACCAACGCCTACTACGAGCGCGGCCTCAACCCCTGGGACTGGGGGGCGGCCGCCCTCATCGCCCAGGAGGCGGGCGCCCGGGTCGGCGGGCTGCACGGCGCCCCGCCCAACCCCGACCTGACCATCGCGGCCCCGCCCGGGCTGTTCGAGGAGCTGCACGACCTGCTGGTGGGCCTGGGCGCCGACACCGACGGCCCCGAGGAGGGCTGAACGCCGACAGCGCCGGTCCGCCGCGGGTGCGGCGGGCCGGCGCTGTCGGGTGGGTTTTCGGTGGTGCCCCGGACCCCGGGCGGGGGTGCGGGCGCGGCCCGTGCTGCGGGGCCGCGCGGAGCCGGGGCGGGTCAGGGCCGCCGGCCTCCGGTGCGCTCAGACGCAGCCGGTGTCGACCCCGTTGCGTGCGGCGATGCGGTGCAGGTCCTCAAGCTCCGACATGTGCACGTCGGCGAGGTACTCGTCTCCGGCGGCCTGCGCCGCTTGAAGCGACTGGCGGATCTCCATGATGCGGCCCTTGATCTCCGCGCGGAACTCGCCCATTTCACCTCACTTTTTCTTCGCGTCGATGCTGCGAATGCTGCGGTTGCTGCGTATGCGGTGGGCCCCGACGGGACCCGGACGGACGCCATGAACGCGCCACGGCGGTGTGGCGGATGACGTGGAGGACGCGGCGTCGTGACCCTCGCGACCCGCGGGTGGTGGCCATACCCAGTGCGGCGCTGCCCCCAAACCCCCGCAGGTGGGACGTGATCGAGCCGTGATGGGGGCCGGGCGGGCGAAAGCCCCGTCGCGGCGCGGGCGGGCGTGGGACAATCGCGAGGGGCGCCGGCGGGCGCCCGCCGCACGTGCCGCCGACCGCGTTCGCCCGTTACGGAACGGTGCGCTACACCACATCCGGCGAACGGCACCAGGGCTTACTTGTTTCTTATTCTTGATGTGTCAGATTTGAAATGTGCGGGGTGAACGTCGCTGCCGGCGGTTGGGGGATACGCCGGCAGCGACACCCGCGCACAGGGGAGCCCCTCGGGCACCGGATCCCGGTCCCGCGCGGCCCCTCAGCGGCTACCCAGGTTGCCGCGCACCCGCCACCGGCCGCTCGCGGCCGGCGCCCCGGGTGAGGCCCCGCCCTCCGCGGCACAACCGCGGCGGGCACGGAGATCCATGGCGGCACCCCTGCCGCGATGGCTTACCTCATCCTTATTCAGCGGGTGCGATAACGGATGGTGCAGCCGGGGGTTCAGACGCCGCTGCCGGTGTGTTGGGGGATGCGCCGGCAGCGGCCCACCCGGGTCGCGAATGGACGAAGGACGACGAACACACAGTGCGCGTACTCGTGGTCGAAGACGAGCAGGTCCTGGCCGACACCGTCGCCGTGGGACTCCGCCGCGAATCCATGGCCGTCGACGTCGTCTACGACGGCGACAGCGCCCTTGAGCACGTCGGGGTCAACGACTACGACGTCATCGTCCTCGACCGCGACCTCCCCGGCGTCCACGGCGACGACGTCGCCCGCACCCTGGTCGAGCAGAGCTACACCGGCCGCATCCTGATGCTCACCGCCTCCGGCGAGCTTGAGGACAAGGTCGCCGGCCTCACCCTGGGCGCCGACGACTACATCACCAAGCCCTTCGCCTTCGCCGAGCTGATCGCGCGCGTGCGCGCCCTGGGCCGCCGCGCCGTCCCGCCGCTGCCGCCCGTGCTGCGCCGCAACGGCATCGAACTCGACCCCGCCAACCACACCGTCCAGCGCGACGGCCGCACCGTCTCCCTCACCCCCAAGGAGTTCGCCGTGCTGGAGGTGCTGATGCGCGCCAACGGCACCGTGGTCAGCGCCGAGGGCCTCCTGGAGAAGGCGTGGGACGAGAACGCCGACCCGTTCACCAACGTCGTGCGGGTCACCGTGATGACCCTGCGCAAGAAGCTCGGGGAGCCGCCGGTCATCCAGACCGTCCCCGGAGCGGGGTACCGGATTTGACCCCGCCGGACGGCGAGTCCGGCCCCGCCGTCTCGCCGGGCGAGGTCGCGCCCACGCCGCCGGGCGACACCGGCACGTGGCGGCGGCTGTCCTCGGCCCAGCCCGCCCCCTCGGCCGCCGCGGGCGGCCCGGTCGCGGGCGGGGTGCACCGCTTCACCGACAACATCAGCCTGCGCGCCCGGCTCACCCTCATCTACGGGATGCTGTTCTTCGCGGCCGGCTCGTTCCTGGTGCTGCTCAACTACATCATCGTCGCCGGGCTGCTGGACAACCTCACCTTCACCGTCGCGCCCGACTCCCCCTACTACGACGACCCCACCGCGCTGGAGAACATCAAGAACACCTACATCGAGACGGTGCTGGCCGAGGTCACCCGCTTCTCGGTGATCGCGCTGGTGATCGTGGGGCTGCTCGCGGTGGGCCTGGGCTACTTCGTGGCGGGGCGGGCGCTGTCGCCGCTGCACAAGATCACCCGCATCGCGCGGCGGCTCTCCGAGCGCTCCCTGCACGAGCGCATCGCCCTGGGCGGGCCCGACGACGAGATCCGCGAACTCGCCGACACCTTCGACGGCATGCTGGAGCGCCTGGACCGCGCCTTCGACGGCCAGCGCCGGTTCGTCGCCAACGCCTCCCACGAGCTGCGCACCCCGCTGGCCATCAACCGCACCCTCCTGGAGGTCGCCCTGAGCGACCCTGAGGCGTCGGCCGACCTCAAGACGGTGGGGCGCACCCTGCTGGAGACTAACGCCCGCCACGAGCGGCTCATCGACGGCCTGCTGTTCCTGGCCAAGAGCGACCGCGAACTGGACGTGCGCACCCAGGTCGACCTCGGCGAGGTCGCCGAGACGGTCCTCAGCCAGCTCTCCGAGGACGTCGAGAAGTCCGGCCTGACCGTGCGCACCGACCTGCGCGCCGCGCCCGTCACCGGCGATCCCGTGCTGCTGGAGCGCCTGGTGGCCAACCTGGTCGAGAACGCGCTGCGCTACAACGTGGCCGAGGGCGAGATCACCGTGCGCTCGGGCAGCTACGAGGACTCCCCGGCGGTGCAGGTGGAGAACTCCGGCCCGGTGGTCCCCGGCTACGAGATCGAGGGCCTGTTCGAGCCGTTCCGCCGCGCCTCGGGCGACCGCGTGCGCTCGGGCCGCAGCGCCGGCCTGGGGCTGTCCATCGTCCGCTCGGTGGTGCGCGCGCACGGCGGCACGGTCAGCGCCTGGCCGCGCGCGGGCGGCGGCCTGGTGGTCACCGTGCGCTTCCCCCGGGTGCGCCGCGAGTCGGCCGCGGCGGGGCGCTGAACCCCCCTGCGCGTACGGCCTCCGGCGCCCTCGGCGGACAAGCTGCGGTGCGCGGTGTGTCCGTGATATCTATACGTGTCTCACGACACGGCGCCCCCGGGTCCGAGCCGCTTCCGAAGGTGGGTATGCTCTCCCGGGCGTGAACACGGCGGGAATAAACCCCGGCGCACGCGTGTCTGTTCTGACCTTGCGACTCGGGGAGTACCCGCGCTCGACCGATGCGAGGAAAGACGAGGAAATAGGTCGGAATCCTTCAGGCGTTGGGTAGCACATGAGAACGGGCGGAACCCGCGCGATGACGCGCGGTGAGTCCGGAGGCTGTGCAGGTGCGACTGCACCCGGGAGGGGTCATAGTCCACTTACGCCGGCGGAACTTTCTGGCAGGTTCGGGCACAAAACGAGTCTCTGAAGCGTTGGTAGCGCGCGACGAGGCATAGAACGAGGGGGATGGAGTAGGCAGAATGGCCACCGATTACGACAGCCCGCGTAAGACCGACGAGGACATCAACGAGGACAGCCTGCAAGAACTCCAGGCACGTCGCGTCGACAAGGGCACCAGCACCATCGACGTCGACCCGGACGAGGTCGCCGAGGGCATGGAGCTTCCCGGCGCCGACCTCTCCGGCGAGGAGTTGGCCGTCCGGGTGCTGCCGCGTCAGGCCGACGAGTTCACCTGCGGCCGGTGCTTCCTGGTGCACCACCGCAGCCAGCTCGCCGAAGAGCACAATGGGCAGTTCGTCTGCAAGGAGTGCGCCGCCTGAACGGGTGGCCTCCTTCCTCCATTGGCTCGACTGCCTCAACCGGCCGTGCGGCGTGTGAGCGGCACCGGATGCGTCCCCTTAGGGGGGCGCATCGTGCTTTAGCGGCCGGTTATGGCCTCCCGGCGGCCCATTGATTTCCGGACTTCCCTTAGCGTGGAAAGCGGCAGGGGTGACAGGCTTTGCCAAATGCTGGGAAAAAGCTGGGATTTGGGGGTAAGCAGGTGTCCGACGACACGCCCGTGGACCGCACCGGCGAGCAGGCCGACACGGCCCCCGGCGGCACGCCCCTCGGCGCCGCCGAGGAGGCCCGCGGCGGCTCCACGAAGGCCGCCGGAGGCCCGGAGGCCGCTGCCGGCGGCGCCGGCAAGGCCGCCGACGGCCCCGAGAACTCCGCTGAGGGTCTTGAGGAGGGCCGTCCCGGGACCGAGCTCGAACCCGCCTCCAACGCCGAGGTCGGCGCCCTGGTGGGGCGCATCCTCGGCGAGGAGGGAGCCGACCCCAAGCGCCGCGCCGGGCTGATCGGGCGGCTCGCCCGCGCCCTGGCCGGCAGCGCGCGCTCCGCCCGCGACGGCGGGGTGGCCACCGGCAAGTGGGTCACCGACCTGTTCGCCAACGACATCGCCCCGCGCATCCCCGTGCGCGACCGCGAGACGCTCGTGCGCCACCACAAGGGCCTGGAGGGCGAGGAACTCGCCGAGGCGCTGGTGCGCAACGCCGCCAACGCCACCACCACCGTGGGAGCGGCCGGCGGTGCCCTGGCCGCCGTGCAGTTCACCGCGCCGCCGCTGCTGCTGACCGCCCCCGCCCAGCTCGTGGCCGAGACCCTGGTGGTCGCCGCGATCGAGGTCAAGCTCATCGCCGAGCTGCACGAGGTCTACGAGTCCCCGGCGCCCGGCTCCGGACTCCAGCGCACCTCCGGCTACCTCGCCGCCTGGGCGCGCAAGCGCGGCATCGACCCCACCAAGGCGGGGGAGTCGCTGTCGGTCACCCTGGGCGCGGCCGCGAAGGCGGCGCTGCGCAAGCGGCTGCTGCGCCTCATGGGGCGCCACCTCACCACCCTGGGCCCCTACCTCACCGGCGCCCTGGCCGGGGGCACCCTCAACCGGGCCGCCACCCACGCGCTGGCCAAGTCGGTGCGCGCCGACCTCCGCAAGCGGGCGCTGCCCGGAGCCGGCGGCGGCCGTGGCGGCGTGGAGTCGGGCGGGGCACGCGGCCGCGCCCTGCCCAAGGCGCCCTAGGGAACGAGGGCGGGCGCCCCGCCGCCGCCCTGACCGTCCGTGCTGAGAGCCGATGGCCGCGCCCCCGGACCCGCGCCTCGCATCGGGAACCGGAACGCGAAGAGGCGGGTGGACCGGGTCTGTCCGGGGGTCAGTCGACGTCGATGCCCACGACGCCGGTCTGGTTCCCGGCGTCGAAGAACTGCCGGTAGGCGGCCCGCACCGCGAGCACGCGGGTGACCTCCATGCCGATACCGGTGATCACGGCCCAGCCCAGCGCCTCGCCGAGCGTGACGTCGGGCGACTCCGGCTCGGTGGGCGGCGCCTTGCCGGTGACCTGCGTCCAGGCGAACGTCAGCGCCTTGCGCGCGACGTAGGCCGCCGCCACCGCCGTGACGCCGCCGACGATCTGCGCCGCGAGGTGCCCCTGGCCCTCTTTGCTCTTAGCCATCTCTACGAAACGTGTCCCTTCCCAACGGAGGACGGTCGGGCCTCTCCTGCCCCGAAACGACGCCGCGAACCGGATCGGAGGGCCTGGCCGAAATACTGGAAATACTGCCATGCCCCGCGCCCGCCGCCCGTAGGGGCGGCCCGCGCGTCGGCGCGGCGGGCGGCGCACCCACCCCCGTGAGGGCGGGCGGGGACGGTCCGCGCGCAGGTCCGGCGGGCTGTGGAAAACGGAGCGATCAGGACCGGCAAACCAATACCATTGGGCCTATGACCAACCGCTCTCGTTCCTTCCGCGTTCCCGACAAGCCTTCGCTCGACGGTATCGAGGCGAAATGGGTCCAGGTATGGGACGAGTCCGGCGTCTACCACTACGACCGCACCGCCTCCCGCGCCGAGACCTTCTCGATCGACACCCCGCCGCCCACCGTCTCGGGCTCGCTGCACATCGGCCACGTCTTCTCCTACACCCACACCGACACCGTCGCCCGCTTCCAGCGCATGCGCGGCAAGGCGGTGTTCTACCCCATGGGCTGGGACGACAACGGCCTGCCCACCGAGCGCCGCGTGCAGAACTACTACGGCGTGCGCTGCGACCCCACCGTCGCCTACGACCCCGACTTCTCGCCGCCGGCCAAGCCCGACCCCAAGCGCCAGGTCCCCATCTCCCGGCGCAACTTCATCGAGCTGTGCGACCGCCTCACCGCCGAGGACGAGAAGGTCTTCGAGAGCATCTGGCGCCGCCTGGGCCTCAGCGTCGACTGGCGCCACACCTACGCCACCATCGACTCCGCCTCCCGCACCGCCTCCCAGCGCGCGTTCCTGCGCAACCTGGCGCGCGGCGAGGCGTACATGGCCGAGGCCCCCACCCTGTGGGACGTCACCTTCCGCACGGCCGTCGCCCAGGCCGAGCTTGAGGACCGCGAACGCCCCAGCGCCTACCACAAGCTGGCCTTCCACCGCGAGGGCGCCGACCCCGTGGTCATCGAGACCACCCGGCCCGAACTGCTGCCGGCCTGCGTGGCGCTGGTCGCCCACCCCGACGACCCCCGCTACCAGCCGCTGTTCGGCCAGACCGTGCGCACCCCGGTCTTCGGCGTCGAGGTCCCGGTCGTGGCGCACCGCCTGGCCGACCCCGACAAGGGCTCCGGCATCGCCATGATCTGCACCTTCGGCGACACCACCGACGTCACCTGGTGGCGCGAACTCCAACTGCCCACCCGCCCGGTCATCGGCTGGGACGGCCGCATCGTCGCCGACCCGCCCGAGGCGGTGGCCGCCGCCGGCGGGGGCGAGGCATACTCCCGCCTGGCCGGGGCCACCGTGCACACCGCGCGCGAGCGCATGGTCGAGATGCTGCGGGAGTCCGGCGACCTCCTCGCCGAGCCCGCGCCCATCACCCACCCGGTGAAGTTCTACGAAAAGGGCGACAAGCCGCTGGAGATCGTCACCACCCGCCAGTGGTACATCCGCAACGGCGGCCGCGACGCCGCCACGCGCGACGCCCTGCTGGCGCGGGGCCGCGAACTCAACTGGTACCCCGACCACATGCGCTCGCGCTACGAGCACTGGGTGGCCGGGCTCAACGGCGACTGGCTCATCAGCCGCCAGCGGTTCTTCGGCGTGCCCTTCCCCGTGTGGTATCCGCTCGACTCCGAGGGCAACCCGCTCTACGACTCCCCGCTGCTGCCCGACGAATCCCAGCTCCCGGTCGACCCCAGCTCCGACGCCCCCCAGGGCTACACCGAGGACCAGCGCGGCCGCCCCGGCGGGTTCATCGGCGACCCCGACGTCATGGACACCTGGGCCACGTCGTCGCTGTCGCCGCAGATCGCCGCCGGCTGGGAGCGCGACCCCGACCTCTTCGAGCGCGTCTTCCCCATGGACCTCCGGCCCCAGGGCCAGGACATCATCCGCACCTGGCTGTTCGCCACGGTGGTGCGGGCCCACTTCGAGAACGGCACCCTGCCCTGGGGCAACACCGCCATCTCCGGGTGGATCCTCGACCCCGACCGCAAGAAGATGTCCAAGTCCAAGGGCAACGTCGTCACGCCCATCGACCTGCTGGAGAAGTACAGCTCCGACGCCATCCGCTACTGGGCGGCCAGCGGCCGGCTGGGCACCGACACCGCGCTGGACGAAGGCCAGATGAAGGTCGGGCGGCGCCTGGCCATCAAGATCCTCAACGCCGGCAAGTTCGCGCTGTCGGTCGCCGGCGAGGACACCTCGGCCGACCCCGCCGCCGTCACCGAGCCGCTGGACCGCTCCATGCTGGCCGCGCTCGCCGACGTCGTCGAGGACGCCACCGCCGCCTTCGACAACTACGACCACACCCGGGCGCTGGAGCGCGTCGAGCGCTTCTTCTGGGAGTTCTGCGACGACTACCTGGAGCTGGTCAAGGCCCGCGCCTACGACTCCGCCTCGCCCTCGGCCGCCTCGGCGCGCGCGGCGCTGCTGATCGCGCTCTCGGCGCTCCAGCGGCTGTTCGCCCCGTTCCTGCCCTTCGTCGCCGACGAGGTGTGGAGCTGGTGGCACGACGGCTCGGTGCACGCCGCCTCCTGGCCCGACGCCGAGGAGTTCCGCGCGGCCGCCCGCGACGGCGACCCCGCCGTGCTGGGCGCCGCCTCCGAGGTGCTGCGCATGGTCCGCAAGGCCAAGTCCGAGGCCAAGCTGTCCATGCGGGCCGAGGTCGAGCGCGTGGCCGTGCGCGGCAAGCACGTCCACCAGGCGCGCCAGGCCGCCGACGACCTCGCCGCCGCCGGCCGCGCCGCCCGGCTCGACTTCGAGGAGACCGACGACACCGACCTCCAGGTCGACGTCAGCCTGCCCGCCGAGCAGGCGGAGTAGGGCGAGCAGGACAAGCAGTACGACCAGGGCCGGAGTCGGCGCGGCGACAAGCAGCAGCGCGCTGCGCCGACCGAGCCCGCCGAGCCCGCCCTGCCCACCGAGCGCGGGGGGGGGGGGGGGGGGGGGGCGGGCCGGGCGCGCCGGCGGGGGGGGGCGGGCGGGGCCCCGCTGCGGCGGCAGCAGCGCCACGCTGCCCGCCGCGTGCGCGGGTCGAGGTTTGTCGGGCTCCGGCCCGGGGCGGGGCGGCACCAGGACGGGGCCGTGGGCACGGGCTCCGGCGTCGATCGGAGCCGGTGGACCGCGCTAAGCTCGCTAAGTGTGAGTAGCGAATCCCACACCGGCGGAGACCTCGACATCCTCATCCGCCGGCTCGACCCCGAGATCCCCCTGCCGACCTACGCGCACCCCGGCGACGCCGGTGCCGACCTGGTCACCACCGAGGACGTCGTCCTCAAACCCGGGCAGCGGGCCGTGGTCGGAACCGGGATCTCCATCGCGCTGCCCGACGGCTACGCCGCGTTCGTCCACCCGCGATCGGGGCTCGCGGCCCGCTGCGGACTCACGCTCGTCAACGCGCCCGGCACCGTCGACGCCGGATACCGGGGCGAGATCCGGGTGACCCTGCTCAACACCGACACGGCCACCCCGGTCAAGCTCACGCGCGGCGACCGCATCGCCCAGCTCGTCATCCAGCGGGTCGAGCGGGCGCGGTTCCGCGAGGTCGACACCCTGCCGGAGTCCGTGCGCGGCACGGGCGGGTTCGGGTCCACGGGCGGCCACGCGGCGCGGTGACCAAGACCAGCACACCCGGGGCGACCCGGGACCACCGAGCGGGAAGGGTGTAGGGCGTGTTCGGACGCCGAGGCAAGAAGAAGGACACCGCGCGCGCCGCACGGGCCCGGGAGGCCGATCGGGTGATCGGCCCCAGCGCCGAGGACACCTCGGCGTCGGCGCCGCCGGAGCCCGCCAAGGAGGCCGACCGCCACCGCAGTCTGGGGCCCTGGGACGCCTCCGAGGACGCCCCCGAGCTCCAGCGCCTGGACCTGGGGTCGCTGCGGGTGCCCGTGGTGCCCGGCACCAGCATCCAGGTCAACTCCGCGCGCGGCGGCCGGCACATCGGCGTGACCCTGCACAACCAGCGCACGGCCTTGCAGATCCAGCCCTTCTCGGCGCCCAAGTCCAGCGGCGTGTGGGAGGAGATGCGCGAGGAGCTGCGCACCCAGGTCACCACCCAGGGCGGCAAGGTCGAGGACTTCGACGGCACCTTCGGGCCGGAGCTGCGCGCGGTCATCCCGGTGGCCGGGAAGAAGGACGACCAGGGCCGCCAACTGGGCGAGCGCGTGCGCTACATCGGCGTGGACGGCCCGCGCTGGGTGCTGTTCGGCGTCATCCGGGGCGAGGGCGCGGTCAAGCCCGAGGCCATGGCCGGTGTCGAGGAGCTGTTCCAGAAGATCGTGGTGGTGCGCGGCGAGACCCCGATGCCGCCGCGCGAGCTGCTGCCCATCGTGGTGCCGCCCGAGGCCATGCCGAAGAACCAGGCGGGGCAGAACGGGGCGGCGGGCCAGGGCGCGGGCGCGCCGGAGGCCGCCGGCACCGGCGAGCCCGGTGGCGCGGCCGCGCCCGAGCGCGAGAACTGAGGCCCGCCCCGTGATCATCCGCCGCGAGACCCCGGGCGACGCCTCCGCCGTGCGCGCCGTCACCGCCGCCGCCTTCGCCGCCCAGGCGGCGGCCTCCGGCATGCCGGAGGGGCGCGAGCCCATCGAGGTGACCCTCATCGACCGGCTGCGCGCGGACCCCGGCTGGGTGCCCGAGCTGTCCCTGGTGGCGGTGTCCGACGACGACGCGGACGCGGCGCGCGGGCAGGGGCCTGTGATCGGCCACGTGGTGTGCAGCCGGGGCCGGGTGGGCGCCACCGAGGCGCTGGGACTGGGGCCGGTGAGCGTGGCGCCCGAGCACCAGGGGCGGGGCGTGGGGTCGGCCCTCATGCACGCCGTCCTGGGCGCGGCCGACGCGTTGGGCGCGCCGTTCGTGGCGCTGCTGGGCGAGCCCGCGTTCTACCGGCGCTTCGGGTTCCGGCCCGCGTCGCACCGCGGCATCGCCGCGCCGGACCCGGCCTGGGGCGACTACTTCCAGGTCCGCACCCTCACCGCCTACGACCCGGCGGCGGCCCGGGGCGCCTTCGCCTACGCGGCCCCCTTCGACCGCCTGGACGAGCCGCCCGAGAACGCCGGAGCAGCCGCCGAGCGGGGCTGAGCGCCGGGAGCCCGGTCCAGCGGCCATCGATCGCTTACAACCGCTGACCAGGGCACCGGTCTCCCGGCAACGGTCTAGTCCTCGGCCGGGCCGGGGTCGGTGGGCGAGGTGACCGTGCCCAGGAACAGCAGGCCGCCCCGGCGGCGGAGGATGAAGGTGAACGGGCGGTCCACCACGAAGCGCACCGGCTTGCTGGGCACCGCCGCGACGGTGCGCATCACCACGCCGGTGGCGGCCGCGCCCACCGCGCCCTTCTCGTCCACCCGCAGCACGGCCTCGTGGACGGCCTCGTCCACGCGCAGCGGATGCTCCGAGACCCCTGACAGGTCGGCGTCGTCGGTGAAGACGGTGGCGGCTCCGCAGGCGCGCAGCGCGCCGGAGAGGGTCGCGCGGGTGCGCACCTCGAAGCGGGGGAGCGCGAGGTCGACGTCGGTCGGCGCGGCCGCCCGGTACAGGGCGTGCAGGGCCTTGACGGTGGGCACGCCCCGGTCGGACTCGTCCTCGGGCAGCAGCACGTCCAGCGCGAGGTCGTCGGCCGCCGCGACGGTCACCATCCGCCACCCGGCCGCGCGGGCGTAGGGGCGGCGTTCACGCCCGCGCATCATCGGGACCCGCCGGGTGCCCGACGGGCTGCGGAAGTCGTGCGGGGCGGTGTCGGCGGGGTCGAACGGCTTGGACCAGCGCACCCGCACCCACAGCGCGTTGACCAGCAGGGCGCGGGTCGCGCCGTTGACGTCGCCGGACCCCAGCAGTTCGGTGATGAGGCCGCGCGTCAGCTCGGCGACCTCGGCGTTGGCCGCGCGCCGCACGCCGTCGGGGTCGGCGGCGAAGTCGCCCGTGCGGACGGCCGAGTTGGGCCGGGTCTTGACCGCCGCCGTGAACTCGGGGCGCACCGGGAGGTCCTCGCGCACCCACAGGCTGGTGAGGGTGGCGAGTTCGGGCGCGCCGGTCACGGCGTCGTCCAGGGCCGTCAGGTGGGTGTCGAGGTCGGGGCCGAGCAGGGCGGTCAGCTCCCGCCGGGTGCGCCCGCGCGCGCCGGTGGCCAGCAGGCCCAGGGCGCTGGCCACCGAGAGCGGCGACCACGCCAGTTCGCCGCCCGCGCCGAGGGCGGGCGTGAGCCGTGTCGCGAACTCCACCTGGTCGGACCGAAGGGAAACGGGCATCGCGGACACTCCCAGCAGACGCGGTCGGCACTGCGGCCAGCCTAACCGCCCGCCCCCCGCACGGCCGGGCGCCAATCGCCCATTCTCGCGTCGTGGTGTGGCGGGGACGGCTGCGAGGCCGGCGGCGGGCGCGAAGACCTGGGAAGGGGGGAGCCGCTTCTCGTTGCGCGCGGACCCGGTCCCGTGTCGTTTCGGTTCCTCGCCGTCCGTCTGAACCATCCGCCATGAGGGCTGCCGTCGGCGCCCTCCTCGCCGCCTGAGCCGCCTGTGCTCCCCGCACCGCCCGACCGCTCCCGCCTGCGGCGGGAGGGCCGGGCGGCGCGGCGTCGCGGGTGGGGGTGCATCGAGAGGGCGGAACGGGGAAGCAGGAGAAGAGGCGGCCGACCGGAAACGCCAGGGTCGGCCATGGTCAAATCGCGCTCGGCCGCGCCGCCGTGACCTAGGGTGGAAGGCGTAGCCGACGCCGGAATCTGGAGCCTCATGACCGACCACCAGCGCGCCGCCGAAACCACGGAGGTTCCCGGCGCCCGATCCGACTCCGCGGCGACCGACGACACGGCCGCGACCGCCGCCGCCCAGCCCGTCTCCGAGCAGACGGTCGAGGCCGTCGTCCGCGCCCAGCTTTCCAAGGCGCTCGGCGGCAAGCGCGGCATGGTCGAGGCGGCCATCCCCACCCTCACTTTCACCGTCGCCTACATGGCCACCCAGGAACTCCGGCTGTCCCTGATCCTGAGCGTCGGCGTCGCCGTGGCCCTGGCCGTCGTCCGGCTGGTGCAGCGCTCCTCGGTCCAGTTCGTGGTCAACAGCCTCTTCGGCATCGGCATCGCCGCCGTCTTCGCGCTGCGCAGCGGCGACGCCGAGGACTTCGCGCTGCCCGGCATCATCTACAACGCCGTCTACGCGGCGGTGCTCACGCTCACCATCCTCATCCGCTGGCCGGCGATCGGCCTGCTGATCGGCGCGGTCACCGGCGATCCCACCGGCTGGCGCGACAACCCGGCCGTGGTGCGGCTCAGCTCCCGGCTGACCTGGCTGCTCGTGCTGCCCTGCGTGGTGCGCGTGGCGGTGCAGCTTCCGCTGTGGGCGGCCGAGAGCTACGGCGTGGCCAACACCTTCGCCTTCCTGGGCATCGCCAAGATCGCCATGGGCTGGCCGTTGCAGGTGGCCGCCCTCGCGGCCATGGTGTGGCTGCTGGCGCGCGGCCGCACGCCCATGGCGGGCGAGGCCGCCGACACGGAGACCACCGAGGTCGCCGCCCGGGCCGAGGAAGCCGCCGCGCGGCCGCGCACCGCCGAGTAGCGGCAGCGCGCGGCAGTCGCCCCGCCCGGGGGCGGCCGGCGACCGTCCGCCCCGCGCACGCCCCGACGCCGCATTCGGGCACGCCCCCGCCCCGGCGTTCCGCGACCGCCCGACGCCTGTCCCGCGCGCGGGCGGTCGCGCACCGGTGTCAGCCCCGGCGCATCAGCAGGGCGCCGCGCCGGAACCGCTCGTTGTCACCCGGCTCGCGCAGCATCCGGCCGATCTCGGTGAACCCGGCCGCGCGGGCGAGCCCCGCCAGTTCGTCGATCGGCCACCGGTAGGCCGTGGTGACCTTGTGGTCGAACTCCGTGACCGGACCGCCCTCCGCCTCGAAGAACCCCAGCAGGAGGTGGCCGCCGGGCGCGAGGAGCCGCGCGAACTCGGCCAGGTAGGCGGGCACCTGCGCGGGCGGGAGGTGGATGAGCGAGTACCACGACACCACCCCGGCCAGCGCGCCGTCGGCCAGGTCCAGGGCGTCCATGGAGCCGACCTCGAACCGCAGGTCGGGGAACGACGTGCGGGCCAGGTCGATCATCACCGGCGACAGGTCGACGCCGAAGACGTCCAGCCCCAGCTCCCGCAGGTGCGCGGTGGTCCGACCGGGGCCGCAGCCCAGTTCGGCGACGGGGCCCGAGCCGGCGGCGCGCACGTGCGCGGCGAACGCGGCGAGCATCGCGCGGTCCAACGGGAAGGCGTCCAGCGCGTCGCGGGCGAGTTCGTCGTAGATCACGGCCACGGCGTCGTAGGCGTCGGCCGTCGCTTCGAGGTGCGCGGAGGAAGCGGAGGGTGCGAAGGGTGCGGAGGAATCGGTCACGGGCTAGCACCCTAGGGCCTTGCGCGCGGTCCCGCGACCGGCCCCGCCGAGGCGCCGCCGCGGTTCCCGGCCCGTCGCCCTCGCCCTGGCACCGGTCCCGGGCCGACCCCGGCGGTGGACCCGCCGAGTCGGCCCGCATGCGCCCCTGTCTACCCCGGCTCGGGCGCCAGCAGCACGCCCAACTCCTCCACCGCGTCGGTGCTGCCCAGGAACACCAGCCCGTCGCCCGCGCGCAGCGGCGTCGCCGGCTCCGGCGGGTGCGCCCGGCCGGCGCGGACCACCGCCACCAGCACCACGCCCTCGGGCAGGGCCGCGGCGAACTCCGCGACCAGCCGCCCCTCGTGCGGGGTGTCGTCGGGCAGGGTGAACTCCAGCAGGTCGGTCTCGGGCAGCGACAGCCCGCCCGACACCTCGGCCGCCAGTTCGTCCTCGACGTCGGTGTCGGGCGCGTCCACCAGGGCGGCGATCAGCCGCGGCGGCGACACCGCCATGTCCACGCCCCAGTTCTCGGTGAACAGCCACTCGTTGCGGGGGTCGTTGATGCGCGCGATGACCCGGCCCACGCCGAACTCGGTCTTGGCCAGCAGCGAGACCACCAGGTTGACCTTGTCGTCGCCGCTGGCGGCCACCACGGCGTCGAAGTCGCTGAGCCGGGCGTCCTCCAGCGACGCCAGCTCGCAGGCGTCGGCCAGCAGCCACTCCACGCGCGGCAGTTCGTCCACGCCGATGGCGCGGGTGTCGCGGTCGATCAGCAGCACCTCGTGCCCGCTCTCGCTCAGTTCGGCGGCGATGGAGCGGCCCACACCGCCCGCCCCCGCGATCGCGACGCGCATCCTAGCCTCCCTGCCGCTCGTCGGCCGCCTCGGCGAGGCGGGCCTGGATCCGGTCGATCTCCTCGGCGCGCGCCAGCACGTGCAGGATGTCGCCCGCGTGCAGGGTGTCGTCGCCGCGCGGCAGCATGATGCGGTCGGCGCGCACCAGGTAGGCCACCCGCAGCGGCAGCGCGGCCTCCACCTGCTCCACCCGCCGGCCGGTCCAGGCCGATGTCAGCGGCGCCTCGGTCATCACCAGGGTGCCCGAGGGGTCGCGCCACAGCGGACCCAGGTCGAGGTCGGCCGCCCCGGGCATCAGCCGCCGCAGGACGGTGTCGGCGGTCCAGTGCACCGTGCCGACGGTGGGGATCCCCAGCCGCTGGTAGACGGCCGCGCGCCGGGGGTCGTAGATGCGGGCCACGACGTTGCGCACCCCGAAGGTCTCGCGCGCCACCCGGGCGGTGATGATGTTGGAGTTGTCGCCGCTGCTGACCGCCGCGAACGCCGACGCCGACTCGATACCCGCGGCGATGAGCACGTCGCGGTCCTGGCCGGCGCCGTGCACCGCCGCCTTGGCGGTGGCCGGGCGCAGCCGGCGGAACGCCTCGGGGGACTGGTCGATCACCGCGACCGAATGGCCCATGTCCTCCAGCCGGTGGGCGAGGGTGGAGCCCACCCGCCCGCAGCCCAAGATCACGATGTGCACAGCTCACCCGCTCCCGCCGGTATCTTCGCGCGGGGCCGCCCGCGGCGCGCCCCCCGGCGACGGTATACCCATCGCGCACGCGCGCGGGAGCGGGGCGCGCCCGCACGCGTGCCCCGCCGGGGCGCCCGCCCGGGGCCGGCGCGGGCAGCGACCGGGCCGGTGGGGGGCCGCGCGGCGCCGAATCCGGTCCCCGGGCTCGGCTAGAGTGGCGAGCAGATGGGCGGTGGCTGTACGCGGAGGGTCACCCACGCAAAGCCCGAACGTTCCCGTCTGCCGGAGGTCGTCTGCATTGAGTCCCGCGCCGAGCCCGAAAACCCGTCGCGCGCCGGGCATGGTGGGCACCGAGATCGAACTGCGGGTCGACAACGTCGCCCACGGCGGCTGGTGTGTGGGCCGCCACAACGACCGCGTCGTCTTCGTCCGGCACACGCTGCCCGGCGAGCGGGTGCGGGTCCGGGTCACCGAGGAGACCAAGCGCTTCCTGCGCGCCGACGCCGTCGAGGTGCTTGAGGCGTCCCCCGACCGGGTCGAGCCGCCCTGCCCCTTCGCCGGTCCGGGCCGCTGCGGCGGCTGCGACTGGCAGCACGCCACCCTGGAGGCCCAGCGCCGCATCAAGGGCGAGGTGGTCGCCGAGCAGTTGCGCCGCATCGCCGGCATTAACCGCGAGGTGCGCGTCGAGGAGCTGCCGGGCACGCCCGACGGCCTGGGCTGGCGCACCCGCGTGCGCTTCGCCGTGGACCACGCCGGGCGCCCGGGGCTGCGCCGCCACCGCTCCCACGAGATCGAGCCCGTCGACCGCTGCCTGATCGCCCACCCCGAGGTCGACCGGCTCGGGGTCACCGACCTGGAGTGGCCGCAGGTGCGCGAGGTCGAGGCCGTCGCCTCGGGCTCCACCAAGGACACCGCCCTGATCGTCACCCCCACCGGCGCCAAGCTGCCGCCGCTGCCCGCGCCCAAGGCGTCGGCGGCGGTGCTGCGCCGGTTCCGCAACGGCCGCGTGCAGCAGGTGCGCGGCCGCCGCGCCGTGCGCGAGCGCGTGGGGGAGCGGGAGTTCCGCGTCAGCGCCGGCGGGTTCTGGCAGGTGCACCCGGCGGCGGCCCGCGTCCTGACCGAGGCGGTGCTGGAGGCGCTGGCGCCCAAGCCGGGCGAGACCGCGCTGGACCTCTACTGCGGGGCCGGCCTGTTCACCGCCGCCCTGGCCGAGGCGGTCGGCCCCGAGGGCCGCGTCCTGGGGGTCGAGGGCGAGGTCGACGCGGTGCGCGACGCCGCCCACAACCTGCGCGACCTGCCGTGGGCGCGCGTGGAGCAGGGCGACGTCGGCCAGCGGCTGCGCGAGTGGGTCGACATGCGCGTGGACGTCGCGGTCATCGACCCGCCCCGCACCGGCGCGGGCACCCTGGTGGCCCGCCAGCTCGCCGAACTCCGCAACCGACGCGTGGCCTACGTCTCGTGCGACCCCGCCACCCTGGCCCGCGACCTCGCGGCCTTCGTGGAGGAGGGCTACGAACTGGTCGACGTCCGCGCCTTCGACTCCTTCCCCATGACCCACCACGTGGAGTGCCTGGCGGTACTGGAGCGCACCGAGCAGGACTGACCGCCGGGCCCGACCCCGCCCATCCCTGAGGGCGCGGTGACCCGTCCCGGCCCGAGCGGAAGGCCGCGGCCATGGTGACTCCCCTCGATCCGCCGGCGCTGGCCGAGGAGATGCGTACGCGGCTGCGCGCGGGGGCGGTGCCCGGGCGGGCCGAGACGGAGAAGCGCTACCTCCGAAGCGGCCTGGACCACGTGGGGGTGCCGCTGCCGGCCATGCGGGCGCTGGTCAAGGCGGTGCTGCGCGAGCACCCGGGGCTGACCCGCGCCGAGGTGACGGCCACCGTCGAGGAGCTGTGGGCGCGGCCGGTGCACGAGGAGCGGTCGCTGGCGCTGCTGCTGCTGGACGGCTGCGTGGACCGGCTCGAACCCGCCGACACCGCGCTGCTGGAGCGGCTGCTGCGGGACTGCGCGACCTGGGCGCACGTGGACCTGCTGGCGCCCTTCGTCGCCGGGCGGCTGCTGCTGCGCCATCCTGAGGTGGAGGCCGACGCGCGCCGGTGGGCCGCCGACGACGCGCAGTGGGTGCGGCGCGGGGGCCTGCTGACCTTCCTGCTGCCCGTGCGGCGCGCGGGTGACTTCCCGCGCTGGTTTCCGGTCTTCGGCGAGGTCGCCGACCCCCTGCTCACCGACACCCGCTTCTTCGTGCGCAAGGCGATCGGGTGGGTGCTGCGCGAGGGCGTCAAGCACCACCCCGACACCGTCGCCGACTGGCTGGCCGAGCGCCTGGACCGCGTCTCCGGGCTGACGCTGCGCGAGGGGGCGCGCCGCCTCCCCGAGGCGCGGCGGGCCGGGCTCGTCAGCGCCCACGCGGCCCTGCGCCCGCGCGGCGGCCGGATGCCGTGACCCTCCGCGCCCGTGCCCCGCGTGCCGCGCCGCTTCCGCGCCCCGCGCGGGGGCGGTGTGACCGGAGTGGGCCGCGGTGTCCGTGGGTCGCGTTTTCCCCCACGGGGCGAACGGTACGACAATGGGACCATGCGCTTGAGGATCTTCATCGAACCGCAGCAGGGTGCCACCTACGAGACCCAGCTCGCGGTCGCCAAGGCCGCCGAGGACTTGGGATTTGATGCTTTCTTCCGATCTGACCATTATTTGAAGATGGGCGGCGTCGACGGGCTGCCCGGGCCCACCGACTCCTGGGTGACCCTCGCCGGGCTGGCCCGCGAGACCTCCCGTATCCGGCTGGGCACGCTCATGACCGCCGCGACCTTCCGCCACCCCGGGCCGCTGGCCATCGCCGTCGCCCAGGTCGACCGCATGAGCGGCGGCCGGGTGGAGTTCGGCTTCGGCGCCGGCTGGTTCGAGGACGAGCACACCGCCTACGGCATCCCGTTCCCCACCTCGGGCCGCGAGCGGTTCGAGCGCTACGAGGAGCAGCTCGACATCATCACCGGCCTGTGGGCCACCCCGGTCGGCGACACCTTCCGCTACGAGGGCCGCCACTACCGCCTCACCGACAGCCCCGCGCTGCCCAAGCCGCAGCAGGCGCCCCGTCCGCCGGTGCTGATCGGCGGCGTCGGCAAGGTCCGCACGCCCCGGCTGGCGGCGGCGCACGCCGACGAGTACAACGTGCCGTTCAACTCGCCCGAGGACACCGGCGCCGCCTTCGACCGGGTGCGCGCGGCGGTGGAGGCCGCCGGGCGCGCCGAGCCGATGGTCTACTCCGCCGCGCAGGTGGTGTGCTGCGGCCGCGACGAGGCCGAGGTGAACCGGCGGGCCGAGGCCATCGGCCGCGAGCCCGAGGAGCTGCGCCGCAACGGGCTGGCCGGCAGCCCGGCCGAGATCGTCGAGAAGCTCGGCCGCTTCAAGGAGCTGGGGGCCGAGCGGGTGTACCTCCAGGTGCTCGACATGTCCGACCTGGACCACCTGGAGCTGCTGGCCGCCCAGGTGTACCGCCAGATCCAGTAGCGTCCACCGCCCGGCCCGGTCCACCGCCCGGTCCGCCCGCGCGGCGGGCCGGGCCGGCGGTGCCTCGCCGCCTCGGCGCCTCAGTCCTCGCGGCGGTGCTCCTCGGGCGCCGGGGCGGGGGCCGGTCCGCCGTCGGCGGGGTCCGCGCCCCGCGCCGGGGTGCGCGGGCGGCGGCGTCCGCCGCGCACGTAGAAGACGATCCCGGTCGCCAGCATCGCGGCGCCCACGGGGATGGTCCAGTAGCGCGCGGCCGCGTCGGAGAAGGTGAGGTCGGCGGGCGCCCCCGGGGAGAGCAGGGTGATGAGTCCCCACACGAGCAGCGCCAGGCCGCAGAGGACGAAGATGACCGTGTCGCGCACTGCGCGCATGTGGGGGGCTCCTTGCTGGTTCGCCGACATGGGGGACCGGGGCGTGTCGAGGAGGTAGGACGCGCGGCGGACCGCCGGTGGTTCCCCGGAACCCGCCCCCACCTCGTACCCGTTGGTAACTTGATGTCGAGATATGTGTGGGATACCTTGATATCGAGATAAATCAACTCGGGGCAGGCGAGATCGGCCGCCGCGCGGCAGCCCCGCGCGGGCGAAGTCCGGACCCGGCTACGCGCGCCGACGGGGGCACCGGGGACATCGCTGGTAGAACGGAACAGGGTCCCCGGCGCGCCGCCAGGCGGGTGGCGCGGCGCCGTCCTGGCCGGCTCCTTGTTAGGACAGCCTCAGTGGTGTCCCAGCACCGTCGCTGCGGCAGGATGCTGGGACAAAGTGGCGAGATCAGGAGGCAATCACCGTGTCCGCGAACAGCTTCGGCAGCCGTGACACGCTCCGCGTTGGCGACGAGTCGTATGAGATCTTCCGCCTGGACGCCGTCGAGGGCGTCCGGCGGCTCCCCTACAGCCTGAAGGTGCTGCTGGAGAACCTGCTGCGCACCGAGGACGGGGCCAACGTCACCGCGGAGCACATCCGGGCGATCGGGCAGTGGGACCCCAAGGCCCAGCCCAGCCAGGAGATCCAGTTCACCCCCGCGCGGGTGATCATGCAGGACTTCACCGGCGTGCCCTGCGTGGTGGACCTCGCGACCATGCGCGAGGCCGTCAACGACCTGGGCGGCGACCCCGAGAAGATCAACCCGCTGGCTCCGGCCGAGCTGGTCATCGACCACTCCGTGGTGGTCGACATCTTCGGCCGCCCCGACGCCTTCGAGCGCAACGTCGAGATCGAGTACGAGCGCAACCGCGAGCGCTACCAGTTCCTGCGCTGGGGCCAGACCGCCTTCGACGAGTTCAAGGTGGTGCCGCCCGGCACCGGCATCGTGCACCAGGCCAACATCGAGCACCTGGCCCGCGTCGCCATGGTGCGCAACGGGCAGGTCTACCCCGACACCTGCGTGGGCACCGACTCCCACACCACCATGCAGAACGGCCTGGGCATCCTGGGCTGGGGCGTGGGCGGCATCGAGGCCGAGGCCGCCATGCTGGGCCAGCCCATCTCCATGCTCATCCCGCGCGTGGTCGGCTTCAAGCTGACCGGCTCGCTCAACCCGGGCACCACCGCCACCGACCTCGTGCTCACCGTCACCGAGATGCTGCGCAAGCACGGCGTGGTCGGCAAGTTCGTGGAGTTCTACGGCGAGGGCGTGGCCTCGGTGCCGCTGGCCAACCGCGCCACCATCGGCAACATGAGCCCGGAGTTCGGCTCCACCGCGGCGATCTTCCCGATCGACGAGGAGACCATCCGCTACCTCACCCTGACCGGCCGCCCCGAGACCCAGACCCGCCTGGTCGAGGCCTACGCCAAGGAGCAGGGCCTCTGGCACGACCCCTCCCACGAGCCGGAGTACTCCGAGTACCTGGAGCTGGACCTCGGCGACGTCGTGCCCTCCATCGCCGGCCCCAAGCGCCCGCAGGACCGCATCGCCCTGTCGGAGGCCAAGGCCACCTGGCGCCAGGACGTGCAGAACTACGTCACCAGCTCCGTGGACGAGGCATCGGCCGAGTCCTTCCCGGCCTCGGACTCCCCGACGCCCACGCCCAACGGGCTGGTGCCGCACAACCCCGTGCCGGTCACCATGGCCGACGGCACCCAGACCGAGCTGGACCACGGCAAGGTCGTGATCGCCGCGATCACCTCCTGCACCAACACCTCCAACCCCTCGGTCATGATCGGCGCCGCGCTGCTGGCCAAGAAGGCGGTCGAGAAGGGCCTGTCCCGCAAGCCGTGGGTCAAGACCTCGCTGGCGCCCGGCTCCAAGGTCGTCACCGACTACTACGAGCGCTCGGGCCTGACCCCCTACCTGGACAAGCTCGGGTTCAACCTCGTCGGCTACGGCTGCACCACCTGCATCGGCAACTCCGGCCCGCTGCCCGAGGAGATCTCGGCGGCGGTCCAGGACAACGACCTCGCCGTGGCGGCCGTGCTCTCGGGCAACCGCAACTTCGAGGGCCGCATCAACCCCGACGTCAAGATGAACTACCTGGCCTCGCCGCCGCTGGTGGTGGCCTACGCCCTGGCCGGGTCCATGGACGTCGACATCACCACCGAGCCGCTGGGCATCGGCTCCGACGGCGAGCCCGTCTACCTCGCCGACGTCTGGCCGGCGCCGGAGGAGGTCCAGGAGGTCATCGACTCCGCGATCGCCTCCGACATGTACGAGTCGGCCTACTCCGACGTGTTCGCCGGCGACGAGCGGTGGCGCTCGCTGCCCACGCCCACCGGCAACACCTTCGAGTGGGACGCGGACTCCACCTACGTCCGCAAGCCCCCCTACTTCGAGGGCATGGGCGTGGAGCCCGAGGCGGTCACCGACATCACCGGCGCCCGGGTGCTGGCCAAGCTCGGCGACTCCGTCACCACCGACCACATCTCGCCGGCCGGGTCCATCAAGCCCGACACCCCGGCGGGCCAGTACCTCAAGGCGCACGGCGTGGAGCGGCGCGACTTCAACTCCTACGGGTCGCGGCGCGGCAACCACGAGGTGATGATCCGCGGCACCTTCGCCAACATCCGGCTGCGCAACCAGATCGCGCCGGGCACCGAGGGCGGCTACACCCGCGACTTCACCCAGGCCGACAACCCGGCCGACGCCCCCGTCACCTTCATCTACGACGCGGCGCAGAACTACGCCGAGCGGGACATCCCGCTGGTGGTGCTGGGCGGCAAGGAGTACGGTTCGGGCTCCTCGCGCGACTGGGCGGCCAAGGGCACCCGGCTGCTGGGCGTGCGCGCGGTGATCACCGAGTCCTACGAGCGCATCCACCGCTCCAACCTCATCGGCATGGGCGTGCTGCCGCTCCAGTTCCCCGAGGGGCAGTCGGCCGACTCCCTCGGCCTGACCGGCGAGGAGACCTTCTCCATCACCGGCATCACCGAGCTGAACGAGGGGCGGGTGCCCAGCACCGTCAAGGTCAGCACCGACACCGGGGTGGAGTTCGACGCCGTCGTGCGCATCGACACCCCCGGGGAGGCCGACTACTACCGCAACGGCGGCATCCTCCAGTACGTGCTGCGCCAGCTCATCGCGAAGTAAGAAGTAGATCGCGAAGTACCGCGAGGTACCGCGAAGTGGAGTGAGGAGCGCGCGCGGCCCCCGGGCCGCGCGCGGTGCCCAGCGGGGCCGCCGTCGTCCGGCCGGACGACGGCGGCCCCGCGCCGTCGGCGCCCCCACCAGGGGGCCCGGCGGCCACCCCCGCGCACCGCGTGTTCCGACCCGGTGCTCGCGGGGCGTATAGTCCTGATCCCGTAGAGCATGGGGCGAGTCGGAAACGGTGCGTATGGGCGAGGCCGAAACCGCAGGAGGCGACCGCTTCGCCGGGCCGTACCGGTTGGTGCGGCGCCTGGGGCGCGGAGGGTTCGGCGATGTCTTCATGGGCGAGGCGCCCGACGGCGCCCGCGCCGCCGTGAAGCTGCTGCACACCTCCTGGGCGCAGGACGAGGAGATGCGGCGCCGGTTCGCCGCCGAGGTGGAGCAGGCCCGCAAGGTCGGCGGCTTCTGCATCGCGCCGATCCTCGACGCCGACTGCGCCGCCGAGCAGCCCTGGATCGCCTCGGAGTACATCGAGGGGCCCACGCTCACGGCCGCCGTGCGCGACGAGGGGCCGCGCCGGGGGGCGGCCCTCCAGCGGCTGGCGGTCTCCACCGCCACCGCGCTGGCCGCCATCCACGGTGCCGGGGTGGTGCACCGCGACCTCAAGCCCGACAACATCCTGCTGGCCGCAGACGGCCCGCGCGTCATCGACTTCGGGATCGCCCGCGCGGTGGAGGCCACCTCGGTGACCGCCAGCGGCGTGGTGGGGACCGTCGGCTACATGGCGCCCGAGCAGTTGGAGGGGCTGCGGCTGACGGCGGCCGTCGACGTCTTCGCCTGGGGCGCGGTGATGGTCTACGCCGCAACGGGCCGCGAGGCGTTCGCCGCGCCCACCCAGGCCGCCCGCGCCACCCGCATCCTCACCGGCGAGCCCGACACCGGCGACCTGGGCGAGCCGCTGCTGTCGGTGGTGCTGGCCTGCCTGGACAAGGACCCGGCCCGCCGCCCCACGGCGCGCGGGCTGCTGGACCTGCTGCTGGGCGCGGCTCCCGGCGGCCCTGTGGTCGTGGGCGGGGCGCCCGGCTCGGAGCCGGGAGTGGCGCCCGCGCCCGATGGCGGAGCCGAGGCCGGGACCGAGGGGCGCACCGTGGTGGCGCCCGCGCCCGGCGCCGACGCCACCCGGGTGGAGCCCGTGGGCGCGGCGGCGGGGGAGCCCCACGGCCCCGGGGCCGACGGGGGCACGGTGGTGGAGCCCACCCGCGTGGCCGACCCCGCCGCCCCGATGGCCGAGTCCGCCACCCGTGTCGTCGAGACGCGCGTGGCGGAGACCCGGGTGGCCGAGACCCGCGTGGGGCCGCCCGCCGGTGCGGGGGAGCCCGGAACCTCCGCACCGGGTAGCGCCGGTGACGGCGGCGCGCCCGAGGCCGCCCCCGGAACGCTCATCTACACCAGCCTGGCGCCCGGCGCCACGCGCGCGGCCCCCGCCCCGGGCGCCGCCGAGAGCGCCTCGGGCCCCGCCGCGGCCCACGCCTCGGGCGCGGCGGCCACCCCCGCCCCGCCGCACGCCACACCGCCGCACGCGGCGGCCCCCGGCCAGGGCGCCTCCGCCTTCGGCACCCCGCCGCCGCACACCGGGGCGCACGCGTTCTCCGGGTTCCACGGCGCCGCCGGCGGCGACGCGGTGCCGCCCTACTGGTTCACCGGGCGCCGCTTCACCGACCCCGGGGAGCTGGCGGCGGCGATGCAGGCCAACTGGTCCGCCGCCGTGGAGGTCTTCGGCAGCGAGGAGGAGCGCGCCGCGCTGGGCGTGTGGCTGGTCAACGACATCGGCGACACCCTGGTGGACCGCGCCCTGTTCCGCCGCCGCGCGGCCGACGCCAACGTCGCCGTCGCCTGGTTCATCGTCCAGTTGCGGCCCGACCTGCCGCCGGTCTTCCGGGGCCGCGACGCCTCGGTCGCCGCGCTGCGCGAGCGCTTCGCCGTGGTGCGGCCCGCCTTCACCGGCGCCGCACCCGACAACGAGCTGATGCTGCTGGCCCGCTCCGAGGTGCTGAGCGTCATGGCGCTGCACGCCGGACCCGACAGCGCCGAGCTGCGGAAGCTGGCCGACGACCTGGAGGCCGCCGAGCGGGCGGCGGGGGAGTTCCGGGAGCGGCTGGACCGGGCAGCGCCCCGCCTGGCCGCGCACGCCGCCGTGGACTCCGCGCTCATCCTGTCCTACCTGCTGCGCCCTGAGCTGGTCGGCCCGCCCGACGCCCAGGGCAGCGCCGAGGCCGCCGAGTGGTTCGCGGTGCTGTGGAGCGCGGTGGAGGGGGCGCCGACACCGGCGGCCCGCGCCGGCGTGGCCGCCGCCGTGGCGCCGCTGACGGGCGTGGCGCGGGAGAGCGCCGCCCGCCTGGCGGACTGGTCGGCGGCGCTGGCCGTGGCCGAGGGGGAGCGCACCGAGGCGCTGAGCCGGTGGGAGCGCGAGACCCGGCTGAACCGGCTCGGCGCCTGGCTGCGGATCAACCCGGCCTTCCCCGGCCTGGCGGTGGGGGTGCTGGTGATCCTGGACCTCACCGAGACCGCCGACGACATGCTCGGCTGGATCGTCCTGATCGCGGTGGTGTGGCTGGCGGCGCGGCTGGCCGCCGGGCTGCTGCGGCTGGCCAGCGGCCCCCGCCACGGCCACCGCACCTCCGCCCACGCGGCGGAGGCGCGGTTCCACCAGCTCAACGGGCACGCCGCCCAGTTGGAGAACGGCGTACTCCAGATGCGCCGCGAACTGGAGGAGGTCCGGGCGGCCTGCACCGCGCAGGGCCGGTAGGGCGGTCGGCAGGGCTCGGCGGTGTTCCCGGGGCCGAAGTCCGCACGCGCGCCGCGCCCGGTCATGAAGGCCCCCACACGCACCGCGCCCGGCCGGGGTGAACCCGGCCGGGCGCGGAAGGGCCGGCCCTCGCGGGCCGGCGCGGTGGACGCGGGGACTAGCGGGCCGCGCCCGACAGGCTGCCGGTGGTCTGGCCGGCGGGGTCGTAGATGACGCAGAGGATCTCGCGGTCGTCCATGGACTCCCACGACTCCTGGGTGGGGTGCAGCATGTCCATGTCCAGCTCGGACTCCATGTAGGGCATGCCCACGAAGCTCTCGAACTCCGACACGCAGGTCTCCTCGGCCTGGGTCGCCACGGCCTCGTCGCCGGGGTAGTCGCCGTCCTCCATCATGACGCTGGCGAAGACCTCGGACTCGTGCGGCTGACTGCACTCGGCGGTCTCGATCTCGGAGATCTCGGTCATGCCCAGGGGCTCGGCCAGGCAGTCGCCGACCTCGAGGGTGAACACGTTGCCCTGGAGGCTGGCCAGCAGCCCGCAGCCCGACAGGGTCAGGCCGGCGGCGGCGACGGCGGCGGTGGCGGCGACCCGAACGATACGCGGGCGCATGGTCGTCGTAGGCATGGTTTCTCCGTCTGTTCTTCGTTCCAAGGGGATGGGCTCCAGGCGTCCAGACCGCAAGGGATGGCCGAGCGATGCGTCCGTCTCGATACCGCGGGGGCAGCGGCCTGGGGGGCACCGCGGTCAGGGGTGCGGTCCGCGTCCGAGGTCGCTGTGATCTTGGGACGCCGCCCGGGTCGGCTTGGTTCCACAAACTTCGGAAAGCGCCCATGTCAGACGTCACCCTGGCCACACTCGGCCACCACCCGCCGGAGCGGCGGAGGTGGGGAGGCCGCCGAGGGCGGTGGCGGAGGCGGTGGGGGGCGGTCCCGGGAAGCCGTGCGCTGGTCCGCGTCGCGTATCCGTGACAGGATCCAGATGCCCCGGACCGGCGGCTGTGGAGGAGGGGCGTGTCCGACAACCAGCCCGACCACCCGCCCCACGGCAGCGCGCCGCAGGGTGCCCCCGGCGCGCGCATCCCTGTGCCCGGCCGCGTCGGCGCCCTCAGCGGCGTCGTGGCCGCCGGGGCCGCCCTGGGCGCCGGTGAACTCCTCGGCGCGCTGATCCACCCGCAGGCCGCCCCGCTGATCGCGGTGGGCGGCGCGGTCGTCGACCTCACCCCGCTGCCGCTGGTGGAGTTCGCGATCCGGACGGTCGGCGAGGCCGACCGGCCGCTGCTCATCGCCGGGACCGCGGTGCTGCTCGCCGCGCTGGCCGCCTGGATCGGCGCGGCGGCGCTGCGTCGGCCCTGGACGGGCGACGCGGGCATGGCGGCGCTGGCGGCGGTCGGCGCGGCCGCCGCGCTCACCCGGCCCGAGGCCGGACCGCTCTTCGCCGCCCCGGCGCTGGTGGGCGGTGCGGTCGCCGCCTCGGTGCTGCGGGTGCTCCTGGCGGCGGCCCGCCCGCGACCGGCGGCCGAGTCCGCACCGGCTACCGGCGCCGGTGAAAGCTCAGCGCCCGCCGCACCCGCCGAGAGGACGGCCGCGCCGCCTCCCGGGGCCGGCGGTCCACCTGTGTCGGCCGTCCCCGCCTCGGCCGCCCCGGCCTCCGGCTTCGACCGGCGGCGGTTCGCCGCGCTGGGCGCGACCGCCGCCGTGCTCTCGGCGGGTGCGGCGGCGGGCGGGCGGCTCTACGCCGCACGGCGCCCGGCGGCGGGGGAGCAGGCCCGCGCCATCCGGCTGCCCCGCCCCGACTCCCCGGCCCCGCCGCTGCCCGACGGCGCCGAACTGGACATCGACGGCGTGGCGCCCTTCTACACACCCGTCGAGGACTTCTACACCATCCACACCGCGCTGGTGGTGCCCCAGGTCGACGCCGCGCGCTGGCGGCTGCGCGTCCACGGCCGGGGCGTGCGCCCGCGCGAGTACACCTACGCCCAACTGCTGGACCGCTCGGACCTGATTGAGCGCGACATCACCCTGGCGTGCGTGTCCAACCAGGTCGGCGGCGACCTGGTGGGCAACGCCCGCTGGATCGGCGTGCCGCTGGCGGCGGTGCTGCGCGAGGCGGGAGTGCGCCCGCCCGGTGAGGGCGGCCCCGCCGACCAGCTCGTGGCGCGCTCGGCGGACGGCATGACCATCGGCACGCCGGTGGCCGACCTGCTCGACGGCCGCGACGCCATGCTGGCCCTGGGCATGAACGGCCGCCCGCTCACCGCCGAGCACGGTTTTCCCGTCCGCATGGTGGTTCCCGGCCTCTACGGGTATGTCTCGGCGTGCAAGTGGATCACCGAGATGGAGCTGACGACATTCGCCGCCTTCGACGCCTACTGGGTCCCCCGGGGCTGGTCCGCGCGCGGGCCGATCAAGACCCAGTCGCGCATCGACACCCCGCGCGCGGGCGCCTCGCTCGGCGCGGGCACCGTTGCCGTGGCCGGTGTGGCCTGGGCGCAGAACACCGGTGTGGACCGGGTCGAGGTGCGCGTCGACGACGGCCCGTGGCGCCCGGCGCGCCTGGCCGAGGAGGACACCGCCGACACCTGGCGCCAGTGGGTGCTGGAGTGGGCGGCCCGCCCCGGCCGGCACCGGCTGAGCGTGCGGGCGCGCGACCGCGACGGCCGGTGGCAGACCGCCCAGGAGGCGCCGCCGGCGCCCGACGGGGCGAGCGGCCACCACACCGTCGAGGTGACCGTGGCCTGACCTCGGCGGAATGCCTCCCGCGCGGCGCCGGGTGTTTGACGGCGCCCTGTTCGGGACAGCTTGAACGTCCAGGACCGGCCGCACGGCCGGAGCACGGCCCCGCCGCGCCCCGTGGCGGGCACCAACCGTAACCGAGTCTCAACGAGGAGCACCCGATGCCCGACACCTCCCTCAACGTCCTGCGCCGCCTCGTGGCCGCCGGCGCCATCGCCCTGACCGCCTCGTTCGCGCTGACCGCCTGCAACGACGACGACGGCGACGACGGCGAGGAGACCGTCCAGGAGGAGGACGGCGGCGACCAGCAGGACGACCAGGACGACATGGACGACCAGCAAAACGATCAGGACGATCAGGACGACCAGCAGGACGGCCAGGACGACCAGCAGGACGGCCAGGACGACCAGGACGACCAGCAGGACGACCAGAACGACACCGACGACCAGAACGACCAGCAGGACGACAACAACTAGCCGCTGCCGCTTCCGCCACCCGGCCCCCGACCGGCCGGTCGCAGTGCCCTGCCGTCCCGACCGGCGCCCCGCGCGGGCGCCGGTCAGCCGTTGTCCAGGATGATCCCGGCGTGCTCGCGCGGGCGGTGCGCGGCGTAGAACGCGTCCTCCTGGCGCGCCCACTCCTGCCGGTGCGGCGCGTAGGCGGCGGCGTCCCAGCGGGCGTCCAGGCGCCGCCCCCGCAGCGCGGGCGGCGCCTGCACCCAGGCCAGCTCCGCCAGGTAGGGCCGCAGTTGGGCCGCGCCCGACCCGCAGCCCTCGATCACCAGCTCGCCGCGCACCGGCGTGGTGCGCCATTCCCCGAAGGCGCCGCGCGCCCAGTCGTAGGCCCGCCAGCGGGGGTCGGCCCCGCGCGCCAGCGGCTCCAGCACCCACTCCCGCACCAGCGGCACCACCGCCGCCAGCCCCGACCACCCCGGGTAGAGGTCGTCCAGGTGCAGCAGGGGGCAGCCCGCCTCCTCGGCGACGCGCCGGGCCAGCGTGGTCTTGCCCGCGCCCGATCGCCCCTCGACCGCCAGCACCCGCACCCGTCCGGCGCGGGCCGGCGCGCGGCGCAGCGCCGCCACGGCCCGCCGGGGCCAGTCGGGGGCGGCGGTGGACAGGGTGAGCACGGGCACGCGGGGCAGGCTACCCGGGCCGCGCCGCCGTGCCTGTGCTGAATTCAATTCTTGTAAGCTCGCTTCCACCAGCGGCGCGAGGCTTCAGGGCGGGTTTCACGGGAGGAGACGGACCGGTGACCGATGTGGAGGTGACTCCGGGGTCCCAGGCGGCGCTGCGGCGGGCCAACCAGCAGCGGGTGGTCGACGCGCTGCGCAGCGGCGGCACGCTGACCCAGGCGGAGATCGCGCGGGGCACCGGGCTGTCGCCGGCCAGCGTCTCCAACATCGTACGTAACCTGCGCGCGGCCGGCACGGTGTCGGTGCGCGAGACCTCCTCCAACGGCCGCCGCGCCCGCGCGGTCACCCTCATCCGCCCGCCCGGCGCCGTGGTCGCCGTCGACTTCACCCTGACCGCCATCACCGCCGCCCTGGGCGACAGCGAGGGCGGGGTGCTCGCGCGCGAGGCCATCGCCTACGACGTGGCCGGCGACCCCGAGCGCGGGGTGCGGCGCGCGGTGTGGCTGGTGGAGACCCTGCTGGGCCGGGTGCGGGTGGACCGCCGCACCGTGGTGGCGGCCACGGCCGCGGTGCCCGGCCCCGTCGACCTCGCCACCGGCGAGATCGGCGCCATCACCTGCATGCCGCGCTGGGCCGGGTTCCGCCCGGGCGCGGCGCTGGGCCTGCGCCTGGGCGTGCCGGTCACCGCCGAGAACGACGCCAACCTGTGCGCGCTGGCGGAGATGGCCGACGGCGCCGGTCAGGGCCGCGAGCACGTCATCTACGTGCGGCTGGGCCAGGGCGTGGGAGCCGGGATCGTGGTCGGCGGCGCGCTGTTCCGCGGCGCCGGGGGCACGGCCGGCGAGATCGGGCACATCGGCCTGGACGAGCGCGGCCAGGTGTGCCGCTGCGGCAACCGCGGCTGCCTGGAGACCGTGCTGGGGGCGCCCTACCTGCTGGACATGCTGCCCCACCAGGGCGAGGGCGCGCCGGCGAGCGTGGCCGAGCTGGTCGCCGCGGCCGAGAAGGGCGACCCCGGCTGCCGGCGCATCGTGGCCGAGGCGGGCTCGGCGCTGGGCCGGGCGCTGGGGGTGCTGGCCAACACGTTCAACCCCGAGCTGGTCCTGCTGGGCGGGGAGCTGACCGGGGCGGGCGAGGCCCTGCTGGAGCCGGTGCGGCGCTCCATGGAGCTGGGCACCCTGGGCAGCGCGCTGGAGCGGCTGCGCATCGAGCGCGGCCGGTTGGGCGACGAGGCGGCCCTGCGGGGCGCGTTGCTGCTGGCCGCGAAGGCCGCCGCGAACATTTAGCGCCAAAGGCGACATAACTCCCGAATGGCTCACCTTTCCCGGTGCTACCGCTGACCTGCGCCGTTATTGCGTTCACGGGTTGAATGAAGCCTCTGTGACGTTTCGGTTATTCGTTCAAGGCTTGACGGCAAGCTGGTGGCGGGGTTTGACTTCCCGCATCGGCCCACCGAGTGACCCGGCCCACACTGCGCGACCGGTGTCCCCCCACGTACGACTCGGTGGCCTCAGAGGAGGTCAAGTTCGTTGAACAAGCGAAGCGGATACGCGGGCCGCGCCGCGCTGGGCGCGGCGGCGGCACTGTCGGCGCTGACCCTGGTCGCCACCGGCTGCGGCGCCACCACCACCGGCACCGGTGAGGAGGGCGGCGACGCCAGCGTCGAGGAGGGCTTCAAGGTCGGCCTGCTGCTGCCGGAGTCCAAGACCGCCAGGTACGAGGAGTTCGACAAGCCCCTCTTCGAGCAGGCGCTCCAGGAGCTGTGCGAGAACTGCGAACTGCTGTACCAGAACGCCGACCAGGAGACCTCCAAGCAGCAGTCCCAGGCCGAGGCCATGCTCACCGACGGCGTGGACGTGCTCGTGCTCGACGCCGTGGACTCCGAGGCCGCCGCCGGGATCGTCAACAACGCCCAGAGCCAGGGCGTGCCCGTCGTGGCCTACGACCGGCTCGCCGAGGGCGGCGTGGACTACTACGTCTCCTTCGACAACCACCGCGTGGGCGAGGTCCAGGCCGAGGCCCTGCTGACGGCCCTGGAGGAGGAGGGCGGCAGCGGCGAGCCGCAGATCGTCATGATCAACGGCGCGCCCACCGACCCCAACGCCGGCGACTTCAAGGACGGCGCCCACGGGGTCTTCGAGGGCCAGGTCGAGATCGCCGCCGAGTACGACACCCCCGAGTGGTCGCCCGACCAGGCCCAGACCGAGATGGAGCAGGCCATCACCTCGGTGGGCGCCGACAACATCGACGGCGTCTACGTGGCCAACGACGGCATGGCCGCCGGCGTGGTCGCCGCCCTCAAGAGCGCCGGCGTGGACGACCTCCCGCCCATCACCGGCCAGGACGCCGAGATCGCGGGCGTGCAGCGCATCATCTCCGGCGAGCAGTACATGACCGTCTACAAGGCGATCGAGCCCGAGGCGCGCACCGCCGCGGAGATGGCGGTGGCCGCCGCCACCGGCGAGGAGTACCAGGCCGGCGAGGGCGTGGAGCTGACCGAGGTCGAGGACAACGACGGCAACACCATCCCCGCCGTGCTCATCGAGCCGGTGCCGGTGACCGTGGACGAGGTCCAGGACACCGTGGTGGCCGACGGGTTCTACACCGTCGAGGAGATCTGCACCGAGGAGTACGCCGACACCGACTTCTGCCAGGACCAGGCGGAGTAGCCGGCCGCCGACACGCCGACGGGCGCCGGTCCTGCACACCGGCGCCCGTTGCCGAGCGGGACACCACAAGCCACGCGACTCCCGTCGTGGACGGAAGCCTAAAGGACGCCACATTGAGCACACCAGTCCTGGAACTGTCCGGGATATCCAAGAGGTTCGGCGCCGTGCAGGCCCTCGACCAGGTCGACCTGCGGGTCGCACCCGGTGAGGTGGTCGCCCTGCTGGGCGACAACGGCGCCGGCAAGTCCACCCTCGTCAAGGTCATCGCCGGGGTGAACCCGGCCGACAGCGGCGACATCCTCTGGGAGGGCAAGCCGGTCTCCATCGGCCGGCCCGGCGACGCCCAGCGCCTGGGGATCGCCACCATCTACCAGGACCTCGCCCTGTGCGACAACCTCGACATCGTCGCCAACCTGTTCCTGGGCGTGGAGAAGTCGGCCGCCGGGATCCTCAACGAGGTCGAGATGGAGCGGCGGGCGCTGAAGCTGCTGGACTCCCTGTCGGTGAAGATGCCGAGCCTGCGGGTCCCGGTCGCCTCGCTGTCGGGCGGCCAGCGCCAGATCATCGCCATCGCCCGCTCACTGCTGGGCGAGCCCAAGGTGGTCATGCTCGACGAGCCCACCGCCGCGCTGGGCGTGGCCCAGACCGCCCAGGTGCTCGACCTCATCGAGCGGCTGCGCGACCGCGGCCTGGGCGTGATCCTCATCAGCCACAACATGGCCGACGTGCGCGCCGTGGCCGACCGCGCCGTCGTCCTGCGCCTGGGGCGCAACGCCGGCGACTTCCCGGTGGAGGACACCAGCTACGAGGAGATCGTGGCGGCCATCACCGGTGCGGCCGACAATCCGGTCTCGCGGCGCTCCGGGCGCGCGTCGGTGGGTCGGACGGAGGAGGCGTGATGGCACAGCAGACACCCATCACCGGCAAGGCCGGCGCGTCCGGCGGGAAGTCCGGCATCGGGGTCGAGCCCGACCCCCGGCTGCTCGTCACCCAGACGTCCCCGCCCGGCCTGGCCGCGGCGGCGCTGCGCCGCATCCGCGGCGGCGAGCTGGGGCCACTGCCGGTCATCGTCGGCCTCATCGTCATCTGCGTGGTCTTCCAGCTCATGCACGAGCGGTTCCTCTCGCCGCAGAACCTGTCCAACCTGACGGTGCAGGTGGCGGCCGTGGGCCTGATGACCACCGGCGTCATCATGGTGCTGCTGCTGGGTGAGATCGACCTGTCCATCGGGTCGGTGGCCGGCGCGTCGGCCTCGGTGCTGGCCGTGCTGGCGGTACGCATGGGCGTGTCGGAGTGGCTGGCGATCCTGGCCGCCATCGGCACCGGCCTGGCCATCGGCATCCTGCACGGCACGGTCTTCGCCAAGATCGGCGTACCGGCGTTCGTGGTCACCCTGGCCGGCCTGCTGGGCTGGCAGGGCGTGCAGTTGCAACTGCTGGGCAGCGACGGCACCATCAACATCAGCGACAGCGGCGCGATCGCCGCGCTCACCCAGACGTTCTTCGTGCCGGCCTTCGGCTGGGGCATCGCCGTCGTGGTGGTCGCGACGTTCCTGGTGTTCACCCTGCTGGGGGAGCGCCGCCGGGCCGCCGCCGGGCTGCCGGCCAAGCCGCCGGTGGAGATCGCGGTGCGGACCCTGGCCCTGGCCGTGCCGGTGTTCGGCGCCGTGTTCGTCCTCAACCAGTTCAAGGGCGTGCCGCTGGCGTTCCTCATCTTCGTGGGGTTCGTGGTGGCCTTCGACCTGATCCTGCGCAAGACCCGCTACGGCCGGATGGTCTTCGCGGTGGGCGGCGGCGCCGAGGCGGCCCGCCGGGCGGGCATCAACGTCGACGCGGTGCGGATCTCGGTGTTCGCGCTGGCCTCCATGCTCTCGGCGATGGGCGGCATCATCCTGGTGTCGCGGTCGTTCTCGGCCAGCCTGGACACCGCCGCCGGCGAGGAGCTGATGATGGCCATCGCCGCCGCGGTGATCGGCGGCACCAGCCTCTTCGGCGGGCGCGGCAACGCCTACTCGGCGCTGCTGGGCGGCCTGGTGCTGGGCGCCATCACCTCGGGGCTGTACCTGCTCCAGATGGGCACCCCGGTCCGGTTCATGATCACCGCGCTGGTGCTGCTGGTGGCGGTCACCCTGGACGCGGTCTCCCGCCGCACCCGCCGCACCCACGCCAGGGGCGGCTGACCCGCCGGCGGCGCGTCCCCCTCGCGCCGCCGCCGCGACCGCCCGCACCCCCTCCCCACCCCGGTGCGCGGGCGGTCACCCCGGCGCCCCCGGAGTCCTCCCTCCGGGGGCGCCCTCGCGTGTGCCCGTCCCCGGCGAACGCCCCGATGCCCGCCCGCCGGCCGGTTCTCACCCTCCTCTAGCTCGGTTCGCACCCGCGCCACGTGCGCGGACGGCAGCATGGGGGATGAACGCGAACCGACCACGTCAGGGGGCAGCGGATGGGGATCCAGCAGCGGATGTTCGGCGAGGGCGCGAGCGGGCCGCAGGTGGTGCTCGACCCCGACGCCGCGCAAGGGGCGGAGCGCGCGGCGGGTGCGCGGGCGGCCGGCACCGATTCGCAGGCCGCGCCGGCGGTGCCGCCCGCGGCGGTCGAGGCCGTCACCGGGGTCGAGGTCGACCCGGCGGCGCCCGTGTGGGAGTGGGCGGTGCCGGGCCTGGACCAGGCGCGCTTCACCGCCGTGTGAGGCGCCGCCCGGCGGGCCGCGCCGGGCCGGCCGCGCGGGGGAGCGGGCCGGAGGCGGGATGACCCGATGTTCCGGCAATGCGGGCAATCCGACCTGGAATGCGGGGATATAGCCTCGCTGACCGATGCCCGAACTCTCCTTCCTCCTGACGGCCGGCCTGGCCGTGCTGCTGGGGGCGGTGGTGCAGAGCGGCGTCGGGCTGGGCCTGGGCCTGGTGGCGGCGCCGGTCGTCGCGCTGCTCCACCCCGAGTACATGCCGGGCACCATGCTGGTGGTTACCAGCGTGCTGCCGCTGTTCACCCTGGGCACCGAGTGGCGGGAGATCGACTGGCGCGGCCTGGGCTGGGCCATGCTGGGCCGGGTGCCCGGCACCGCCGCCGGGGTGGGGGTGGTCGCGCTGGTGGCGCCCGAGGTGCTGGGCGGGGCCGTGGGCGCCATGGTGCTGGTGGCCGTGGCGCTGACCGTGCGGGCGGTGCGGGTGCGGCTGAGCCGCACGGCGCTGGTGGTGGCCGGCGTGGTCTCCGGGGTCACCGGCACCGCCACCTCCATCGGCGGGCCGCCGCTGGCGCTGCTCTACCAGCACGAGTCGGGCCCGCGCATCCGCGCCACCCTGGGCGCCTACTTCCTGCTGGGGGCCGTGCTGTCGCTGGGCATGCTGGCGGCGGGCGGGCAGTTGCACGCCGAGCACGTGCGGGCCGGGCTGTGGCTGCTGCCCTTCGAGGTCGCCGGGTTCCTGCTGGGCCGGCCGCTGGCCCGCGTGGTCGACGCCGGGCTGATCCGGGCCGCGCTGCTGTGCGTGGTCACGGTCTCCGGCGCCGCGCTGCTGGTGCAGTCGCTGCTGTGACCCGGTCGGCCCCCGCCGCGCCTCGGGTAGGCTCCGGAGGCCATGAGCGCATCCAGCGGCGCCCAGCGCCCCCGCCCCCGGCGCCCGTCGAAAGCCGACCTCGCCGCTGCGCACGGCGCCGTCATCGACGACGTGCTCGCCCCCGGCCTGGACATCCTCTTCTGCGGCATCAACCCGGGCCTGTACTCCGGGTGGACCGGCCACCATTTCGCCCGGCCCGGAAACCGGTTCTGGCCCGCTCTGCACCGCGCGGGGCTCACCCCCCGCCAACTGCGCCCCGAGGAGCAGCACCTGCTGCCCGACTGGGGCCTGGGGATCACCAACCTGGTCGCCCGCGCCACCGCGCGCGCCGACGAGCTGACCCCCGCCGAACTGCGCGAGGGCGGCGCGGCCCTGGCCGCCAAGCTGCGCGACCTGCGACCCCGTGCGCTGGGCGTGCTCGGCGTCACCGCGTTCCGGCACGCCTTCGGCGACCCGGGCGCCCAGATCGGGCCGCGCGAGGAGCCCATCGCCGGCGTCCCGGTGTGGGTGCTGCCCAACCCCAGCGGGCTCAACGCCCACTGGAACACCGACGGCATCGCGGCCGAGATGCGCCGCCTGCACGACGCCGTCGCCGCCGCCGAGGGGACCGAATCGTCCGGGGCCGGGTGGGTTCGGTACCACCCGCCGCCCAGCGGCTCATAAACTCGGGAAAACCGAGCAGGACGAGGCGTGCACGGTGCGGAGGGACCGCGCCCGGCCCAGTCGGGGCACGCCGGATCGAGGGGACTGACGAGACGTTGACGCTACTCGACTCGCTGCGCAACCCGGACGACCTCAAGAAGCTCCCGGCTGAGAGGTTGCCGCAGCTCGCCGCCGAGATCCGGGAGTTCCTCGTCACCGAGGTCACCCGCACCGGCGGCCACCTGGGCCCCAACCTGGGAGTGGTCGAGCTGACCATCGCCCTGCACCGCGTCTTCGACTCCCCGCGCGACCCCATCCTGTTCGACACCGGCCACCAGTCCTACGTGCACAAGCTGCTGACCGGCCGCAAGGACTTCTCCGGCCTGCGCAGCCGGGGCGGGCTCTCGGGCTACCCCTCCCGCGCCGAGTCCGAGCACGACTTCATCGAGAACTCCCACGCCTCCACCGTGCTCTCCTACGCCGACGGCCTGGCCAAGGCCAACGAGGTCCAGGGCCGGCGCGACCGCACCGTCGCCGCCGTGGTGGGCGACGGCGCGCTGACCGGCGGCATGGCCTGGGAGGCGCTGAACAACATCGCCGCCCGCCACGACCGCCGCGTCGTCATCGTCGTCAACGACAACGGCCGCTCCTACTCGCCCACCATGGGCGGCCTGGCCGACCACCTCGCCTCGCTGCGCATGACCCAGGGCTACGAGCAGGCGCTCGACCTCGCCAAGGCCGCGCTGAACCGCGCGCCCGTGGTGGGCCAGCCGCTGTACGAGGCGCTGCACGGGCTGAAGAAGGGCATCAAGGACGCCATCCAGCCGCAGATGATGTTCGAGGACCTCGGCCTGAAGTACGTCGGCCCCATCGACGGCCACGACGCCGCCATGGTCGAAAAGGCGCTGCGCCGCGCCCGCGACTTCGGCGGCCCGGTGATCGTGCACTGCATCACCCAGAAGGGCAAGGGCCACGCGCCGGCCGAGAACCACGAGGAGGACCAGTTCCACTCCATCGGCGCGGCCAAGACCGCCCCGGCGGGCGCGCCCAGCGCGCCCGCGCCGCGCAAGTGGACCTCGGTCTTCAGCGAGGAGATGGTGGCCATCGGCGCCGAGCGCGAGGACGTCGTCGCCATCACCGCCGCCATGCTGCACCCCACCGGCCTGGCGCCCTTCGCCGAGGCCTACCCCGACCGCTGCTTCGACGTCGGCATCGCCGAGCAGCACGCCGCCACCTCGGCCACCGGCCTGGCCATGGGCGGCCTGCACCCGGTCGTGGCGGTCTACGCCACCTTCCTCAACCGCTGCTTCGACCAGGTCCTCATGGACGCCGCCCTGCACCGCCAGGGCGTCACCTTCTGCCTGGACCGCTCGGGGGTCACCGGCCCCGACGGCGCCAGCCACCACGGCATGTGGGACCTGTCCATCCTCCAGGTGGTGCCCGGCCTGCGGCTGGCCGTGCCGCGCGACGCCCCGCGCCTGCGCGAGCAGTTGCGCGAGGCCGTCGCCGTCGAGGACGCCCCCACGGTCGTGCGCTACCCCACCGGGGCCGTCGCGCCCGAGATCGAGGCCGTGGGCCGCGTGGGCACCATGGACGTCCTGCGCCGGGCCACCCGCGCCAACCACTCCGAGGACCTGCTGCTCATCGCGGTCGGCCCCATGGCCGAGACCTGCTGCGAGGTCGCCGACCGCATGGCCGACCAGGGGATCGGGGTCACCGTCATCGACCCCCGCTGGGTCAAGCCGCTGGACGAGGCGATCGTGGGCGAGGCCGCCCGCCACCGCGTGGTGGCCGTGGTCGAGGACAACGGCCGCGTGGGCGCGGTGGGCGACGCCGTCGCCCGCACCCTGCGCGACGCCGACCTCGACATCCCGGTGCGCACCTTCGGCATCGAGCAGGAGTTCCTGGACCACGCCAAGCGCGGCGACATCCTGGCCGACATGGGGCTGACCCCGCAGAGCCTGGCCCGCGAGCTCACCGAGACCGTGTCGCGCCACGCCGAGCGCGGCGTGGGCGACACCGCCGGCGCCAAGCCCTGAGCCGTCGCGCCGCCTCGGGGAGCCCGCGCCGCCGGCGCGGGCTCCCCGAGCGCCCGCGCTCGTGCCCGCGCGCGCCCGGCTGAGCCGACGCGCGCGGGCGCGATGCGCGAGAATGGGGAGATGAGTTCTCCCGACCCACTTCGGGTGGCGGTCATCGGCTCCGGACCGGCCGGCATCTACACCGCCGACGCGCTGACCCGGCAGAGCCGCGAGGACGTCGCCGTCGACCTCGTGGACCGGCTGCCCACGCCTTATGGCCTGGTGCGCTACGGGGTGGCCCCCGACCACCTCAAGATCAAGCGCGTGGCCCGCACCCTGCGCGAGGTCCTGGAGCGGCCCCAGGTGCGCTTCGTGGGCGGCGTGGAGTTCGGCCGCCACGTCGACCGCGCCGCCCTGGCCCGCGCCTACCACGCGGTCGTCTACGCCACCGGCGCCGGCGTGGACCGCCGCATGGGCATCCCCGGCGAGGACCTGCCCGGCAGCGTGGCCGCCACCGACTTCGTCAACTGGTACTGCGGCCACCCCGACTCCGAGGTCGAGCGGTTCCTGCTCGACGCCGAGGAGGTCGCGGTGGTCGGCGCGGGCAACGTCGCCGTGGACGTCGTGCGGCTGCTGGCCAAGACCGGCGACGAACTGCGCCGCACCGACATCCCCCAGCCCGTGCTGGAGGTGCTGGCCGCCAGCCGGGTGCGCCGCATCCACCTGCTGGCGCGGCGCGGCCCGCTCCAGGCGAAGTTCACCGCGCCCGAGCTGCGCGAGCTGGGCGAACTCCCCGGCGCCGAGGTCTCCGTGCTGCCCGAGCAGGTCGACATCGACCCCACCGGCCCGCAGATGCGCACCGCCGAGCGCGCCGCGCGCACCAACCTGGCGATCCTCAAGGGGTGGGCGGCCCGCCCGCCCGCGCCCCGGCCGCGCCGCATCGAGCTGCGGTTCTGGACCCGCCCGGTGGAGGTGCTGGGCGCCGAGCGGGCCGAGGCGCTGCGGGTGGAGCGCACCGAGCTGACCCCCGAGGGGCGCCTGGTGGGCACCGGCGACCTCGGCACGGTCCCGGCCGGCATGGTGTTCCGCTCGGTGGGCTACGCCGGCACGGCCCTGGCCGGGGTGCCCTTCGACGAGGGCACGCACACCGTGCCCCACGCCGAGGGCCGGGTGCTGGAGCCCGGCGGGGGCGTGCGCGCCGGCGACTACGTGGCGGGCTGGATCAAGCGGGGCGCCACCGGGGTCATCGGCACCAACAAGTCCGACGCCGCGGCCACCGTGCGCTCCCTGCTGGACGACGCCCCGGCGCTGCGCGCCGCCGCGCCCGAGCTGGAGCCGGTCGAGGAGGTGCTGGCCGGCAGCGGCGCGGTCGTCACCGACTACGGCGACTGGCTGACCATCGACGCCGCCGAGGTCGAGCGCGGCCGCCGGCTGGGCCGGGGCGAGCGGGTCAAGCTCGGCGGGTGGTCGGAGCTGCACGGCGCGCTGGGCCGCTGAGGCGGCGCGGGTCCGGGCGCCGCGCACCGGACCCGCGCGCCGGGCCGGCCCGGCCGAATCGACCGGCCCGGCCCACCGGGCTAGTCGACCTCGGCCACCGGCGCGGCGTAGGTGTTGCACGCCTCCAGGGTGTCGGCCGAGGCCCCGTTGTCGAACCACTCCTGGCGGTTGGCCGAGGTGCCGTGGGTGGGCAGGTCGCTGCCGCTGTTGAGGAAGGAGTTGGCCCGGTCGATCTCGGCCTGGTCGAACCCGCCCAGCGCCTGCATGGCGACCCCGGCCATGCACTCGGCCTGGAGTTCGGTGCGGCGCAGCGCCTCCAGTTCGGCGTCCTGGGTGGGCGCCTGGCGCTCCATGGCGTAGCTCTCCTCCAGGATGCCGGTGACCTGCTGCACGTGGTGGCCGTACTCGTGGCCCAGCAGCGCGCTCCAGACGCTCTCCTGGCTGTCCTCGGGGACGTCGCGCGCCAGCTCCGAGACGTTGGGCAGCACCACGGTGATGGTCATGGTGCCGTTCTCGTAGTAGGCGAGGGTCATGCCCTCCTCGGGCGGGCCGGTGTCGGGGTTCTCCTCGGTGACGTCCCAGGTGGGCTCGGGGGTGCGCAGGCCCAGCTCCTCCAGCCGGGGCTGCCACAGCTCGTTGAGGCAGCGGCCCACCTCGTCGCTGAAGGCGCGCCAGGAGGCGTCGGAGTCGGGGTCCAGGTCGGGCGGGGTGCAGTCGATCGACTCCGGCATGGCCAGGTCGTAGGCGGGGTGGTCGGCGACGTCGAGGTCGATGGCCCCGGGGCGGGCGGCCAGCCGCTCGTCGTAGTGGGCGGCGGGGTCGTCGCTTGAGGGCGCCTGGCCGCCGGCGGCGGGGGCGCCGCCGGGGTCGGCGGCCACCACCAGCGCCACGCACAGGGTCAGCGCGACCACGGCGGTGAACGCCGAGGCGCCCACGGCGATCCACACCGCCGTGGTGCTCCCGCGCCGGGGCGCGGGCGGGTAGCCGCCCGGGGGGAAGCCGTAGCCGGGGTGGCCCCCCGGGTGGGGGTGGCGGCCGGGGGGCGGGCCGAACGGCGCGGAGGGGGCGAAGCCGGGATAGGCGCCGGTCGGCGGCGCGCCGGGGCCGCCGGGGGCGCTGGGAGCGCCGGGATGTCCGGCGGCGGCGCCGGGAGTGCCGGGGTGCGGTTGCGCCGGGAACGCGCCGGTGGCCCAGGGACCCGGGGCGGGCGCGCCGGGCCACCCGGCGGTGAAGGCGCCCGTGGCCGGTCCGCCGGGAGCCGCCGGGGAGGCGGGGGCGCCCGGGGAGCTGGGGGCGGCGCGGAACGCGCCGGTGGCCGGGCCGGCGGGTGGGACCGGGCGGGCGGGCGCGGCCGCCGGGGCCGGCGGCGGGTCGGCCGGCGCCTCGCCGGGGCCGGCGCCCTGGGGGTCGAGGGGCGCGGCGCCGGGCGCGGGGGCCTCGGCCCGGGGGCCGGGGGAGGGCGGCGAGGGCTCCGCCGGGGGTCGGCCGCCGGCCGGGCCGTCCGCGCCGTCGGGGGTGGTCTCCACGGGCTGGTCCTTCTGGTTGCGCAACGCGGGCAAGCGTGACGATCAACCATATTCGCCCCGCACACGCGCGCGCTCAGCGCGGTCGGCAATCGGCCGGGACCGGCCAGCGCCGCGCGGGGCGGACCGGTCGCGGTCAGCCGGTGCGGTCAGGGGGCGCGGTAGACCACGCCTAGCCCGGTGACCAGGTCGCGCAGCTCGGCCTCGAACAGCGCGCCCAGGTCGTCGGCCACGAACCCTAGGTGCCGGAACACCTCCATGCACACCAGGCCGTAGAAGCGCACCCAGGAGCGCAGCATGAACCGCGTGGCGGCGTCGGAGGCGTGGTCGCCGGTGAACCCGGTGCACGCGGCGAAGGCGTCGAGCTGGGCGCGCAGCTCCGCCGACGCCTCGGGCTCGGCCGGCGGCGGGGCGAAGCGGCCCTCGGCCAGCAGCCGGTCGAACAGCGAGACGAAGGCGGCGGCGAACCGCTGCCCGGCCACCGCCGCCGGGCTGTCCTCCTCGGGGCCGGTGTCGGTGACGGCCGGGCCGAACAGCAGGGTGAACTCGGCGCGGTTGCCCAGCGCCCAGGCGCGCACCGCGCGCAGCGCGGCCAGCACCCGGCCGTCGGTGTCGTCCTCGGGCAGCGCGGCCTGGGCGGCGGCCACGGCGTCGGTCAGCTCGGTGAACAGGTCGGCGCGCAGGGAGTCCAGCAGGTCGTGCAGGCTGGCGAAGTAGCGGTAGAGCCCCGGCGCGGTCATGCCCATCTCGCGGGCGATGGCACGCAGGGAGACTCCCGCCGCGCCGTGCGCCACCAGGTGGCGCCGCGCGATCTCCTTGATCTCCCGGGATGTGGCCTCACGCACACGCTCGCGCCGGGTGGGCGGTGCCGTGTCCGCTACCTGCGTGGATGCCGGTGGGGTGGGCCGTGTGGGCAATTCCTCGTCCCTTTCCGCCCCCCGCTGCGGTGATCGCGGGGCGCCGTGCCACGATATCGTCATAATCGTTAACGACGTAAGCTTAGTTAACGCTGGTAACCACCGGTGTGCGCCGGTGTCTGCTCTGTTCATCCCACGTCTGTGAGACGCCGAGGAGCGGTTTCATGTTCGCAGGTCTGGGGCGCTTCACCTACCGGTGGCGCGGCTGGGTGCTCGCCGCCACCGCCCTCTTCGCGGCCTTCGCGGGGGTATGGGGCACCGGTGTGTTCGGCGCCGTCAGCGAGGGCGGATTCGAGGACCCCGGATCGGAGTCCGCCCGCGCCTCCGCCGCCCTGGAGGAGGAGCTGGGCCACGACGAGGCCGACGTCGTGGTGGTCTACCGCAGCGACGAGCTGCGCATCGACAACCCGATGTTCGCCTTCTCCGTCCAGCAGATGCGCGACGACCTGCCCGAAAACCGGATCGCCTCGGTGCGCACCTACCTCGACGACGGGCTCAGCGACACCGAGCGCGGCATGCTCGTCTCCGAGGACCGCCACGCCACCTACGTGCCGATCACCCTGGCCGGCGACACCGACGCCGAGCGCATGGCCAACTTCCACGCCATCGAGGACGAGCTGGACGCCGGCCAGCTCGACACCGAGATCGGCGGCCCGGTCGGCATCGAGTCCGACCTGGCGGCCCAGGCCGAGGGCGACGTCGTGCGCGCCGAGTTGATCTCGCTGCCGGTCCTGCTGGTGCTGCTGGTGGTGATCTTCGGCGGCGTGGTGGCCGCCCTGATGCCGCTGGCCGTGGGCGGCCTGGCCATCCTGGGCTCCCTCACCCTGCTGCGCGCCCTCACCTACGTCACCGACGTCTCCGTCTTCGCCGTCAACGTCGCCACCATCCTGGGCCTGGGCCTGGCCATCGACTACGGCCTGTTCATGGTCAACCGCTTCCGCGAGGAGCGCGCGCGGGGCACCGACGTGCGCGAGGCCGTGCCGCGCACCCTGGCCACGGCCGGGCGCACCGTGGCGTTCTCCGGTGTGACCGTCATGATCGCCTTCGCCGGCCTGCTGTTCTTCCCCCAGCCCATCCTGCGCTCCATCGGCTTCGGCGGGATCGCCGTGGTGCTGTTCGACGTGCTGGCCGCGCTGGTGGCGCTGCCCGCGCTGCTGGCGGTGGCCGGCGACCGCATCGACTCCCTGCGGCTGTTCGCCCGCGCCCGGCGCCGCCGCGAGCTGCGCCGCGCCGCCCAGGGGCGCGGCCCCGAGGAGGCCGCCGCCGGCGGCGCCTGGGCGCGCCTGGGCCACAGCGTCATGCGCCGCCCGGTGTTCTACCTGGTGGCCGTGGGCGCGGTGCTGCTGGCCTTCGCCTCGTCCCTGGGGGCCACCGAACTGGGCTCCACCGACCAGCGCTACCTGCCGGCCGACGCCGCCAGCCGGGTGGCCACCGAGTCGCTGCGCGAGGACTTCCCCGCCGGCGGGATCGGGCGGATCGACGTGGCGGTCACCGGCGACGTCGAGCGCGCCGAGCTGACCGACTTCGCCGACCGCCTGGGCGGCCTCGCGGGCGCCGAGGGCGCGGAGGTCTCGCGCACCGGCGAGGACGCCGCCCACATCACCGTGGCCTACGAGGGCGAGACCGACGACCCGGAAACCGCCGACCTGGTGCACGCGGTGCGCGCCGCGCCCGAGCCCGAGGGCGCCGAGGAGGTCCTGGTCGGCGGCCCGGCCGCCATGCAGATCGACAACGTCGCGGCCATCGTGGACACCCTGCCCACCACCGTCGCGTTCGTCGTGGCCACCACCCTGGTGCTGCTCTTCCTGGCCTTCGGCTCGATCGTGCTGCCCGTCAAGGCGGTGCTGATGGGCGCGCTGTCGCTGGGCGCCTCCCTGGGCGTGGTCGTCTGGGGCTTCCAGGACGGCCACCTGTCGGGGGTGCTGGGGTTCGAGGCGGTCGGCACGATCGACCCCACGTTCATCGTGCTGATCGTCATCATCGCCTTCGGTCTGGCCATGGACTACGAGCTGTTCCTGCTCAGCCGGGTGCGCGAGGAGTTCGCCCGCACCGGCGACAACGCCCACTCGGTGGCGGTGGGCCTCCAGCGCACGGGCGGCATCATCACCAGCGCGGCCCTGCTGCTGGTGGTCGTGCTGGCCGCCATGGGCTCCTCCGACCTGCTGTTCCTCAAGATCATGGGCATCGGCCTGGCCATGGCGGTGGTGGTCGACGCGACCCTGGTGCGGGCGCTGCTGGTGCCGGCCACCATGCGGCTGCTGGGCCGCGCCAACTGGTGGCTGCCCGCCCCGCTGCGCCGGCTGCACGACCGGGTGGGGATCACCGAGGGCGAGGAGCTGCCCGAGGAGCCGCGCGAGCCCGGAAAGCCGCGCCCGGCCGAACCCGCCGGGGCGCGCTGAGCCCGCCGGACCGGCGCCCGGCCCTCGGGTGCCGCCCTACCGGTGGCCGGGGGCGGCCTGGCGGCGGTCGTCGAAGGGCAGGTCGGGCTTGAAGCGGTGGGCCGCCTCGATGATCTCGCCGATGGTGTGGTTCCAGGTCGGGCGTACCCGCACGGCGTTGGTGGTGTGCCAGGGCGAGGGCGGGTGGAACGGCAGTTCGGCCTCGTCGCGGTTGACGAACACCAGGTAGTGCAGCGGCACCGAGCCGCCCCGGTGCGGCACGACCTGGGTGCAGGCCCGCAGCAGCGCGACCTCCGACCACGGGAAGGAGAGGTCGTCGCCGCGCCCGCGCGGCCAGGGCGCGATGAAGTGCACGCCCGCCTCGTCCAGCACCAGCACCGGGCGGTGGGACAGGAAGCGGGAGACCGACACCAGCCCGGCGCCGCCGAACACCGCCACCGCCAGCGCGCCCAGCGCGATGTCGACGGGGGTGCCCCGCAGGACCAGTGCGACGCCGATACCGGTGAAGACCAGGCAGGCCAGGGTCAGCCACAGTCCCTCCCACGTGATGCGGAAGCGGTTGGAGACCACGAAGGGTGTGGCTTGGCGGCCCGACATAACGCCAGGATAACGCGGCGCGGTCCCCGAGCCGGTAGGCCCGGGGACCGCGTTGCGCGTGTCGCACCGCGCGGCGGCGGCGCCGGCCGCCGCCGCGCGGGCTCGGCGCTACACGGCGCGGGGCCGCCCGGAGTGGAACCGCGCGCCGTTGACCTTCTCCGACACCCCCGACCGGTCCAGGTAGGGCGTGATCCCGCCCAGGTGGAACGGCCAGCCCGCGCCCGCGATGAGGCACAGGTCGATGTCGGCGGGCTCGGCCACCACGCCCTCGTCCAGCATCAGCCGGATCTCGCGGGCCAGCGCCTCCAGCGCCCGCTGGAGGATCTGCTCCTCGCTGGAGGGGGCGGCGCCGCCGGTGAACAGCGCCCGCACCTCGGGGTCGATGGTCAGGTCGGGGCCGTAGACGGCGGTGCGGCCCGACTCCACCAGGGCCCGCAGTTGCGGGGAGACGCCGAACCGGTCGGGGAACGCCTCGTGCAGGGTCTCGGCCACGTGCAGCGCCACGGCCGGGCCGACCAGTTGCAGCAGCATCAGCGGGGTCATCGGCAGCCCCAGCGGCGCCACCGCGCGGTCGGCGACCTCGGGCTCGGTGCCCTCCTCGACCGCCGCCAGCACCTCGCCCATGAACAGGGTGAGCAGCCGGTTGACGACGAACGCCGGCGCGTCCTTGCACAGCACCGCGCTCTTCTTGAGCTGCTTGGCGGTGGCGAAGGCGGTGGCCAGGGTGGCGTCGTCGGTGCGCTCGCCGCGGACGATCTCCAGCAGCGGCAGCACCGCCACCGGGTTGAAGAAGTGGAAGCCCACCACGCGCTCGGGGTGGCGCAGGTCGGCCGCCATCTCGGTGATCGACAGCGAGGAGGTGTTGGTGGCCAGCACCGCCTCGGCCGGCACGACCGCCTCGACCTCGGCGAACACCTGCTTCTTGACGTCCATCCGCTCGAAGACGGCCTCGATGACGAAGTCGGCGTCGGCGAAGGCGTCCTTGGTGAGCGACCCCGACACCTGCCCCTTGAGCCGGTTGGCCTGGTCGGGGTTGATCCTGCCCTTGGCCAGCAGCCTGTCGACCTCGCCGTGGACGTAGCCCACGCCCCGGTCCAGCCGCTCCTGGTCCAGGTCGGTCATGACGACCGGCACGCCCAGGCGGCGGGCGAACAGCAGCGCGAGCTGGCCGGCCATCAGCCCGGCCCCCACCACGCCGACCTTGGTCACCGGGCGGGCCAGCGCCTTGTCGGGCGCACCGGCCGGGCGCCGCGCCCGCTTCTGGTTGAGGTCGAAGGCGTAGAGGCCGGCCGCCAGCTCCTCGCTCATGATGAGGTCGGCCAGCGCGTCGTCCTCGGCGGCGAAGCCCTCGTCGCGGGTGCGGTCCTTGGCGGCGGCCACCAGCTCCAGCGCGCGCACCGGCGCGGGCGCCGCGCCGTGGAGGCGGCCCTCCAGCGCGAAGCGGGCGTTGGCCACGGCCTGGTCCCAGGCGGCGCCGCGGTCGACCTCGGGCCGCTCCACGGCGGTCTCGCCCGTGACGACCCGGGCGGCCCAGCGCAGCGACTCCTCAACGAAGTCGGCCGGCTCGAACATCGCGTCGGCGATGCCCAGGGCGTGCACCTCGGGGCCCTTGATCATCCGGTTCTGGGCCAGCGGGTTGTCGATGATGAGCTTGAGCGCCTTCTCGGCGCCGATGAGGTGTGGCAGCAGGTAGGTGCCGCCCCAGCCCGGCACCAGGCCCAGGAAGGTCTCGGGCAGGGCGAACGCCGGCACCCCCGAGGAGACGGTGCGGTAGCGGCAGTGCAGCGCCACCTCCACGCCGCCGCCCATGGCCGCGCCGTTGACGAACGCGAAGGTGGGCACGTCCAGCTCGCCCAGCTTGCGGAACACGTCGTGGCCCAGGCGGGCCACCGCGTGCGCCTGCTCGCGGGTGCGCACCTGCGGCACCCCGGTGAGGTCGGCGCCCACCGCGAAGATGAACGGCTTGCCGGTGATGGCCACGGCCGCGATGTCGGTGCGGGCGCGCGCCGCCTCGATGGCGTCGTTGAGGCTGAGCAGCCCGGCCGGCCCGAAGGTGTTGGGCTTGGTGTGGTCGTGCCCGTTGTCCAGGGTGATCAGCACGGCCGTGCCGGCGTTGTAGGGCAGTTGGACGTCGCGCGCCAGGGCGCGGGTGACGACCTCGTCGGCGAAGACCTCGCGCAGGGCGTCGGGGGAGTCGGGGACGCCGCCGCCGCGCACGTCGGAGTCGCTCACTTGGCGCTTCCTTCCCAGTTGGTGTTCTCCCACAGCACGGTGCCGCCCATGCCCAGGCCCACGCACATGGTCGTCAGGCCGTAGCGGACGTCGGGGCGCTCGCCGAACAGCCGGGAGAGCTGCGTCATCAGCCGCACGCCCGAGGAGGCGAGCGGGTGGCCCAGCGCGATCGCGCCGCCCCAGGGGTTGACGCGGGGGTCGTCGTCGGGCACGCCGAAGTGCTCCAGGAAGGCCAGCACCTGCACGGCGAACGCCTCGTTGATCTCGATGAGGCCGATCTCGTCCATGGTGAGGCCCTGGCGGGCCAGCAGCCGCTCGGTGGCGGGCACCGGGCCCACGCCCATGACCTCGGGGTCCACCCCGGCGAAGGAGAAGTCCACCAGCCGCATGCGGGCGTCCAGGCCCAGTTCGGCGGCGACCTCCTCGGCGGCGATGATCGCACCGGTGGCGCCGTCGTTGAGGCCGGCGGCGTTGCCCGGGGTGACGTTGCCGTGCGGGCGGAAGGGCGTCTTCAGCCCGGCCAGGCCCGCCAGCGTGGTGTCGGGCCGGGGCGGCTCGTCGGCCGTGGCCAAACCGAAGCCCTGCTCGGCCGAGCGCACCAGCACCTCGACCAGGTCCTGCTGGATCTTGCCGTCGGCGTAGGCCTTGGCGACCTTCTCCTGGCTGCGCAGGGCGTAGGCGTCGGCCCGCTCCTTGGTGATGGAGGGGTAGCGGTCGTGCAGGTTCTCGGCGGTGTTGCCCATGACCAGCGCCGAGGGGTCCACCAGCTTCTCGGAGAGGAAGCGCGGGTTGGGGTCGACGCCCTCGCCCATGGGGTGGCGGCCCATGTGCTCCACGCCGCCGGCGATGGCGACGTCGTAGGCGCCGAAGGAGATCCCGGCGGCGGTGGTGGTGACGGCGGTCATCGCGCCGGCGCACATGCGGTCGATGGCGAAGCCGGGGACGCTGCGCGGCAGCCCCGCCAGGAGGGCCGCGCTGCGGCCGATGGTCAGGCCCTGGTCGCCGATCTGGGTGGTGGCGGCGATGGCCACCTCGTCGATGCGCTCCGGCGGCAGGCCGGGGTTGCGGCGCAGTAGCTCGCGGATGACGCGCACGACGAGGTCGTCGGCGCGCGTCTCGGCGTAGAGGCCCTTGCCGGCCTTGCCGAACGGAGTCCTGGCTCCGTCGACAAACACGACATCACGGGCAGTTCGCGGCACGATTTGCCCTCCTGGTTCCAACGGACGGGTGACCGGTACACGCACATGCTACTGGCCGGTAACTAGTGTGGCGAGCAGGGGAGCCGTCCCGGTGCGGCGCGCGCGCAAAACGCCCTCCCGCGCGGGGCGCGGGAGGGCGTGCGAAAGGGGGGTGCGGAGCGGGTGCGGGCGCGGCGCGCCGGTTCAGAACAGGGCGGCGGCGTCGCGGTGGCGGCCCTGGGCGCTCAGCGCGCCGGCGAGGTCGCGGCGCATGCGCAGGGTCAGCATGCGGATCTCGGGGTCGCCGGCGGCCGAGAGCCCGTTGAGGTAGGCCGCGCGCAGCGTGTCGACGGCCTCCTCGCCGCGCCCGCCCTGGAGTTGGGTGCGGCCCAGCCGGTGCTGGATGACCAGGGTGTCCAGGTGCTTGGCGCCCAGGCGGCGGCGCCGCTGGGCCAGCACCATGCGCAACTGCCGGGCGGCGTCGTCGTGGCGGCCCAGCGCGGTGTAGGACTGGCTCAGGCCGATGCGCAGGTCCTCGCGTTCGGTGGGGGTGCCGGCGTCCTCGACCGCGCGCTCGTAGTGGGCGATGGCGGCGTCGTAGCGGCCGCACTTGCGGTAGCAGTTGGCCAGCCGGCTGCGCGCGGTCACGGTGTCGGCGGCCACCGGGCCGAGCTGGGCGTCGCGGTGCTTGAGCAGCGCCTCCCAGTGCTCGGCGGCCTCGTCGGCGCGCCCGGCGTCCTCATAGGACCACGCCAGGTTCTCGCGGATGACGTCGGTCTGGGGGTGGTCGGTACCGTGCACCGCCTCGGCGTCGGCCAGCGCGCGCTCGAACTCCGCGACCGCCGCCTGGCGCCGCCCGATCTGGGCGTACTTGCTGGCCAGGTTGTTGCGCGCGGCGATGGTGCGGGGGTCCTCGGCGCCGTAGGAGTCCACGTGCTCGCGCAGGACCTGCTCCAGGGCGGCGGCGCGCACGGCGGGGGACTGCCCGGGCTCGCGCGCCGGGGGCACCGCCACGGTATCGCCGGACGCGAATCCGGTCTTGCGCAGCAGGGACCGCCACAACGACACCAGACTCACCACCCGTCGAAAGGAGACACCGGCCGCCGCCGACTCGCCGCCACGCATCAAGAACAGCACGATTCCATAACTTAATCCGGGCGAGAAGGCCCGGAAACACACCACAGGCAGGCGTTGCCGGTGAATTGTGTCACTTCCGCCCGTTTGGGCGGAACGCGAGGTTTGGTCGGGCGCGCCGGAGGCAATAGCGGGCGTCCGAATCCCCGCCCCGAAAGGGCCTCCCGGCCGCCCCCGAACCCCGCCGAGGCCGCCCTAGTCGCCGGCGACGCGCGCCAGCGCCTCGGCCAGCGGCCCCGCGGTCTGCTCCACCTGCCAGGCGCGGGCGTGGTGCTCGCGCAGGTGGCCGGACACGCCCTCGACATCGGTCCGGGCCGGCGGGCTCCACGCCAGCCGCCGCACGGCGTCGGGCTGGAGCAGGTTCTCGGTGGGCATCGACACCCGCTCGGCGATGGTGGCCAGCGCCGCGCGCACCGCCTCCAGCCGCCGCGCCGCCGCGGGGTCGCGGTCGGCCCACCGGTTGGTGGGCGGCGGGCCGTCGCCCGGCGCGCCCGGCTGGGGCAGTTCGGCCGGCGGCATGCCGCGTACCCGGTTGATCGCCTTGAGCCAGTTGGGGACGTAGCGGCGGGCCAGCCGCACGCTGAACGGCTTAATGGCGGTCAGCTCGGCGGCGGTGGCCGGCATGGCGGTGGCGGCCTCGATGATGGCGGCGTCGGGCAGGACCCGGCCCGGCGAGATGTCGCGCTCGCGGGCGATGCGGTCGCGCTCCACCCACAGTTCGCGCACCACGCCCAGGCCGCGCTGGTTGCGCACCCGGTGGATGCCCGAGGTGCGCCGCCAGGGGTCGGGCCGGGGCTCCTTGGGCGGCGCCGACACCACCCAGGCGAACTCCTCGCGCGCCCAGTCGAGCTTGCCGGCCTCGGCGAGTTCGGCCTCCAGCGCGTCGCGCAGGTCCACCAGGATCTCCACGTCCAGCGCCGCGTAGGTCAGCCAGTCCTGCGGCAGCGGGCGCACCGACCAGTCCACGGCCGAGTGCTCCTTGGCCAGGCGCAGGCCCAGCACCCGCTCGACCATCGAGCCCAGGCCCACCCGCTGGTAGCCCAGCAGGCGCCCGGCCAGTTCGGTGTCGAACAGCCGGCGGGGCCGCAGGCCGACCTCGGCCAGGCAGGGGAGGTCCTGGTGGGCGGCGTGCAGGACGAGTTCGGCGTCGGCGACGGCGGAGTCCAGCCCGGACAGGTCGGGGCAGGCGATGGGGTCGATCAGCGCCGAACCGGCGCCGGCGCGGCGCAACTGGACCAGGTAGGCGCGCTGGCCGTAGCGGTACCCCGAGGCGCGCTCGGCGTCGACGGCCACCGGGCCGCTGCCGGCGCCGAAGGAGTCCACCACGCGGGCGAGGTGCGCGGTGTCGGCCACCACCGGCGGGAGTCCGTCGCGGGGCTCGCGCAGCAGGGGGGCCTCCGGCTCGTGATGGCCGTCGGGGTTCTCCGGGTCCGGGGTACCTGTCTTGGAGTTCAGCACGTTCGCCACACCCCCACGGTATGCGGTCCCCATGCCAGGGGCACGACAGCGGGGGCGCCCTGGGGGAGCGGCGGGCGCGCGCCGCGGCGCCGCCGCCCGGCCCGCCGCCGGCGCTTCCGCGCGGGCGGCGGCCTGCGGGCGGCGGCGGGAACGGGGCGGCTCACCCCTCCGGGCGGCCGCGCCGCTGGCCGATGTCGGCGACGTCCGCCGGCGGCAGCCCGGCCGCGGCCGACAGCAGGTCCAGCCACACCGCCATGTCCGCCGACAGGTCCTCAGCCGCCGGCGTCCAGGACGCGCGCAGTTCCAGTTCGGTGGTCGAGGGCTGGTCGGCCTTGGCGGCGAAGCCCTCGGTGGTGGCGCGGGTGACGGTCCCGCTGAGGGACGCGTGCGCGCAGCCGCGCGCCTGGAGGGCGTCGGTCAGCCAGCTCCACGCCACCTGGCCGAGCAGGGGGTCGGTGGCGATCTCCGACTCCAGGTCGGCGGTCACCCACGCCACGACCCGGAAGGGGCCGGGCCAGTCGCGCGTGCCCTCGGGGTCGTAGAGCACGATCAGCCGGCCGAACGCGGCGTCGGCGTCCTCGACGCGGACGGTCGCCGACATGGCGACGGCGTGCGGCGCCAGTCGCTTGGGCGCCGGGATGTCCTCGACCGCGATCTCCGGCCGGACCGCGGGCGTGCGCAGACTCTCAACCGCGCGCTGGAAGGCGGGGGGCGCGTCATCGACCCTACCGAGAGGGGGCATGATGGAAACGACAGCCTTAATCTTGTTGCGGGGTTCCTCGCGCCAAAGACCGCGACCGACGAACCCCCGACATGTCGGGCGCACGCGTCCGCGGTCCCGCCGCCCAGCAGAGCGCACCGAAGGTCGCGGCGCGTGACGGCGGGCACTCCATGACGGTGGCACGACTCCCGCGCCACGACGCGGAGTTTTTCCGGCGTGTCGGCCTTTTGTAATGATCTTGGGACCGGCTTCGCGGCGAAGCCGTTACGCGGTGGCGGTCAATCCGGTTTCCGACCGGTCACACCCCGTGCCGGAATTGCCGCTGATCGGGCGAAACGCGAAGCTTGGCGGTGTGAGGCGGTGCTTGACTGGTTTTTGCCGGTTTTGCCCGTTTTTATCGGGCCGAACGCGCCCGTTCCCGGCGGCCCCCGCCGCGCCGCGCCGCACCCGCGTCCGCCACCCGGGGCGCGACCGCGCCGCACCCATGGCACGATCAGAGGTGTGACGCTGCACGACTCTCCTTTCCTCCGCGCCTGCCGGCGCCTGCCGGTGTCGCACACGCCGGTGTGGTTCATGCGCCAGGCCGGGCGCTCGCTGCCCGAGTACCGCCGGGTGCGCGCCGACGTCCCCATGCTGGACGCCTGCGCGCGGCCCGACATGATCGTCGAGATCACGCTCCAACCGGTGCGCCGCTACGACGTTGACGCCGCCATCTACTTCAGCGACATCGTGGTGCCGCTGAAGGCCATCGGGGTGGACCTCGACATCAAGACCGGCGTGGGCCCCGTGGTGGCCGACCCCATCCGCGACGCCGAGGGCGTCAAGCGGCTGCGCGCGCTCGAACCCGACGACGTGCCCTTCGTGACCGAGGCGGTCGGCGAACTGGCGCGCGAACTCGGCGACCGCCCGCTCATCGGGTTCGCCGGCGGCCCCTTCACCCTGGCCTCCTACCTCATCGAGGGCGGCCCCTCCAAGAACCACGAGCGCACCAAGGCGCTGATGTACGGCGAGCCCGAACTGTGGGCCGACCTCATGCACCGGCTCTCCGCCATCACCGTGGAGTTCCTGCGCGTGCAGATCGCCGCCGGCGCCTCGGCCGTGCAGCTCTTCGACTCCTGGGTGGGCGCGCTCAGCGCCGAGGACTACCGCGCGTCGGTGCTGCCGCACACCTCGTGGATCTTCGATCAGCTCGGCGGGCTGGACGTGCCGCGCATCCACTTCGGCGTGGGCACCGGCGAACTCCTGGGCCTGCTCAGCGAGGCCGGGGCCGACGTGGTGGGCGTGGACTGGCGGGTGCCGCTGGACCGGGCCGCCCAGCGGGTGCAGCCCGGCACGGCGCTCCAGGGCAACCTCGACCCGGCCACCCTGTTCGCGCCCTGGGAGGTGGTGGCCCGCCGCGCCGCCGACGTGCTCTCGCGCGGGGCCGCGGCCGAGGGCCACGTGTTCAACCTCGGCCACGGCGTGCTGCCCACCACCGACCCCGACGTGCTGGCCCGGCTCACCGAGTTCGTGCACACCGAGACCGCGCGCTAGCGCGGGCGCGGCGGTGCGCGGCCC
>NZ_JAJAQC010000050.1 GCF_027604915.1 Streptomonospora mangrovi
CCGGTTCGCCCGGGGGCGGGGCCGCCGCCGTTGGTGTGTGCTCGGTGTGCTTCGTGTGCTTGCGAGGTGCCCCCCGCAGGGAGCGCCCCGCCGCCCCGGATCAGGTGGCGGTGCTGAAGGTGTCGCGCTCGTAGGGGCCGTCCCACTCCTGGGGCAGCGGGGCGGCCTTGGGCGCCACGCGCTCGACCACCTCGTTGAGCACCCGGCGCACGTAGGGCTCGCCCACCCACAGGTGCTTGGCGCCCTCCACTCCGATGACCTCGGCCTGGGGCACGCGCGCGAAGCGCCGCCGGGCCTCGTCGGGGCGCAGGTAGTCGTCGAACTCCGGCACCAGCGCCACCAGGGGCTTGCCCGACTCCGCCCAGGTGTCCAGGTCGGCGTCGGTGGCGCGGTGCAGCGGCGGCGACAGCAGGATCGCGCCCGCGACCTCGGGGTCGCACCCCCACTTCAGCGCCAACTCGGTGCCGAAGGACCAGCCCAGCAGCCACGGCGCGGGCAGCCCCTCGAACTCGGCGAACTCGATGGCGGCCGCCACGTCGAGGCGCTCGGTCTCGCCCTCGCCGAACTCGCCCTCGCTGGTGCCCTGGCGCGAGGACGTGCCCCGGGTGTTGAAGCGCAGCACCGCCACGTCGGCCAGCGCGGGCAGCCGGAACGCCGCCTTGCGCAGCACATGGCTGTCCATCATCCCCTCGGCCGTGGGCAGCGGGTGCAGGCACACCAGCGTGGCGACCGGATCGCGGTCCTGCGGCAGGGCGAGTTCGCCCACCAGGCGCAGGTCGTCGGCGGTGTGCAGGGTGACGGGGCGGCGCTCGGCGGGCAGCACCGTGGTGGCGCGGATCTGCATGGCTCCTCGGTTCGGGTGGAGGTGCGGGCCAACAAGAGCGGGGCGGGCGGCGGAGGGCGGCGCGGGCGCGGCGGCGGGGCCGGCGGCCCGCGCGTCGGTGGCCGGCGCGGTCAGCGCCGGGGGTGGCGCACGCCCCGGTGGGTGCGCCGCTCCCAGCACGAGGAGTGCCAGTGGCGGCGGTCCTCACCGTCGCCGAAGGGCCGCCAGGCCACGACGTGCGGCATGCCCGGGGGGATCTCCTGGTGGCAGCCGGGGCAGCGGTAGGACTTGGCGGCGGCCGCGCCGGTGATGCGGCGGATGACCCACTCGCCGTCGGGGCCGGACTCGCGGGCCTGGCCGCCCGTGACGCGCAGGAACAGGGCGTCGTCGTCACCGGACGGGCGGCCGCCCCCCTTGCGGAGGGCGCCGCGGCGGGAGGTGTTGCGGCGCGGACTCACCCCTCCAGGGTAGGGGCGCCCCCGGCGGCGCCGGGCAACGGCCCGCCCGGCGGCGCGACGTCACCGCGCGCCGCCGCGGCGGGGCCGGAGGCCGGGCCGACGGCGGGTCAGCGCAGGGTGTCGCGGCCCTCGCGCATGAGGTCGGCCAGCAGCGGCGCCCACTGGATCGACGCCAGGTGGGCGTTGGCCATGCCGCCCAGCACACCGGTGACCCAGCCGACCCCGCGCTCGTCCAGCAGTTCGATCGGCCCCTTGGGGTAGCCGCAGCCGAACCGCATGGCGGTGTCGACGTCCTGGGCGGTGGCGTAGCCGTCGCCGACCATCCGCAGGGCGTCGTCGATGTGGGGGGCCAGCAGCAGGCCGGCGAGGTCGAACCCGTGGGCGCCCGAGCGCACCCGCTCGGCGAGGACGCCGGTGGGAGGTTCCTCGGCGGGGTTGTCGGCGGCGTTGTGGTCGTAGAACCCGCGCCCGGTCTTGCGGCCCAGCCGGCCGGCGGCGACCATGCGCCGCAGCAGGGGCGCCGCGACGAACCGGGGCGAGCGGAACTCCGCCCACAGCACGTCCATGACCGCCAGGCAGACGTCCAGGCCGACCAGGTCGGCCAGGGTCAGCGGCCCCATGGGCAGGCCGGCGTCCTTGGTGATGGCGGTGTCGATCTCCTCGCGCGAGGCCAGGCGGCGCTCGTAGACGCTGATCGCGTCGTTGATGTAGGGCACCAGCAGCGCGTTGGCGACGAACCCGGCGCGGTCGCCGACCACCACGGGGGTCTTGCCGATGCGCTTGGCGACCTCGGCGGTGATCTCGACGGTGGCGGGGGCGGTGGAGACGGTGCCGACCACCTCGGTCAGCTTCATCACCGGCGCGGGGTTGAAGAAGTGCAGGCCCACGACCTTGTCGGGGCGCCCGGTCAGCGCGGCGATCTCGGTGACCGACAGCGAGGAGGTGTTGGTGGCCAGGATGGTGCCCGGCGGGCAGATGCGGTCGAGGTCGGCGAACACGTCGCGCTTGAGGTCCATGCGCTCGGGCACGGCCTCCACCGCGAAGTCGGCGTCGGCCAGGTCCGCGCGGTCGGTGCTGAAGGCGATGCGGCCGAGGATGGTGCGCTCCTCCTCGGCGGTGAGCTTGCCCTTGGCGACGGCCTTGGCCAGCGAGCGCTCGACGTGGGCGCGGCCGCGCTCCAGCGCCGCGCCGTCGATCTCGACCCCTGTCACGTGGAACCCGGCGCGGGCGAACACCTCGGCGATACCGGCGCCCATGGTGCCCAGCCCGACCACACCGACCTTGTCGAATTCCTGCATGGGGTTCACTTTACGCGCTGGTAGCCCGGGGCGCGGGCGGCAGGGGCGCCGTGGGCGGGCCGGGGTGCGGGGGCGGAGACGGCGGCGGGGGCCGGCGGTGCCGGCCCCCGCACCTGTGGCGGCCGCGGCGCGCGGGCGCCGCGGCCGGCTGTCAGCAGTCGACGAGTTCGGGGGTCTGGTTGAGCACCTGGGCTCTGGGGGTGACGAAGTCGGTGTAGGCGGAGTCGGCCTCGGGCCGGAACAGGGCCACCCGGTGGCAGTTCTGGAAGGCCAGGCGCATGCCGAAGTGGCGCTCGACGGCGCCGCGCATGGCGTCGCTCGCCAGCAGGCGCAGGAGCTGGCCGCGCTCGGCCTCGCCGGGCGGCGGAACCTCGTTGGCCTCGTAGCCGGCCTCGGCGGTCGCGGCGCGCTCGGCCAGACCGCTGACCAAACTCCAGGCGTACGGCAGTGACTCCTGGATGCAGGCGATGAAGTCGGCGTCGCCGACCGGGCCGCGCCTCGCCTTGCTCAGGAGTTCCGGTGAAACCGTAAGCGACATTGGATGTCCCTATCTTGTCTGTGGCAGACCGCCGCGCGGACCCCTCCCTGACCGGCGCAAACCGATCGGATCCGCGCACCTTCCTGCGACGTTAGCCCCCGCACGCAGAGACGTCACGGGACGTCAAGGCCATACCTGACTAGCCTCGACGCCATATGAAAATAGTTATCGTTTTCATCCGGCGCCACCGGAACCGCTGGAACGCCCGCCACACAAGGCGTGAGGCGCACCACACCCCTGCGGCCAACGCCCCCCGCGCGGTCCCCCGGCGCGGCTAGGATCGTGCAGCGTGAGACTCGTGATCGCCCGGTGCAGCGTCGACTACGTCGGCCGCCTCACCGCCCACCTGCCCATGGCCCCCCGGCTGATCCTCTTCAAGGCCGACGGCTCGGTCTCGGTGCACGCCGACGACCGCGCCTTCAAGCCGCTGAACTGGATGAACCCCCCGTGCACGGTGCGCGAGTCCGCCGACGACGACGGCACCCAGATTTGGACCGTCACCCACGGCAAGTCCGGCGAGAAGCTGGTGCTGCGCATCGAGGAGGTCAGCCACGACAGCTCCCACGAGCTGGGCGTGGACCCCGGCCTCCAGAAGGACGGCGTGGAGGCCCACCTCCAGGAGCTGCTGGCCGAGCACATCACCACCCTGGGCGAGGGCTACACCCTGATCCGGCGGGAGTACCCCACCGCCATCGGCCCGGTCGACATCCTCTGCCGCGACGGCTCGGGCGCCACCGTGGCCGTGGAGCTGAAGCGGCGCGGCGACATCGACGGCGTGGAGCAGCTCACCCGCTACCTGGAACTCCTCAACCGCGACCCCGCGCTCACCCCGGTGCGCGGCATCTTCGCGGCCCAGGAGATCAAGCCGCAGGCGCGCGTGCTGGCCACCGACCGCGGGATCGGCTGCGTCACCCTCGACTACGACGCCCTGCGCGGCATCGAGCCCGACACCCCGCGCCTGTTCTAGCCCCGGGCCTCTTGGCACAGCCCGCCACCCCGGCCGCAGCCGGTCCACCGGGCCGCTCCGCCCTGCCCGGACCCGCCCACCGCTGACCGGCTCTGACCAGCCCGTCGAGCCCGCCGGTCCGGCCCAGGCGCCCCGGAGTCCTCGCGCGTCCGCCACCCCGATCCGGGAACCGTTCATCACACCACACAACTCCGACATCACGGAAGGTGTGTGGCTGAATGTGGCAAGTATGCGCGTATCGTCTTGCTGTCGCGCGACCCCGGTGACAGGCTCGCGATACCTCGCACCAGTTGCGCCCGCCCGGTCACCCCGGGTAGACGGGCGCGCCCACAGGAGGACTCAAGTGCCCACCCGTGAACCTGGACCATCCCCCCGGCCGCTCCGCCGCGGCCGGCGCCCCGCCGAGCCCGGGCGCGCCTCCGGCGGACCGGGCCGCGGCGGTGCCGTGCGCCTGATCGGCGCCGGATCCGCCGTCGTCCTCGCCTTCGGCCTCGGCCTGGCGCCCGGCACGGCCCACGCCGACGACGCCGTGCTGCCGACCCTGGTCACCCCCGGCGGCATCCGCGAGCACCTGGAGAACCTCTCCACGATCGCCGAGTACAACGGCGGCAACCGGGCCACCAGCACCCCCGGCTACGACGTCGCCGCCGACTACGTGGTCGACCAGCTCAAGCGCGCCGGGTACAAGCCGCGCCGCGTCGACTACGACTACGAGCTGTGGGTGGAGAACTCCGACCCCGTCCTGGCCCAGACCGCGCCCGAGCCGCGCGAGTTCGCCTACCCCGACGAGTTCGCGACCATGAACTACTCCGGGGCCGGCGACGTCACCGCGCCGGGCGTGGCGGTCAACACCGGCAGCGCCGAGAGCGGCTGCGCCCCCGCCGACTTCGCCGACTTCCCCCAGGGCGCCATCGCGCTCATCATGCGCGGCACCTGCACCTTCCAGCAGAAGGCGCAGAACGCCGCCGACGCCGGCGCGGCCGGCGCCGTGGTCATCAACAACGTCGAGGGCCCGATCAACGGCACCGTCGGCGAGACCTCCACCATCCCGGTCGTGGGCGCCACGGCCGCCGCCGGCGAGGCGCTGCTGGCGGCCGGCGAGGGCCTGGAGCTGCACCTGGCCGTGGACTCCCAGGTGCGCCAGGAGTCCTCCTACAACATCGTCGCCGACAGCCGCCAGGGCCGCGCCGACAACGTGGTCATGGTCGGCGCCCACCTCGACAGCGTCCCCGAGGGCGCGGGCATGAACGACAACGGCAGCGGCGTGGCCACCGTCCTGGAGACCGCCCAGCAGTTCGCCAAGCTGGACGACCCGGCCAACCGCGTGCGGTTCGCGTTCTGGGGCACCGAGGAGGAGGGCCTGATCGGCTCCACCCGCTACGTCGAGGGCCTCACCGAGCGCCAGCGCGAGCGGATCGCGCTCTACCTGAACTTCGACATGCTGGGCTCGCCCAACTACGGCCGGTTCGTCTACGACGGCCGCGGCGAACTGGACGACTCCCTGCCGCCGCCCTCGGGCTCGGGCGCCATCCAGAAGACGTTCGAGGACTACTTCAGCGAGCGCGGCCTGGTCACCGAGCCGACGCCGTTCAACGGCCGCTCCGACTACAGCGCCTTCATGGAGGCGGGGATCCCCTCGGGCGGCCTGTTCAGCGGCGGCGACGGCACCAAGACCGAGCAGCAGGTGGAGTACTACGGCGGCACGGCCGGGGTGGACTTCGACCCCAACTACCACACCGCCCAGGACGACCTCGACAACGTCAACATGGAGGCCGTGGACCAGCTCTCCGACGGCGTGGCCTACGCCGTGGAGACCTACGCCCACAGCACCCTGCCGGTCAACGGGGTGGCCCGCACCTACCAGGACCAGGAGTTCGACCCGGCCCGCAAGGGCGACCTCTGGCTGCGGTAACCGTCCTACCGCAGACGGCGCCCGTGGACGAGGCGATGCGCTCCTCGTCCACGGGCGCTCCGTGTGACCGGCCCCCCGGATACCGTGCGGCAACCGAGGCGACCGGCCGGGGTGCCGCGCGCCGCGAAAGCTCCCCCCGACCAGGGTGGATGGCCCGGCCCCCCGACCCCGGCCATCCACCCCAGCGGTCGCGGCGCGCCGCTCGCGCCGGCGCGCGCTGGTCGGTCGAATGGCCCCCGCTGTCCACACCCGAACAGCACCGCGCGCCCCGGCGTCAAGGCAACTACTCTGAGTAGTTCACCCACTCCATAAGGTATCAGCACCGCGTCAGGGCCACACCCTTCGATGCCGAACGGTTATCCGCGCGGGGCGCGCCCCGCCGCCCCCGGCCTAGAGTGGGCGGCATGACCAACCGGGACTCCGACACCCCCGTCGTGCTCTCCAGGATCTACACCCGCGTCGGCGACGACGGCACCACCGCCCTGGGCGACATGAGCCGCACCCGCAAGACCGACACCCGCCTGGCCGCCTACGCCGACGTCGAGGAGGCCAACGCCGCCATCGGCACCGCGCTCGCTCTGGGCCGCGACATCCCCGACCACGTCCGCGCGGTCCTGGGCCGCGTGCAGAACGAACTGTTCGACCTCGGGGCCGACCTGTCGCGGCCCGTGGCGCCGGCCGAGGAGGCGGCGGAGTACCCGCCGCTGCGGGTGGAGGCGGCCTACATCGAGCGCCTGGAGGCCGACTGCGACCGCTACAACGCCGACCTGCCGACCCTGCGCAGCTTCCTGCTGCCCGGCGGCACGCCGGCGGTGGCCCTCATGCACACCGCCCGGGTGGTCACCCGCCGCGCCGAACGGGCCGCCTGGGCGGCGGTCGAGGAGCACGGCGACACGGTCAACCCGCTGACCGCCCGCTACCTCAACCGGCTCTCCGACCTGCTGTTCGTCCTGTGCCGGGTGCTGGCCCCGGCCGGGACCGAGGTGCTGTGGAAGCCGGGCGGCGAGCGCTGAGCACTCCCCCGCCGGGCGGCGGCGCGCGGCCGGACCCGCCCGGCGGACCGGCGCGGTCGGTGCCGGTGGCGCCGACCGCGCGGCCGGGGCTAGCCCGCGCCCTCGGCGAGTTCGCGCTCGACCGCCTCGACCTTGCTGGTCAGGCCGTCGGTGACCCCTTCGCGGATGTCGGCCTTGAGCACCAGGCTGACCCGCGAGGAGCCCTCGCCGGCGGCGGCCACCGCCCGCTTGACGACGTCCATGACCTCGTCCCACTCGCCCTCGACGCTGGTGAACATCGCGTCGGTGCGGTTGGGCAGGCCGCTCTCGCGCACCACGCGCACGGCGCGCGCCACCGCCGGGGCGACCGAGTCGCCGGTACCCATCGGACTCACTGAGAATGCCACGATCATGGAGCCAGCCTAGGCCGCGGCCGCCGCGCTGTCGCGTACGGATGCCCGGCGGGGCGGCCCGGTGCGGCGGGGGGCGGCGAGCGGCGGGGCGCTAGGACTGCCAGATGGTCCCCGGCGGCATCGACTCCAGCCACGACAGGAACCCGGTGAGCGCGCCCTCGGTCATCGCCAGCTCATAGACCGGCTCGGTGGGGTCGGAGCCGTCGGCGGCCTGCCAGCCGACCGCCACGACCACCAGGTCCATGGTCAGCTCGGTCAGGTCGGCCGGGGTGGGGGTGCGGCGGGCCATAACGACGAGGCCGCGGCGCGACAGTTCGACTGTCGGCCGCGGCCACAGGGAGAAGATCCGGTACCAGCGCAGCTCCTGGCTGCCGTAGCGCCCGAACCCCATGCGCCAGGGGGTCGGGCGGGGTCCCGCCCCCACACGCAGGTAGCACTCGACCCCGCCGCCGCCCCGCTCCAGGACGAACCGCCGCCCGGTGACGGCCAGCAGGCCCAGCAGCGTCAGCACCAGGAGCGCGATGAAGACCCATTCGGCGACGAGGAACCACGCCTGCCCGAGTATCCGCTCCTGCACTGACGCCTCTCCTTGCTCGGCCCGCCGCTCAGACGGTCTCGCCGACGGCCTGGAGGCGGCTGCGCGCCCGCGCGGCGCGCGCCAGGGTGTCCACGTCCTCGGGGGACAGGCCGCCCGACTCCACGTCGCGCAGCGCCGCCTTGGCGCGCTCGACGTCGATGTCCTCGGCCAGCTCGGCGACCTCGGCCAGGATCGAGACCCGGTTGTCCTGGGACACGACCATGAACCCGCCGTGCACCGCCGCCCGGACCTCGCCGTTCTCGCGGCCGCCCAGCACCCGCACCACCGCGCCCGGCGCGAGCAGCGCCAGCACCGGGGTGTGCCCGGGCATCACGCCGACCTCGCCTTCGGTGGTCTTGGCGATGACCATGCCGCCCTCGCCGGCCCACAGCTCGCGCTCGGGCGAGACGATCTCGACGAAAAGCTTCTTCGACACTGCCACAAACTCCTCTGCTCGTGGGCGGTTTCACGCGGACGCGGCCGGCCGGTGCGGCCGGCCGCGCCCCGCGAAGCGCCATAGCCATGCAGCGTCTTCGCCTTCTCGACGGCCATCTCGATGTTGCCGACGTCCAGGAACGCCTGCTCGGGCAGGTGGTCGTACTCGCCGTCGCAGACCGCCTTGAACGAGGCGATGGTCTCCTCCAGCGGAACGAACACGCCCGGGTTGCCGGTGAACTTCTCGGCGACGAACATGTTCTGCGAGAGGAACCGCTCCAGGCGCCGCGCCCGCTCGACGATGATCTTGTCCTCTTCGGACAGCTCGTCGATACCCAGGATCGCGATCTGGTCCTGGAGGTCGTTGTTGCGCTGGAGGATGCCGATCACGCGCTGGGCGACGTCGTAGTGCTCCTGGCCCACGTACTGCGGGTCGAGGATGCGCGAGGTCGACGCCAGCGGGTCCACCGCCGGGTAGATGCCCTTCTGCGAGATCGGGCGCGACAGCTCGGTGGTGGCGTCCAGGTGGGCGAAGGTGGTCGCCGGAGCGGGGTCGGTGTAGTCGTCCGCGGGCACGTAGATCGCCTGCATCGAGGTGATCGAGTTGCCGCGGGTCGAGGTGATCCGCTCCTGGAGGATGCCCATCTCGTCGGCGAGGTTGGGCTGGTAGCCCACCGCGGAGGGCATGCGGCCCAGCAGGGTCGAGACCTCCGACCCGGCCTGGGTGAACCGGAAGATGTTGTCGATGAACAGCAGCACGTCCTGGTTCTGCACATCGCGGAAGTACTCCGCCATGGTCAGCGCGGACAGCGCCACGCGCAGCCGGGTGCCCGGCGGCTCGTCCATCTGGCCGAAGACGAGGGCGGTGTCCTGGAGGACCTCCATCTCGTCCATCTCCAGGAACAGGTCGGTGCCCTCACGGGTGCGCTCGCCCACACCGGCGAACACCGACACACCGCCGAAGTTGCGGGCGATACGCGTGATCATCTCCTGGATGAGCACGGTCTTGCCCACACCGGCGCCGCCGAACAGGCCGATCTTGCCGCCGCGCACATAAGGCGTCAGCAGGTCGATGACCTTGATGCCGGTCACCATCATCTCGGTCTTCGACTCCAACTGGTCGAAGGCCGGGGCCTTGCGGTGGATCGGCCAGCGCTCGGTGACCTTCAGCTCCGAGGCGGGGACGTCCAGGGGCTCGCCCAGCGTGTTGAACACGTGGCCCTTGACGCCGTCGCCCACGGGGACGCTGATCGGCTCGCCGGTGTCGCGGACCTCGGCGCCGCGGACCATGCCGTCCTGCGGGGCGAGGCTGATGGTGCGGACCAGGTTGTCGCCGAGGTGCTGGGCGACCTCCAGGGTCAGCGTCTTGGTCTCGCCCCCGAGGGTGACATCGGTGTGGAGGGCGTTGTAGATGGGCGGGAGGGCGTCGGCGGGGAACTCCACGTCGACGACCGGGCCGGTGACCCGGGCGATCCGCCCGGTGGCCGTGCCAGGCGTGGCCGTCCCTTCAACAGTCGCAGTCACTTCTCTTACTCACTTCCCGCGCGGGCAGCGGCGAGCGCGTCAGCGCCGCCGACGATCTCGCTAATCTCGTTGGTGATCTCCGCCTGGCGGGCCTGGTTGGCCTGGCGGGTCAGGGTCTTGGCAAGCTCCTCGGCGTTGTCGGTCGCCGCCTTCATGGCGTTGCGGCGCGACGCCTGCTGCGATGCGGCCGACTCCAGGAGCGCGAAATAGATCCGGTTGGTGACGTACTGGGGCAGGAGCTGGTTCAGCGCCTCCTCGGCGGAGGGCTCGAAGTCGTACAGGGGCAGCGGACCGCCCTGCTCGGCCTCCAGCACCTCGGCGTCGACCTCCTCCACCTCCAGCGGCAGCGCCCGGTGGGAGGCCGCCTTCTGGGTGAGCATCGAGATGAACTCGGTGGAGACGATGTGGATCTCGTCGACGCCGTCCTCGGTGGCGCTGTCCTTGGTGAAGCGGTCCATCAGCTCCGAGGCGATCTCCTTGGCGTCGGCGTAGGAGGGGCGCTCGGTGATGCCCTCCCACGTCCGCTCCATGGGCCGCTGCCGGAACTGGTTGAACGCGATGCCCTTGCGGCCCACCACGTACTGGACGACGTCCTTGCCCTGGTCGCGCAGCAGCGCGCCCAGGCGCTCGGACTCCTTGATCGCGTTGGCCGTGTACGCGCCGGCGAGCCCCTTGTCGCTGGTGATGACCAGGACGGCCGCCCGGGTCGGGTTCTCCGACTCGGTCAGCAGCGGGTGGTCGGTGACGCGCTGCGCCAGTGCCGACACCGCCCTGGTGATCTCCCGCGCGTACGGGCCCGCCGCCTCGACCGCCCGCTGCGCCTTGGTGATGCGGGTGGTGGCGATCAGTTCCATCGCGCGGGTGATCTTCGCCATCGACTTGGTCGAGCGGATCCGCCGGCGGTAGACGCGAAGCTGTGCTCCCATGGGCTACTTCCCGGAACTCTTGGCGACCTTGATGGTCTCCTGGCCGACCTGGCTCTCCTCAAGCGCCTCGGCCTCCTCCTCGGTGCCCAGCACGGTGCCGGCCGAGGTCTGGAAGGTGGCCTTGAACTCCGCGACGGCCTCCTTGAGCGCGGCCTCGGTCTCCTCCTCGAACTTCTCGCTCTCGCGGATGTTGTCGAGGACCTTGCCGTGCTCGCGGGCGAGGAAGTCCAGGAAGTCCTCCTCGAAGCGGCGCACGTCCTCCACGGGGACGTCGTCGAGCTGGCCGGTGGTGCCCGCCCAGATCGAGACGACCTCCTTCTCCATGGAGAACGGGGCGTACTGGCCCTGCTTGAGCAGCTCCATCAGCCGCTCGCCGCGCTCCAGTTGCGCCTTGGAGACCGCGTCGAGGTCGGAGCCGAACGCGGCGAACGCCTGGAGTTCGCGGTACTGGGCCAGGCCCAGCCGCAGCGAACCGGTGACCTTGCGGATGGCCTTGGTCTGGGCGGCGCCGCCCACACGCGACACCGACACACCGACGTTGATCGCCGGGCGCTGGCCCTGGTTGAACAGGTCGGTCTCCAGGAAGACCTGGCCGTCGGTGATGGAGATGACGTTGGTCGGGATGTAGGCCGACACGTCGTTGGCCTTGGTCTCGATGATCGGCAGACCGGTCATCGAGCCCGCGCCCATGTCGTCGGAGAGCTTGGCGCAGCGCTCCAGCAGCCGGGAGTGCAGGTAGAACACGTCACCGGGGTAGGCTTCGCGGCCCGGCGGGCGGCGCAGCAGCAGCGACACCGCGCGGTAGGCCTCGGCCTGCTTGGTGAGGTCGTCGAAGACGATCAGCACGTGCTTGCCGTCGTACATCCAGTGCTGGCCGATGGCCGAACCGGTGTAGGGCGCCAGGTACTTGAAGCCGGCGGGGTCGGAGGCCGGGGCGGCGACGATGGTGGTGTACTCCATCGCGCCGGACTCCTCCAGCGCGCGGCGCACGCCGGCGATGGTGGAGCCCTTCTGGCCGACGGCGACGTAGATGCAGCGGACCTGCTTCTTGGGGTCGCCCGACTCCCAGTTGGCCTTCTGGTTGATGATCGTGTCGATGCCGATGGCGGTCTTGCCGGTCTGGCGGTCGCCGATGATCAACTGGCGCTGGCCGCGCCCGATCGGGGTCAGGGCGTCGATGGCCTTGAGACCGGTCTGCATCGGCTCGCCCACCGGCTGCCGCTTCATGACCGAGGGGGCCTGGAGTTCGAGGTCGCGGCGCTCGGTGGTCGCGATCTCGCCCTGGCCGTCGATCGGGTTGCCCAGCGGGTCCACGACCCGGCCGAGGTAGTTGTCGCCCACCGGAACCGAGAGGACCTGGCCGGTGCGGCGCACCGCCTGGCCCTCCTCGATGTGGGTGAAGTCGCCCAGGACGATGGCGCCGATCTCGCCGATCTCCAGGTTCTGGGCCAGGCCCAGGGTGCCGTCTTCGAATTGCAGCAGCTCGTTCGCCATCGCCGAGGGAAGGCCACCGACGCGCGCGATTCCGTCACCGGAGTAGGTGACGGTTCCGATCTCCTCGCGTGCGGCGGCGTCGGGCTCGTACGACTGGACGAAGCGCTGTAGCGCGTTCCGGATCTCCTCCGGCCGGATCGTCAGCTCCGCCATCTCACGTATGTCCTTGCTCTCGAATGGCGCCGCGTTGCCCGGCGCCGGTGCGTTGTGCTTGGGGGTGGATCGTCGCCTCAGCCGGCCAGGCGGCGTCGGACCTCACTCAGCCGCCCGGCGATCGTGCCGTCGATGACCTCGTCGCCCACGCGGATGGACAGGCCACCCAGGACCTTCGGATCGACGTCGATGTTCAGGTGGATCGGCCGGCCGTAGGCCCGCGAGAGGGTGGTGCGCAGGCGGTCCTGCTGGGCTTCGCTGAGCGCGACGGCCGTGCGCACCAGGGCGACGTACCGCTGCGCGCGCTCGGCCACGAGCTGGCCGTAGTACTCCAGGCCCTGCTCCAGGGTACGTCCCCGGGGACGGGTCACGACCTCGGTGACCAGGGCCGATGTGGCGGGGTCGGTCTTGCCGCCGAGCAGGGACTCCACCAGGCGCGCCTTGGCGCCGGTGTCGGCCGCGTCGTTGGTCAGGGCCGCGCGCAGCTCGGGCTCACCGGAGAGGATCCGGCCGAACCGGAACAGCTCGTCCTCGACCTCGCCCAGCCGCTGCTCGCTCTCGGCGCCGGCGACCGTCGCGAAGACGGCCGCCCGCTCCACCGCGGCGACCAGGTCGCGCGGGTTGGACCAGCGGGCCTGGACGATGTCGCCGACCACCAGGATGGTGGAGGGCGACACCTTGGCCTCCAGGAGGTTCCCCGCCAGGCCGGACTTGCCCTCGGCGGGGTTGGCCGGGTCGGCCAGCCACCGCCGGAGGGTGTGCTCGCGGTCCAGCAGGGCCGCGACCTCGAACAGCTCGCGGCCCAGGGCGGCGGTGTCGGCCGAGGCCAGCAGGGACCCCAGCCGCTCGGTGACCGACTCCAGGGAGGTGCGGCTGATACCTCGCATCAGCGCACCTCGGCCTGGGAGGCGGTGCCGCTCCGCTCCAGCTCGTCCAGGAACCGGTCGATGACGCGGTTCTGGGCGGCGGTGTCGGAGAGGGTCTCGCCGACGATGCGGGCGGCGAGGTCGGTCGACAGGGCGCCGATCTCACCGCGCAACTGGGCGAAGGCGTGCTGGCGGTCGGCCTCGATCTGGGCGTGTGCGGCGTCGAGGATCCGCTGCGCCTCGGCCTGGGCCTCCTCGCGCGCCTCGGCGATGATCGCCGCCCGCTGCTCCTTGGCCTTCTCCAGCTCCCGCGCGTACTCGCGGTGCGCCTCTTCCAGCTTCTCGCGGTACTGCTGGCGGATCTCCTCCGCCTCCGCCTCGGCCTTCTGGGCGCGCTCGATGCCGCCCTCGATCTGGTTGGCGCGCTCGTCGAGAGCGGCCATCAGCCGCGGCCACATGCGGTAGACCACCACGGCGAAGAGCACGAAGGCGATCGTGCCGAAGGTGAACTCATCCCAGTGGATCCGCAGGATGTTGGGCTCCTCGTGCCCCTGCGCCAAAATCATGGCCGGCATCTCCTAGCTCGAAAAAGCGGACTACTGCTGGATCAGCGCGAGCACGAAGCCGAGGATGGCGAGCGCCTCGACGACCGCGAAGCCGAAGATCATCTGGGTCTGGAGCATGCCGCGGGCCTCGGGCTGGCGGGCGATGGCCTGCACGCCCATGCCGAAGATCAGACCGACACCGATACCGGGGCCGATGGCGGCGAGGCCGTAACCGATGGTCGCGAGGCTACCGGTGATTTCCATTGATTTCCCTTTACTCGAACACGCCGACGGGTATGGGTTCCGCCGGTCTGACGTTGCTTCTTGCGGACTAGGGGTCGAGACGGCGCACGCGGCTCCCGAGGGGAGGACCCGCTAGTGCGCACCCTCCATCGCCTCACCGATGTAGACCGAGGCGAGCAGGACGAACACGTAGGCCTGGACGGCCATGATGAACAGCTCGAACACCGTGAACACCAGGAACCCGAACAGCGCGATGCCGGAGTAGAGCACCGACACACCGCCGAGCACGGGGCCCATGGGGCTCATGGGGTTGAACATGTAGAACCCGGCCGCCGCGAACACCGCCAGCAGCAGGTGGCCGGCGAACATCACCGCGAAGAGCCGGACCGCGTGGGTGAACGGCCGGATCACGAAGTTGGAGATCGCCTCGATCGGCACCACGACCGGCAGCAGGTAGCCCGGCACTCCGGCGGGCACCATGCGGGCCTTGAAGTGGGCGCCCACGCCGTGGCGGCGGATGCCCACCGCGTTCCACAGCAGGTAGATGAAGAGGGCCAGCACCGCGGGGAACGCCAGGTTGCTGGTGACGGGCAGTTGCAGCCCGGGGATGAGACCCATCACGTTCATCGTGAAGATGAAGATGAAGAGGGTCACCATCAGCGGGATGTACTTGTCGCCCGCCTTGCCCATGGTGTTGCGGGTGATCTGGTCGCGGACGAAGGCCACGAACAGCTCGGCCACGCTCTGCGCCCGAGTGGGCACCACCTTGGGGTTGCGGGTGGTGAAGTACCAGAACGCCATGGACACCAGCGTGGCCACGATCAGGACCAGCAGGTACTTGGTGATTCCGGAGGTGCCGGGAAGACCGAACTCCACCCAGGGGGCGGGGAAGAAGAGCTCCGTGGTGGGGGCCTGGAACCCACATCCGAAGTCGTTGAAGATGTGGCAGCCTTCTTCTTGGGCGGCACTGTGCACGGCAGCACTCCCGTTGGTGTGTACGTTCACCGGTCCTCGCTCGCTACGCGGACGGTGCGGACAGGCTGCGCGACGGCGCCGACCACCACGCTCCCGCGGAGGGCTCCCTCACGGCGAACCCATTCGTCGTGACGCAACTCAATCCTCGATGTATACGGCGGCACCGCGCCGCGGACCCTGGGCCGCGGGGGTACCGGAGTGGACTTTCAGGAGCGGACGTAGGGGACCACGATCAGATAGATCGCGCCCGCCATACCGAGGAGCACGCCGATCGGCAGGAACACCGTCGACAACCCCAGCAGCCAGTCCGCCAACCAGCCCGCGCCGCCGAAGACGAGCGGGCCTGCCAGCAGGTAGGAGAAGAGCGTCATCCCGTCGGCTTCCGGCGACTTCGGGGCCTCGCCGGTTCCTGGACGATCGTTCATCTCGCTCCGGAAGATAGCAGTAAGTGAAACGTGCTCGCACATCGCCCCGAAGGGGCGCAACCACCGGTTTCACCTGTCGTTCCCGACTCCGGCACCGGCCTGGGACCCCGCGTTCTCGGGGCCGTCACCCGCCGGCTCCACGTAGAGCTGGCGGACCCGGGAGCTGACGATCGCCTGACCGGTCAGCCAGGCGATGACGCAGCCCAGCGAGGTCAGTGCGAACGAGAGGTGGTGGAACGCGGTGGTCCCGCCGAACAGCACCAGCGCGACCGCCAGCACGCCGATCTTGGTCGTGTAGACCACGAACGCGATCGGCAGCAGCAGGTGGGGATGGCGCTGGCCGGCCCAGGAGACCACGAAGGCCGACACGGCGAAGAACCCGAGGATCAGCAGCGTGCCGATGGCGGCGCCGATGAGCCCCGGAACGCCCGCCGAGACGGTGGCGGCCGCTGCGGCCACCACACCCACGGCGGCGGTGGGAATCGCGGCGCCGCGGAGGATCCGGGCGTCGTGTTCCTGCATGAATAAGGCTCCGGTGGCTGTCTTGGGGTGCTTGCTCGTGAAAGCTATCACAAGGTTTAGGGCACCCGGACGCGGGTGGCCTTTACGCCCACCTTACCCGCGCCTGCCCTGCCGTGGTCACCGGTCGCCCGCGTTCCCGCGCGCCTGTGTGCGGCGATTGTCACCGCGGTGCGGCCACCGCGGATCATGTGTGCGTCTACCCGGCTCGGCCTCCCGCACAAGGTGTCCGGCGCGGGAACCCCGCGCTCATGAGGGACGTTGGACGCGTTGGCACCGGCGCCGGGGCGGTCACGGCCGCTCCCCCGCCGACGCGGTCTGGGCGGCCCGGCCCTGCGCGCGTTCGCGGGCGGCGCGCTCCTCGGCCCGGCGGCGCAGGCGCGGCATCGTGATCAGCGCCACGGCGCACGCGGCCACCAGGAGGGTCACGGTCAGCACCACGAACGGATTGTCAAAGACCGAAAGGGAGACCGATGCGAACGCGATGATCGCCGCCCACAGGTACATGAGCAGCACCGCCCGGGCGTGGGAGTGGCCCAACTCCAGCAGCCGGTGGTGCAGGTGCTTCTTGTCCGGGGCGAACGGCGACTTGCCCGCCATGGTGCGCCGCACCACGGCCAGCACCAGGTCGGCGAGCGGGAGGGCGATCACCAGCAGCGGCAGCAGCACCGGCAGGAACAGCGCCAGGCCGTGCACGCTGGTGCGGCCCTCGGGGTAGAACTGGCCGGTCACGGTGATGGTGATCGAGGCCAGCAGCAGGCCCAGGAGCATGGCACCGGTATCGCCCATGAACACCCGGGCGGGGTTGAAGTTGTGCAGCAGGAAGCCCAGGCACACCCCGGCCAGGATGATCGCGATCATCGCCGGGTAGGACTGGCGCTCGAACCCCTGGTCGACCGCCGCGACGTAGTAGTAGATGAAGAACGCGAACGCCGAGATCGCCACGATCCCCGCCGCCAGGCCGTCGAGGCCGTCGGCGAAGTTGACGGCGTTGATCGTCACCACGATCAGCAGGATCGACACCATCGTGCCCAGCCACGGCCCGAGCGAGAGCTGGGTGCCGGGCATGGGCAGCCACAGCATCTGCACGCCCGACCACACCATGATCCCGGCGGCCAGGGTCTGCCCGGCGAGCTTGGGGATGGGACCCATGCCCCAGCGGTCGTCGATGATGCCGATGACCACGATCACGCCGCCCGCCAGCAGCAGGCCCCGCCAGGTGGTGTAGACGAACACGTCTTGGAGGTGCGGGAGCCGGTAGGAGATCAGCAGCGCCGCCGCGAAGCCGCCGTAGATCGCGATTCCGCCGAGCCGCGGGATGGGCTCGGTGTGGACGTCGCGGTCGCGGACGGGGGGCACCGCGCCGAAGGCGATCGCCGCGCGCCGGACGAACGGGGTCAGCAGGTAGGTGACCGCCACGGCGATGACGAAGGTGAGCGCGTACTCACGCACGGCGTGTCAGGTGCCTTCCTCGTAAGCGCGTCGGCGGCTGCGCCGAGCGCGGCGGTGTGGACGCTGGCTGCGGTGGACGCGGGCGGCCCGGCCCGGCCGACCGGTCGGCTCGGCCGATGACCGCGGTCGGCGGGCGGGGGCCGCGAAGCGGCTGCCGGGCACCGGGGACCGCGGTGGTGTCGAACCTAGCACTACCCGCCGCCGGGATGCGGCAAGACCGTATGACTACATGGCGTGATAAATGTGGTCCCGGCCACGGCGGGGGCGGGGTGCGGGTCCCGGTCGGCGCCGGGAAGGCGGGGCCGCCGGGCCGGGCGCGGCGCCGGGCGGTGGGCGGCGACCGGGTGCGGCGGCGGAGCCGCCACCGGGGGCGGTCCGGACAATCCGCACCACATCGCCCGTGATCCCGCCGCCGGACGGGCGCCGGGGCGGGAACGGCGCGCGGCGGCGGGCCGCGCGGACCCGGCCGGGACGGAGCGGAGCGTGCGGGCCGGTGCACGCGGCGCCACCGTGATCGGCGCACATGCACAACGCGCTGCGTAGCCGGTGGAGTTTCCGCCGCCGCCGATCTTTGCGCTTTCTTGACGCCGCCCCGCGCCCACACCCGGCCCGCTGCCCCGAGGCCACCCTGTGAAGGGCGGCGTGGGGGGTGCGGGCCGGTGCGGATGGGGCGGATGGGGGCGGACCGGGAAACCACGGGCGGCGTGCGGCCGCCACCCGGCCCCCTGCCTCGGCCCCCTCCCCTACTCCCGGCCCGGCTCCGCGCCCAGCTCCATGGACACCTCCGTGGTGGTCGAGGGCACCGACAGCACCGCGTCGAAGGCGTCGCGCACGGGCACCGCCATGACCGCCGACTGCGAGCGCATCCGGTCCAGCCGGCGCGCGGGCGCCTCGGGCGCGCTGCGCAGGTCGGCCAGCACGGTGGCCCCGCCGTGGCCCGCCGCCACGAGCGCCGCCTCGACGCTGCCCTCGGGCGGCGGCGCCAGCGGCTCCTCGACCACGCTGAACCCGGCCGGGCTGGCGTCGGGGTGCATCTCGGGCACCCGGTCGGCGGTGTGGGTCAGGGCGACGGCGCGGTAGTCCTCACCCAGCGCCCGGTGGAGGAGGTGGCCCATGGGCAGCGCGGTGTGGTCGCCGGTGATGGGCGTCTTCTGGATGTGGTTGTTGTGGGCGGCCAGGACGAACCGGGTGCCCGGCTCGGCGCGCTCCAGATGCCACAGCAGGGTTTGCGCCATGTAGTGCTCGCGCACGGAGGTGTCGTTGCCCAGCCCGCCGCCGGCGAAGAGGTCGCGCATGGCGCCGAGCATGTAGTCGGTGTGGGCGGCGGCCTCCAGCAGGCGCAGCGCGGTGGCGTAGCGGTCGGCGCCCCCGCGCTCGACGTAGACCGGCTCCAGGGCGCGGGCGCGCAGGAGCAGCCGCGCGAGCGCCGCCGTGAGCCCGTCCCGCTCGGCCGGCTCCAGCGCCGCCCAGGCCGGGGCGGCGGCCGCCACCGAGGCGCCGGCGAACCGGTCGGCCACGGCCAGCGCGGCCTCGACCCGGGGCAGCGCCTCGGGGTCGACGTCGCGCAGGTAGGCGGCCAGCGGTTCCAGCACCGGGCGCAGGTCGCCCCCCGCCACGGGCACGTCGACACCCACGAAGCGCAGCGGGTGGCCGCCGGTGCGGTTGTGGCGGCGCAGCCAGTGGCCCATGTCGGCGGTCAGCCCGGCGTTGGCGGTGCCGCCGGCCGGTACCGGGTCCCCGGTGTCGGCGTCGAGCCACCGCTGGAGGGCGATGCCCTCGGCGAAGCCGTACTCGAAGGCGAGCACGGTGAACCCGCAGCGCTCGGCGAGGAACCGCACCAGCCGCTGCCGGGCGAGGGCGAACTCGCGGACGAAGTGGGCGCCCTCGCCCACGGCGACGACGCGGGCGCCGCCGATGACGGGGCGCAGGGGTTCGAGGTCGTCCAGCGGCGCGTCGGGGTCGAGCCCGCCGAGGACGGTGGTGTGGGGCGCCAGCCAGTGGTGGCGGGCGCGGTCGGAAGAGATGCCGTCGGTCATGGTCCAGCGCTCGCTTCTCGGTGGTCGAGGTGCGGAAGGGTCACCGAAGACACCGGGCGCGAGCGGTGGCGGGGCGGTACGCCCGCACGCCACCGGCCGGAGCATCGGCCCCGGCCGCGCACCGGTGGAGCGCGTGGTTAGAGGAACAGGCTTCCGGTCGGCATACCGCCACGCTACCAGCGCGGGCGGCCGCACCCGAAGGGGTTTTCCGGCCACGCGGGGCGCGGGCACCCGGTCGCGGGCATGCAACTGCGGGCGGGCGACACGGCCGGCGGCGACTCAGCCGCCGCAGCGGGTGTCGGGTCCCGGGCCGACCGGGTCGGTGAGGATGGCGGCGGCGCGCCAGCCCTCCCCCTCGCGGCGCAGGGTGTAGCCGGTCCACTGGACCGGCTCGGCCGGGGCGGGCACGACGGCGGTCCGGTCCAGGCAGGCGTCGATCTGCACCAGGTCGGCGGTGTAGCGGCCCACGGCGATGTGGTGGAAGACGAACCGGCCGACAGGTGCGGGGCGGTCCTCGGCCAGGTGCTCGGCAAGCGCGGCGGCCGCCGGCGAGCCGGGCAGGGCGCGGGCCAGCACGGCGTCGGCGTCGCCGCCGTGCTCGGCACGCAGCAGGGCCGCCTGGAGTTCCACGACCGCCGCGACGGCCGCGCGGTCGGGGTCGGCGGCGGGCGGGTTCTGGGCGAGGACGGCGACGCCCTCGGGCAGCGGGGCGAGCGGCTCCAGCGGCGCGGCCGCCGCACCGGCGCCGGCGGGCAGCCGGACGCGCGTGTCGGTCTGACCGGTGCCGGCCATCAGCGGCGCGCCGCAGAGCGCCAGGACGAACGCGGTGGCCAGGGCGGCCGCCGCCGAGGCGCCGCGCGCGGGCGCCACCCGGTCCGCACCGCCGTAGTGCGGCCCCCACCGGTCGCCGGTGCGTGCCGCCCCTGCCCCGCGCCGTTGTCCTGCCCGCACCCCGCACCCGCTTTCTCGCCGCTGCCGGCACCCGGCCGGCGGCGCTACGGCCGCCGGCCCCGCCCAACGCCGGGGCAGCGCGACAACGGACTCAGGGTGTGCTGCCTCCCGGCTTCTCCGGGCCTGAGACGTCCGGGGCGGCCCCGCCGGTTCCCTCACTGTCGGAGGGCGGCGGTACGGCGCCCTGGCCGGTCTCGGCGGCCGGGGCCGCCGTGCCGGCGGCGCCGGCGGTGCCGCCCTCGGGGGCGGTGTCGCCGGGCGCGGTGCCGGGGGCGCCGGAGTCGTCGGCAACGCTCTCGGGCGCCGTGGTGGGCGTGCGCTTGGCCACCCCGATGACCGTGCCGCACACGGCGCGCAGCCGCTCGACCGGGATGGCGCCGTCGCGCAGCACGCGCGGCACCGCGTAGGTGAGGTCCACGATGGTGGAGGGCGTCTGGTCGGCGCACGGGCCGCCATCGAGGTAGACCGCGACGGAGTCGCCCAGCATCTTCTCGGCGTCCTGGGCGGTGATGGCGGCGGGCTGCCCGGAGAGGTTGGCGCTGCTGACGGCCATCGGCCCGACCTCCTTCAGCAGGTCCAGGGCCACCGGGTGCATCGGCATGCGCACCGCGACCGTGCCCTTGGTGTCGCCGAGGTCCCAGGACAGGCTCTGGGCGGCCGTGCAGACGATGGTGAGCGGTCCGGGCCAGAACTCCTCGATGAGGTCCTGGCCGTAGTTGCCCAGGTCCTCGATGAGCGCCTGGGCGGCGCGCACCGAGCCCACCAGCACCGGCGGCGGCATGTCGCGGCCCCGGCCCTTGGCCTGGAGCAGTCCGGAGACGGCGCCGGGGCTGAACGCGTCGGTGCCGATGCCGTAGACGGTGTCGGTGGGCAGCACCACCAGCTCGCCCCGGCGCACCGACGAGGCGGCATCGGCGATGCCGTCCCTGCGCTCCTGCACGTCAGCGCAGTCGTAGCTGCGGCTCACCTGCGGTCACCTCTTCTTCTCTGGTCGGCGCCCACGGGGCGCTCTCGCTCGTGGGTCCCGGCGCCGGCCCGGCGGCGGGACCGCTCGCCCACCGGCCGCCTCAGTCCTCGGCCCGGCGCATGACGACGAACCGGTCGCGGTGGGCGAGGTCCTTGCGGTTGCGGACGTCGCGCCAGCCCAGCTCCTCGGGGAACAGGCGCGGGATGTCGATGCCCTGGCCGTCGCCGTGCTCGATTGCCATGGCCCCGCCGGGGCGCAGCAGCCGGCGGCCCACCGCCTCCAGGCCGCGGATGAGGTCGAGGCCGTCGGCGCCGGCCCACAGCGCGGGCGCGGGGTCGTGGTCGCGGACCTCGGGCGGCAGCACGTCGGCGTCGGCGGTGGGCACGTAGGGCGGGTTGGAGATCAGCAGGTCCAGCCGGCCGTCGAGGTCGGGCAGCGCGGTGCGCATGTCGCCCAGGTGGGCGTGCACTCGGTCGCCGTGGCCGCTGGCCTCGATGTTGCGCCGGGCCCAGCCCAGCGCCTCGGGGTCGATGTCGACGGCGTGCACCCGCGAGCGCGGGACCTCCTGGGCGATGGAGATGGCGATGGCGCCGGAGCCGGTGCCGAGGTCGGCCACCAGGGGGTCGGCGACGTCCATGGCCCGCAGGGTCTGGATCGCCCAGTCGACCATGATCTCGGTCTCGGGCCGGGGCACGAAGACCCCGGGGCCCACCCGCAGTTCCAGGTAGCGGAAGTAGGCGCGGCCGGTGATGTGCTGGAGGGGTTCGCGCGCGGCGCGGCGGGCCACGCACTCCCAGTACAGCGCGTCGAAGTCGGAGTCGGCGACCTCGTGCAGCCCCCCTCGACGAACGCCGTGCACGTACGCCGCCAGCTCCTCGGCGTCGGTGCGGGGCGAGGGGACGCCCGCGTCGGCCAGCCGGAGCGTGGCGCGGGCGACCTCGTCGAGCAGGAAGTTCATGACTGGGCCTGCTCCAGCCTTTCCTTGGTGTCGGCGTCGATGAGCGCCTGGAGGACGCCGTCGAGTTCTCCGTCGAGGACCTGGTCCAGGTTGTACGCCTTGTAGCCGACACGGTGGTCGGAGATGCGGTTCTCCGGGAAATTGTAGGTGCGGACCCGCTCGGAGCGGTCAACGGTGCGCACCTGGCTCTTGCGTTCGGCGGCGGCCTCGGCGTCGGCGCTGGCCTGGGCCTCGGCCAGCAGGCGGGCGCGCAGGATGCGCATGGCCTGCTCCTTGTTCTGGAGCTGGCTCTTCTCGTTCTGGCAGGACACCACGATGCCGGTGGGCAGGTGGGTGATGCGCACGGCGGAGTCGGTGGTGTTGACGCTCTGGCCGCCGGGGCCCGAGGAGCGGAACACGTCGATGCGCAGGTCGTTGTCGTTGACCTCGACCTCGACCTCCTCGGCCTCGGGCACCACGAGCACGCCGGCGGCGGAGGTGTGGATGCGGCCCTGGGACTCGGTGACGGGCACCCGCTGCACGCGGTGCACCCCGCCCTCGAACTTGAGCTGCGGCCACACGCCCCGGCCGGGCTCGGGGGTGGCCCGGTTCTTGAAGGCGATGGTGATGTCCTTGTAGCCGCCGAGGTCGGAGGGGGTGGAGTCGATGACCTCGGTCTTCCAGCCCTGGCGCTCGGCGTAGCGCAGGTACATGCGCACGAGGTCGCCGGCGAACAGCGCGGACTCCTCGCCGCCCTCGCCGGCCTTGACCTCCATGATGAGGTTCTTGTCGTCGGCGGGGTCGCGCGGGATGAGCAGCACGCGCAGGCGGTCGGTCAGCTCCTCGCGGGTCTTCTCCAACTGGCGCGCCTCGTCGGCGAAGGAGGAGTCCTCGGCGGCCAGCTCGTTGGCGGCCTCGATGTCGGACTCGACCTGCTTGAGCTGGCGGTAGGCGGCGACGATGGGCGTGAGCTGGGAGTAGCGCTTGCCCAGGGCGCGCGCCCGCCCCTGGTCGGCGTGCACGTCGGGGTCCGCGAGCTGCTGCTCCAGCTCGTAGTACTCGCCCAGGAGGTCGTCCAGCTTCACTTCTCGCTTACCAGCTTCCGTGGATGGCGGTTGAGTCGGGTCCGGCGGCGCTCCCGGACCGCCGGCGCGCGGCCCGGGGGCACCTACGACGAGCGGCGCCGGACGCGCGGGCCGAACGGGTCGGCTCCGCGCGCTCCGGCGCCGCGAGGCAGGCTACTGGCGCTTGCCGAAGCGCTTCTCGAAGCGGGCGACCCGGCCGCCGGTGTCCATGATCTTCTGCTTGCCCGTGTAGAACGGGTGGCAGGCCGAGCACACGTCGGCGCGGATCACGCCGGAGGTGGCGGTGCTGCGGGTGGTGAAGGTGTTCCCGCAGGTGCAGGTGACCTCGGTGACAACGTACTCGGGGTGGATGTCGGCTTTCACGTGGATCTCCTCGCTAGGGGCGGTCGCCGGGCGCACTCGCGCGGGCGCGCGCTGGGGCACACGGGCGCGTCGAGCACGAGGACTCGTCGGGTGTGCGTGAACCGGTACCGCGGCGGTCGATATACCAGTTTGCCAGACCTTCAACGAAGAACCGACCAGCGGCTATTCCACCGCCCGCCACTGGGAGGGAACCATCCCCGCGTGTGCGGGGAGCACGCCGCCCAGTCGACGGCGGTGATGTCGCCGAGGGGACCATCCCCGCGTGTGCGGGGAGCACCATGTCGTCGACCATGCGCTCCCAGTCCTCCCGGGACCATCCCCGCGTGTGCGGGGAGCACGCTGAATGACCTGCGGCTCCGTTGAGCCTATAGATCGATTTCATTCACTTCTTCGGAAACCGACAAAAAACCCACTCAGCGGCCTGGGCGGGCTCAGCCGTCCTCGCCTCGGCCGGTGTCCTCCACCGGCTCGGTCGGGTGGTCGCCCGGGGTGGGTGCCGGGCGGTCGCCGTGGACGGGGCAGAGCGCGGTCTCGATCATCGCCCAGGCGGGCGGGTCGGGGTCCTCGGTGTAGCGGGCCTGGAAGAGAGTGAGGTGGCGGCCGCCGCCGTGGACGGTCCAGGTGCGGTAGCCGGGGATGTTGCCCGAGTGCATCCACACGTCCAGCCCGCAGGTGAGGGTGTAGGCGCGCGGCCCCAGGGCGAACCCGTAGCCGTCGTCGGTGACGGCCTGGACCTCCAGCATCTCGGCGAGCATGGGCCGCCCCAGCACCCGCCCGCCCAGCAGCGCCTCCCAGAACCGGTTGACGTCGCTGACGGTCGAGACGACCTGGGCGGTGCCGTACCAGCGCGTGGGGTTGAAGTGGGTGATGTCGGCGGGCTCGGGCGCCAGGCCGGGCGCGGGTGCGGCGGCGAGGTAGGCGTGCATCGCCGGGCCGGGGACCTCGCTGTCGGTGGGGATGGAGGTCTCGGTCAGCCCCAGCGGGGTGAGGATCGCGCGGTCCACGGCCTCGGTGTAGGGGCGGCCGGTGATCTCCTCGATGACCATCGCGACCAGCACGTAGTTGGTGTTGGAGTAGGCGACGTCGGTGCCCGGCGCGAAGACGGGCCCCCGCCGGTTGGCGATCTCCACCAGTTCGCGCGGGCGCCAGCGGCGGTGGGGGTCCTCGCGGACGTCGGGCATGGCCCGGTTGTAGCTGAAGATGCCGCTGGTGTGGCTGAGCAGCATGCGCAGGGTGATGTGCTCGCCGCCGTCGAGGACGCCGGGCAGCAGCTCCTCGACGGTGTCGTCCAGGTCGGCGCGGCCCTGCTCCACCAGGTGCAGCAGGGTGGCGGCGACGAACGGCTTGGACAGGCTGGCCACGCGGAAGTGCGCCTGGGGGTCCACGGGCGCGCCGGTGGCGCGGTCGGCGACCCCGGCGACCCCGTTCCAGGTGTCGCGGCCGTGCTCGTCGACCACGGCGAGTTCGGCCACGGCGCCGCTGGAGCCCTGGCGCACGACCCGGTTGAGTGCCTGCTGGAGGGCTATCTGGTCCTCGGCCGCGATCCCGGCGGCGGGGCGGGGGCCGTCGTTGGCGGGCGCGGCGGGGGCGGCATCGGCCCCCCGGTCGGCGCCGCCCAGCAGCAGCGCCTGGGCCGCGACGACGACCGCCGCGGCGGCCAGTGCCCCGGTTGCCAGGAGCGCCCGGTTCTTCCTGCTTTCCATCAGGGCGAATGGAAACACGGATCGGGGCCGCGCGCGACTCGGACAGCCCGCGCGGCGGCGGGTGCGCGCCTTCGGCGCGCGGGCGCGGGCCGGCGGGCGGCCGTCCGAGCAGGGCACACGCGGCCGGGCGCGGCTCGGTGCGATCCGCCCCACACTGGAGGTTCCGGGGGCGGTGGCGGGCGGCTCCGATGGCGGGCGCCGGGGTCGGCCGGCGCCCGCCCTCAGGCGCCGCGGGTGTCGTCGGGTCCCGGGGCGGGGGTGTCCGCTTCGGACGGTTTGGGCGCGCGGCCCGGCGATCGGCGCAGCAGCACCACGACGCCCGCCAGCCCGGCGGCCACGGCCGCCAGCACCGCCAGCCCCGCGTTGAAGCCGATGCCGTAGGTGAGGAGGTAGGTCAGCGCGCCCGCCGTCAGCAGGTAGTAGACCAGCGGTATCGCGGTCTGGCGGATGAGGTCTCCCTCGCGGCCCACGAGCCCCACCACGGCCGCCGCCGCCACGACGTTGTGCACGGTGATCATGTTGCCCGCCGCGCCGCCGACCGCCTGCCCGGCCACGACCGACTCCGGGGGCACCCCGATCTGCTCGCCGGTGGAGAACTGGAACAGCGCGAACATGAGGTTGGAGACGGTGTTGCTGCCGGCGACGAACGCGCCCAGCGCGCCGATCCAGGGCGCCATCAGCGGCCAGGCGCCGCCCGCCAACTCCGCCGCGCCCTGGGCGAGGGTGAGGGGCATGCTGTCGAGGTCTCCGGCGCCGAACTCCGCGCCGGAGTTGATGAACACCCGCACCAGCGGCACGGCGAACAGCAGCGCCACGGCGGCACCCGCCAACTGCCCGCCCGCCATCCGCCAGGACGCGGCGATCTGGCGGGCGCTCATCCGGTGCAGGACGTAGGTGGCCACGCAGACCAGGATGAACACCGCGCCGGGCGAGTACAGCGGCTGCACGGCGTCACCGATGGAGGTGCCGAACAGGTTGTCGGCGCCCAGTTCCACCCCCTGGAGCCAGGTGGTGAGGGCGGGCACCGTTCGGGTGAGCACCAGCAGCGCGGCCACCAGCAGGTAGGGCGACCACGCGCGCAGCAGGCCGATCCGGGGGCGGCCGCCGTCGCCGGCTCCCCGCGCGCCCTCCGCTCCGGCCCCGCCGCCGGTGGGGCCGTCGCCCTCGCCCGGGTTCAGGGTGCCCGCCCAGCGCGCGGGCCAGCCCGAGCGCGGGCCGAAGTCCCAGGGCTCGGCCGGCAGCAGGAAGCCGCGCCGGGCGGCGGCCACGACGATCAGCAGCCCGGTGAGCCCGCCCAGCAGCGAGGTGAACTCCACGCCGAGGAAGGCGTTGTAGAGCATGGAGGGGATGGTCATGGCGAAGGCGGAGAACAGCGCGAACGGCCACACCGCCAGGCCGTCGGCGAAGCGGCGGCGCTCGCCGTAGAACCCGCACAGCAGGCAGCACAGGAAGAGCGGGATCAGGGTGCCGGTGATGCCGTGCACGATCGCCGTTTGCAGGCCGATGCGCTCCACCAGCTCGGCCACCGTCAGCCCCAGTTCGGCGGCGCGGCCTTCCACCTCCGGGGAGCCCGCCAGGCCGCCGTCGACGCCCACCAGGATGGGCGTGCCCACGGCGCCGAAGCTGACCGGGGTGCTCTGGATGACCAGGCCCACCATGACCGCCGCCATCGCGGGGAACCCCAGGGCCAGCAGCAGGGGCGCGACCACGGCGGCGGGCGTGCCGAAGCCTGAGGCGCCTTCGATGAAGCTGCCGAACAGCCAGCCGATGATGACCGCCTGCACCCGCCGGTCGGGGCTGATGCCGGTGAAGGTGGCGCGGATGGTGTGGATGGCGCCGCTCTTGGTGAGGGTGGCCAGCAGCAGCAGCGCGCCGAAGATGATGTAGAGCAGGCCGGCCGCCAGGATGAGGCCCTGCACGGTCGAGGCCGCCACCGCGGCCCAGTCGGTCCGCCACACGGTGACGGCGATCGCCACGACGACCGCGTAGCCGGCGGGCATGGCGTACTTGGCGGGCCAGCGGAACCCCACGAGGAGGATCCCCACCAGCAGGATCGGGGCCAGGGCGAGCAGGCTGAGCAGGGCGATGCCGTCCACACGCACTCCCGGGAGACCGGCGGTACACGGTATGCAATCTCCCTGCGCACCTTAGGCGAGGTACTTCCCCGGGTAAAGGGGGGCGAAAGGGAAAACCGTGAACGGTGGTGCGGTCCGCCGCGATCACAGCGGGCGCGGCGGGCGCTCAGCCCAGGCGCCCGCCGGGGCACCCGGCCGCACCCGGGCGTGCGGCCCGGGCATCACACGCGGCCGCCCGGTCCCGCGCCGGCGAGCGGCGGGGACCGGACGGACCGCGGCGGTCAGTGCTCGTTGGGGCCGCCGACCGTGGTCTGCTGCACCTGGAGCAGGAACTCGGTGTTGCTCTTGGTCTCCTTCATCCGCTCCAGCAGGAGTTCGAGGGCCTGCTGGATGTCGAGGGCGTGCAGCACCCGGCGGAGCTTCCAGATGATCTTCAGCTCCTCGTTGGACATCAGGATCTCCTCCTTGCGGGTGCTGGAGGAGACGACGTCGACCGCGGGGAAGATGCGCTTGTCGGCCAGGGAGCGGTTGAGCTTCAGCTCCATGTTGCCGGTGCCCTTGAACTCCTCGAAGATGACCTCATCCATGCGCGAACCGGTCTCGACCAGCGCCGTGGCCAGGATGGTCAGCGACCCGCCGTTCTCGATGTTGCGGGCGGCGCCGAAGAACCGCTTGGGCGGGTACAGCGCCGTGGAGTCCACACCACCGGAGAGGATGCGCCCGCTCGCCGGCGCGGCGAGGTTGTAGGCGCGGCCCAGGCGGGTGATGGAGTCGAGCAGGACCACCACGTCCAGGCCCATCTCGACCAGGCGCTTGGCGCGCTCGATGGCGAGTTCGGCGACCGTGGTGTGGTCCTCGGCCGGGCGGTCGAAGGTGGAGTGGATGACCTCGCCCTTGACCGTGCGCTGCATGTCGGTGACCTCTTCGGGCCGCTCGTCGACGAGCACGACCATGAGGTGGGTCTCGGGGTTGTTCTCGGTGATCGCGTTGGCGATCGACTGGAGCACCATGGTCTTGCCGGCCTTGGGCGGCGAGACGATGAGCCCGCGCTGGCCCTTGCCGATGGGCGCGACCAGGTCGATGATCCGCGTGGTGAGGATGTTCGGCTCGGTCTCCAGGCGCAGGCGGTCCTGCGGGTAGAGCGGGACGAGCTTGGCGAACTCCGGGCGGCTGCGGGCCTGGTCGGGCGCCATGCCGTTGATGGTGTCGAGCCGGACCAGGGCGTTGAACTTCTCGCGCCGCTCCCCCTCGCGCGGCTGGCGCACGGCACCGGTGATCGCGTCGCCCTTGCGCAGGCCGTTCTTGCGGACCTGGGCCAGCGAGACGTAGACGTCGTTGGCGCCGGGCAGGTAGCCGGTGGTGCGCACGAACGCGTAGTTGTCGAGGATGTCCAGGATGCCGGCCACCGGCAGCAGGACGTCGTCGTCGCTGATGACCGGCTCGGTCTCCTGGCGGTCGCGCCCCGAGCGGCGGTCGCGGCGGTCGCGGCGCCGGCCGCGCCGGCGTCCGGTGCCGAAGTCGTCGTCGCCGCCACCGCTGTTGCCGCTGCCGCCCCGGCCGGTCTGCTGCCCGCCCTGGCCGCCGCCCTGCTGGGCGGTGTCCTGGGCCGGGGCCTCGGCGGCGGAGTCCTCGCGGCCGCCCCGGTTGCGGCGGTTGCGCTGCCGTTCGCGGCCCCCGCTCTGGCCGGACTGGCCCTGGGAGTCGGAACCGGACTTCTGGGAGTTGGATGTCTTGGTCACGCTGCTCGCGGGGGTAGAGGTGTCGCCGTCCGACGGCCGGTTCTGGTCAGTTGCGTCGTCGCCGCGCTTGCGCGTGGTGCGGCGGGTGCGGGCCGGCTTGTCGGTGCGCTCCGCCTGGTCGGCGCCGCCCTCGCGGGCGCCGACCGGCTCGACCGGGGCCGCCTGCGCGGCGGGCTCGCCCGCCTCGGCGGGGGCCTGCTCGGCGCGTTCGGGCCGCTCCGCGGGCTTGCGCGCCGCCGCCTGCGGCGCCGAAACCGGTCCGCCCTGCTTGGCCTCGATGGCGGTGATGATGTCGTTCTTGCGCATCCGCCCCGTGCCCGTGATTCCGAGACTCGACGCCAGCCGCTGGAGCTCGGTGAGCTTCAGCGCCGACAGCCCCGTGCCTTGGCTGCGCGACCGAGACGGCGTGCTCTTTCTGGATGAGGTCGCGGCGTCGCCGGCGTCCACATCGGACGCGGTCGAATTCTGCTGCGTGCTGACCGCCGCGTCCGTGTGGAGTTCGGTGGTGTCGCTCACTAAGGGTCCTTCCCAAGGAGCGGGCTTGGGCCGTCATGTGTCGGTGACGGCCGGCCCGGTGGTGCGAACCGGCGGGGGGCCGGGTCGGGCGTGCCCCACGCGGATGTCGGGAACCGTTGATTCCCCTACCCGATCGCGGCGGGCTCCGGGTACAGCCAGGCGTTGGGGCGATGAGTCCGCGGCCGCCGCCCGTGTTCCACGCTGCCGCCGTCGGCCGGCGAGGCGACGGTGGTGGCGGGGTGATCGGAGCAACGGGCGCTCCGCGAACTCAACACAGTGGTAACCGTGCGCAGCGATCGCATGGCCAAAACCACGTACATCTCGGACGCGGAAAACACTGTGGCGGATGAGCACACGCCCCGCAACGGGGCAACTGGTGCTTCACCCAGCCTAACATCACCGGAGCCCACAGCTATTCCTTGACACGGGTCTATGTTTCGATCCTCGCTCCTGACGGATCGATGGCTAGGGGGCGTATGTGCCAATGCTTACCCGTTCGCTCGTGAATTGAATCAACCAGGTCCTCCCGGATTTGCAGCGCAGCCCCGGTTTCCGGGGGGTGCGCCGGGGTGCCCGCGGCGGCCCCCGCGTCGGCGAGGACGAGCACGGTGGGGCCCGCTCCCGACACCACCGCCGCCAGCCCGTGGACCTTGCGCAGCTCACGAGCGAGCCGCAGGCTCTCGGGCATCGCGGGTTCACGGTAGCGCTCGTGGAGGCGGTCCTCGGTCGCCTCCAGCAGGAGTTCGGGGTGGCCGGAAACGGCCGCGACGAGCAGCGCGGCGCGCCCGGCCGTGAACGCGGCGTCGGCGTGGGGCACCGAGGCGGGCAGCAGGCCGCGCGCGGCCTCGGTGGACAGCCGCTCGGCGGGCACGCAGGCGATCGGCGCGACGCGCGGGGACACCGGCACGCCCAGCGCCCGCCAGCGGTCCTCGCCGCGCCAGGCGACCGTGCAGCCGCCGTAGACGCAGGGGGCGACGTTGTCGGGGTGGCCCTCGATGCCGGCGGCCAGCTCGAACACGCGGTCGCGGTCGAGGCCGCCCTCGGGGGTGGTCCACCCGAGCAGCGTGGCGGCGGCGCTGACGCCGGCGACGATCGCCGAGGCCGAGGAGCCCAGGCCGCGCCCGTGGGGGATGGCGTTGCGGCAGCGCAGCCGCAGCCCGGGCAGGGGGCGGCCGGCCTCCTCGAAGACCGCGCGCATGGCGCGCACGACCAGGTGGGTGCCGTCCAGGGGGACCTCGCCGGCCCCCTCCCCCTCGACCTCGACGCCGAGCCCGCCTCCGGGGTCGAGTTCGACCTCGACCTCGTCGTGGAGGGCCAGCGCCAGCCCCAGGGAGTCGAACCCGGGGCCGAGGTTGGCGCTGGTGGCGGGGGTGCGCACGCGCACCCGCGCCGGGTGGGTGTGGGACATGGTCGTGCTTTCCGTTGGCGGGCCGCGGGGCGGCGTTGTCAGGCCAGGCCGAGGGCGGAGGCCGCCGCGTGGGCGTCGACGGGGACGGTGGTGGCCGAGGAGGCGCCCGCCAGCGCCCAGTCGGGGTCCTTGAGGCCGTTTCCGGTCACGGTGCACACCACGCGGCTGCCGCGCTCGACGTGGCCGGCCTCGACCGCCTGGAGCAGCCCGGCGACGCTGGCGGCCGAGGCGAGTTCGACGAACACGCCCTCCTCGGCGGCGAGCATGCGGTAGGCGGCCAGGATCCGGCGGTCGGTGACGGAGTCGATGCGCCCGCCGGACTCGTCGCGCGCCTGCTCGGCGTAGGTCCAGGAGGCGGGGTTGCCGATGCGGATGGCGGTGGCGATGGTGCGGGGCCGCTCCACCGGTGCGCCGTTGACGATGGGCGCCGACCCGCTGGCCTGGAACCCGAGCATGCGGGGCAGGCGGGTGGCGGGCCCGGAGTCGGCGTACTCCTTGTAGCCCATCCAGTAGGCGGTGATGTTGCCGGCGTTGCCCACGGGCAGGCAGTGGATGTCGGGGGCGTCGCCCAGGGCGTCCACGACCTCGAACGCGGCGGTCTTCTGGCCTTGGAGGCGGTAGGGGTTGACCGAGTTGACCAGTGCCACCGGGTAGTCCACCGACAGCTTGCGGGCGAGTTCGAGGCAGTCGTCGAAGTTGCCGTCGATCTGGAGGAGCTTGGCGCCGTGCACGAGCGCCTGGGCGAGCTTGCCCATGGCGATCTTGCCGCTGGGCACCAGCACCGCGCAGGTCATGCCGGCGCGCACCGCGTAGGCGGCGGCGCTGGCGCTGGTGTTGCCGGTGGAGGCGCAGATGACCGCTTTGGCGCCGTCCTCGGCGGCCTTGGTGATGGCCATGGTCATGCCGCGGTCCTTGAAGGAGCCGGTGGGGTTGAGGCCCTCGACCTTGAGGAACACCTCGCAGCCGGTCAGCTCCGACACCCGCGGGGCGGGTACCAGCGGGGTGCCGCCCTCCAGCAGGGTGACGACGGGGGTGTTCGCTGTGACGGGGAGGCGGTCGCGGTACTCCTCCACGACCCCGCGCCACGCCCGTGCCATGCTCACGACAGGGCCCTTTCGGCAGACGGAAAATGCGTTGGATGTGCGGACTCCGCGGTCGGCGGCGCCGGTGGGCGGCCGGGGGCGCGGATTCGCCGGTGCGGCCGGGCGCGCGGGGGCCGCCCGGGGTGGGGCGGCGGACGCCGGGCGGGGCCGCGGCCTCGTCCTGACCACGAGTCTAGAGGGCGCGGCCCGCGCCTCGTGCACCGCGGTGGGGCCGTCTCAGCAGATGGGACGGTGTGCGCGCGGCGCGCGGGGGCTCACGCGTCGGCGAACGCCTCGACGCGCATGACGCTGGCCACGGCGCGCACCATGTCCAGGCGGCGCAGCCGCTCGACGGTCTGGGCGAGGGCGGCGTCGGGCGCCCGGTGGCTGACGAGCACCAGCTGGGCGTCGTCGCCGAAGCCCTCCTGGCGGACGTTCTTGATGGAGACGCCGTTCTCGGCGAAGACCTCGGCGACGCGGGCGAGCACGCCGGGGCGGTCGGCCACGTCCAGGGAGATGTGGTAGCGGGTGACGGTCTGGCCCATGGGGTGCACGGGCAGGCCGGTGTCGTGGCCGCCCTCGCCCACCGAGGTGCCGGCCAGGCGGTTGCGCGCCACGGCCACCAGGTCGCCCAGCACCGCGCTGGCGGTGGGGGCGCCGCCGGCGCCGGGGCCGTAGAACATCAGCCGGCCGGCGGACTCCGCCTCGACGAACACGGCGTTGTAGGCCTCGGTGACCGAGGCCAGCGGGTGCTCGCGGGGCAGCATGACCGGGTGGACGCGCACGCCCACCGAGCCGCCGTCGGCGGCGCGCTGGCAGATGGCTAGGAGTTTGACCACGCAGCCCATGGCCTTGGCGCTGGCGATGTCGCCGGCGGTGACCTCGGTGATGCCCTCGCGGTGGACGTCGGCGGCGGTGACGTTCTGGGTGTGGAAGGCCAGGCGGGCCAGGATGGCGGCCTTGGCGGCGGCGTCGAAGCCCTCCACGTCGGCGGTGGGGTCGGCCTCGGCGTAGCCCAGGGCCTGGGCCTCCTCCAGGGACTCGGCGAACCCGGCGCCCTGGGTGTCCATGCGGTCGAGGATGAAGTTGGTGGTGCCGTTGACGATCCCCAGCACCCGGTTGACGCGGTCGCCGGCCAGGGAGTCGCGCAGGGGGCGCAGCAGCGGGATGGCCCCGGCGACCGACGCCTCGTAGTAGATGTCGACGCCGGCGGCGCGCGCGGCAGCCAGCAGGGTGGCGCCGTCCTCGGCCAGCAGCGCCTTGTTGGCGGTGACCACCGACTTGCCCGCCTTGATCGCGTCGAGGATCAGGGAGCGGGCGGGTTCGATGCCGCCGATCACCTCGACCACCACGTCGATGTCGGGGCGGGTCACCAGGGAAGTGGCGTCGGTGGTGAACAGCGCGGGGTCGACGCCCGTGCCGCGGTCGCGGCCCAGGCGGCGCACCGCGATACCGCCGATCTCCAGGGGGGCTCCCACACGCGCGGCGAGTTCGGCCGACTGCCGGTCGACCAGCCGCACCACTTCCGCGCCCACAACGCCGCATCCCAGCAGCGCCACCTTCATCGCCATAGGGGGGTGACTCCCGCTTCTCGTATCACTGGTGTCGTCGCCTTGTTCGTCGGGTCCGCGGCGCTCCGGGCGGTGCCGCCGAGGGGCGGGGCCGCCCGGAGCCCCCGGTCAGCCTATGTCCAAGCGGAGCAGGTCCTCCTCGGTCTCGCGCCGGACGAGGGTGCGCGCGGCGCCGTCGGCGACGGCGACCAGGGCCGGGCGCGGGAGGTGGTTGTAGTTGCTGGCCATGGAGAAGCAGTAGGCGCCGGTGGCGGCGACGGCGACGAGGTCGCCGGGGCGGATGTCGGCGGGCAGGTAGAGGTCGTGGACGATGATGTCGCCGCTCTCGCAGTGCTTGCCGACCAGGCGGGAGAGCATGGGTGCGCCGGAGCCGGTGCGCGAGGCCAGGGCGCAGGTGTACTCGGCGCCGTAGAGGGCGGTGCGGATGTTGTCGCTCATGCCGCCGTCGACGCTGACGTAGGTGCGGATTCCCTCGACGTCCTTGACGGTGCCGACCTCGTAGAGGGTGACCCCGGCGGGGCCGGAGAGCGCGCGGCCGGGCTCGACGGCGATGCGCGGCATGGGCAGGCCGTGGGACTCGCACTCGTGGCGGACGATCCCCAGCAGGCTCTTGGCGATGGCCTCGGGCTCCAGCGGGGTGTCGTCGGGGACGTAGGCGATGCCCAGGCCGCCGCCGAGGTCGAGTTCGGGCAGTTGGGCGCCGGTCTCGGCGATGACGCGGACCATGAACTCGGCGACGCGGCGGGCGGCGACGTCGAACCCGGCGGTGTCGAAGATCTGCGAGCCGATGTGGGAGTGCAGGCCGACCAGCTCGATGTGGGGGGCGGCCAGGACGCGGCGGACGGCCTCGTCGGCGGCGCCGGTGCTCAGCGCCAGGCCGAACTTCTGGTCGTCGTGGGCGGTGGCGACGAACTCGTGGGTGTGGGCCTCGACGCCGGTGGTGACGCGGACCAGGACCCGGGGGACGCGGTCGAGGCGGGCGGCGATGCGCTCCAGGCGCTCGATCTCGTCGAAGGAGTCGACGATGATGCGGCCCACGCCGACCTCGACGGCGCGCTCCAGCTCGGCCTCGGACTTGTTGTTGCCGTGCATGCCGATGCGCTCGGGCGGGAACCCGGCGGCGAGGGCGACGGCGAGTTCGCCGCCGCTGCACACGTCGAGCTTGAGCCCTTCTTCGAGCACCCAGCGGGCGACGGCCTTGGTGAGCAGGGCCTTGCCGGCGTAGTAGACGTCGGCCTCGGCGTCGCTGAAGGCGGTGCGGTAGGCGCGGGCGCGGGCGCGGAAGTCCTGCTCGTCCATGACGAACAGGGGGGTGCCGTACTCGGCGGCCAGCGCGCGGGCGCCCACGCCGCCGACGACCAGTTCGCCGTCGGCGCCGCGCCTGGCCGTGGCCGGCCACACGTGCGCGGAGAGTTCACCCAGGTCGCGCGGCGGGCGCGGCGGGTTGTCCTCGGGCAGCACGTCCGCGTGGCGCGGACCGGCGGGGTGGGCGTAACGGCTCATGGTGGTGCGCTTCCGGTGTCGTGGTCGGCGGACGCTCCCCGGGCGGTCCGGCCGTGGGGCGCGGGCGCCGGCGGGTGTCGCGGCGGTGGTGTGCGGTGCTGTGCGGTGGTGTGTGGTGTTGTGCGGGCGGCGGGTGTGCGGGCGGCGGACCGCCGGTGCGCGGCGACGCGGTGGCGGCGCCGGTGGGCGGGAGGCCGTGCGGGGGGCGGTGGCGGCCGGGTGGCCGGCCGGCGGTGCCGGCGGTCGCCCCGGTCCCCGGACCCGCCGGCGCGCGGCGCGCCGGGGAGGTCGTGTTCACGGCCTTGTGGGCGCGGACACGCCGAGAAGCGACAGCCCCGCGCGGAGGACGCCGGCCACGGCGGCGCACAGCGCGAGCGCGTCGTCGCCGCCGGGGTCGCGCGTGGTCTCACCCGTGAGGACGCCGCTGGATTCCCACCAGTCATGGTAGGCAATCGCGAGACCTTCGAGGTATCGGACGAGCATATGGGGTTCGCAACGCCGCGCCGCGGCCCGCACCACCACCGGCCCGTCGAACAGCGCCCCGACCAGCTTCGCGCGCGCGAGGGGTGAGTGGGGCGAGTGGAGGGTCCCGCCGGGGCCGCCGGGGCCGCCGTCGCCGGAGTCGGCGGAGTCGGCGGGGGCACCGGGGTCGGCGGAAGCGGCCGGGCCGCCCGGACCGACGGAGTCGGCGGGTGCGGGGAGACCGGCCGGGCCGCCGGGGTCGGCGGGGGCGTGCGGCGCGGAAGGGCGGGCCCCGGCATCGAAGGTCCCGGCAGAACCGCCGGAGTCACCGGTGCCGCCGGGACCGGCGGAGCCGACGGACGCCGTGCCGCGCGGGGCGGCGCGGCGGGCGTCCTCGACCCAGCGCAGCGTGGCGCACGCGTGGGCGTGGGCGTAGCGGAGGGCGAAGGCGGGGTTGTCGGCGGTGTGGCGGCCCCACGCGCCCGGCCGCTCGGCGGTCGGCAGGGCGGGGAGGCCGGGGCCTGTCAGCTCCCCGGGCCGGGGTCGCTCCCCCGGGCCACGGCAGAACGCCACGCGCGCGCTCGCCTCGCCGATGACGCCCAGCAGGCGGCCGGCGTCGGTGGCGAACGCCTCGGGACCCCGGTCGAGCCAGGGGTCGCGCCAGGTGGCCGCGCCCGGCTCCGAGCCGCCGCCGGGCGCGGTGGCGGCGTCGGGCGCGGTGGCGGCGTCGTCGGCGAGCGCGCCCAGCACCCGGTCGGCGGCGGCGAGCCTGCGGCGGGCCTCGTCGCGGGCGCGGCGCCGGGCCTCGGCGACCGTGGGGGCGTCCGCGAGCGGGGGCGGCGCCCCGGCGTGCTGGTCGGCGGGTCCGCCGTCCGCCCCGGCGTCGGAGTGGTGCGCGAGGTAGCCCGCCAGGTAGGTCCCGTGGTCGGCCGCGATGTAGGCGACCAGCGCCGACCACGCGGACTCGGCGGGCGTGACGGCGAGGAACCCCGGGCCTTCGGCGGCGGCGTCGGCGATCAAGGGGTGGCCGCGCAGGTGGGCGGCGGCGGCCTCGGCCAGCGCGCGCGCGGGCCGACGCAGGTCAGCGGCGACGCGCAGGGGCAGGGCGGAGGTGCAGCGCCCCACGGCCGCGAGGAGGTCCACAGGGTCGGGGGTGTCGGCGGGGGCAGCGGCGCCGGCGCTACCGGAACCGGCGGCGGCGGTATCAGCGGTGGCAGCGGCGCCGACGGTGGCAGTGGTGTCGGCGGGGCCGTCGGTGTCGGTGGGGGCAGGGGTGTCGGCGGGCTCGCGGCGGGCCACCGGAGGGGCATCGGCGCGGCCGCCGTCCCGGATGCCGGCGGCCGGCGGCGCGGCGGCGCGGCGCACCTCGGCGGGCGGCAGATCGGCGGAACCGCGCTCGGCGGCCAGGGCGACGGCTTCGCGGACGAGGGCGTCCAGCCGCCAGGGAGTGGCGGCGCGGCGGTCGAGGTCGGCCAACAGGTGCGGCACAGCGGGGTCGCCCACCTCACGCCCCCGCCGGCGCGATGCCGTACGGCATCGGGGCGCAGCGGCACCGGCCCGATACCCGGACCGGCGCGCGGCGGGAAGAGGCCGGTTCTCCGACCGGCGCGCGGCGGCGCGCGCACGGCTCATGGCGGACGCCGCTCCGTCCTCGCAGCCGAAGGGCGTCGCGGCTTGTCCGCAGCCGGGAGGCGCAGCGGCAGGTCACCCCGCCGACCCGGCGCGGTCACGGCGGGCGAGGTCGCGCACCAGGCGGATCAACTCGGTGGGGTCGAACGGCTTGGTGAGGTAGGCGTCGACGCCGATCTCCTGGCCGCGCCGGATGTCGTCCTCCTGCGCCCGCGCGGTGATGAGCAGCACGCGCATGCCGCGCGTGGCGGCGTCCTCCCGGAGCCGGGCGGCGGTCACCCACCCGTCGAGCCGGGGCATCATGACGTCGAGCGTGATCACGTCGGGCCGGATGTCGCCCACGCGGGCCAGGCAATCCTCACCGTCCACCGCCTGGTGCACCTCGAAGCCCTCAAGCTGGAGGTTGACGGCGATCAACTGCCGGATCACCTCGTTGTCGTCGACCACCAGTACCCGTGCCAGCGCTTCACCCACGGCCGCGAGACTAGCGCCCCGGACCGGCTCCCCGCTGGCGATCGCCCAACCCCACCGCAAATTGCGCGATCCACCCCGCGCCCTCTGCAAATTGCGCGATCCACCCCGCGCGCCCTGCTAGTGTTGATCCAGCAAAGCGCCCCCTTAGCTCAGGGGATAGAGCAACGGCCTCCGGAGCCGTGTGCGCAGGTTCGAATCCTGCAGGGGGCACCCCAGAGTGATCAGCGGAATCACTTACCGACCAGCGGAGACGCATCAGCGCCCGCTGGTTTTTCATGTCCTCGCGCGGCCCGAGCCGCCGCGTTCGCGGGTCGCCGCGGTCACACGGTGCACAGGGCATGCGCCGCACAAGGGGCGGGGGATCCGAGACCACGCGGAGTCCCCGCTTCTCTCAGCCGCGAGGGTGACGTGCGACACCCGCGGTCGCCCCTCCGGTCGCTCCCCACGGCGTCCCTCTCGGTCGGCCCCTGGGCGTGGATCCGTCGCAGCGCCCTTCCCGCCGGCAGTCCGCACGGCAACAGGACGGACGACGGGTGAGGAGCCGTCCCGTCCCGCCCTTCTGGGGGCCGGCCTCGCCGACCGTGGGGCCTTGGAGACAGGAAAGGGTCACTCCCCCGCGCGGTGGCATTGTCGGCCGGCGACTTGCAGTCGGGAAGTCGGGATTCGGGTGGGATTCGGGCTGGAAAAAACCCTTCTCGCTGGTGACCGAATTGCTGATGAATGCGTTTTCGCAGTTCCGGGGGCCGACCATACGGAAGGTCCGCCGGGCCGTGCGACCGCTCCGTCCTCATCCGCTGCACCCCTGCTGTACCCCCGCTGCCGCACCGCCTGCCGTCGGCCGGGCCGGCGGGTGGGGCGTTCCCGCGCGTGCGGCGGTCGCCCTCTGACCATTCGGCTCTTACTTGTCGGTCTCACTTGCCGATCAAGGACCATGTCCACTTTTTAGTAGCAGTTCTGGTGTGGCACCTTATGAGCATGTCGTCTTCTGTCGCCTCGTGTGACGCGGTCCCCAACCGCTTCACCTTGCCGGGCGCCCGCCGCGCCCACACCCCCCTCACCTCCCACAACACAAGGAGCGTCGATACCTCACCGGCACCGGCCGGTGCCACCCTCCTCCTCGCGCCCTCGGACGGGGGCCTCCGATGACCCGCCGAATCCTGATCGTGGGGGCGGGGCAGTCCGGGCTGCACCTGGCCCACGGCCTCCAGGGCGCCGGCTACGACGTCACCGTGATGACCGCCCAGCGCCCCGAGGAGATCCGCACGGCCGCGCCGTCGATCACCCAGTTCTCGCTGCCGCTGGCGCGCGAGGCCGAGCAGCGGCTCGGCCTGGACTTCTACGCCAACCTCGCGCCGCGCATCCACGGCGTCCACCTGGAGCTGTACCCGCCCGGCTACCCCGGCTCGATGACGGTCGCCGGGGCCTTCGCCAGCGAGGCCATCGCGGTCGACCGGCGGCTGAAGCAGGCGGACTGGCTGGAGTACCTCCAGGACCGGGGCGCCAAGGCGATCTTCGCCGGCTGCACCGTCTCCGACCTCGCCTACTTCCCCTCCATGTACGACCTGGTCGTGGTGGCCACCGGCGGCGGCATGCTCGGCGAGCTCTTCCCCGACACCGACGAGCTTCGGGGCGTGGGCGGCCACCGCCGCGTCATCACCCAGGTGCTGTGCGAGGGGATCGCGCCCAGCCCGTCGGGCGCCGACTACGCCGAGGTCATCTCCTCGCCGCTGGGGCGCATCCTCATCGCGCCGATCCTCAGCCCCTACGGCCCCGCGCACTCGGTGTGCGTCATGGACGCCCCCGGCGGCAGCCTCGACGGCTCCCACCTGCGGCCCCAGCGCGGCCACCCCGACCCCGAGGCCGTCACCTCCTGGATTGTCTCCGCCCTGGGCGAGCACTTCCCCGAGGTCTACCCCCGTGTCGCCAACGCCTCGCCGATCGACGCCCACGCCGCCCTGGTCACCACCGTGCGCCCGCACGTGCGCAAGCCCGTCGCCGCCCTGGCCGGCGGCAACCTGCTGGGCCTGGCCGACGCGGTCGTGCACACCGACCCGCTGGCCGGGCAGGGCTGGGCGGTCTCCAGCCTCAGCGCCTCGGTGTACCTGCACCGCATCCTCGACCACGGCGACGCCCCCTTCACCCGTGAGTGGATGGAGGAGACCTTCGCCGCCGCGTGGCGGGCGGGGGTGAGCGCGGCCGACACCCTCAGCAGCGCCCTGCACTCCATGTGGGAGCCCGGCGCCCCGCCCCACCTGGGCGAGGTCCTGGCCGCGGCCGCCGGCAACCCGGCGGTGGCCGACCGCTTCGTGGGCGGACTGGCCGACCCCTCCGACTACGAGAAGTGGCTGTATGACCCCAGTGCCGCGCGCGCCTACATCGCGGCGGTCACCCGGGCCAATTCCTGACGCGACTCCGACCTTCCCCTGAACCCGCGGTTCCCGTCTGGAGGTACCACCATGTCCGTCCCGCCGCCCGCCTCACCGCCCCCCGCCGCCGGTCCGTCCGCGCCCCCGCCCGGAGCGGACCGCGTGTGGAGCCGTCGCAACATGAACTGGCTCTACGACCTCCTGGTCATCCACGGCACCTACCGGGTGCTGTGGAGCTGCCCGTGGCGACGCGTGTTCGCCCTCTACGCCGAGGCCATCCGCCCCGGCCAGACCGTCCTGGAGATCGGCCCCGGCGCCGGGTACTTCCTCGACCGCCTCAAGCCGCGCGACATCGAGCTGCACCTGCTCGACATCAACGAGGGACCGCTCCAGACCTCCGCGGCGCGCCTGGCCCGGCACCGCCCGGTCACCCACCGCCAGAGCGCGCTGGAGCCCTTCCCGCTGGAGGAGGGCAGCGTGGACACGGCGGTGCTGTCGATGGTGCTGCACTGCGTGCCCGGGCAGAGCGTGGTGGAGAAGGCGGCGGTGTTCGACAGCATCGCCGCCGCCCTCAAGCCGGGCACAGGGGTGTGCATCGGGGCGACCGTGCTGTCCCAGGGCACCGACCTCAGCGCCCTGGGGCGGGCCGGACTGCGCTACCTCAACGCCAAGCAGATCTTCGCCAACACCGGCGACACGCTGAGCGACCTGACGGCCGTCCTGCACGACCGCTTCGCCGACGTGCGCCTGGAGGTGTGCGGCTCGGTCGCGCTGTGGCGGGTGACCGCCCGCCCGTAGGCCCCGCTCGTCCGCTTCGGCGTCCGCGTTCGCGCCCCCGCCCCGCCGGCTACCGCGCCGTGGGGCGGGGGTGCTTGCGCAGATCGACCCTGGTACGCCCGGCGGCCTCCGGGCGGGCGGCGCGCGGGCCGGGCGCGGGGCGGAGGGGGCGGGTGTCGGTGGACCGCTGCCCCCGGCCGGCCCGGGCGGCCGCCTCGCCCAGGGAGACGAACGTGACCCGCTCGTCGGCCAGGGTGAGGCCGGTGCCGGTCTCGCGGCCCGCCACCAGGCTCGGCAGGTGGTGGACCGTGGTCCAGGCCACCTGCTCGATGATGGACAGGCTCTCGCGGGAGGTCGTCAGGCCCCGCCCGGCAATGCCGGCCCGGCCGACGAAGTCCTGGAGTTGCCCCCAAGCCGGTGCGACCGTGTCGGCCAGAAGCGCCGGGATCCGCTCGGAGGCGCGGGCGGGGCAGGGGCCGCGGCGCTCGGATTCGTACCGCCAGCCGCGGGTGTCGTCGGCGGCGTCGGCGGTGCGCGCGCCCCGGGGCATGAGGGTCAGCTCGACCTCGGGCAGGCCCCGCTCCCACGAGGAGATCCTCGAGAAGAACCCGGAGCGGAAATCGCTCGCCTGGTCCTCCTGCCAGATTCGCAGGTATTCGGCCAGGCCCGCCTGGCCGCCCTTCTCCAGCGCGTAATGGTAGACGCCGGTGCTGCGGCCGGGCACGCCGTTGAGCGCGCCCAGCACCGACATCCCGCCCAGTCCGCGCAGGGTGGCCGCGGTGCGCAGTTCCCGGATGTTGTTCACGACCGCCATGGCGAGGTCGCTCGCACGGCGGATCTGGCGCGCGCCGGGCGCCTTCATGCGCCCCCACGGCCCCATCAACTGCTCCACCCCGAAGAGGACGTTGTAGAACTGCTGGCGCGCCATGGAGGCGAGGGTTTCCCGCACCAACTGCTCCCCGCCGGGAGGGCGCTTGTGCCCCATCTCCACCATCACGGCGTGGTAGGGGTGCCGCTCGTCGGCGATCGTGATGCCCTGGCCGCCCCAGTTGAGGAAGACGTCTTGATAGGCGGCGTCGAAGACGCCGTTGACGGACCGCAGGAATCGCTCCTGGTCCTCACGCAGGGGGTACACCGGGAAGCCCTCGCCCTGCCAGACGTGGGGGTGAACCTTCTTGGCGTAGATGTCGGTGCAGTCGGTCGCGACGAGGCGCTCGGCCCGAGGGAGGCGCCCCTCGCCGCGCCCGCTCATCCGGGCCACCGTGTCGACCAGCGCGCGCAGGTAGACGACCTCGACCATGATGGTCGACAGCGTCGAGAAGACCACGCTGCGCTCGCGGTCCTCATCGAGCCCCGCGAGCGCCCGCTGCGCGGGCTCCGCCTCCAGCAGCTCCGTGATCCGCCACGGCTCGTGCCGGGCCTCCTCGACAGCCGCGACCAACGACACCACGCCTTGTGGCGGCATCGTGCCCACCCCGTCCCCGTTGACGTCCGGGCACATCCTAGAATCCCCCTGCTCACCGCCCACGGGGAGGGTCGGCGGCGCCGGCACGTCTCAGGGGCGGGGGCGGAGGCCGTTGAGGCAGGTGGTGGTGATGGGGTCGGCCAGGTCGGCGAAGGGGACCTCGGGGTCGACGAGCCACTGGACCAGGGCGCCCTCGATCGCGGCGACCACGACGGCGGCCTCGGCCTGGCCGAGGCCGGGTCGCAGGTCGCCGTCCCGGCCGGCCTCGGCGAGCAGGTCGGCGATGACCGACCGGTAGGCGCGGTAGACCTCGGCGAGGTCCAAGGCGGGGGCGGCGGTGCCGCCGGGCGGGGTGCCGGGGCGGGCGCGGCCGGTGCTCCACAGGTCGACCATGATCCGGGCGAGGTCGGGTTCGGCCGCGAGCATGGCGACGGCGCCGCGGACGAGGTCGGCGAGGCGCTGGACGGCGGGCCGCCCCGGCCGGGCGGCCGCGGCCGTGAGCCGTTCGGAGCGGGCGGCCACGCGCGCGAACGCCGCGCGCAGCAGCGCGTCGCGGCTGTCGAAGTAGAGGTAGACGCTGCCCTTGGCGATGCCGGCCTCGGCGGCGACGTCCTCGATCCGGGTGGCGGCGAATCCGCGGCGGGCGAACACCCGCACGGCGGCGTCCAGGACGTCCTCGCGGCGCGCGGCGCGGTCGACCCTCTTGGGTGCCATGGTGTCTCTCCCTCACTCGCCCGGGTGCGGCCGGCTGCCCCATCATCGCGCCCGCGCGGCACCGCCGGCGCCGGGGAGGCGGTGCCCCGGCGCGGGGCGGCCGTCACCGCGCCCGTGCGGGGCCGCCCGCCTCGCGCGGCGGCGGTGCGGTGGCGCCCGGCGGCGCGGCGGTGGCGCCCGGGGGCGCGGCCTCGGCCGCCGGCGGCTCCGGCACGGCCCCCGGCGCCTCCGGCAGCAGGTGGCCCAAGAGCAGCTTGACCAGGCCGACCGGTGCCAGCCAGGCGATCGCCGGGGGGACGTCGAGCAGTGCCGCGGCCGCCGTGACGCCCACGGCGGTGGCGGCGAAGGCGGCGGGCCGGCGCAGCCGCTCGGGCGCGGCGACGACGCCTACTGCCGCGCCGAGGGTGGCCAGGTAGACCGCCGCGCCCTCGGCGAGGGAGAGGCCGGGCACGGCCCAGGCCGCCACCAGCGGCTGGACGTGCGCGGCCACGAACCCGAGGTGGTGGGGCCATCTGCGGTGCGGGCCGTGGAAGCGCCGCTTGGCGGCGCCGGTGGCGTTGGCGGTGGCGCCGCCGGCGTAGTCGAAGGCGATGATCGCGGCGACGGCGGCGGCCGTCAGGGACCATCCGGCGGCGCCCGCCCCCGCCAGGGCGAGGCCCGCCCCCAGCACCGCCGCGGCGAAGGTCACCACCACCTCGCCCCGGGCGGCCCCCGGCGCCACCAGCAGGTCGGCGATCCGCCGGCCGGTTCCCGCCCGCGCTCGCGGCGCCGGGACGGCGCCGCCCGCGCCCGCCCGCTCCGCCGCGTCTCCGTCCGCTTCCGGTGGTGCCATCGGGGGCCTCCCGTTTTTCATGACTGACTGGTCAGTCATGTTAGGCGGGCGCTCACGCGGCGTCAACGGCGACCCGGCCGCCCGCCCCGGCTCCCCCGGCGCCTTCCCCGGCATGTGCGGGATATCGGCGCCGCCGCCGCGCTAAATCCCGGGAGGCCCCATTGACTACGGTCCGAATAAATTCTCCCCACGCCCCCCACTTGTCACAGAATGCGATCGACCGTAAACGCCGGGCGCTTATCCCCCCGTTTCACCTGCCGTTTTCCCAGTTCATGGCGGCGAATGTTTTGCGCGGGTTATTCGGGTAGCACTCCACGCATGGTCAGGCCGTTCCACGGTGCCGGAAGAAGGATTGGACCCGATGAGCCAGGACAGCAGCGCCGATGACGACACCCAGCGGCGTGGTGCCTCCGGCAAGAAGACGGTGGCTAATCGCCTCAATGCCGCTCGCCAGCAGTTCGAGGAGGTGACCGGGATTGAGGTGGAAAGCGTCTCCGGGATCAAAAAGAACGACGAGGGCTGGACCGTGACGCTGGAGGCGCTGGAACTGCGGCGCGTCCCCGACACCGTCAGCCTGCTCGCCACCTACACCGTGGACGTCGACGCCGACGGCGACCTCGTGGGCTACGAGCGGCTCCACCGCTACACGCGCGGCCGCTCCGACAGCCGCTGAGCGAGCCGCCGCGGCGCCACCTGCGGCGTCTTCGCGGCCGGCCCTCCAGACGCAAAGGAGCAGCAGTCTCATGACCGTAATGCAGCAGTCCGGGGGCGGAAAGTCGTCCGGCAACCTCTACGAAGTACTGGACCTCATCCTGGACAAGGGTCTGGTGATCGACGTGTTCGCCAGGGTCTCCCTCGTGGGCATCGAACTCCTCACCGTCGACGTGCGGATCGTTGTCGCCAGCGTCGACACCTACCTGCGCTTCGCCGAGGCGTGCAACCGCCTCGACCTCACCACCAGCGGCGGCGCGGGCCTGCCCGACCTGGTGAACGGCGCCGTCGAGGGCGGCGCCCGCAACAAGTCCAAGGGCGCCCTGACCGGCGCCGCCGATGCGCTGAAGGACTCCCTGCGCTCCGACGGCGAAGAGGAGCGCGCGCCCGCCAAGACCCGCCGCCGCAGCAGCAGCTCCGGTGACAGCCGGAAGGAGAGCGAATGAGCACCTACGTCTACGGGATCACCCACGACAGTGAGTCCCTGGACGCGGCCAAGCTCACCGGCGTGGGCGAACCCCCCAGCGAGGTGCGGTTCGTGCGCGCCGACGGGCTGGCGGCCGCCGTCAGCACCACGCCCGACGGGTTGCGCGCCAAGCGCCGCGACCTCGCCGCGCACCAGGAGGTCCTGGTCGAGCTGGCGCGCGAGGCGGCCGTGCTGCCGATGCGCTTCGGCGCCGTGGCCCCCGACGACGAGTCGGTCGCCGCGGAGCTGCGCCGCTCCAAGGAGCACTACAGCGCCCTGCTGGAGCGCCTGCGCGACCGGGTCGAGGTCAACGTGAAGGCCACCCACATCGAGGAGGCCGCGCTGCGCGCCGTCCTCACCGAGGACGAGGAACTGCGCCGGACCAACGAGCGGCTGCGCGCCGCCGGCGGCGGCACCCCCGCCGACCGCATGGCCTTCGGCGAGCAGGTCGCCGCGGCGCTGGAGGAGCTGCGCCGGCGCGACGCCGACGCGGTGGTGGAGCCCCTCTCCAAGCACGCCGACCAGGTCTCGATGGGGCCGCCGGTCGACAACTGCCTCGCCAACGTCTCGCTCCTCATCCACCGCGACAAGGTCGAGGAGCTGAACCGCGAGGTGGGGCGCCTCCAGGGCCGACTGGGCCAGCTCATGGAGTTCAAGGTCAACGGCCCGCTGCCGCCCTACAGCTTCGTGACGGAGCCGGGCCGCTAGCGCGGCTCGGCCGCCGCCGCGCGGGAGGTGGTCCCCATGGGCCTCATCAAAGCGATCCTCACCGCCCCCACGGCCCCCATCCGGTTCGTGGACTGGACGGCCCGCCAGGTCCTCGACGCCGCCGAGCGCGAGTACTACGACCCGGCGGCGATCCGCCAGCGCCTCGCCGACCTCTCCGCCCAACTGGACAACGGGGAGATCACCGAGGAGGAATTCGACCGGATGGAGGACGAGTTGCTGGACCGGCTCGAAGAGGCCGAGGAATACCTGAACGAAAGACAATGAGGAGCCATCCGGTATGAACCAGACCGGAAAAATCGTTGCCGCGGCGGTCGGCGGCTATATTCTCGGCCGGCGCAAGAAATTCAAGCTGGCCGTGGGACTCGGCCTCTATCTGGGCGCGCGCAAGCTCAACATCAGCCCGCAGATGGTCGTCAAGGGGCTGACCAAGGAACTGGGCGCGCTGCCGGTCGTGGGTGAACTCAAGGACCAGACCCGCGACCAGTTGGTCGCCACCGGAAAGGACGCCGCCGGCAAGCTGGTGACCAAGTGGGCGGGCGGCCTGGCCGACTCCCTCAACGACCGCACCGAGCGGCTGCGCGGCGGCGCCTCCGAGGCCGCTTCCTCGGCGGCCGGCGCCGCCACGGGCGCCGCGGCCACGGCCACCGGCCGGCGCCGCTCGCAGGAGGCGGACGAGGACGCGGACGTCGAGGAGCCCGCGGCCCGCGGCGGCGACGCGGCCGAGGACACCGACGACACCGACGACCGCGGCCCCGAGGAGCGCGCCGACGACGGCGAGGACGCCGAGCGCGCCGAGCGGCCCGCCCGCACCCGCTCTTCGGGCACCCGCTCGGCCACCCGGAAGGCGGCCGGCGCCGCCACCGGCACCGCCCGCAAGGCCGCGCCGCGCAAGCGCGCCGCCAAGCCCGGCACCACCCGGCGCCGCGCCTCCTCCGGTGAGGACGGTGACAAGCGTGGCTGAGCAGACCGCCGGCCCGCTGACGCGGCTGCGCGAGGCGGCCGACCGCAACGAGGGCACCGCGCGGCTCGCCGACGCCGTGGGCGACTACGTCTCAGCCAAGGCGAGCAGCCTCATCAGCGGTGCCGCCGGCAAGCTCGGGGAGTCGGTGACGCGCCTGGCCGGCGACGGCGGCGCGGCCGCGATCGCCACGGGCGGCGCCAAGATCGCCCAGGGCAAGAACCCGGCGAGCGCGATCGCCTCGGCCGGCGCCACCGGCGCGAAGGAGAAGGTGAAGGGCATGCTGGGTCGCCTCAAGGGCGGCGGGGGAAGCGGACCGAAGGCGATCAACATCGTCGAGACCATCGACGTGGGCGTGCCCGTGCGGACCGCCTACAACCAGTGGACCCGCTTCCCCGACTTCGGCTCCTTCGCCAAGGGCGTGCAGAGCGTCGAGAAGACCGACGAGGTGTCGTCCAACTGGAAGGCGAAGGTCTTCTGGTCCAGCCGGAGCTGGAAGGGCAGCGTCACCGAGCAGATCCAGGACTACCGCATCGCCTGGACCACGGAGGGCGCCAAGGGCACCAACCGGGGTGTCGTGACGTTCCACCCCCTCGCCGAGAACCTCACCCGCGTGCTGCTGGTCGTGGAGTACTACCCCAAGGGGCTCTTCGAGCGGACCGGCAACATCTGGCGCGCCCAGGGGCGGCGCCTGCGCCTGGACCTCAAGCACTACCGGCGGCACGTGATGCTCATGGCCCAGGCCGACGCCGAGGAGCTGGACGGCTGGCGCGGCGAGATCCGCGACGGCTCGGTCGTGCTGGGCCACGAGGACGCGCTCGCCCTGGAGGAGGCCGGCCTCACCGACGCGGAGTGGGCGGCCCTGGCCGAACTGGACGAGGACGAGCGCGCCGAGCTTGAGGAGCTGGACGAGGACGAGCGGGCCGAGCTGGCCGCGCTGAGCGAGGAGGAGCGCGCCGAGCTGGCCGACCTGGCCGAGGCGGGCGGGGCGGACGGATCCGCCGACGCCGCCGAGGAGGACCGGCTGGACGACGGCGCCGAGGTGGACGAGGAGGCCGAGGAGGACGAGGACCGCGAGTACCACGACGAGCCCGAGGACGAGTTCGAGGAGGAGCCGGAGGAGGAGCCCGAGCCCCGGGACCGCGACCGCGAGGAGGCCGTGGACGCCGAGGACGACGTGGACGCCGAGGAGCCCGGCTACGAGGACGAGCCGGTCGACGAGGACCTGGAGGAGGAGCGCGGCGCCCGGCGCCGCTGACGCGCTCCGTCCCCCGCGGTGGGCGCCCCCGAGCGCGGCGTCGCCCTCCTGCCGTCCGGGCGGACACGGACACCAGAAACGGGAAGTGGGAGGCAGACGTGACCGAACCGGCCCCCTGGAGCGGCGAACCGCGCCAGATCCGGTCCCGCGGCGGCTCGTCCTCGGCGAACCTGGCCGACGTGCTGGAGCGGGTCCTGGACAAGGGCGTCGTCATCGCCGGGGACATCAAGATCAACCTGCTGGACATCGAGCTGCTGACCGTCAAGCTGCGGCTGCTGGTGGCCTCGGTCGACAAGGCCAAGGAGATGGGCATCGACTGGTGGGAGAACGACCCCGCCCTGTCGTCCAAGGCGGCCCAGCGCGCCGAGCGGGAGCTGGCCGAGGAGAACGAGCGCCTGCGCGAGCGCATCGCCGCTCTGGAGGAGCACCGCGCCGCGCCGCTGGAGGCCGGCGGTCAGGGCACCGGTGGAGCGGAGACCGGCCCCGGCGCCGGAGAGGAGACCGCGGCGCCGGCCGAGCGGCCCGCCGCACGCGAGGAGGACGAGAAGTGAGCGCACCCCAGGAGGCGAGCTATGTCTACGCGGTGGCCCGCCCCTTCGCCGCCGAGGCGGTGGCCGGCCTCGCGGGGGTCGGCGGGTACCCCGTCCACCTGGTGGCGCACGAGGGGCTGGCCGCCGTGGTCAGCGCCGTGCCGCTGCACGAGTTCGACGAGGAGGCGCTGCGCGCCAACCTGGAGGACCTTGGCTGGCTGGAGGAGGTGGCGCGCGCCCACCACACGGTGGTCGACGCCGCCGCCCGGCACACCGACGTCGTGCCGCTGCGGCTGGCCACCGTCTACCACGGCGACGAGCGGGTGCGGTCGGTGCTGGCCGAGGGGCGCGCGTCCTTCGAGCGGGCGCTGGGGCGCGTCGCGGGGTGCGTGGAGTTCGGGGTGAAGGTGTACGCCGACCCCGCCACGCGCACGCCCGCCGGCGCCGAGAAGTCGTCCGGGGCGCGCCCGGGTGAGAGCCCCGGGATGGCCTACCTGCGCAAGCGGCGCGAGCAGCGGGACCGCCGCGACGACACCTGGCGGACCGCCGCCGAGCTGTGCGACCGGCTCGACGCGAGCCTGGCGGAGTGGGCGCGGGCGCGCGAGCGGCACCGGCCGCAGGACGCGTCGCTGTCGGGCGAGTCGGGCGAGAACGTGCTCAACGCGGCCTACCTGGTGGCCGACGGCGACACCGGCGCCTTCCTCGACGCGGCGCAGCGGGTGCGCGACAGCGCGCCGGAGGGCACCCGGATCGAGGTGTCGGGGCCGTGGGCGCCGTACTCCTTCGCCGGCGTGGAGGCGCTTGAGGGGACGGCACCCGAGGCATCGGAGGCGACCGAGGCACCGGAGGGCGGGCGGCCGTGAGCGGATCGGAGTTTCCCGAGTACGAGGGGTCCTTCACCGGTTTCCCGGAGGAGTCGGCGTCGCTGTCGCGGATGCTGGACGAGGACCACCCGCTGGCCAACCGCGACATCTCGCTGGTGGACCTGCTCGACCGGGTGCTGGCCAAGGGGGTCGTCATCAGCGGCGACCTGACGGTGGCGATCGCCGACGTGGACCTGGTGCGCATCTCGCTGCACGCGCTGGTGTCGTCGGTCAACGAGAACGTGCCGTCGCCGTGGGAGCACGGCCACCCGCTGGCGGGGTGGGTGCGCTCCGACTGAGCGAGCGGGTGCGGCCGGGCGGCCGAGTCAGGTGAGGAACCGGCAGGGAACGGGCCGTCGGCGCGGACCGGCGGAAGGGAGGCAGCGTGACGGAGCACAGCGGCGGAGAGGCCGGCGCGAACGCCGAGGGCGTGTGGACGCGAACCGCCTCGGGATACGTCCGCGACCTGGACGCGGAGACCGACGCCCACGTCGTCGACGAGGGCTCGGGCATGCTCAAGGGGCTGCAAGAGGTCCTGGACGGCGAGACGGCCGCCCCCGGTCGGGAGACCGCCCAGGCGACAGGAGCGCTGTCCGTGTCTCCGGCCGCTCCGGGGTCCCCGGGCGCGTCGCCGAGGCGGAGCCAGACCGACAGCCTGCGCCACCGCATCGCCACCGAGCCCGACACCGTGGAGCGGGACCTGATCAAGCTGGTCCTGACCGTGGTGGAACTGGTCCGCCAACTGATGGAGCGCCAGGCCCTGCGCCGCGTCGACGTCGGCGACCTCACCGAGGAGCAGGAGGAGCGCATCGGCATGACGCTGATGCTCCTGGAGGAGCGCATGACCGAACTGCGGGAGCGCTACGGCCTCAGCGCCGCCGACCTCAACCTGGACCTGGGCCCCCTGGGTTCCCTCCTCCCCACGTCGGGCGACGGCTGACCGGTAGCTCGTTCGGGGACGGGGGTCACACCTCTGCGTGCCGCACCTCTAGGATGTGGAAATGGTTTTCATTGTCCAAAACCAGGTCCACACCGACCATCCCCTGGAGGACCGCCGTGGCTGAGTACGACGACCCCTATGCGGTCTCCGGGCAGTTCATCGACATCATGATCGCCGGCTGGTGGGAGCACTTCGGGGCCGCCGTCGCCGAGGCCGTGCGGGCGATGCCCGCCGATGAGGCCCCGCTGCTGGACGCCGGCGCCGGCGGCGGCTGGGGCACCCGGCTGCTGGCCACCGCCCACCCCACCGCCCGCGTGGTGGCCGTCGAGCCCTCGCCCGTGCTGCGGGCGGTGCTGCTCTCGCGGATCGCCGCCGACGACGACCTCCGCTCCCGGGTGACCGTCGACGGCGACGACCTTCTCTCGGCCCGGCTGCCCGACCGCCTCGCCGGTGTGGTGGCGGCCAACCTCATCGGCCACTTCTCCCCCGAGGAGCGCGGCCGGTTGTGGGGCGACCTGGCCGGGCGCCTGGTGCCGGGCGGGTCCGTGCTGGTCAACCTCGCCCCGCCGCTGGAGCCCGCCCGCGTCGAGCGCGCCCAGATGAGCCGGGTGGAGGTGGGCACCCGCACCTACCTCGGCTGGGCCGAGGCCGAACCGGCGGGCGAGCAGCGGATCACCTGGCACATGACCTACGAGGTCCACGAGGGCGACCGCCTCCTCACCCGCGACGAGGTGCACTACGGCTGGTGGACCCTGACCGAGCAGCAGTTGGTCGCCGAGACCGCCACCCACGGCCTGGCCACCCTCCTCCACGGCCCCACCGAGTCCGGCCTGTACACGGTCACCCCCAAGGACTGACCCCCGCCACCCCCCGTCCCGAGCAGTCACGCGCCCCACCCGGCGGCCGGGGGCCACCTCCCCGGCCGCCTGACCGCCCGCACCGACCGCCACCCGATCACCGACCGCGTCAACGCACTGGTCTCGCCCGGGGCCTCGCCCGAGGGAATTGCCGCGCCTTCCCGCAGGGCCGGGCAGACCGACGAGGCAGGTACCCGACAGCGGGCAGCCTCGGCGGCAGGCCGGCGCGTCACTCCTCCCGCAGCAGGCGGGTCTGGGGGTCTATGGTGATCACGCGGTCGGCGCGGGAGGCCACTCCACGGTCGTGGGTGGCCACCAGGACGGTCAGGCCGTGCTCGCGGCGGAGCCGGTCCAGCAGGTCCAGGACGGTGCGGGCGGTGGCCGCGTCCAGGGCGGATGTGGGCTCGTCGGCCAGCAGGACCGCCGGTTCGGCCGCCAGGGCGCGGGCGATGGCCACGCGCTGGCGCTGGCCGCCGGACAGGCCGCCGGGGCGGCGGTCGGCGAGTCCGGCGGGCAGTCCCACCCGCTCCAGCAGGTCGGGTACCCGGGCGGCCGCGCGGTGCGCGGAGTGGCCGAGGAGGACCCGGGCCGGGCGGGTGAGGGCGGCGCCCACCCGGTGGGCGGGGTTCAGCGCGCCCGCCGGGGACTGGTCCACGAACTGGACCGCGCGCAGGGCCGCGCGGGTGCGCTCGTTCACCCGGTCGGGCAGCGGGTCGCCGCCCAGCAGCATGCGGCCGGCCGCCGGCGGGTGCAGTCCGGCGGCGGCGCGCAGCAGCGTGGACTTGCCGCTGCCCGAGGGGCCGAGGACGGCCGCGAACTCCCCCGGCGCGAGCGCGAGGTCCACGCCGGCGAGTAGTTCCCGGCCGCCGGGGGCGGCCAGGACCGCGCCGCAGAAGGCGAGCGCCGGTGCGGGTCCACTCCCCACCGCACCGGGCCGGTCGGCCGCTGCGGCGCCGCCTGCGGGCTCGCCGACCACCTCACCCGGCCGGTCGGTTGACCGCATGGCCGTCGCCGTGCGTGGCCCCACGGCGTCGCCGATGGGGAGCACGTTGTCGGCCACGCGGTCGGCGAAGGCGGGGTCGTGGGTGATGACGACCGTTGCCCGGTCCGGGCGGTTGCGGCGGCGGGCCAGCACCTCCACGACCAGGTCCACCGTCGCGGGGTCGAGGCCGCTGGTGGGCTCGTCCAGTACCAGCAGCGGGGGGTCGCCGACGACCGCGCTGGCCAGGGCGACCCGCTGGGCCTGCCCGCCGGACAGCTCATGCGGGCGGCGCCCGCCCAGCTCGTCGGGGTCCAGGCCGAGCGCGGCCAGCACCTCCCGCACCCGCCGCCGGAGGTCCCGCCTGTCCCGCCCGTGCCACCCCTCCCGCCCGGCGCGGCCGGGGCGCAACCCCTCGGCGACGGCCGAGGCGGCGGTGCGCAGCGGGTGCAGGTCGGCCGCCGGGTCCTGGCCCAGCACACCCGCGTTCGCCAGGCGCCACCGGCGGGCCGCCCGGCCGGCGGGTACGGGCGTACCCCGCCAGTGGACGGCGCCGGCGGCGCGCACGAGCCCGGCCGGCAGGGCGTCGAGGGCCGCGAGGACGGCGCTCGTCTTGCCGCTGCCGGACTCCCCCATCACGGCCGTGACCCCGCCGCCGGGCGCCCGCAAATCCAGCGGCCCGACGACGGCGCGCCCGGCGCGGTCCACCACGGTGAGGCCCGTGGCCACGAGTCCGCCGGTCACCGGTCCCCCTCCCGTCCGGCGGCGGGCTGGGCGGCCAGGGCCAGCGCCACCGTGGTCAGCCCCAGGGCGGCGGCCGGCGCCGCGACGGCCCACGGGTTGGCCGACATGCCCGCCATGTTCTCCCGCAGCATCAGCGCCCAGTCGGGGGCGGGCGGGTCGGCGCCGAAGCCCAGCACGCTCAGGGCCGAGGCGACCTGGAGGGCCACCACCAGGCGCAGGCCCAGGTCGGCGGCGACCAGGCCGCGCGTGGCGGGCGCGACCTCGAACACCAGGATCCAGGCCGGGTGCTCGCCCCGGCAGCGCGCGGCCTGGACGTAGCCCGAGGAGCGGACGGCGCGCACGGCGTCGCGCACCACGCGCAGCGTCATCGGCGCGCCGCCGCAGACGGTGGCGACCACCACGGCCGCGTGCCCGGGGAGGGCGATGGCCGCGACCAGGGCCAAAAGGAGCGAGGGGACGGCCAGCATCAGGTCGGCGACGGCGGTGAGCGCGCGGTCGGCCGCGCCGGAGAACCACCCGGCGACCAGCCCGCCCGCGACCCCCACGGCGGTGGCGCACGCGGCGGCCAGGGCGGCCACGGCGACCAGTCCGGCTCCCCCGGCCAGGACGCGCGACCACACGTCGCGTCCGAGGGCGTCGGTGCCCAGCGGCGATGCGGAGTCCGGCGGCCGCCACGGGATTCCCACGGTCTCGGTGGGGTCGTAGGGGGCCAGCCAGCCCCCGAAGAGGGCGAGGCCCAGCACTGCGGTCAGCAGCAGGGGCACGGCCACGGCCCGTGCGGCGACCCCTCCCCGCCGCATCCAAGCGCAGTGGCCCATGCCGCCATCGCGGCCGGTGCCCCGCACCGCCGCGCCGGAAGGCGGCTGGGGGTCCCGCCCCACCGTCCACATGCCCGTGTCACCACGTCCGCCGGGTGTCCACGGCTCCTCGCCCACGGACGTGACCGCTCCGCCATTCCCGCTCTTGCCGATGCCGCCCGCAGGACCCGGCTCAGGCGCCCTCACGCCGCCCTCCCCCGGAGGCTGGCAGCCACCGAAACCGCTGCGGCCAGTACCGCCGCCGCCGAGGCCGAGTCGCACCCCCCGCCGCTGCCGACACCGCACGCCGTTCCCACCGCCGACACCCTCACCCCGTCTTCTCCCCGCACGCCGACCGCCCTTCCCGCGTCACCGTCCGCACCCCTCCGTCGGCGCGCCGACCCGGCGCCAACGGCTCCTCCCCCACCGGCGTGACCGCGCCGCGCTCCCCGGTCTCGCCTCCCCCGCGCGGAGGGAACTGCCGTCCCCCCAGACACCGGGCGACCGCCCGCGCGGCGGCCCCTCCCCGCCGCAGTCGACCGGAGCGGCGGCCGGTGGCCGCACCGCCGCGCCGGAGGGGCGTCCGCGCCTCCTGCCTCACTGGCCGCGTGCCTCCACGACCACGTTGGCCGAGTGCCGACGGCTCCTTCCGCTCCGACGTGGTCGCGCCGCCGATTCCGGTTGTGGAGATGCCGCTTGCGGGCTCCGGTTCCGGCTTTGGTCCGCTCATGCGGCCCTCCCTCTAGGGGTGACGGCCGCCGCGATCAGGTCGGACACCAGCAGGCCCGCCACCACGACCGTTGCGGCGAGCATCGCCACCGCCTGGACGGTGGGGGTGTCGCGGGCGGCTACGGCCGACACGAGCAGGGACCCCAGGCCGGGGTAGCCGAACAGGGTCTCCACCACCGTCGCGGCCGCGATGAGGCCGCCGGCGCTGACCGCCAGGACGCGGGTGAACGGCGGCAGCACGAAGGGCAGCACGTCGGTGAGCGCGATGCGCCACGGCGGGCGGCCCCTGCGGTGGGCGTCGGCCACATGGGGGCGGCGCACCGCGTCGGTGACCGCGCCGCTGATCAGGCCCGCGCCGAACAGGGCCGTGGGCAGGGCCATCGACAGCACCGGCAGCAGGAGCAGGTCGGGCCGGCTCACCGGGGCCGCGCCCGGAGGCAGGGTGGAGACCGGCGGCACCAGCCCCCACACCCCCGACAGCAGCGCGGCCAGCCCGCCGGCCACCACGGCGGCGGGCAGCGCGGCGCCGCCCGTGAGCACCGCCGTCAGCACCCGGCCGCCCCGCGCGGCCGCGCCCGCCCACCAGCCCAGGGCCAGCATGGCGGGCGCGGCCGGCGCCAGCGCGCCCGCCACCAGCGTGAGCGTGGCCGGCAGCCGCTGCGCGACCGCGTCGGCGACCGGGCGGCCGTTGAGCAGGGACGTGCCGAGGTCGCCGGTGGCCAGCCCCGCCGCCCACGCCAGGTAGCGCCGCCACGCGGGCGCGTCCAGGCCCAACTCGGCGCGCAGGTCGCCCACCTGCTCCTCCGTGGCGCCGGGCACCGCGCGCAGGCCGGCGGCGTCGCCGGGCAGCACCTCGGTCGCCGCGAAGACCACGACCGACACCCCGACGAGCAGCAGCGCGGCCCGCGCCGGCGGTATGAGCACCGCCGCCGCCCCGGACACCGCCCGGGACACCGCCGCGCCCCGCACCGGGCGCGGCGGCGGCGCGTGGAGGGCGGTCATCAGTCCGCAAGTTCGACCTGGTCGATCTGGAGGCGGTGGAAGCCCGGCCCGGTGGGCAGGTTGCCCACCTGCGGGGCGGCGAGGTCGATGCCGTCGCCGACACCCCACACCACGTACCCGCCCTCCTCGGCGACGCGGGTCTGGAGGTCGCCGAGCATGGCGTGGCGCTCGGCCTCGTCCTCGGTCGCCAGGGCCGCCGCGAAGTCCTCCTCCCACTCCGGGTCGTCCCACCCGGTCTCGTTGATCGGCCCCTCGGCCACCAGCGCCATCCGGGCGAAGTCCACGAACCCGTTGCCGCCCAGGCTGTTGAGGTAGAACGGCTCGGCGTTCCACACCTGGCTCCAGTAGGTGTCGGGCGGCCCCACCTCCACCTCGGCGTCGATGCCCGCCTCGCCGAGCTGCTCGGCGGCCAGCACGGCCGCCTCCTCCATGCCCGGGTAGGAGTTGGTGGTGTGCAGGGTCACCGACACCCCGTCGGCGTGCCCGGCGTCGGCCAGCAGCTCCCGCGCCCGGTCCACGTCGCGCTCGACGGGCTCGGCGTCGGGCGCGAACGGCTCCATGGGGTTGAGGACGTCGGCGCCGGGCTCGCCGTAGCCCAGGAACACGGTCTCCACCAGCTCCTCCCGGTCCAGGGCGAGCTTGACGGCCTCGCGCACCGCCGGGTCGTCGAACGGCTCGGTCTCCAGGTCCATGACCAGCGGGTAGTTCACGCCACCGGCCCGGGTGACCACCTGCACCTCGCCGCCCTCCTCGTGCCGGCGCGCCGCCGCCGGGGCGACGCTGCCCGCCACGTCGGCCTGGCCCGAGGCGACCGCGTCGGCGCGCGCCGCCGGGTCGGGCAGGGCGGTGATCTCCAGCCGCTCGACGTCGGGCGCCTGGCCCCACCAGTCGCCGTTGCGCAGCAGCACCGAGGTGGTGTCGTCGCCGCTGTCCAGCACGAACGGCCCCGAGCCGGCCACGGGCTCGGTGATCTCGTCGCTGCCCTCGGGCACCACGAACGTCAGCGACGCCAGGGCCTGGCCGACCTCGGCGTAGGGCTGGACGGTCACCAGCTCCAGTTCGTGGTCGCCGACCGCGCGGGACTCCTCCAGGTCGAACATGGACAGCCGCCCGTTGTTCTCGGCGCCCTTGCCCTGGATGCGGCGCAGGGAGAAGAGCACGTCGTCGGCGGTGACCGGGTCGCCGGTGGAGAACACCGCGTCGTCGCGCAGCACCACGCGCCAGCGGGTGAGGTCGCCGTCGCGCGGCTCCCATGACTCGGCCAGGCGCGGGCGGACCTCGCCGTTCTCGTCGGTGACGGTGAGGACGTCGTAGAGCATGGCGAAGCGCAGGTAGTCGGCCTCGTTGCCGACGCGCCCGTGGGGGTCGTGCGTGGTGGCGGCGGGCGCGCCGACGGCGGCGTAGCGCAGGGTCGCCTCCGCCGGGGCGGCCTGGTCGCCGCCGCCCGTGCCGCAGCCGGCCGCCGCCAGGGCGGCCACGCAGGCGGTGGCCAGGAGGGATCGCGGTCTCATCGCGGGGCCTTTCGTGGGGTCGTCGGGGGCCGTGGCGCGCACGGCCCCCCGGGGGAGGGGGGACGGGAACCGGGGGGTCGGGGGGTAAGCGGGGGATGGCGGGGGGTGCCGGGGGATGGGGGTCAGCGGGAGGGCGGCGGCGCGGCGGCGGGCACGACGGCGACCGCGCCCGAGGGGCACCAGTCGGCCGCCGCCAGGGCGCGCTCGCGCGCCTCGGCGGGGACGGTGGCGGCCAGCGGCACCACCAGGCCGTCCTCGTCCTGGTCGAACAGGTCGGGCGCGGCGCGCACGCACTGGCCGGCCCCGGCGCACACGCCGGGGTCCGCTCGAAGGAGCAGCGGTGCGCCGGGGCCGGGGTCGGGCGGGGTCACCACGTGACCGGCACCTCGTCCAGGCCGAAGATGGCCGAGGCCGAGCGGGTCGGCAGGTCGGCGAGGGCGGCGGCCGGGCGCAGGGTGGGCACCCGGTCGAAGAGGGTGCGCAGGGCGATCTCGATTTCGACTCGGCCCAGGTTCTGCCCCACGCACTGGTGGGCGCCGTAGCCGAAGGCGACGTGGTTGCGCTGCGGGCGGGTGATGTCGAGCCGCTCGGGTTCGGGGAACGCCTCGGGGTCGTGGTCGGCCCCGGCGAGCAGGGCGATGAACCCGTCGCCGGCGGGGATGACCCCGCCCGAGACCGGGATGTCCTCGCGGGCGACCCGCAGCGGGATGACGTCGGCCACCGACAGGTAGCGCAGCAGCTCCTCCACCGCGCCCGGCCACAGCTCGGGGTCCGCGCGCAGGCGGTCGAGCTGGTCGGGGTGGTGCAGCAGGGCCAGGGCCGCCAGCGGGATCATGTTGCGCGAGGTCTCGTGCCCGGCGTTGAGGGTGATCCCGATCTGGGAGAGCAGCGACTGCCGGGTGATCTCGCCGCGCGCCAGCGGCCCGGTGACCAGCCGGCTGATCAGGTCGTCGCGCGGTTGCGCGGCCTTCTCGTCGATGAGCCGGTCGATGAGCCCGAACAGCTCGCCGAGCGCGGCGGTGACCTCGGCCTCGGTGCTGCCGCGGGCGCCCGAGACGGACGTGATCCGGCGGAAGAACTCCAGGTCGGCCAGTGGCACCCCGAGCAGCCGGCAGATGACGGTGGTGGAGACCCGGTTGGCGTACTCGCCGACGAGGTCGGCGGGGGTGGGCTGGGCCAGCAGGTGGTCGACCTGCTCGGCGCAGATCTCCTCGATCGCCGGGCGCATCGCGCGGACCCGCTTGACGGTGAACTCGCCGACCAGCATGCGCCGCACCCGGGTGTGGTCGGGCGGGTCCATGCGGATGAACGGGCGCAGTTCGGCCGCGACCGCCTGCTCGCCGTCGCCGAGGGCGGGGAAGGCCGGGTGGCGGGCGTCGGAGCTGGCGGCGGGGTGGGCCAGTGCGGCGCGGACGTCGTCGTGGCGGGTCAGCAGCCAGGCGTGCTTGCCGCCGGGGATGGCGGCGCGGGTCAGGCCGCCCTCCTCCCGCATGGCGCGGTAGCCCTCGGGCGGGGTGAAGGGGCAGCCGCGGGTGAGGGGGAAGGCGGCGGCGCCGGGGGCCTGGGCGGGGTCGGGCTCATCGGCGCGGGCGCCGGTGGGGGCGCCGGTGGGGATTTCGGTCATGGGTGCCTTTCGGGTGGGCTG
>NZ_JAJAQC010000051.1 GCF_027604915.1 Streptomonospora mangrovi
CGGGTGTTGGCGATGGGCCGGCCGATGGTCACGGGCGTGCCGGGGGCGAGGGGCGCGGCGGTGGACCAGATGGTGGTCTCGGTGGGGCCGTAGAGGTTGACCACCCCGGCCGAGCGCGCGGCCAACTCCCGGGCCAGCGCCCCCGGGAGGGCCTCGCCGCCGACCAGGACGCGCAGGCCGTGGAGCGCGTCGGGCCGCTCCTCCACCAGCGCCTGCCACAGCGCGGGCGTGGCCTGCATGACCGTGGCACCCGAGGAGCCGATCAACTCGGCCAGGGCCACCGGATCGCGGACCACCTCGCGCTCGGCCACCACCACCGTCGCCCCCGCCAAAAGCGGCAGGTACACCTCCAGCGCGGAGATGTCGAACCCCACCGTCGTCACCGCCAGGAACCGCTCCCCCTCCCCCAGCGGGAACCGCCCGGCCATGTCGTCCAGGAAGTTCAGCAGCGCACTGTGGGAGACAACGACACCCTTGGGCCGCCCCGTCGAACCGGAGGTGTAGAGCACGTAGGCGGCCCGCTCGGCGGCGAGCCCGGCGGCCGTGCCGGACACGGCCGCCTCGTCGGTCTCCGGCCCGCCGCCGGCGCCGGAAGCGGCGTGGTCCGGCTCCGCCTCGGCAGCGGCGACACTCACCGGTCGCACCGCCGAACGCCCGACCGCCGCACCGGCTGGGGTGTCGGTGTGGACGCACTCGACCGGACCCGCGACACGCCCCTCATCCGCTGCGGCGACCGGGGCGCCGTCCCCCTCATCGGCGCCGGCATCGGGGCGGTCCACCAGGAGGCGGTCCACGCCTTCCGGCAGTGACTCCGACAGCACCGCGTCGGTCACCAGCAGCGCCGCGCCGGCGTCCGCCAGCATGAACGCGATCCGCTCCGCCGGGAAACCCGGGTCCACCGGCAGGTACACCCCACCCGCACGCCCCACCGCCAGCAGCGCCGCCACCAGGTCCGCCGACCTCGGCAGCGCCACCGCCACCACCGGCTCACCACCCGCGCCCTGCTCCCGCAGCCGAGCACGCAGCCGCGCGGCCAACCCCTCCACACGCCCCAGCAACTCCCCATAGGTGACCGACACACCACCGGCCACCACCGCCACCCCGCCCGGGCACCGCCGCGCCACCGCCGCGAAACGCTCGGGCAGCAGCGGACCCGCCACGGCCACGCCGGTCGCGTTGACGCGCGCCCAGCGCTCGCACTCCTCAGGGGTGCGCACGTCGATCGCGCCCACGGGCCGCGCGGGGTCGGCCGTCATCGCGGCCAGCACCAGCCGCAGCCGCTCCACCAGGTCGCGGGCGGTGCCCGGGTCGAACAGCGCGGTGGCATAGCGCAGGGTGCCCGCCAACCCCTCGGTGCCGGGCCGCTCCGCGAACGCGAACTCCAAATCCAGCTTGGCCACCCGCATGTCCACCGGGTGCACGGCCGCCTCGGTGCCCAGCAGGGCGGGCCGGTCGGGGTCGCGCTGGTAGGTGAGCATGACCTGAAACAGCGGGTGCCGGCCCGGCGAGCGCTCCGGGTCCACCGCGCGCACCACGTGGTCGAACGGCGCGTCGGCGTGGGCGAACGCCGCCACGTCGACGTCGCGCACCCGCGCCAGGAGCTCCGCCGTGCTGGGGTCGCCCGACAGGTCGGTGCGCAGCGCCAGCATGTTGAGGAACATGCCGACGGTCTCGTGCACCGCCGCGTCGTCGCGGTTGGCCACCGGCGTGCCCACGGGGATGTCGTCGCCGGCGCCCATGCGGTGCAGCAGTACGGCCACGGCCGCCTGGAGCGCCATGAAGACGGTGGCGCCGTGCTCGGCGGCCAGCGCGCGCAGCGCCTCCACCGCCGCCGCGTCCAGGTGGAAGCCCACGGCGGCGCCGGCGCTGTCGGCGGCGGCCGGGCGCGGCCGGTCGGCGGGCAGGTCGAGTTCGGCGGGGGCGCCCGCCAGCGCGCGCCGCCAGTAGGCGAGTTGGCGGCCCAGGGGCGAGGCGGGGTCCTCGGGGTCGCCCAGCCAGTCGCGCTGCCACACCGCGAAGTCGGCGTACTCCACGGCCAAGGGCTCCCACGCGGGAGCGCCACCGGCGCGGCGGGCGGCGTAGGCGGCGTCGAGGTCGCGCGTGAAGGGCCCCTCCGACCACTCGTCGGTGGCGATGTGGGGGAACGCGAAAGCCAGCACCGCGTCGTCGGGACTTAGGCGCAGCAGGGCCGCGCGCACGGCCGGGTCGGCACCCAGGTCGAAGGGCTCGTGCAGCACCTCGGCCAGGCGCGCGTCCACCCCGGCCGCGTCCACCTCGACCACCCGCAGCAGGCGGCCCACCTCCTCGGGCGCCAGCACCCGCGGGCGCACCCCGCCCGCCTCGGGGTCTTCGGCGTAGACGGTGCGCAGCACGGCGTGGCGGGCCGCGACGTCGTGCAGGGCCGCCTCCAGCGCGCCGGCGTCCACCGCACCGCGCAGCCGGAACGCCAGCGGCACGTTGTAGGCGGCGCCGGGGCCGTGCAGCCGGTCCACGAACCACAGGCGCTCCTGGGCATAGGACAGCGGAGCGGGGCCGGCGCCGGGGCCGCGCGGGGTGAGCGGCGGCCGCGCGGCGGGCCGTTCGGCGAGCAGGGCCGCCAGCGCGGCGGGGGTGGGCGCGTCGAAGACGTCGCGCACGCGCGCCTCCACGCCGAGTTCGGCGCGCACCCGGTTGGCGGCGCGGGTGGCCAGCAGCGAGTGGCCGCCCAGCGCGAAGAAGTCGTCGTCGCCGCCGAGCGCCGCCACCCCCAGCACCTCGGCCATGAGCACGCGCAGCCGCGCCTCCAGCGGGCTCGCGGGCGCCTGCGCGGGCGCGGCGGCCGGCAGGGGGGCGGGCAGGGCGGCGCGGTCCACCTTGCCGTTGGCGGTCTGCGGGAACGCGTCGAGGACCACGACCGCCGAGGGCACCATGTAGTCGGGCAGGCGCTGGGCCAGGGCGGCGCGCAGGGCCGCCGGGTCGGGGGCGGCGCCCGGGGCCGGGCGCACGTAGCCCACCACGCGCACCTGGCCGGGGACGTCCTCGCGGGCGACGGCCACGGCCTGGGCCACGCCGCCCTGGTCGTCCAGCGCGGACTCGATCTCGCCGAGTTCGATGCGGAACCCGCGCACCTTCACCTGGAAGTCGGAGCGGCCCACGAAGTGCAGGCGGCCCGCGCGCAGGCGCACGAGGTCGCCGGTGCGGTACATGCGCGCGCCGGGCGGACCGAAGGGGTCGGCCACGAACCGGGCGGCGGTCAGGCCGGGCCGCCCCAGGTAGCCGCGCGCCACACCGTCACCGGCGATGTACAGCTCACCGACGGTCCCCGGGGCCGCCGGGCGCAGCGCGGTGTCCAGCACGTAGACGCGGGTGTTGGCGATGGGCCGGCCGATGGTCACGGGCGTGCCGGGGGCGAGGGGCGCGGCGGTGGACCAGATGGTGGTCTCGGTGGGGCCGTAGAGGTTGACCACCCCGGCCGAGCGCGCGGCCAACTCCCGGGCCAGCGCCCCCGGGAGGGCCTCGCCGCCGACCAGGACGCGCAGGCCGTGGAGCGCGTCGGGCCGCTCCTCCACCAGCGCCTGCCACAGCGCGGGCGTGGCCTGCATGACCGTGGCACCCGAGGAGCCGATCAACTCGGCCAGGGCCACCGGATCGCGGACCACCTCGCGCTCGGCCACCACCACCGTCGCCCCCGCCAAAAGCGGCAGGTACACCTCCAGCGCGGAGATGTCGAACCCCACCGTCGTCACCGCCAGGAACCGCTCCCCCTCCCCCAGCGGGAACCGCCCGGCCATGTCGTCCAAGAAGTTCAGCAGCGCACCGTGGGAAACCACCACACCCTTGGGCCGCCCCGTCGAACCGGAGGTGTAGAGCACGTAGGCGGCCCGCTCCGCCGAGAAGACGGAAGCCGCCCAGCCGTTCCCCCGCCCCGGGGAGGCGGCGACCGCAACGGCAGCGCCGACAGCCTCATCCGAGGCGCCGTTTCCTCCCTCACGCGCGGCGGAGTCGCGGCCCGGCCCATCACCGCCCGCACCCGGCACTGCGGCCCGCCGCCCATCGGCGGACACCACGCCGCCACGACCGCCCGCCCGAGCATTCCGGCCGCCGCCCACCTCTTCCTCAACAGCAGCGGCACCGAACCGGCCGTCCGGCACCCGCTCCCCGCCTGTTTCGGGGACGGCTCCCGCACCGCCACGGCCGCCACCGGCCGAGCCCGGCTCGGTCACCTCCCAAGCCTCGCCTCCCGCAACCGCGCCTGAGCCCGATCCGTCGAAATCGGCGGCCGGTCCCCGGCCGTGGCCCGGCTCCTCCGCGACAGCGGCGGCACCGGACCGGGCCTCCGGTGCCGGCGTTGTGGCCGTCCTGGTGAGGGCGCCCGCGTGGTCGTTGTCGGACGCCTCGGCGCTCCGGCCCGCATCCGGCGTGGCGCCAGGGATCGCGCCGGCTGCCGCCACGACCGATGCCGATGCCTGGGGCGCTGCCTCGCCGAGGCGGTCAACGAGGAGGCGGTCCACGCCCTCGGGCAGTGACTCCGCCAGCACCGCGTCGGTCACCAGCAGCGCGGCGCCCGCGTCGGCCAGCATGAACGCGATCCGCTCCGCCGGGAAACCCGGGTCCACCGGCAGGTACACCCCACCGGCACGCCCCACCGCCAGCAGCGCCGCCACCAGGTCCGCCGACCTCGGCAGCGCCACCGCCACCACCGGCTCACCACCCGCGCCCTGCTCCCGCAGCCGGGCACGCAGCCGCGCGGCCAACCCCTCCACACGCCCCAGCAACTCCGCGTACGTGACCGACACACCACCGGCCACCACCGCCACCCCGTCCGGGCGCCGCCGCGCCACCGCCGCGAAACGCTCGGCCACTCCCCCACCCGAGACTCCGCCGCTGACCCCTCCGGGCACCGGGCCGGCCGACGCCGCCAGGGCGGCGGCCGGGTCGGTGGTGTCCAGGGCGCCCAGCCGCGTCCGCGCCGCCGCCTCCGCGCCCCCGGCGGTCAGCGCCTCCAGCAGGCGGCCGAACCCCGCCAGCAGCTCCGCCAGATCGGCCTCGGTGTAGCGGGCCGCGTTGCCGTTCAACACGAACCGCAGGCCGCCGGTCCCGGCGTCGCGGTACACCGACAGCGACACGTCCTCCACCGGACCCTCCGACAGCGTGTGCGCCGTCCCGGGCGTGCCGGCGAAGTCCAGGTCGTAGTCGAACGCCTTGATGTTGACCATCGGCCCGTACAGCCCCGTGGCGCGCCCCACCAGCCCCAGGTCGCGGCGGATGTCCTCGGCCCGGTAGCGCTGGTGCGCCCGCAGCTCGCGCAGCCGCACCGACGTGCGGGCCAGCGCCTCGCCGAAGGTGTCGGCCGGCCCCAGGCCCAGCCGCAGCGGCAGCACGTTGACCACCATCGCGGGCGTGCGCAGCGCCGCCGACCCCAGCCGGCCCATGGCGGGCATGCCCAGCACCACGTCGCGCGCGCCGGTGCGGCGGTGCACGAAGCAGCCGAACGCCGCGACGACCGCCTCCGCCCAGCTCGCGCCCACCCGCTCGGCCGCCTCGGCCAGCCGCCGGGCCGTCTCCACCGCCGGGGCCGCCGCCGCGCTGCGCACCCCTGGCGCGGGCACCGGCGGCGCCTCCCCCAGCAGCGCCGGCTCGGGCCGGTCGGCCAGCAGCTCCCGCCAGTAGGCCGCGTCGGCGGCGCGGCGCTCGGAGGCGGCGTAGGCGGCCTCCTCGGCCACCACCTCCCGCAGCTCCCCGAAGCGCCGCCCGGGCTCCTCCCCGGCCGCCAGCCGGGTGTAGACCTCGGCCACCCGCCGGGTCAGCGTCGTGATGGCGTAGGCGTCGGCGACCACGTGGTGGAACCGCTGGAACCACAGGTGGTGCCCCTCGCCCACGCGCAGCAGCGCGAACGTGTACAGCGGCCCCCGCGCCAGGTCGGCCGGCACGGCCATCTCCCGCCGCATCCACGCCAGCGCCGCCGCGCGCGGGTCCCCCTCCCCGCCCAGGTCGACCTCGGCCAGCAGCGGCCCCGCCCACGGCACCCCCGCGTACACCCGCTGCCGGGGCTCCCCGCCCCCACCGCCCGGCCCGCCCGCACCGCCCGCGTCCGGCCCCTCCTCCACGAGCGTGCGCAGGGCGTCGGTCTCGGCGACCGTGCGCTCCAGCGCCGCCCGCAGCAGGCCGGGCTCCAGCGGCCCGGTCAGCTCCACGTACTGGCCCACGTTGTAGCGGCCGTCGCCGGCGGCACCGGAGGCGCCCGGCCCACCCGGAGCACCGGTTGCGCCCGGACCGCCGGGGTGCCCGGCGGCACCGGAGGCGCCCACCTGGTGGGCGTACCAGATGCCGTACTGGGCGCCGGTGAGGGCCAGGGTCGCGTCGTCGTGGCGGGGCTCGGTCATGGTGTGCGCTGCTCCGTGAGGGCTCGATCGGACAGGGCGGAGGGGGGCCGAACAGGAGGTGGCGGCGGGCGCCGGGGCTCAGGCGGTGCCGGACGCGGGCGCCGCCTCGGGCTCCACCCAGCGGCGGCCGTCGGGCGAGGGCACCAGCCCGCCCTCCACCAGCGGCGGCTCGGTGATGGCGCCGCCGACCCCCCGCCGCTGGATCTGGTTCATCTCGGTCATCACGTCGACCACCACCGGCGCCCGGAACAGCTCGGTCATGCGCTCCCCGCTGGGCGTGCGCGCCGCACCGGTGCGCTCCACCGCCCCCGCCAGGTCGGCCGAGGACGCGCTGAACCGCTCGGCCAGCGTGTCGGGCCGCACCAGCGCCGCCTCGGCCGAGTAGGCGCCGGCCACCAGGGTCGTGAACGCCTCCATGTCGCCGGCCTGCATATTGGTGACCTTGCGGGCCTTCCAGAAATAGGAGTCCTCGTGCTGTTGCATGTCGTAGAACGCGGCCAGGAACTCGTAGAACACCGCGTACTCCCGCCGGTAGCGCGCCTCGAACTCCCCGAACGCGCGCTCCTCGGCCAACTCGCCGGCCAGGACGCTGTTGACCGAGCGGGCCGCCAGCAGCCCCCCGTAGGTCGCCAGGTGCACCCCGGTGGAGAACACCGGGTCGATGAAGCACGCGGCGTCGCCCACCAGCGCAATCCCCGGCGCCCAGAACCGGGTGGTGGAGTAGGAGTAGTCCTTGCGCACCCGGATCTCGCCGTAGGTGCCCTCGGTGACCCGGACGGCGCCCGCCAGCATGTCCCGCACGATCGCGCACCGCTGGATCGACTCCATCAGCGTGGCCTCGCGGTCGGCCGAGATGCGCGCCGCCTGGTCGCGGTTGAGGACCGCCCCGACGCTGGTCAGCGTGTCGCTGAGCGGGATGTACCACAGCCAGCCCTCGTCGAAGGCCGCGCACAGGATGTTGCCGTCATCGGGCGCCGGCAGCCGCCCGCCGCCCTCGAAGTAGCCGAACACCGCGAGGTTCTGGAAGAACTCCGAGTACTGGCGGCGCCCGCCGGCGGCCGCGTGCAGCCGGCTGCCGTTGCCCGAGGCGTCGACCACCCACCGCGCCGCCAACTCCCGCTCCTCCCCGCCCGGCGCGGTGTAGCGGACACCGGTCACCCGCTCCCCGTCGGTGACGGCGGCCAGCGCCGCCGACTCCTCCCGGACGTCCACCCCGTGGCGGGCGGCGTTCTTCAGCAGCAGGTGGTCGAAGGTCATGCGGTCGACCTGGTAGGCGTAGGAGGTCGGCCCCGACAGCTCCGGCGACAGCGCGAACAGGAAGTTCCACGGCTCGGGGCTGGTGCCCCACCGGAAGCTGCCGCCGCGCTTGACGGTGAACCCGGCCGCGCGGACCTCCTCCTCCACCCCCAGCAGGCGGCACACGCCGTGCACGGTGGCGGGCAGCAGCGACTCCCCGATCTGGTAGCGGGGGAAGCGCTGCTTGTCCACCAGGACGACCCGGTGGCCCTGGTCGGCGATCAGGGTGGCGGCGGTGGAGCCGGCGGGTCCGCCGCCGACGACGATGACATCGAACTGCTCGGGAACGCTCATGCTGGGGCTCTCCTGGCTGGGGGGTCGGACGGCGGTCGCGCGGACGCGCGCGGACAGGCGAGGGGGCGAACGGGCGGACAGGCGAGGGTGGGCGGGGCAGGGGCGCGGGCGGCCGCCCCCGCGTGGTGCCCGCCCCCCTCAGTCCTTCAGCAGCAGCCGGGACCACGCCCGCACACTGGGCTCCTCGGCCAGGGTCATGAAGTCGGTCTCCACACCGGCCTTGCGCCAGGTCACGACCAGGCTCATCAGCCGGATGGAGTCCATGCCCAGGTCGAGGAGGTTGTCGTCCTCGCCCACGGAGCCGGCGGGTTCGCCCAGGACGCGCTCGACGTCGGCGCGCAGCCGCTCGGCGGTCAGGTCGGGGGTGGCGGATGTCTCGGACACGGTCGGTTCTCTCCTCGCAGGGGTCGCGGATCGGGGACGGGGGCGGGGCCGGTGCCCGCCGCTCAGCGGGCGGCGGCCTCGGCGGCAGCGGCGGCCGGCACGGGCGCGCCGGCGGCGGCCTCGCCGGGCTCACCCGTGCGGGCGCTGATGGCGTCGAGGATCTCCCCCACGCGCACGGCCACGTTGCTCAGCAGCGACGACGAGATGCCGTGCGTGTGCTCGGTACCGCCCTGGAGGTAGATGCCGCAGGTGATCTCGTCGCTGGTGGCCAGCCGGTAGTCGCGCTGCACCGCGCAGCGCCCGCGCGCGTCGCACACCACGTGCCCGGCCAGGTCGCCCAGCAGGTCGCGCGGGTCGCCGGGCCGGTAGCCGGTGGCGTACACCAGGTAGTCGGCGGTCACCGGCGTCTGCTTGCCGCTGGCCAGGTCCTCCACGGTCACGGTCACGTGGCCGGGCTCCTCGCTCACCCCGGCCACGCGCGAGGTGTTGTGGAACCGCAGCCGCTCGGTGCCCTTGACCTTGTCCTGGTAGGCGGCCTGGTACAGGGTGTCGATGAGGTCGGGGTCGACCACCGAGTAGTTGGTGTTGCGGTGGTAGTCCATGATCCCGGCCTTGGTCTCGGCCGAGGCGCCGTAGAACGCGTCCACGGCGTCGGGGTCGAAGATCCGGTTGGCGAACGGGCTGTCGTCGGAGGGGCTGTAGCCGAACCGGGAGAACACCGCGTGCACCTGGGCGCCGGGGAAGCGGCGGTAGAGGTGGTCCACGACCTCGGCGGCGCTCTGGCCGGCGCCCACCACCACGAACCCGCGCGGGCGGGCGCCCGGGCCGATCCGCTCCAGGCTCTGGAGCAGGTACTCGTTGTGCCACACGCGCTCGCTGAGCCGCGCGCCCTCGGGCAGGCGCGGGGTGAGCCCCGGGGCGAAGACGATGTTGCGGCCCCGGCTGCGGTGGCGGGAGCCGTCGGGGGCGCGGGCCACCACGTCCAACTGGGAGATGCGGCCCGAGGCGTCGCGCACCGGCTCCACCCCCACCACCTCGGAGCTGTAGCGGACCTGGTCGGCCACCCGGCCGGCGCACCAGGCCAGGTAGGCGTGGAACTCCGTGCGCAGCGGGAACAGCGTCTTGTGGTTGATGAAGTCGTGCAGCCGGCCCACGCTGTGCAGGTAGGACAGGAACCCGAAGTCGCTGGCGGGGTTGCGCGTGGTCACCAGGTCCTTGAGGAACGACACCTGCATCGTGGCGTCGTCCAGCAGCATCCCGCGATGCCACCCGAACTCCGGCTGGCGCTCGTGGAACACGCCGGTGAGCGCGGGCAGGGCGGGGTCGGCGGCGGCGCGGCGGCGTTGTTCGAGCAGGCCGATGGCCAGCGCGACGTTGGACGGCCCGAAGCCGATCCCCACCAGGTCGTGGACGGGCGGAGGCTGCGGCGTGGAGGTCACGGAATTCCTTTCACCGGGGGTTGGGCGGTCGGCGCGTGGGCTAGGCGCGGGTGGGCATCGGACGGGCGGCGGGGTCGAGCGCGGCGACCGCGTCGGCCGCGCTCAGCGCCACCCCGCAGCGCCGGGCGACGTAGCGCAGCGCCAGGCGGTGGTCCTCGGCGCTGAAGTCGGCGACGGCGTCGGCCACCAGGAACGGCCGCACGTCGCGCATGAACGCGTCGGCGGCGGTGAGCAGGCAGCCGATGTGGGCGTAGACGCCGGTGATGAGGATCTGGTCGCGGCCCTGGGCCCGCAGCCGCTCGGCCAGGTCGGTGCCGGCGAAGGCGCTGTAGCGCCACTTGGTGAGGACGGTGTCGTCGGGGCCGGGGGCCACGGCGGCGGCGATGTCGGTGTGCTCGGGTGCGGCGTCCATGCCCGGCCCCCAGAAGTCGCGCTCCAGGCCGCGCCGTTCCGGCGTCATACCCCCCGGCTTTACGGTGTAGATCACCGGAATGCCGGCGGCGCGGCAGGTCGCCCGCAGCGCCGTGATGTTGGCCAGCGCCGTGCGCAGCGGCTCGGCCCCGGCCCGGTAGGGGCGCAGGAAGTAGCGCTGCATGTCGTGGACGAGCAGCGCGGCCCGGTCGGGCTCGGGGCGCCAGTCCGCGCGGTTGGGCGGCAGGTCGTCCGGGGCGGGCGGTTCGTAGGGCTCGATGTGCGGCAGCGCCATCTGCGGTCCGTTCGACGAGATCGGTGGTGGACTCGGGCGCGCCGGGGCCGGCGCGCCCGCTGGGAGCGGGGGGGTCAGCCGCCCGCGCCGCCGGGCGCGGGCGCCGGGCGGGCGTGGGCGGCGCGCAGCGCCTCGCGCAGGTCGCGCCGGCTGGTCTTGCCCACACCGGTGGCGGGGAAGGCGGCGACGAACTCCACGCGGTCGGGGATCTTGTAGGCGGCCAGCCCGCGGCCGCGCAGGAACGCCAGCAGTTCGCCGCGCCCCGGCGGGGTGCCGCGCGGAACGACGTAGGCGCAGGCGCGCTCCCCCAGGTAGGGGTCGGGCACCGCGACCACGGCGGCGTCGTGCACGCCGGGGTGGGCCAGCAGGTGGTTCTCGACCTCCTCGGGCGCGACCTTCTCGCCGCCCCGGTTGATCTGGTCCTTGGCGCGGCCCTCCACCACCAGGTGGCCGGTGGGGGTGCGCCGCACCAGGTCGCCGGTGCGGTAGAAGCCGTCGGGGGTGAAGGCGAGGGCGTTGTGCTCGGGGGCGTTGTAGTAGCCGCGGATGGTGTAGGGGCCGCGCGTGAGCAGCTCGCCGGCCTCGCCCTCGGGCACCTCGGCGCCGTCGGGGCCGACGACGCGGATCTCGTCGTCGGCGGAGATGGGCCGGCCCTGGGTGGTGAACACGGTCTCGTCGGGGTCCTCGGGGCGGGTGTAGTTGACCAGCCCCTCGGCCATGCCGAACACCTGCTGGAGCGCGCACCCCAGCACGGCGGGCACCCGGCGCGCGGCCTCGGCGCCGAACTTGGCCCCGCCCACCTGGAGCACCCGCAGCGAGGACAGGTCGCGGTCGGCGTGGGCGCCCCCGGCCACCGCGTCCAGCCACAGCAGGGCCACCGGCGGAACCACGGCGGCGTCGGTGACGCGGTGGGCCTCGATGAGCCCCAGGCAGGTGGCGGGGCTGGGGTCGGGGGCCAGCACCACGGTGCCGCCGGCGTGGAACACGCCGAGGAAGCCGGGCGAACTCATCGGGAAGTTGTGCACGATCGGCAGCGCGGAGAGGTAGACGGTGTCGGGGGTGAGCCCGCAGATCTCGGCGCTGGCCCGCACCGAGTACAGGTAGTCGTCGTGGGTGCGCGGGATGAGCTTGGGCAGTCCCGTGGTCCCGCCGGAGAGCTGGAGGAACGCCACGTCGGCGGGGTCGGCGGCGGTGGCGGGCGGCGCCTGGCCCTCCCCCAGCCGGCGCACCTGTGCGAGGGAGGTGAAGCCGTCGCGCTCGGCGGGGGCGCCGCTGTCAACGGTGTCGCCGCTGTCCCCGTCGTCACCGGTGCCGCCGGCCACCACGACCCGCGCCGGGCCGCCGGTCTCGGCGCGCACCTGGGCGGCCAGTTCGCGGTAGTCGAACCCGGCGTGCACGCCGGCGACCACCAGGGCGGCGGCGTCGGTGGCCGCGCACAGGTGGGCGACCTCGGATCGGCGGTGGGCCGGCAGCGCGTACACCGGCAGCGCGCCCAGCCGGAACAGGCCGAACACCACCTCGAACACCTCGGGGACGTTGGGCAGTTGCACCACGACGCGGTCGCCGGGCGCCACGCCCAGGCGGGCCAGGCCGGCGGCGGCCCGGTCGGCGCGCGCGTCGAGGTCGGCGTAGGTCCAGCGCTGGGTCCCGCCCACGACGGCGGTGCGCTCGGCGAACCGGCGGGCGCGGTCGCGCAGGAAGGCGTCCATGGTCTCGCCGGTCCAGTAGCCCGCTGCGCGGTAGCGGGCGGCGAACTCGGGGGGCCAGGGGGTGCATCCGGCGAGCATGGCGGTGGGTCTCTCCTTGCTGGGCGGGCGGCGGACGGCGGGTGGCGAGCGGGCGGGTGTGGCTCGGGCGGGGGCGGTCGCGGTGGCGGCGGCCGGGGGGCGAGCGCGGGCGCGGGGCGGCCTCAGCCGGCGCCGGGCGGCGGCTGGTTCACTCCCAGGGCCAGCAGCAGCGTGCGCAGCTTCGCCGAGGTCTCGGCCAGCTCGGCGTCGGGGTCGGAGCCCGGCACGATTCCCCCGCCGGCGAACAGGTCGAGGGTGTCGCCCGCGACGTCGGCGCAGCGGATGGACACCACCCACTCGCCGTCGCCGACTGCGTCGGTGTAGCCGACCGCGCCGGTGTAGAAGCCCCGGTCGAACGGCTCGATGGCGCCGATCGCGGCGCGCGCGGCGGCGGTGGGCGTGCCGCACACGGCCGGGGTGGGGTGCAGGGCGGCGGCCAGCACCGCCGAGGGGGTGTCGGCGTCGCGCAGCTCGCCGGTGATCCGCGTGGACAGGTGCCACAGGGTGGCGGTCTTGGCGAGTTCGGGCTCAGGCACCCGCAGCGCCCGGCAGTAGGGGCGCAGCGCCTCGGCGACCGCCTCGACCACCACGGCGTGCTCGTGGCGGTCCTTGGCCGAGCCCAGCAGGTCCACCGCCCGGCGCTGGTCCTTGCTGGGGTCGGCGCTGCGCGGCGCCGACCCGGCCAGCGGGTTGGACACCACCGCGCCGCCGCGCTTGGCCACGAGGAGTTCGGGGCTGGCTCCGATCAGGGTGCGCGGCCCCTCCCCCGAGGTGGGGAGGTCCATGGCGAAGGTGAACCCGGCGGGGTCGCGCCAGGCCAGGTTGCGCAGCAGCCGCCCGACGTCGACGGGGCCGGGTCCGGTCAGCCGCAGCGAGCGGGCCAGGACGACCTTGGCGAGGTCGTCGTCGCCCGCGTCGGCCATCAGCTTCAGCGCCCGCTCCACACCGGCGACGTGCGCGGCGGGCTCGGGGACGGCGCGCATGGTCCACGGCCCCGGCAGGGGGCCGCGCCCCCGGTCGCCGGGCGGCGCCTCGGCGAGTGGCGGGGCCCACACCAGTTCCTCGGGCACGACGATGGCGGCGGGTGCGTCGCGGTCGAAGGGGATGGCGCCCAGCGCGACCGGGCCGCGCAGTCCGCCGCCGGGGGCCTGGGCGGGGCCGGCGGGCCGGGCGGGCTCGTCGGAGTCGGCGGTGCCCGCGCGCAGCAGGTCGCCGACGTCGGCCAGCCGGTCGGTGCGGGCGGCCACCCCGCGCCCGAGGAGGACGCCGCGTCCGGAGGCGAGGAAGGCGGAGCCGGGTCGGTAGGCGGCGAGCAGGTCGTCGAGGGCGGCGGTGCGGGCGCGCTGGTGGAACACCGATCCATCTCATTTCTGCCGTGGGGGACCCATCGGTGCCGGGGGGTAAGCGCACTGATCAGGTCGGTGAAGTGCGGTTTTCGTCGCGGCGGTGCGCGGGGGGCGGGGACGCTTCCGGGCGCGGCGGGTGGGGGGCGGCGAGGAGGGAGGCGGGTGGCGGGGGCGCCGCGCGGGCTCAGGCGCGCAGCGTGGCGCCGCCGTCGACGTAGAGGTCGTGCATGGTGATGTGGCGGGCTGAGGCGGAGGCCAGGAAGCAGACGGCGTCGGCGATGTCGGCGGGGTCGGCGATCCGGCCGAGGGGGATGCCGGTGCGGAAGGCGCCGGGGTCCCCCGCGATCACCCGGTCGGCGCCGTCGGGTCCCGACCACATGCCGCGCTGCATGGGGGTGTCGGTGGAGCCGGGCGAGACCACGTTGCACCGCACGCCGCGGCGGGCCAACTCCAGGCCCAGCGACTTGGTGAACATGGCGGCGGCGGCCTTGGAGGCGGCGTAGGCGGCCATGCCGGCGCGCGGCACACCCGCGGCGTTGGAGCCCACCGTGACGATCGACCCGCCGCCGCGCTCGGCCATGCGGCGGGCGGCGGCGCGCGAGACGTGGAAGACCCCGGTGGCGTTGACGGCGAACAGCTCGGCCCAGTCGGCGTCGCCCGTCGCGGTGACGGGGCCGGTGCGCAGCACGCCCGCCACGTTGACGGCGTGCGCGATCGGACCGAGGTCGCGTTCGACGGAGTCGACAAGGGCGTCGACGGCGGCGGAGTCGCGCACGTCGGCCACATAGGCCGCCGCCTTGTGCCCCGCCGCCCGCAGGGCCTCGGCCGTGTCGGCCGCCCCCTCGGGGTCGCGGTCGACGGCGGCGACGGTCGCGCCCGCCTCGGCCAGCCGGACGGCCACGGCGCGGCCGATGCCCTGGGCGGCGCCCGTGACCAGGGCCACCGTTCCCTCGATCCCGTTGTGGGACACGACACTCCTCTCGGCACAACAAAGGGTAAGCACACCTCAGTAAGGCAATGCTTACCTAAGCAACTGTCCGCAAGTCTTGATCGGCGGAGCGCATTGTGTCAACCCTGGAAATTCCGACTCTTGGCTCATGTATGGACATACCGGATAGCGGGATGACGTCGGAAAAGGGCGGCCAGGGCGGCGACCGTGGCTTATCCCGGAGAGTGAGCCACCGGGGATAGATCACACTGACCCGGGGGTTAGCACTACGCTGGGTAGCCGCCGAGGGAGTCGCGGCCGACGCTCAGTACCGGCGACTTTCAACGGAATGCGCTTCCCACCCGCCGCGCCCGCTTCCGGACCACTCACCGCCCTCGGTGCCCTCGACGCAACCCCCGCCACCCGCCACCGGGACCGGAACCCGGGCCCGAAGAGGTCAGCGCTCCTCCAGTTTCGGGAACACCACCCGGTTGAGGATCAGGGTCGCGGCCGCGCCGACCGGGACGGCGATGAGGGCGCCCACCACCCCCAGCAGCGCGCCGCCGAGGAGCGCCGAGGTGATCGTCACCGTCGGCGCCACGTGGACCGAGCGCTGCATGACGCGCGGCGCGATGACATAGCTCTCGATCTGCTGGTAGACGAGGAAGAACACCAGTGTCACCGCGCCCAGCCGCAGGTCGCCCACGCCCACCACCACCGTGGCGGCCAGCGCCCCGATGGTCGTGCCGACCAGCGGGATCAGCGCCGTCACCGCGACGATGAACGCCAGCGTCAGCGCGTAGCCCGATCCGATCACGCTGAGGTACGCCAGCGCCACCACCCCGCCGATCAGCGCGATGAACAGCTGACCGGCGATGAACGCCCCGATGCGCTCCAGGATCTCGTCGCCCAGTTCGCGCACCGCCGCCCGCCGCGAGCGCGGCACCAGCCGGTAGCCGACCTCCGTGATCCCCGGCAGCGACGCCATGAAGAAGAGGGTGAGCACCAGCACGGTGAAGGCGGTCACCAGCGAGGTGAGCACCGCCTGGCCCACCCCGAACACGCCGCCGAACACCCGCCGCCCGAAGTCGGCGCTGGTCACGACGTCCCCGGCCCGCTCCACCAGCCCGTACCGGCGGTCGAGGTCGGCCAGCACGGGGGTGCGCTGGGCCCGCACCAGGTACTGGGGCAGGTCGGCGATGAACTCCGCCACCTGCTGGGTCAGCGGCGGCACGATGGTCCACACGAACGCGGCCGCGAACCCCACCAGCACCGCGCAGACCAGCACGATCGCGCCCCAGCGCGGCACGCCCCGGCGGCGCAGCCACTCCACCACCGGGTTGAGGCCCACGGCCAGGAACAGCGCCACCAGGAAGCTGATGAACATGCCCTGCGCCCGCGCCAGGGTCTCCACCAGCAGCCACGCCGCGAGCACGCCCAGCGCGCCGGTGAACCCCACGACGAAGAAGTTGACGCCTTCCAGCGGGCCGGGGCGGGAGCGCCCGGCGGCGCGCTCGGCCGCGCGCATCACGGCCGCGGCCGACGCCGCGGGCGGACGCCCGCCCGCCTCCGGCGCGGAGCGCGGCGCGCTCGTGCCCGTCGTCCCCGCTGCCGCACCCGCCTCCCCCGCCGGGCGCCCGGGGTCTGCGGGCGGCGTCGGGTCGTCGTGGGCGTCGCGCTCGGCCAACCTCGTCTCCCCACGGTGCGTTCCACGGCGGTGTGCGCCCTCGCGGGCCGCACCCGGCGGCCGGGGCGCCCAAGCCCTCGCACCCGGATACCCGGGCACCGGCCCGCCTCGCCCGCCCGCCGGTGCTCAGGCGGGCGGCGTGCGGATGTCCATGGCCTGCTTGAGGCCGCTGTAGTGGAAGATCCGCTCGATCTTGCCCGGCGGCACGTAGACCGTCAGCGAGCCGCCCGAGCGCACCAGGCGCCGGTGCAGGCGCGCCAGCGCGCCCAGTCCCACGGAGTCGATGAAGGACAGCTCGCTCAGGTCCACCACCATGGTCGGCCCGTACACGATCTCGGCCGTCTGCGCCGTGTGCTCGAACCGGTCCACTCCGGCGAGGTCGAACTCCCCCTTCAAACGCATGACGGTGGTCCCGTCGCGGTCCTGGATTCCCACGTCAAGGTGGCACATTGAGGGTCCGTCCCGACTCCGCCGGTGCCCGCGGGCGCGGTTCTCCCACGGCGCTGCCTGTCTCGATCCCGAATCCATTCTCCAACTCCCCGGCGCCCGGCGGAACCGGACACGGCCAAGCGGGGCAGGTCGTCCGGACACGGCCAGTTCCGCGCGGCCGCGTGGTCGCGATCGGGTGCCCAGGCCGGACCCTCAGCAGGCGCGGCCGTCCGCCGCTTTGGGCGGCCCGGTGACCCACCGGCGCGCCGGGGCGGCCGACCCTGTCGACGGGCGTGGGGCGGTGCGGGGCGGTGCGGAGCCGCGCCTAGGAACCGGAGTCGAAGTAGGACTCGGGGGCCTCGCCGTCCTCGTCGGGCAGGAAGACGATCTCCTCGTCGTCCTCGGCGTCGTCGCTCTCGTCGGCGGGGCCGCCCCCACCTGCCGCGCCGCCCTCCCGGGGACCGGCGAGGTCGTCGGGCTCCTCGGTGTCGCGGGAGTCGTCGACCTCGTCGAACGACAGCTCGCCCGGCGGCTCCTCTCCCCCGCTCTCATACATCGCGCGCTCGGTCTCCTGCTCGTCGTCGCCCATGTCCGCGGAACCCGCGTAGCGCATGGCCGTCTCCCCTCCGCCGTTCAATGTCCGACGTTACGTGTCCGGCTTGTCTGACATGCCCCCTGTGCGGTGACCTACTGACCGCCCCGGGGCCGCCCATCACGCCCCGCCTCCGCCTCTCCCGCCCTTTCCCCCGGCCCCGGCGGCGCGGCCCTCCACGTAGAGCGGCAGGCGCAGCGTGAAGACCGCGCCGCCTAGGCTCTCGCTGTCGCCGACGTCGAGGGTGCCGCCCTTGGCCTGGGCGATCTCGCGCGAGATGGCCAGGCCCAGGCCGGTGCCGCCGGGGTCGCGGCGGCGCGACTCCGCCAGCCGGGCGAACCGGTCGAAGACGCGCTCGCGGTCCTGCTCGGGCACGCCGTTGCCGTCGTCGTGCACCCGCAGCACCACCTCGCGCTCCTCGCGCCCGACCGTCACCAGGACCCGCTCGCGGGCGTGCCGCTCGGCGTTGCCCAGCAGGTTGGTCAGCAGCCGCACCAGCCGCAGCCGGTTGCCGTAGACGAACAGGCCGGGCTCCACCTCGCTGTCCACGCGCGGCGGGGTGGACCGGGTGGCCCGGCGCCGCACCTCCGCCTCGGCCAGGTCGCCCAGGTCGACCGGCTCGCGCGCGGTCGCCACGTCGGCGTCCAGCCGGGCGAGTTCGAGCAGGTCGCTGACGATGCGCTCCAGCCGCTCGGTGTCCGCCAGCGCGCCGCGCAGCGCCTCGCGCACGTCGCCGCCGGGGTCGGCCAGCTCCACCTCCAGGCGGGTGCGCAGTCCGGCGATGGGGTTGCGCAGCTCGTGGGAGGCGTCGGAGACGAACCCGCGCTGGCGGTCCATCGCCAGGGCCAGCCGGTGCAGCGTGTCGTTGACGGTGCGGGCCAGGCGGGCGATCTCGTCCTCGGTGTCGGGCACCGCCACGCGCCTGCCCAGGTCGGAGGCTGTGATGCGCTCCAGGTCGGCGCGGATGTCCTCGACCGGGCGCAGCGTCCGCCCCACGCTCCACCAGGCGATGGCGCCGATGGGCGCCAGCAGGGCCAGGCCCAGGGCCAGCACCAGCGACTCCACGAAGGGGAAGGCCAGCAGCCAGGACTGCGGCACCGCCGCGTAGACGGACACGGCGCCGTACTCGGAGTCGTCCACGAGGTAGCCCACGACGGTGAGGCAGGTCGAGGCGTCGGACGCGCGGCACTCGGTGGTGACCACCTGCGTCTGGGTGGGCGTGGGGTGGACGTCGGTGAGCGGCCGCGCCCCTTGCATCACGCGGCTGGCCGCGAGCACCCGGCCGCCCGCGTCGACGACCTGGAGCCGCAGCACCCCCGGGCGGGGGCGGATCTCCCCCTCGATGCGTTGGCGCTGGACCTGCACCACCACCTCGCGCGCGGCCTCGGCGGCGCGCTCGACCTGCTCGCGGTGGATGGCGGCGCGCGCCAGGACGGCGGTGAGGACGCCGAAGACCAGCAGGATCACCGCTGCCGCCGCGACGGAACCGACCGCGACGCGGGCGCGGATCGACTGGGGGCGCCAGCGCGACCGGTCCGCCATGCGCCTCCCGCCCCCGCTTTCCGGTTGACCCATACGGCAGAGGGCTGCCCGCCGGTTGGCCCGCCCAAGGTCACCGGTTGCCCAATTCGCGGTATGCGGACCGCCGCGAACCGCCGCCCTCCGCGCCGGGCCGGTCACCCGGGCCACCGGCCCGGCGCGGCGCCGCGCGGCGGGTGCTTCCCGCAGGTCCCAGGCGGACCGGGCGGCGCGCGGGCCGTGGCAAGCTGAGGCGATGGACGACATGCGCGAGGCCCTGCTGGCCCGCTACGACGCGGCCTGCACGACCACCTGCCACTACTGCCCGTGCCCGCTGCCGCCCGAGACCGTGCGCTGCCGGCTGTGCGGCCGCCTCCAGGAGCACGGCGCCGAGGAGACCGAGGCGGTGCGGCGCGCGGCGGAGGCCGCCGCCCGCGCCTCCGCCGACTGACCGCCGGGGCGGGCGCTCCTGGCGGGCGCTCTTGGCGCGGGTCGGCGGCGTCGGCCGGGCCGCGCTCCCTCCCGCGACACGGCCGCGCCGGTTTCGCGGAAAGCGGCGCGCGCGACGCTCTGTCGCGATTCAATGTCTTTCGGTAGTCGTTGGATCGAGGCGGGCGGTGCTGCCCGCGCAGGAGGAGACATGCGCAATCGACGGACGGCGGCGGTGCTGGCCCTGGCGGCGGGGCTGGCGGCAGCGGCGGGGAGCGCCCCGGCTCAGGCGGCGCCGGAGCCGAGGTCCCACCTGGACCTGACGGTGGAGCGCGGCGACGCCGGCGCCCGCTCCTCCACCACCCTCGACTGCCACCCCGCCGGGGGCTCCCACCCCTCCGCCGACCAGGCGTGCGCGGCGCTGGAGCGCGCCGGCGGCGACTTCGACCAACTCGGCCAGACCCGCCACCAGCAGGTGTGCACGATGCAGTACGACCCGGTGCGGCTGAGCGCCGCCGGCACCTGGGAGGGCAAGCCGGTCGAGTGGGCGATGACCTTCGGCAACCCCTGCGAGGCCAAGGGCGCGACCGACGGCGTCTTCCCGGTCTGAATGGCACTCGGAAGGATCGGGGCGATCGGCGCGACCGCGACGGCCGTGGAGGTCGCTTCGCCACGGTGGTCGAGGCGGTGATGGCGGTCGGGACGGCCGGGGCGCTCGCGCGGCCCCGGCTGTCGGGCGGGACCGGCCGTCCCCGGAGGGGCGACCGACCGTCCCACCCCCTCGCCCGCGCCGGGCGACCTCGCGAGACCGGGCGTCCGCCCGTCCGCCTCCACCGCCCGCGTGCCGCACCCGGGCCACCGCCGGCACAAATGCGGACGGACGCGGCCGCCCGCCGCTTCCCTGCCTATGACCTTCCGGCCACCGCCTACTCGTAGGGGTCGGGCGGGTTGGTGACCTCGGTCATCTCCTCCACCGAGAAGCGGTGGTCGCGCACGCTCTGGAGGTCGCCCTCGGGCGCCTGCCAGGTGCCCTTGACCTCCCACCAACTGTCCGTCGGCGGCGCCGGCTGGTCGGTGATCAGCACGCGGTTGACGATCGCGTCGGCGGCGCAGCAGGCCATCTGGAGCCGCGCCAGGTACCAGCCCTCGTCCTCGCCGTCGGGGTGGGGCACCGCGAACCCGGTGAGGCGGATCGTGCGGCCCTCCATGGCGCGCGACTCGTCCGTCCACGCGCGCGAGACGAAGTCCTGCAACTCCATCTCCACCGCGCCCGACGCGTCGGGTTCGCCCAGGCCGTCGAAGCGCTGGTCGGAGTCCCCCTCGCGCGGCGGAGCGGCCGTGCCCGCGCTCTCGGCGGTGTAGGCGCCCAGCGCCGGCGGCGCCACCACGAACACCGCCACCACCGGCAGCAGGAGCAGCCAGGCCACCCGGGGGGCGCGGTCGTGCGCGTGCCCGCCGTGCCCATGCCCGTGGTCCCCGCCGTGGCCGCCGTGCGGCTCGGGCGCCGGCTCCTCGCCGCGCAGGACCGCGCGCAGCTCGCCCGCCACGATCAGCACCCCCAGGGCCACCAGCGCCGCCCCGGCCGCGATGAGGAACGGCCGGAACCCCGGCTGCACGTAGTTGAGGTAGAGGTCGGTGAAGAGTGTGCTGGTCAGCGCGGCGGCGCCCAGCAGCACCACGACGATCCCCTGCGCCACGCGGTTCACAGCAGCAGCCCTCCGATCGCGAACGAGAACACCAGTGCCACGCCCAGGGTCAGCGGCACGAACCGGCGGACGAACGCCCAGCCGAAGGTGCCGCCCTGGAGCGCGATGAGCTTGAGGTCGACCATCGGGCCGACCACGAGGAACGCCAGCTTGGCGGTGGGCGAGAACTCGGTGAGGCTGACCGCGACGAACGCGTCGGCCTCCGAGCACACCGACAGCACGACGGCGAACAGCGCCAGCACGAGCACCGACACGACCGGCATCTCGGCCACGGCCGCCACCCACTCGCGCGGCACGATCACGTTCACGGTGGCCGCCGCGATCGCGCCGACGACCAGGAACCCGCCCGCGTGCATGAGGTCGTGCAGCATGGACTCCCGGAAGACCTGCCACTTGGAGGCGCCGGGGTCGTGGTGGGTGCGCGGCGGGCGCAGCCAGTCGGTGCGGCCCAGCCGCGCCCAGATCCAGCCGACCACCACGGCGGCGCCGAAGGACGCCACCAGCCGGCCCACCACCATCTCCGGTTGCCCGGCGAAGGCCACGGCGGTGGCCACCAGCACGACGGGGTTGATGGCGGGCGCGGCCAGCAGGAAGGTGAGCGCTGCCGCCGGTGCCACGCCGCGCTTGATGAGCCCGTTGGCGACCGGCACCGACGCGCACTCGCACCCGGGCAGCACCATGCCGGCGGCGCCGGCGACCGGCACCGCCGCGACGGGGTTGCGCGGCATCACGCGCTGGTAGAACGACGCCGGGACGAACGCGGTCAGCGCGGCCGACAGCGCGATGCCGAAGACCAGGAACGGCAGCGCCTGGAGGCTGATGGCGGTGAACACGGTCGCCCAGGCGAGGAACGCCTCGCCGGTCAGCCGGTCCGACAACCAGGCGTTGCCCATGGCCAGGGCCACCAGGAACAGGGCGAAGGCCCACACGGTGGCCAGCCGGCGCGGCCCGCGCGGCCGCCCCCAGTCGGGCGGCGGCAGCGCGTCGGGGTCGTCCCAGCCTCCGGCGAGGGAGTCGCCCAGGGAGGCGTGTGCGGGCGGAGCGGGTCCCGCCGTGGAACGTTCGGACACGCGTGGAACTCCGTTGTCTTCGTGCTGGTGGGCCGGCCCCGCGCGGCGGGGCGCCGGGTGGGCCGCTCGGTGCGAGCGGTCCATGGCATCGTACCGAGAACGGTTTTCATCACGTGCGCGGCGGAAGCCGCCACACGCACGGGTCGCCGCTGGTGGGCGCCGTGGCGAACCCGGCCGCGACGCGCCTTCGGCCCCGGAGCGCGCGGGCGGACCGGGGGCCGGCAGGCCGGGACCGCGCGGGCGCACGCGGCTGTCATCACGCACCGGGCGGCGCGCCGCTACGGTCACGTCGCCCGGGCGTTTCGCACTTTACCCGCCCGGAGCGGACGACGCGCCCGTTTCCCCCACCCGGCGCGGCGCGGGAGGCTTGGTCGCGGCGGAATCGGGGCACCGAGGACGGCGGGATCCCCCGCCGACATCAATCACCGGGGCGCGAGCCGATGACCGTCGACCCGCCCCGATCGCGCGTCGCATTCGCCGCATTCGCCGCCGCGCCGCTGTGGTGCGGGCCTCGTCGTGGCCAGGGGTGTGGAGGCTCTAGCGTGGCCGACGTGCACACCAACCCCGTCGGGGCCGCGACCGGCATTCCCCTGCCGCGCCTTCCCCGCCTCCGCCTCTGCCCTACCACCCCCTCCGCCGCTTCCCTCGCGTCCCTCGGGAGGACGGCGTGCTGACGCTCAAGTCGATACTGCTGTTCGTCGCGGCGGCGCTGTGCGAGATCGGCGGGGCGTGGCTGGTCTGGCAGGGGGTCCGCGAGGACCGGGGGCTGCTGTGGGCGGGTGCGGGCGTGCTGGCGCTGGGCCTGTACGGGTTCGTGGCCACGCTTCAGCCCGACGCCGACTTCGGCCGGGTGCTGGCCGCCTACGGCGGGGTGTTCGTCGCGGGCTCGCTGGTGTGGGCCATGGTGGTCGACGGGTTCCGGCCCGACCGCTTCGACGTGGTCGGCGCCCTGGTCTGCCTGGTGGGCGTGGCCGTCATCATGTACGCCCCGCGCGAGGCCTGAGCCGACGAGCCGCGGCGCGGCGGGACACAACGACGCGGCGGCGCCCACCGTGTCGGTGGACGCCGCCGCGTAGGCGTTGCCGCGTGGACGTCGCCGCGTGGCCGCCGTCCGGGTCAGCCCCGGGCGGCCGGGGTGCCGTGGCCGCGCGCCGGGCGCGCGGGGCGGTCGTCGCGGCGGGTGCGGCGGTCGCCGTCGAAGGCGCGGGGCTCGCGGTGCCGGCCGGCGCCGCCCTGCTCGTCGCGCCGGGAGTGCTCGCGGGTGCCCCGGTGCTCGGAGTGCCCGCCGGAGAAGCGGCGCTCGCCCTGCTGGCGCGGGCCGCCGTTGCGGCGGCGCCCGCCGGGGCCGCCCCGGCCGCCGCCGCGGCGCGGGCGCTCCCGCTCGGGCTCCGGCGGCTCGATCCACGGCTCCCAGGAGGGCTCGCGGGCGCCGGTCACCTGGGCGAGCAGTTCGTCGCCGGGGTTGACCAGGTGCTGCTGGGCCTCCACCCCGGCGTCGCCGAGCAGGCGGCGGGCCATGCGGCGCTGGTTGGGCGCCACCAGGGACACCACGCGGCCGGACTCCCCGGCGCGGGCGGTGCGCCCGCCCCGGTGGAGGTAGTCCTTGTGGCCGGCGGGCAGGTCGACGTTGACGACCAGGTCGATGCCGTCGACGTGGATGCCGCGCGCGGCGACGTCGGTGGCCACCAGCGCCTGGATGCGGCCCTCGCGGAACTTGGCGAGGGTCTTCGTGCGCACGCTCTGGGTCTTGCCGCCGTGCAGCGGCGCGGCGGGCACGCCCGCCTTGACCAACTGCTCGCTGAGGCTGTCGGCACGGTACTTGCTGCGCACGAACAGGATCGTGCGGCCGTCGCGCGCGGCGATCTCGGTGGCCACGCGGTTCTTGTCGTGCGGCAGCACCTTGAGCAGGTGGTGCTCCATGGTGGTGACCTGCGAGACGGGCGGGTCGACCGAGTGGGTCTTGGGGTCGTTCATGTAGCGGCGCACGAGGTTGTCGACGTCGCCGTCGAGCGTGGCCGAGAACAGCAGGGTCTGGCCACCGGGGCGCACCAGGTCCAGCAGCTTGCTGACCTGCGGCATGAAGCCCATGTCGCACATCTGGTCGGCCTCGTCGAGCACCGTCAGCTCGACCTCGCCGAGGTCGCAGGCGCCCTGCTCGATCAGGTCGGTGAGGCGGCCGGGGGTGGCGACGAGGATGTCGACGCCCCGGCGCAGCTCGTTGATCTGGCGGGTGTAGGAGCTGCCGCCCACCACGTCGCCGATGCGCACGCCGAGGGTGCGGCCGTAGAGCAGGAGCGCGTCGCGCACCTGGTGGGCGAGTTCGCGGGTGGGGACCAGCACCAGACCGCGCGGGCGGCGGGGGGCGGCGCGGCGCTCGGCGGCGCGCACCAGCAGCGGCAGGCCGAACGCGAGGGTCTTGCCCGATCCGGTGCGGCCGCAGCCGAGCACGTCGCGGCCGGCGAGCGCGTCGGGGATGGTGGCGGCCTGGATCGGGAACGGGGTGGAGACACCGTTCTGCGCCAGCTTGTCGACGATCGCGGTCGGGAGTCCGAGATCACCGAAAGCCGGGCATGCGGCATTGTCCGTCAAGTGACGTAAACCTTCCTCATCAGTCGGCGGCGTTTCGAGGAAGGCTCCGCGGCCACATGGGCAGCACGAAGAGATCACACAAACGCGCCGGAAATACGCGACACGGGGACGCGAGAAGTCCGCAGCCCCCGGCGCCAAGCGGCCCGGCGCGCCCGATGCGCGCGGCATGAAGTGACCGCCTTGTGCAGCGTACTAGACAAAGGTCGTCAACCGCGCCGAGGTCTCCGATATTCCTTCGTGATCCCGGCCTCCCGGAACGGAGGCGGTCAGCGCGCCCCGTCCGGGCGCGCGCCGGCGCCCCGGCCCACCCCCGGACAGCGGACGGCGGGCGGCGGTGGCGCCGAACACCCGGGGCCGGGCGCGCGGGCGCGCCCGGCCCTGGCCCTGGCCCTGTGGCTTCTCAGCTCCGCCCGGCGGCCGCCGCCCACGCGGCGAACCGCTCGACCTGGGCGGCGCGTTCGGCGGCGGCCTGCTCCTCCAGGGTGCGGCCGGGCGCGCCCAGCAGCAGCTCCTTGGTCGCCGCGGCGGCGTCGCGCGGGGTCTCCAGCAGGGCGGTGACCAGGTCGTCCACGGCGCCGGCGAGCTGGTCTCCGGGCACGACCAGCTCGGCCAGCCGCAGCTCCCGCGCCTCCTGTGCCCCGACGGTGCGGGTGGTCAGGCACAGCTCCAGGGCGCGGTTGACGCCCACGATGTCGACCAGCGGCTTGGTGCCGGTGAGGTCGGGCACCAGGCCCAGCGCGGGCTCCTTCATGCACAGGTCGGCGTCGTCGCTGAGGATCCGCAGGTCGCAGGCCAGGGCGAGCTGGAAGCCGGCGCCGATGGCGTGGCCGTGGACGGCCGCGACCGACACGATGCCGGGCCGCCGGAGCCACAGGAAGCCCTCCTGGTACCCGGCGATGGCGGCGTCGAGGTCGGCGCGCCCGGCGGGGTCGCGGATGAATCGATTCAGCGCGGAGTCCTCGTTGCCGGGGGCGAACATCGCGGTGTCGATTCCCGACGAGAACGACGGACCTTCGCCGTCAATCACAACAATTCGGACGGACGCGGGCAGCGCATGGCCGACATGGGCCAGCGCCGTCCAGGTGCGGTCGGTCATGGCGTTGTGCCGCTCGGGCCGGGCCAGGGTGATGCGCGCGATCCCGCCCTGCGGGCGCTCCTCGACCGCCAGGCGCAGCCCGGCCGCGGCCAGCTCGTCGTCCGTGGGTAGGGCCGTGCCGGCCATGCGCACCTCCGCTGCTCCGGGCCGCGCCGGGCGGCGCGGGCGTCCTCACCGTCGATGATGGACCACACCCGCGCGCGGCGCGCGACGGGGGGCCGACCGGCGGGAACGGGGGCGCGGACGGGAGGCGGTGCGGCCGGTGCGGCTGCCGCGGGCCGGTGCGGCGCCGACCGGCCGGCGCGGACGCGAAAGCGCCCCTCGCGGGCGCCTTGGTGGTGGTCGTGCCGGTCTCGTCGGGGCCGGGGCAGGCCGAGTGGTCGTGTGACGAGGACGCGGTCAGCGGGGCAAGGCGCCGCGCGAAGGGCGTGAGACGTCGGTTCGCCTGGCCCGCGTCCACCGGGAGGGGCGCCGCGGCGGGTCGGGGGCGGGGCGGTCGGGACGGCCGGGTCGGCCAGGTCAGGAGCGGCGAGTGGCTCCCCCGCGGCCGCGCAGGGTCACGCCGGCCTCCGTCAGCAGCCGGTGGACGAATCCGTAGGACCGCCCGGTCGAGGCGGCCAGCGAGCGGATGCTCTCGCCCTCGTCGTAGCGTCTTTTCAGCTCGGTCGCCAGTTCAGAACGTTCGCTGCCGGTCACGCGCGTGCCCTTTTTCAGGGTCTCGGCCACAGCGTCCTCCCGTCGGTGTTGGTGATCAACGCGACATTGCTGCCCATGATCAGCCATGGGGAGGCCAGTGGCTACCCATTCGCGACGCGGCGGAGTCGTGTCGGCGCGCCGCGCCCTTTTCGGACCGCCCTTTATCGCGACCGTTAATAGGGGAATGGCAACCCGGGGCCGCCTCGCGCGTCGCCCAGGTACCCCTTCACCGTTGTCGCAGGTCAGGCGAGTGCGATCAAATCGGCGAATTCAACGTTCCACAGATCCTCCACGCCGTCGGGCAGAAGGATGACGCGTTCCGGCTGGAGTGCTTCGACTGCTCCTTCGTCGTGGGTGACCAGCACGATGGCGCCCTTGTAGTTGCGCAGCGCACTCAGGATCTCCTCGCGGCTGGCCGGGTCGAGGTTGTTGGTGGGCTCGTCCAGCAGCAGCACGTTGGCGCTGGAGACCACCAGCGCGGCCAGCGCCAGCCGGGTCTTCTCGCCGCCCGAGAGCACCCCCGCCGGCTTGTCGACGTCGTCGCCGGTGAACAGGAACGAGCCGAGCGTGCGCCGCGCCTCGACCTCGGGCAGGTCCGGCGCCGCGCTCATCATGTTCTCCAGCACCGTGCGGCTGGTGTCGAGGGTCTCGTGCTCCTGGGCGTAGTAGCCCAGCCGCAGCCCGTGGCCCTCCACCACCTCGCCGGTGTCGGGCTTCTCGACACCCGCCAGCAGCCGCAGCAGGGTGGTCTTGCCCGCGCCGTTGAGGCCGAGGATGACCACGCGGCTGCCCCGGTCGATGGCGAGGTCGACGCCGGTGAAGATCTCCAGCGAGCCGTAGGACTTGGACAACCCCCGCGCCATGAGCGGGGTGCGCCCGCTGGGCGCGGGGTCGGGGAAGCGCAGCTTGGCCACCCGGTCGGCCTGGCGCTGGCCCTGCACGGAGTTGAGGATGCGCTCGGCGCGGGCCTCCATCTGGTGGGCGGCCTTGGCCTTGGTGGCCTTGGCGCGGAACCGGTCGGCCTGCTTCTGGAGGGCGCCGGCCTGCTTCTCGGCGTTGGCGGCCTCGCGGGCGCGGCGGCGCTCGTCGGCCTGGCGCTGGGCCAGGTAGGCGCGCCAGCCCATGTTGTAGACGTCGATGACGCACCGGTTGGCGTCGAGGTAGAACACCCGGTTCACGACGTCCTCGACGAGTTCCACGTCGTGGCTGATGACCACCAGCCCGCCCTGGTGGGACTTGAGGAAGTCGCGCAGCCAGGCCACGGAGTCGCCGTCGAGGTGGTTGGTGGGCTCGTCCAGCAGCAGGGTGTCGGCCCCGCTGAACAGGATGCGGGCCAGCTCGATGCGGCGGCGCTGGCCGCCCGAGAGCGTGCCCAGCGGCTGGCCCAGCACCCGCTCGTCGAGCTTGAGGCTGCTGGCGATCGAGGCGGCCTCGGACTCGGCGGCGTAGCCGCCCATGACCAGCAGGTGCTCCTCGGCGCGGGCGTAGGCGCGGGCGGCCTTGTCGCGGACCTTGGGGTCGTCGCTGGCCATGCCCTCCTCGGCGGCGCGCATGCGGCGCAGCGCGTCGGCGATGCCGCGCGCCGACAGGATGCGGTCGCGCGCCAGCTCCTCGGGATCGGTGGCGCGGGGGTCCTGGGGCAGGTAGCCCAGCGTGCCGCCGACGGTGACGGTGCCGCCGGCGGGGATGCCCTCGCCGGCCAGCACCTTGGTGAGGGTGGTCTTGCCCGCCCCGTTGCGCCCGACCAGGCCGATGCGGTCGCCGGCGGCGACGCGCAGCGTGGTGGGCTCCAGCAGCAGCCGGGAGCCGACGCGCAGTTCGAGGTCAGTGGCGATCAGCATGGGAGGACAGACCTTCTCGGCAGACAGGTGGTGCGGGCAGGGGCGGCGGGGCGCGGCGCCGGGCGCGGCCGGGGTCGCGAGGGGCGGGGGCGCCGGCGGGCGAAGGCACGCGCGCCGCCCAGACTAGCCGCTCACGCGCCAACGCGCGCGGCGCCGCCTCCCGTGCCCACAACGCCCCGCGCCCGCCGGCTAATCCCCCGCCGGCGGGGCGGGCGGGGTGCCGCCCGCCGGTCCGGGCTCGCCCGGCCGCTCGGCCGGCTTGGCGGGCTCGGCGGTGGCGCGCGGGCCGGCCGGCGCGGCGGGGCCGGGCGCCGCCTCGCCGCCGGCGGGCGCGGCCGCCTTCTCCTTGTCGCGGTCGGCGGCGACCTCGCCGGGGCGCCCTCCGGCGCCGACGGTGATCCCGTGGTCGGCGGCGTGCTCCAGCGGCCGGTTGCGCAGCAGGGCGGCGATCACCGCGGCGATCGGGGTGGCCAGGAAGGCGCCGGCGATCCCGCCGAGGATGCTGCCCAGGGTGATGGCCAGCAGCACCACGGCCGAGGGCAGTTCCAGCGCCTTGCCGTAGACGCGCGGCGCGAAGACGTGGCTCTCCAACTGCTGCACGACGACGACGGCGGCCACGACCACCAGGGCGATGATCCAGCCCTCGGTGACCAGGGCCACCATTGCGGCCAGCAGCCCCGACAGGAACGCGCCGATGACCGGCAGGAACGCGCCGACGAAGGTCAGCACGATCAGCGGGATGGCCAGGCCGGGGTCGAGGAAGATGAGCAGGAAGAGGCCGATGCCCACGGCGTCGATGAGGCCCACCAGCGCCACGCCGCGCACGTAGCGGCCCATCACCCCGTAGGAGATCTCGGTGGCGGCCTTGATGGAGCGGCGCGAGCGCGCGGGGAACAGCGAGCGCAGCCACTCCATCAGCAGGTCGCCGGAGTGCACGAAGTACACGGTGAGCACGATGATGAGGATCAGCCCGACCAGGAACTCCAGCACGGTGGCCCCGGCGACCCACGCCTGGCTGATCCACTGGGACCAGTCCTCCTGGGCCATGGACCGGAACTCGCGCTCGACGGCCTCGATGGTGGTGGCGGCCAGGGCGGGGTCGAGCCCCAGCGCCTGGAGGTAGCTGGGCAGGTCGTCGATGGCCTGCTGGACGCTGTCGACCAGGCCGGAGACGCCCGAGATCGCGGGCTGGACGATCAGCGTGACCACGCCGCCCAGCAGGATGAGCGAGCCGATGATGGCGATGGTGGTGGAGCTGCCGCGCCCCAGCCCCCGGCGCCGCAGCCAGTTGGTGGGCGGCATCAGCAGGGCGGTGACGAACACGGCGAGGATCACCGGGATGGTGACGACGCGGACGTAGACCAGCCCGTAGACGATGAACGCCAGCACGATCCCGATGACCAGGAGTTGCCAGGCGGCGGTGCCCATGCGCGAGAGCAGGCTCTCCTCGGGGCCGGTGTCGACCGGCTCGGCGGGGACGGGCGGCGGCGCCTCCGGCGGCTCCCGGCGCACCCGGCGCCTCCGCAGCAGTGCCCCGAACCGTGGGCTGGTGAACCGCACGTCGTCCCCCTTGTCTCCTCCTGATGACCTAGGGCTGTGGCGCCCCGCGGACCCGGCGCGGGCCGGGCCGCTCGGCTCCGCTCGTGGGAGTCGTGGTCTGGCCGAAGTTACCGCATCGGCGCCGGGGCGGCCGCGAGGGCACCGCGCGCGTTGCGCCCGCCCGCGCCGGCCGGCCCCGGCCGGTGCCGGGTCAGAACTGCCAGGGCTCGCGCGGCCGGTCGGAGTGCACGATCTCGTTGCCGAAGGGGGCCAGGGCCACAGGGATCATCTTCAGCGACGCCCAGGCCATGGGGATGCCGACGATGGTGATCGCCAGGCCCACGGCGGCGGCGATGTGGCCGAGGGCCAGCCACCAGCCGGCGACGATCACCCAGATGACGTTGAGGACGGTGCTGGCGCCCCCGGCGCCGGGCCGGCGCGCCATCTCGCGGCCGAAGGGCCAGAGGGCGTAGTTGGCCATGCGGAAGGAGGCCACCCCGAACGGGATGGTGACGATCAGCACGCAGCAGATGAGTCCGGCGATGACGTAGCCCACCGCCAACCAGAACCCGGCCACGATGAGCCAGATGACGTTGAGGATGAGGCGAAGCAGGGCCACAGGGCTTCCTTTCCCTTCGGGTCGGTCCGGTCGCGGCGTCGGCGGCCGGAGTCGCTGTCTACCCCGATACGACGAGGTCTCCCCCCACCCCGTTCCGCAGGAGAACCCCCGTCGTCCCCTTAGGGGGTTGGTCGGGGGGTGCCGGCAGGGGCGGCGGGGCGCCGGCGGTAGCTGGCGAGGGGCGGGGGAAGGGCGCGGCCGGGCGGCGCGGTTTGCCGGGGCGCGGCGCGGTTAGGATCGCTGACGTGCGTATCACCAAGCTGGGGCACGCCTGCGTGCGCCTGGAGCGCGACGGCGCCGTCCTCGTGATCGACCCGGGCGGGTTCAGCGAGCCCGACGCCGCCGTGGGCGCCCACGCCGTGGCGATCACCCACGAGCACCCCGACCACCTCGACCTGGACCGGCTGCGCGCCGCCGCCGAGGCGGCGCCCGACGGGCTGGAGATCTACACCCACGCCGGGATCGCCGAGCAACTGGGCGGGCTGCGCGAGCTGGGCGCGCGCGTCACCGCCGTCGCCCACGGCGACACCATCGCGCCGGCGGGGTTCGACGTCCACGTCTACGGCGAGCGGCACGCGGTCATCCACCCCGACCTGCCGGTCGTCACCAACGTGGGGTTCCGGGTGGCCACCGAGCAGGGGGCGCTGTTCCACCCGGGCGACGCCCTGACCCTGCCCGAGGATCCGGTGAGCACGCTGCTGTTCCCGGTCCACGCGCCCTGGTCGAAGATCTCCGAGGTGGTGGACTACCTGCGCGCGGTTGCGCCGGCCCGCGCGGTGGCGGTGCACGACGCCCTGCTGAGCGAGACCGGCGCGGGGGTGTACTTCCGCAACCTGGGCAACCTGGTGCAGGGGGTGGAGGTCGCCCGGCTGCTGCCCGGCGACTCCGCCGAGGGCTGATCAGCGCCTCCCCCGCGCGGCCGCACCGTCTCCGGCCTGTCCCCTACCCCCTCTCGCGGCCCCGGCCGGACCCCCGGCGGAGGGCGTCGCGGGCGTGCGCGCGGGCCCAACCGGGATGTGATCGGATCATCACGCTTTGACCCTAGGCAGGCGCGGGCTTGACCCATACGATGTGGGGAGTCCGGTGAGCCGACCGGATTCGCAAATCAATACAGAAACGGACATACGACCAAAGATTGGTCAGTGCAGCTCTGTTTCGGTAACGGTTAGGCGAGTAATTTCCCCACCCCCCGTGCACAAGCGGGAGCGGGGATGGCATGATTACGTACCGGCCCGCAGGGAGAGCGGCACCGCCTCCCCGGCTGTTCGTGTGAGCGCCCCGCCGGTTTCGGCGGTTCGGCGCGGTGGTTCAACTCGAAACCACACCCGGGAACACCGAAGCAATGCACGGCGTTCAGGTCGTGCGGGGTTGCTCACGCTGCATGACCTTTGTCTGACCCTGTCTTCCCAACAGCTTACTAGTGATTTCAGTAGAGGTGGTTCAACCATGTCTCAGGTACGTCGGCAGGCCGCGCTGCGCCCCCGCCCGCACTGGGGGTGGCAGGATGCCGCCGCGTGCCGGGGCGAGGACCTTGTGCTCTTCTTCGGCCCCGACGGTGAGCGTCAGCCGGAGCGGGAGATCCGTGAGCGCAAGGCCAAGGAGATCTGTGCGCAGTGCCCCGTCCGTACCGAGTGCCTCGACTACGCGATTTCGCGGCCCGAGAAGTACGGCACGTGGGGCGGCCTGAACGAAGACGAGCGCGCGTCGGAGCGCCGGCGCCGGATGCGCCGCGCCAACGCGGCCTGACCCCAGACATCTGCGCCCCCTCCAGGCACGACTCGCGACATCGCGAGGGTTGACACCGCCACGACGGAGTGCCGGCCCCGGCCGACACCCCTGAACGCGGGCCGACCCGATGCGGTCCGAGACAACAGTTCTTCGCCCGGCCCCCGGCCATACCCGCGGCGCCCCGACGGTCTCCGTCGAGGGCGCCGCGGGTTTTTTACCCGCCTCCGCCAAAGTCCACACCCCTTGAAGCGCCGGTGTTTCCGAGCCCACAGTGCTTCCCGGCCCCCGGTGCCGCCCGCGCTTCTCACCGCCGTACTCCCCGCCCGCCGTGCCGCCCGGTGCCCCCGAAGCCCTGCGGCGGTCCCCGCCGCCCGGGCGGGGCCGGTGGCCCCGGGCGGCTAGAGGTGGCGCTCGAACCACGCCACGGCGGCCTCGCCCACGGTGCGCCGCCCGGCCTCGGTGTCGAGCAGTTCCTCGGCCCCGGGGACGGTGCGCGTGCGGTGCGGCCCGCCCACACGGGCCAGCGACCACTCCACCAGCTCGCGGACGAAGGAGTCGCCGCCCTGCACCAGCGCCAGCACCGGCGCCCGCACCCCCGGCAGCGCCTCGGCCGCCAGGTCCGGCCGGCCGCCGTGCAGTGCCACGGCCGCGATGTCGGCCGGGCGCGCGGCGGCGGCCGCCAGCGCGGCGGGCACCCCGGCCCCCGCGCCGAACAGCCCGACGCGGCGCCCGGCGGAGTCGGTGGAGCGCAGCAGCCAGCCCACCGCCGCCTCCAGGCGCCGGGCGGGCACCGCCGCCGGCGGCTCGGCCGCTCCGCCGGGGCCGGCGCCGCGCCGGGCGGCGTCCTCCTCGGGCGTGAGCAGGTCCAGCAGCAGGGTGGTGTAGCCGGCCCGGCCCAGGGCGGCGGCCACCGCCCGGCGCGCGGGGTCCTCCCGTTCGCGGCCCAGCGCCAGCACGACGGTGCCCCGCGCCCCGGGCACGGTCGCCAGTTCAGCCTCCAGGTCGACGTCGCCGGAGCGGATGCGCACCGCCCGCGCGTGCGCGGGCGCGGCGGCGCGGTCGGCCACCGCGTCCAGCAGCGCCGTCACCTCGGAGTCGGTGAGCTGGGTGAAGTCGCGGTACCACTCCCCCACCGCGTGGAAGTTGTCGGGCACCGTCAGCGCGACGACGCGGTCGGCCTCCTCGGCGAGCGCGTCGAGGGCGGCCTGGGCCGCCACCGGGACCGCCAGCAGCAGCCGCGCGGGTTCGCGGCGGCGCACCATGCGCAGGGCGGCGCGGGCGGTGCCGCCGGTGGCGATCCCGTCGTCGACCACCACGACGTCGCGGCCCCGGGGGTCCACGGGCGCCCGGCCGCGCCGGTAGACCTCGACGCGGCGGGCGAGCTCGGCGCGCTCGGCCTCGACCGTGTCGGCCAGGTCGGCGCGCGTCAGCCGCAGCCGGGCCAGCGCCCGGTCGTCGTAGCAGATGCGGCCGTCCTCGGCGAGGGCGCCCACGCCCAGCTCGGGGTGGCCGGGCACGCCGATCTTGCGCACGATCAGCACGTCCAGCGGGATGCCCAGCAGGCGGGCGAGTTCGGCGCCCACCGGCACGCCGCCGCGCGGCAGGGCCAGCACGAGCGGGTCGGCGACGGCGAGCGGGCGCACGCGCTCGGCGAGGCGCCGGCCGGCCTCGGCGCGGTCGGTGAACGGCAGTGACACGGGCAGCGGATTCATAGCGGTGTCGGCGCCCGCCGCCGCGCGGCGGAGCGGGGCGCCACTCCTCGTCCGGTCGGCACGCGGCGCGAATGTTACGGGCATACCCGGTCGAACCGGCCGGACACCCCTCGGCCGGGGCGGTGCCCGGCCTCAGTCGCCGGACCTGCGGAAGTCGCTTTCGAGCAGGCCCATGATGAGCGCGTCGTGGCGGCGGCCGTCCCACAGCAGGGCGTCGCGCAGCCGCCCCTCGACGGTGAACCCGCAGGCGCGGTACACCGCGATGGCGCGCATGTTGAAGGCGTAGACGTTGAGCCAGACGCGGTGCAGCCGCACCCGGTTGAAGGCGTAGTCGAGGATGAGCCGCGTGGCCTCCTTGCCCAGCCCCTGGCCGGTGAACTCGATCGCCGACAGCGCGATGCGGTAGGCCGCGCTCTCGTTGTCGGGGTCGACCTCGTCCAGCGCCAGCTCGCCGACGAACCGGCCGCCGGGCTCCTCGAAGATGGCCAGGTCCAACCGGTCGATCTGCTCGGCCCGGGTCGCGCACCACTGGCGGATCTCGTCGTAGCCGGGCCTGCGGTGCGCGCCGGTGAGCCGCCGGATCTCCTCGTCGCGGGTGGACTCGTAGAAGTCATCGGCGTGCTCGGCGCTCAGCGGGACCAGCCGTACGCGCTCTCCGACCAGCGTGGGCTTCTCGCGCAGCGCGCGCAGGTCGATCATCGGTGGGGGCTCCCGGTGAGGTGAGAGGGATGTGTGGTTCGGGGGGCGAAGACGAACGGGATCTCCGGGGGGTTCGGTGCGGGCGGCCGCGGTCGCGGCCAGAAGATCATATGTAAAAGGCGGACACCGTCCGGCACAACCCCTGCGGCGGGGCCGGAGGCGGCCGGTCGCATAGCATCCTGGGGTCGGCGCGCGACTCATGGGATCCTGGGAGGTTTGGTGGCGGTCGAACGGCGCTCGGGGAGACCCGACACCACGGCACGGCGGGCCCGCCTGGCGGTGGCCGTCCTGTTCCTGGCGAACGGCTTCTCCTACGCCAACATCGTGCCCTGGCTGCCGGCCATCAAGGCCGAACTGGAGCTGTCCAACGCCGCGCTGGGCACGGCCATCGGCGCGATGCCGCTGGGAGCGCTCCTGACCGGCATGCTGGCGGGTCCGCTCATCGCCCGCTTCGGCAGCGGCCGGGTGGCGGTGGTCTCCGGGCTGCTGATCGCGGCGGTGCTGCCGGTCGTGGCGATCGCCCCGGCGTGGTGGGCGCTGGCGCTGAGCCTGTTCGCCGTGGGCTGGCTGGACGCCTGGATGGACTCCGCCATGAACACCCACGGCCTGCGCGTGCAGCGCCGCTACGGCCGCACCATCATCAACGCCTTCCACGGGCTGTGGAGCGTGGCCGCCGTCGCCGGCGGCCTGGTCGGCTCCACCATGGCCGGCTGGGGGGTGCCGCGCCCGGCGCACCTGCTGGGGGTGGGCGTGGTGATCGCGGTGGCGCTGCTGGTGACGGCGCGGCTGCTGCTGCCCGGCCGCGACCGCGACGACGACCCCGCCGAGGAGCACCCGGCGCCCGCGGCGGGCCGCCGGCGGGGCTTCGGCGTGCCGGGGCGCTCGGTGGGGCTGCTGCTGGTCCTCAGCGTCTTTTTGATGATGGCCGGGGCGATCGAGGACTCCGCCGCGTCGTGGGGCGCGGTCTACATGCGCGACGAGCTGGCCGCGCCGCTGCTGATGGCCGGCATGCCGTTCGTGGCCTGCCAGGCGATGATGACGCTGGGCCGGATGGTGGGCGACCGCGTGACCGACCGCCTGGGCGCGGTGGCGGTGGCCCGCGCGGGCGCGCTGCTGTCGGGTGCGGGGCTGGCGGCGGCGCTGCTGCTGGCGCATCCGGTCGCGGCGGTGGTGGGCTTCGGCGCGATGGGGCTGGGAGTGTCGATCCTGTTCCCGCTGGCGCTGGCGGCGGCCGGGGAGATCCCCGGGCTGCGCGGAGGGCACGGCGTGGCGCTGGCCGCGTGGCTGGCGCGCGCGGGCTTTTTGGGGGTGCCGCCGCTGATCGGGGTGGTGGCCGACGCCGCGTCGCTGACGGCCGGGCTGTGGCTGGTGCCGGCGGCCTGCGTGGTGGCGGCGGTGCTCGCCGGGGGGCTGCGGCCGGGCGCGGGCGCGCGGCCGGCGGTGCCCGCCGCCGACGCGGCCGGCCGCGAGCCGGGGAGCCGCTGAGGCGGCTGCGGCGCGGCGCACCGCGCGCGGAGACGGCGAGGCCGCCCCGGTTCTACCGCACCGGGGCGGCCTCGCGCTGGCGGGGTCCTACTGGACCGGCGCCGGGCGCCGGGTGGCGTAGAGGGTGATCGCGCCGATGCCGGTCGCGATGACACCGCCCATGACGAACCCGGTCAGGTCCACACCCGTGGTGGGGAGGTAGGGGGTGGAACCGCCGTCGTCGGAGTCGGGCCCCCGGGGGGGGGCGCCCCCCGGGGGGGCGTACACGGGGCCCGTCCCGGTGCCCCCCCCCGCGGTGTCGGCGGGAGGCGGCACGGCGCCGCCGTCGTCGCCGCCATCGCCGCCGGGGCTCTCGTCCCCGGGGTCCTCAGCGGGGGGCGGGGTCTCCCCCGGGTCCTCGCCACCGGGGTCCTCCGGTCCCGGGTCTTCACCGCCGGGGTCCTCACCGCCCGGGTCCTCGCCACCGGGGTCCTCACCGCCGGGGTCCTCGCCACCGGGGTCTTCACCGCCGGGGTCCTCCCCGCCCGGGTCCTCACCGCCGGGGTCTTCACCGCCGGGGTCCTCCCCGCCCGGGTCCTCACCGCCGGGGTCTTCACCGCCGGGGTCCTCCGGCGGCGGGTCGACCGGCGGAGGCGGGTCCGGCGGCAGGTCGGGCAGGATCGGGTCCAGGATCCCGCCGTCGCCCGTGTCCTGCGACTGCGCGGGCGGCGCCGGCGCGGTCTGCGGGGTGACGGGCGCCAGGCCGAAGTCGACGCTGATGGGCGCCTCCTCGGCCGCGGGCGCCTGCGCCGGGGGCTGCTCCTGGGTGACCGTGGTCTCAGGCGCGGCCTGGCCCTCGGCGGTGTCGGCGAACGCCGGGGCACCGGAGAACCCGGCGGCCAGCAGGCCGGCAGCCGCCACGCCGATCGCGCGTGGTGTCAGCGACATAACGCTCCTCTCTGTCTTCTCGGGGGCTTATTCGGGCAAGAGGGCGTAAAGGTCGCCACCGGCGACCACGACAGCGCGGCCGTCGAGCAGGCCCCACGGCCGGGCGACGTCGCCCTCAAGTTCGATCGGGTCGGCGCCGGCGGTCACCGCGACCTGCGCGCCGTCCAGTTCGCCGAAGGCGACCTCCCCGGCGGCACTCGCCGACGCGAACCCCTCCAGGACCGCGCCGGTGCCCGTCGCGAGGTCGAAGACGACGGGTCCGTAGACGGCCACCGCCTCGCCGTGGGTCCAGGGAGCGTCGTCGGCGGCCGCCTGGGCGGGGACCTCGGCCGCGGCGCGCACGGTGCCGTCGGCGGCGTCGTGCAGGGCCAGGACGCGGCGGTCCTCGGCGCCGGGCACCCGCCAGGAGGTGACCAGGGTGTCGCCGCCCGCCGTCAGCACCTCCGCGAGGTCGCCGGCGCCCTCGGGGGTCCGCGGCCGGACCTCCTCGCGGGTGCCGTCGGGGGCGACCCACACCCAGGGGCCGCGCACCACGGCGGTGAGGACGCGGCCGCCGTCCGACAGCAGCGCGCCCGAGCCCTCGGGCTTGGTGACGGGCGCCAGCTCGGCGCCGGAGGGGATGGAGGGGCGGCCCTCGGCCATCACGAGCGGACCGGCGCCCGCGAAGGTGACCTCGGCCCCCTCGGGGAGTTCGTAGGCGCGGGGCTCGCCCCCGCCGGACGGCCACACCCACAGCCGGTCGGGTCCGACCACGGCGACGCCCTGGTCGCCGTCCACGGTGACGAAGCGGGGCGGTCCGGACATCTCGTCGGCGGGCAGCGGCAGGTCGGCGCTCCAGGCGGTCTGGCCGCCGGGTCCGACCACCCGCAGGCGGCCGTCGACGTCCACGAGCGCGGCGCGGTCGCCGGCCGGGGAGACGTCGGGCTGGGTGCCGTCGCGCATGGGCAGCCGCCACTGCGCCTGCTCGGTGAACCCGGGCGGCGCCTGGCGGGCCTGGAGGGTGACGGTGGGCTGCTCTGGCCCGGCGGCGGGGTCGTCGGCCAGCGCGCCGGGCAGGTAGCGCACGGCGGCGAACCCGCCGCCGCCCAGCACGGCGAGCACCACCACGCCGCCCGCCGCCACGGCGGCGATCCGCCCGGCGCGCCCGCGCCGGCGCGGGCGGTCGGCCATGAGGGCGACCTCGCGGCCGCCGGCGGCGCGCACCACGCCGGTGGGGCTGACGATGAGCTGCCAGGCGCCGTTGACGTCGCGCGCGTTGACCAGCACCGAGCGGCCCAGGTGGGCGGCGTAGTCGGCGACGAGGTCCAGGGCGGCGTTGCGGGTCTCCTTGGGCGTGGTGCCGGAGACGACGCGGGTCTGGCGCTCGATGGTGACCTCGGCGCTGCGCTCGTCGGCGGCGACCACCAGGACGACCGGGCTGCGGTGGGGGTGGGCGTCGGCTGCCTCGGTCATGGCCGGACCTCGCGGCGGGCCGACCCGTGGCCCCGGAGTCGGCCGGCGCGGGTCCGCCTCGCGGTGGCGGCCCGGCGCGGCGGAGACGCTGCGGTCATGTGTTGGTGAACCTGTTCCGTCAGGAGGGATGCGGTCGTCCAGGGGCGCCGGGCGCAGGGGGACCAGGGCCGGGCGGCGGGGGGCCGACCGAGGTCGCCGAGCCGGACGGGTGCGAGGAGGTCATCACGGGTCACGGCGATGATACTGATAGGTCGCACACGTGTCCGGAGCGGGAGCGGTGCGCGTGAGCGCCCGCGTACCCACCGCGACGCTGGGGGCGCCGCGGGCGCCCGCCGGGTGGTGCAGGCGCCCACCTGCGCCGATCCCGGCTCCGGCGCGCCGGCCGGTAGGTTATCGCCCCGCCCGCCGCCGCGCCCGCGCGCCTCACGATGATCGCACGCTTTTTTGGCCACATCCGGCCGCCCCGGCGCGGCGGGGTGTTTCAGCAGGTGTCCAGCATGTCGGCCAGGGCGGAGCGGTCGGCGGGCGGCAGGGTGAGGCCGTACTCGTCGACGACCCCGACGTAGGCCACGGCGTAGGCGCAGCGGAACCCGGGGTAGGGCCGCCACTCCCCCGGCCCGGAGTCGCCCTTGGCCTGGTTGGCCGACCCGTCGGAGGCGAGCAGGTTGTCGGGGTCGTTGGCGAACTCCACGCGGCGGTCGCGGTCCCAGTCCTCGGCGCCGGTGCGCCAGGCCAGGGCCAGCGGCACGACGTGGTCGATCTGGACCTCCATGGGGTCATCGGCGGAGAAGGTGACGCGGTCGCCGGTGTAGGGGTCCTCCAGCACGCCGCTGACGACGGTGCAGTCGGACTCCACCTCGGTGTCCTCCAGATCGCGGGCGAGGATGTCGTGGCGGGTGGGGCAGCCGTTGTCGTCGGTGTCGATCCAGTCGGAGCCGAAGGCGTCGCGCTCGTAGTCGTCGCCGGGGGCGGGCGGCGCGGTCTCGATGCCGCGCAGGGCGGCGCGGGCCTCGGCGGCCTCATCGGGTGACACGGGGTCGCCGGCGGGCGGGGCGCCGGTGTCCTGCGGCGCGCCCGGCGGCGGGCCGGCGCCCACGGCGGCGCGCAGCCAGGCGAGCGGGTCGGCGCCGGTGAGCAGCGCGGCGACCACGACGAGGACCAGCAGCGCGGCCGGGGCGATCACCAGACCGGCGCGGCGGGCGGGGCGGGGGCGGCGTTGGGGGCGGGGCGTGCGGGACCTGCGGGACATGGGCACCTGTGCCGGCGGGGTCGGGGGCGGGGAGTCGGGGGGAAGGGGGGCGGGGATGGGGCGGGCGGCGCGCGGGGCGCCGCCCCTACGAGGATGCCGGAGGCCGGTCGCGCTCGGGCGCCGGGGGCGGGGTGGCGCCGGCGTCGGGCTCGGCGGCGGGCGCGGGCGGGGTGTCGGGCTGCTCGGGCATGCGGTGGCGCGGCCGGCCGGGGTCGGCCGGCTCGGGGCCGGGGGCGGGGCCAGGGCCGGCGGGATCGTCCGCCACGGGCGCGGGGGCGGCGGCCGTGCCGGTCCCGGCGTCGGCGCCGGGAGCGGTGCCGCTCCTGGGTCGGGCGCCGCCGCCGTCGCCGGTCCGGGTGTCCGCGTCATCGCCGGCCCGGGTGTCGGCGCCGTGGTCGGCCCGGGTGACGGCGTCGGCGTCGCCGGCGTCGCCGGTGTCCCTGCCGGTCCCGAGGTAGCGGTCGCCGCCCCACCCCAGCAGCCGCCGCATCCGCGCGGTGATCTCCTGCTCGTCGTCGGGCTCGGGCACCGGCCCGGCGCTGCGCAGCGCGGCCTCGCGCCGGTCCACCAGCGCCCGCGCGCGGGCGTGGCGGCGGGCGGCGATCCGCGCGCGGGCGGCGGCGGTGCGCGGGGTGGGCCACATGGCGTCGATCTCGGCGTTGAGGGCCGAGCCGATGAGCACCGCCAGGGCCATCAGCCACAGCCAGGCCAGGATCGCGATGGGCGCCGACAGCGAGCCGTAGATGGTGACCTGGCCGAAGGAGGCGTCCAGGTAGAGCCGCAGCAGGACCGAGCCGGCCAGCAGCACCGCCATCGCCACCAGGGCGCCGGGCAGGTAGCGCCACAGCGGGGTGCGCACCGGCGTGCTGAGCACGTACAGCAGCGCCACGGCCAGCGTGGACAGCCCGCCCACGGTGGGCCAGTAGGCGAGGTTGAGGTAGCCCACGGTGGCGGGCAGCAGGCGGTGGACCAGGTCGGGGCCGGCGACCAGGACGGGCAGCACGGCGAGCACGAACAGCAGGCCGCCCAGGTAGGCGACGAAGGCCAGGACCCGCTGGCGCACGTAGCCGCGCAACTCGTCCAGGCCGTAGGCGATGGTGATGGCGTCGATGAAGACGTTCATGGCGCGCGAGCCCGACCACAGCGAGATCAGGAAGGTCACCGACAGCAGGCCGGTCTCGGCGCCGGCCAGGAACTCGTCCACCAGCGGGGCGACGATGGAGTCGACGGTGTCGGCGGTCAGCACCGTGGCGGCCAGGTCCAGCAGCCACACCCGGATCTCCAGGACGGTGCCGGTGCCCAGCACCGGCCGCAGGTGGCCCAGGGTGCCGACCAGCCCCAGCAGCAGTGCGGGCAGCGACAGCAGGGAGAAGAACGCCGACTCCGCGGCCAGGCCCACCACGCGGGTGCGGGCGGTGGTGCGCGCGGTGCGGCCTACGAGCACGCCGACCCGGGCGGTCCGCGGGTGCGCCTGGCACCAGTGGTCCGCCCACGCGACCGTGTCGCGCGCCGCGCGCTTGAGCATGCCCCACACATCCCCCAACCTAGGCCCGTGAAAAGGGCGGAGGCGGACGACGAGGCTGCCGGGGCGGCGACACGGCCGATTCGATGGCGAAACGTGATGCGTTTCCCGACCGAGCGAGTAGGATAAGAAGGTTTTCGCGTGACGGGATTCACCGGTTCCGGCCGCCCCCGCGATCTGGACAACGGCGGTCGCGGCGTGGCATTGTCAAGGCATGATCGCTGCTTTGGACCCGATGCTCTGCGTGCGCCGGCACGTGGACTTCCTGCGGGTCCGCAGTGCCATCTGTCGTCACGTCGGTTGATCTGGCCGCTTCGTATTCTGACTCGCCCGCACTCTGGGGCGCGAGCGGCGCCGACGTCCTCCCACGCCGAACCTTGCCGATGCGCGCGCACACCGTTGTGCCGGGCCGCGAGGTCGTAAGCCGTGGCGCTCGCGCCGGCCCGCGCCGTCCCGCGATCCGCTTCGGAGGACCCCGTAATGCCTCCCACGTCCGCAACGACCGGCTCCCGGCCGCGCCGAGGTGAAGGCCAATGGGCCCTCGGCTACCGCGAACCCCTCAACAAGAACGAAGAGAACAAGAAGAACGACGACGGCCTGAACGTCCAGCGCCGCATCATCGACATCTACTCCAAGGCGGGGTTCGACTCCATCGACCCCGCCGACCTGCGGGGCCGGTTCCGCTGGCTGGGGCTCTACACCCAGCGCGCCCCCGGCATCGACGGCGGCAAGACCGCCGTGCTGGAGCCCGAGGAGCTGGACGACCGCTACTTCATGCTGCGGGTGCGCATCGACGGCGGCCAGCTCTCGGTGGCCCAGTTGCGCGCCATCGCCGAGATCTCCAGCACCTACGCGCGCGACACCGCCGACGTCACCGACCGGCAGAACGTCCAGCTTCACTGGATCCGGGTCGAGGACGTGCCCGCCATCTGGGAGCGGCTGGAGGCCGTGGGGCTGTCGACCATGGAGGCGTGCGGCGACACCCCCCGCGTGATCCTGGGCTGTCCGCTGGCCGGCATCGACGAGAACGAGATCGTCGACGCCACCCCCCAGATCCGCGAGATCTACGACACCTACATCGGCAGCCCGCTGTTCTCCAACCTGCCGCGCAAGTTCAAGACGTCGGTGTCGGGGTGCTCGGCCTACTGCACCAACCACGAGATCAACGACGTGGCCTTCGCCGGGGTGATCGGCCCCGACGGCACCCCCGGCTTCGACCTGTTCGTGGGCGGCGGGCTGTCGACCAACCCGATGTTCGCCCAGCGGCTGGGCTCCTTCGTTCGGCCCGACCAGGTCACCGAGGTCTGGGCCGGGGTCACCGCCATCTTCCGCGACTACGGCTACCGGCGGCTGCGCCACCGCGCCCGCATCAAGTTCCTGATCAAGGACTGGGGCGCGGCGAAGTTCCGCGAGGTGCTGGAGAAGGAGTACCTGGGCTACGCGCTGCCCGACGGCCCCGAGGTGGAGCTGCGCCCCGACCTCCAGCGCGACCACATCGGCGTGCACCGCCAGCGCGACGGCCGCAACTACGTGGGGTTCGCCCCGCGCGTGGGCCGGGTCTCGGGCGCGGTGCTGGCCCGCATCGCCGACATCGCCGAGGAGCACGGGTCGGACCGCATCCGCACCACCGCCGACCAGAAGCTGGTGCTGCTCGACATCGCCGACGACCGGGTCGACTCCGTGGTGGCCGCGCTTGAGGCCGAGGACCTCCAGGTGCGGCCCAGCGTGTTCCGCCGCCAGACCATGGCCTGCACCGGGATCGAGTACTGCAAGCTGGCGATCGTCGAGACCAAGGCGCGCGGCGCCGACCTGATCGACGAACTGGAGCGGCGGCTGCCCGACTTCCCCGAACCGGTGACCATCAACCTCAACGGCTGCCCCAACTCCTGCGCCCGGATCCAGGTCGCCGACATCGGCCTCAAGGGCCAACTGGTGACCGACTCCCAGGGCCGCCAGGTGGAGGGGTTCCAGGTGCACCTGGGCGGCGGCATGGGGCTCAACGCGAGCTTCGGCCGCAAGGTGCGCGGCCTCAAGACCACCGCCGAGGAGCTGCCCGACTACGTCGAGCGGGTGCTGCGCCGGTTCCTGGACCAGCGCGCAGCCGACGAGTCCTTCGCCGCGTGGGCGGCGCGCGCCGAGGACGGCGATCTGAAGTGAGCGGCGCGCACCGGGGGCCGGGCGCGGGCGCGGCCCCCGGGCGGCCGTCGGGCGCCGCGCGGCGCCCCCGCGCCGCGCCCGCACCGGGCACACCGGCACGACCGACGACACCGACGACACCGCAGGGCCGGAGAGGAGCAGTGAGGCCGCGATGAGTGAGCGCGCAGCCCCCTTCTACTGCCCCTACTGCGGCGACGAGGACCTGATGCCGCACGAGGGCGACGGCGAGCGGGGCGCGGGATACGCCTGGGCCTGCCTGTCCTGCGCGCGGGTGTTCCGAGTGAAGTTCATCGGCCTGAGATCGGCCGCCTTCGGCGGCCCGGAGCAGGGCCCGGCACCAACGGATGGGAACGCATGAACGTCACATTGGAGGACGGCCAGAGGCTCGCCGAGCGCGCCGCGGCCGACCTGGAGGACGCGAGCGCCCAGGAGATCATCCAGTGGGCCGCCGACACCTTCGGCGACGGGCTGTGCATGACCTCGTCCATGGCCGACGCGCTCATGGTTGACCTGGCGTCCAAGGTCGTGCCCGGGATCGACGTCATCTTCCTGGACACCGGCTACCACTTCGCCGAGACCATCGGCACCCGCGACGCGGTGGCCCAGATCTACCCCATCAACCTGATCAACGTGACCCCGCTGCGCACGGTCGCCGAGCAGGACCGCGACCTCGGCCCCCGGCTGCACGGGCGCAACCCCAACATCTGCTGCCACCTGCGCAAGGTGGAGCCGCTCCAGCGGGCGCTGGAGCCCTACTCCGCGTGGCTGACCGGCCTGCGCCGCGACGAGGCCGCCACCCGGCGCGACATCGGCGTGGTGCAGTGGGACCGCCGCCGGCAGATGGTGAAGGTCAACCCCATCGCGCGCTGGACCCAGGACGACGTGGACGCCTACATGGCCGACAACGGCGTGCTGGTCAACCCGCTGCGCTACGACGACTACCTCTCGATCGGCTGCGCCCCCTGCACGCGGCGGGTGGCGCCGGGCGAGGACCCCCGCGCGGGCCGCTGGGCGGGGCTGAGCAAGACCGAGTGCGGGATCCACCTCTGAACGGGGGTCACGCGGCGGGCGAGCGGGCCGGCGGCGCACACGCGGCCGTCCGGCCCGGTGAAGGAGGACCGGTGGACACACGCCAGGAGGCGCCGCGCGACGTCCCGCTGGTGGCGGTGGCGCACGGCAGCGCCGACCCCCGCTCGGCCGAGGCCGTGGAGGCGGTGTTCGCACGGGTGCGGCGGCTGCGCCCCGGCCTGGACGTGCGCGTGGCCTACCTCGACCACGTGGCCCCCGGCGCCGAGGACGCGCTGCGCGCCCTGGCCGCCGAGGGCGCCGGCCGGGCGGTGGTGCTGCCGGCGCTGCTGACCGCCGCCTACCACAGCAAGGTGGACCTGCCGGCGGTGCTGGCGCGGGTGCGGGAGTCCTGCCCGTGGCTGGGGGTGGCCTACGGCGCGACGCTGGGGCCGCACCCGCTGCTGCTGGCCGCGCTGGAGCGGCGGCTGGCCGAGGCCGGCGCCGCGCCCGGCCCCGACACCGCCCTGGTGCTGGCCTCGGCCGGCTCCAGCGATCCGGCGGCCAACGCGGTGATCGCGCGCATGGCCCAGGCGCTGGCCCGGCGCGCGCCCTGGCGCGCGGTGGTGCCGGCGTATGCCTCGGCGGCCGCGCCGACGCCGGGGCAGGCCGTGGCGCGGCTGCGCGCGCGGGGGGCGCGCCGCGTGGCGGTGGCCGGCTACCTGCTGGCGCCGGGCTTCTTCGCCGACCGGGTCGCCGACCAGGCGCTGGCGGCGGGCGCGGCGGCGGTGGCGCCCGCGCTGGGCGACGCCCCCGAACTGGCCGAGGTGGTGCTGCGCCGCTACGACGCCGCGCTGGGCAGGGTGCCCGCCGCCGGCGCGGTGGGCGCCTCGGCCGCCCCCGGGGCTCCCGGGTAGCGCCGTCCGCCCCTCGGCGCTGGCGCGCCCGGCGCCGAGGGGTGATGATGTGGGCATGAGCGACTACTACACCCCCGGCGAGGTCGCCGAGCGCTTCGGCCTGAGCCTGGACACCCTGCGCTACTACGAGCGCGAGGGCCTGCTCACCGAGGTGGAGCGGTCCACCAGCGGCCACCGCCGCTACCGCGCCGCCGACGTCGAACTGCTGGGCCTGGTGCGCTGCCTGCGCGACACCGGCATGCCGATCTCCCGGCTGCGCGGGTTCGCCGAACTGGTGCGCGCGGGCGACTCCACCATCCCGCGCCGGGTGGAGGTGCTGCGCGACCACGCCGAGCACGTCGCCGAGCAGATGGCCGAACTGCGCCGCACCCAGGAGGCGATCGAGCACAAGATCGCCTACTACGAGGGCGTGCTGGCGGTGCGCTCGGCCGCGCCCGCCGACGTGCCCGAGCCCGCCCCGGCCGCGCGCTGAAGGCACCGGGGCGCACCGCGCGGGCTGTGCCGGCCGTGCGGGCCGCGCCGGCCGCGCGCGGGCGCCTTTTCCGCTGCACCGCCGCCGGGCCGTGCGCCGGGGGCCGCGCGACGAGGCGTTAGTCTGGGCGCGGTACGGCCCGAACCGCGTTCGGGAGTTGTCGAACGGAAAGGCCGCCATGCCGCCCACCCACGAGGTCGTCAACCAGGCCGAGCCGCTGGAGGACCACGACGTCGCCGCCGACGCCGCGCTGGCGGCGGGCCTGGAGCGCGAGGAGGCGGGCTGGGCGGCCGAGGAGGTCCACGAGCTGGGGCGCCTGGCCGGGACCGCCCGCGCCCGCGCCTGGGGCGAGCAGGCCGGCACCCACCCCCCGGTGCTGCGCACCCACGACCGCTACGGCCACCGCGTCGACGAGGTCGACTTCCACCCCGCCTGGCACGTGCTGCTGGACACCGCCGTCTCGCGGGGCCTGCACGCCGCACCGTGGGCTGACTCCCGCCCCGGCGCCCACGTCGCCCGCGCCGCGAAGTTCTACGTGTGGTCGCAGGTGGAGAGCGGCCACGGCTGCCCGGTGTCGATGACGTATGCCGCGGTGCCCGCGCTGCGCCACGCCCCCGAACTGGCGGCGCGGCTGGAGCCGCTGCTGACCGCCCGCGCCTACGACTTCGGCCTGCGCCCGCCCCAGGCCAAGCGCGGCATCCTGGCGGGGATGTCGATGACCGAGAAGCAGGGCGGCTCCGACGTGCGGGCCAACTCCACCCGCGCGGTGCCCGCCGCCGAACCCGGCACCTACCTGCTGACCGGGCACAAGTGGTTCACCTCGGCGCCGATGAGCGACGTGTTCCTGGCACTGGCCCAGGCGCCGGAGGGCCTGACCTGCTTTGTGGTGCCCCGGGTGCTGCCCGACGGCACCCGCAACCCCATGCTGCTCCAGCGGCTCAAGGACAAGCTGGGCAACCGCTCCAACGCCTCGGCCGAGGTGGAGTACGACGGCGCGCTGGCGTGGCGCGTCGGCGAGCCGGGGCGAGGGGTGCCCACCATCATCGAGATGGTCAACGGCACCCGGCTGGACTGCGTCATCGGCTCGGCGGCGGGCATGCGCGCCGGCCTGGTGCAGGCCGTGCACCACGCCCAGCACCGCCGCGCGTTCGGCCGCCCGCTGATAGATCAGCCCTTGATGCGCAACGTGCTGGCCGACCTGGCGCTGGAGTCGGAGGCCGCGACCACGCTGATGACGCGGCTGGCCGGCGCCGCCGACCGGGCCGTGCGCGGCGACGCCGCCGAGGCGGCGTTCCGCCGGGTGGCGGTGGCCGTCGGCAAGTTCTGGGTGACCAAGCGGCTGCCCGCGCACGCCGCCGAGGCGCTGGAGTGCCTGGGCGGCAACGGCTACGTGGAGGAGTCGGGCATGCCCCGGCTGTTCCGCGAGTCCCCGCTCAACTCCATCTGGGAGGGGTCGGGCAACGTCGCGGCGCTGGACGTGCTGCGCGCCCTGGCCCGCACCCCCGACAGCGCCGAGGCGTTCACGGCCGAGCTGCGGCTGGCCGAGGGCGCCGACGCCCGCTTCGACGCCGCGCTCAAGCGGCTGCTGGACGATCTGGCCGACCCCGAGGAGGCGGAGTTCCGCGCCCGCACCCTGGTAGAGGAGATGGCGCTGCTGCTCCAGGCGGCGCTGCTGCTGCGCCACGCCCCGGCGGCGGTGGCCGACGCGTTCGTGGGCACCCGCCTGGGCACCGGCTCGGGCCGGGTGTTCGGCGGCCTGCCGCGCGGCACCGACACCGCCGCCGTCATCGAGCGCGCCCGGCCCCGGCCGGCCTGAGCTGGCGCGGCCGGCCCGCGCCCGGCGCGCTCCCCCGGCGGGCACCGGAGCCGGCCCGGTTGCCCGAAAGACCGGCAAGTTTGCGCAAGTTCAGGAATACTCCCCCGGACTCGACGGAAGAACCACTTCGTCATCGGACGTATGAGAAACGAGATTGCTTGCCATGGTGGAAGTCTGGCCCGGTACCGCCTACCCCCTCGGCGCCACCTACGACGGGTCGGGGACGAACTTCTCGCTGTTCTCCGAAGCCGCCGACAAGGTGGAGCTGTGCCTGTTCGACGACGAGGACACCGAGACCCGCGTCACGCTGACCGAGAACGACGGCTACGTCTGGCACGGGTACCTGCCCGGTGTGGGGCCGGGCCAGCGCTACGGCTACCGGGTGCACGGCCCCTACGCCCCTGAGCACGGCCGGCGCTGCAACCCCAACAAGCTCCTGGTGGACCCCTACACCAAGGCCATCGACGGCGACATCACCTGGCACGAGTCGCTGTTCAGCTACCACTTCGACGACCCGGAGCGGCGCAACGACAACGACAGCGCGCCCTATGTGCCCAAGTGCGTGGTGGTCAGCCCCTTCTTCGACTGGGGCAACTCCGCCCGGCCGCAGATCCCCTACCACGAGACCGTCATCTACGAGACGCACGTGCGCGGGCTGACCATGCGCCACCCCGAGATCCCCGAGCACCAGCGCGGCACCTACGCCGGCCTGGCCCACCCGGCGATGATCGACTACCTGTCGTCGCTGGGGGTCACGGCGGTGGAGCTGATGCCGGTGCACCAGTTCGTGCCCGAGCACGCGCTGGTGGCGCGCGGCCTGACCAACTACTGGGGCTACAACACCCTGGCCTACCTGGCCCCGCACAGCCGCTACGCCGCCAACGGGTCGCGCGGCGAGCAGGTGCAGGAGTTCAAGGCCATGGTGAAGTCGCTGCACGAGGCCGGCATCGAGGTGCTGCTGGACGTGGTCTACAACCACACCATGGAGGGCGACCACATGGGGCCGACCCTCTCGCTGCGCGGCATCGACAACCTCAACTACTACCGGGTGGCCGACGACGACCCGCGCTACTACCTGGACTACACCGGCTGCGGCAACAGCCTCAACGTGCGCCACCCCCACGCCCTCCAGCTCATCATGGACTCCCTGCGCTACTGGGCGACCGAGATGCACGTCGACGGGTTCCGGTTCGACCTCGCCTCGGCGCTGGCCCGGGAGTTCCACGACGTGGACCGGCTGAGCACGTTCTTCGACATCGTGCAGCAGGACCCGGTGATCTCCCAGGTCAAGCTGATCGCCGAGCCCTGGGACGTGGGTCCGGGCGGCTACCAGGTGGGCAACTTCCCGCCGCTGTGGACGGAGTGGAACGGCAAGTACCGCGACACCGTGCGCGACTTCTGGCGCGGGGAGCCGGTGGTGCCCGAACTGGCCTCGCGGCTGTCGGGCTCCAGCGACCTCTACCAGGACGACGGCCGCCGCCCCTACGCCTCGATCAACTTCGTCACCTGCCACGACGGGTTCACCCTCACCGACCTGGTGTCCTACGACCACAAGCACAACGAGGCCAACGGCGAGGACAACCGCGACGGCACCGACGACAACCGCTCCTCCAACCACGGCGTCGAGGGGCCCTCGGAGCACCCCGAGATCGTCACCGTGCGCCGCCGCCAGGTCCGCAACCTGCTCAGCACGCTGTTCTTCTCCCAGGGCGTGGTGATGCTCTCCCACGGCGACGAGATCGGCCGCACCCAGGGCGGCAACAACAACGCCTACTGCCAGGACAACGAGCTGGCCTGGATCGACTGGAAGCGGGCCGACGAGGAGTCCGACCTGCTGGAGTTCGTGCGCGAGCTGGCGCGGCTGCGCCGCGAGCACCCGGTCTTCCGGCGCCGCCGGTTCTTCCAGGGCCGGTTCTCCGGCGACGGCGGGCTGCCCGACATCGCCTGGCTGCGCACCGACGGCCGGCCCATGGGCGACCAGGACTGGGGGTCGGGCGGGCACGCCCTGGGGGTGTTCCTCAACGGCGACGCCATCAGCGAGCCCGACCCGCGCGGCCGGGCCGTCTCCGACGACTCCTTCCTGCTGCTGCTCAACAGCGGCACCGAGGCGGTGGAGTTCACCCTGCCCGGGGAGGAGTACGGGATCGCCTGGGAGACCGTGCTGGACACCGCCGAGCCCGACGTGGCCGACCGCCCGTTCGTGCCGGCCGGGCAGGCGGTGGACGTGATCGACAAGGCGCTGGTGGTGCTGCGGCGCGTGTCGCACAACGAGCCGGAGCCGGGCCGGGGCGTCTAACCTTCCAAGGCATGACCTCCGATTCCGCCGCACCGGCCACCGCCCCCGGCGCGCCCCGCTTCCGCGCGCTGCTGCCCGAGCCCGCCGCCGACGTCGACCTCGCCGCGGCCTACGCCTACCCCGCCGGCCTGGCGGGGCCCTGGCTGCGGGCCAACATGGTGGCCAGCGCCGACGGCGGGGCGTGGGGGCCCTCGGGCCGCACCGCCGAGCTGTCCTCGCCGCCCGACCGCGCGCTGATGTCGGTGCTGCGCGCCCACGCCGACGTGGTGCTGGCCGGCGCGGCCACGGCGCGCATCGAGGGCTACCGGCCGGTGCGGCCGCGCGAGGTGTGGGGCGACCTGCGGGCGGGGCGCACCGCCACGCCTCCCCTGGCGCTGGTGACCCGCACGCTGGACGTCCACCCCGACGTGCTGGAGAAGGCGCCGCCCGAGGCGCCCACGATCGTGTTCACCACCGAGTCGGCGCCGGCGGAGCGGCGGCGGGCCGCCGCCGCGCGCGGCGCCGACGTGGTGGTGGCCGGGGAGGAGTCGGTGGCGCCCGAGGCGGTCCTGGCCGAACTGGGCGCGCGCGGGCTGGTGCGGGTGCTCACCGAGGGCGGGCCGCACCTGCTGGCGGAGTTCGCGGCGGCCGGGCTGCTGGACGAGCTGTGCCTGACGGTGAGCCCGCACCTGCTGGGTCCGGCGGCCGCGCGGATCGTGGCGGGCGGCGCGCCCTCCCACACCCAGGACCTGCGGCTGGCGGCGGTGCTGGAGTCGGAGGACTCGCTGTTCCTGCGCTACCGCAAGGCGTTCGACGATCCGGACCGCACCACGGGGTGAACCCGGAGTGAACGGCGGGAAACGGGATGCCGGATGTGGCCACGGACCACTCATGCCCGATTGCGCATAAAGGGTCGGTCAATCGGACATACCCGGATTGTGGTTTCCTGGCACACAACCCCCCGAACGGGGCCGTCCATGACTCGACTCCCCCACCGCTTCCCCCGGCCGCCGCGAGCGAGTGCCGCGCCCGCCCAGCCCCTCGGTCGCCGACACCTCGGTCGGGCCATCGCACATTACGGGCGAGAGGATGAACGCCGTGGCGACGTCCGATAACGACTCACCCCCGGTCTACCGCGAGATCGCCGACACGCTGCGCGAGGAGATCCGGTCGGGCCGGCTCTCCGACGGAGCCCGCGTACCGGGCGAGAACGACCTGATGAAGCAGTACGGCGTCGCCCGCGCCACCGCCCGCCAGGCGCTGTCGGTGCTCATCAACGAGGGCATCGTGGTGGCGATCCGGGGCTCGGGCATCTACGTGCGCGCGTTCCGCCCGCTGCGCCGGCACGGGCCGCGGCGGCTGTCGCGGGCGCTGTGGGGCAGCGGGCGCGCGGTGTGGCAGGCCGACGCCCCCGACGGCGACTTCGAGACCGACAGCATCGAGGTGGGCGAGGTCCCCGCGCCCGGCTACGTCGCCAAGGCGCTGGGGCTGGCCGAGGACACCCTCGTGGTACGGCGCCACCGCCGGTACCGCCTGGGCGGGCGGCCCATGCAACTGGCCACCTCCTACCTGCCGGCCAAGCTGGCGGCGGGCACGGCCATCGCCGAGGCCGACACCGGCCCCGGCGGCATCTACGCGCGGCTGGCCGAACTGGGCCGGGCGCCGGCCCACTTCACCGAGGAGATCCGGGTGCGCATGCCCACGCCCGACGAGGCGCGCGAGCTGCGGCTGAGCCCGGGCACCCCGGTGATGGACGTGCTGCGCACCGCCCTGACCGCCGAGCACGAGGCCGTGGAGTTCAACGAGATGACCCTGGACGGCTCGGCCTACGTCCTCCAGTACGACTTCGACGCCTGAGCCGCGCGGGGCCGCGCAAAGCCGCGCGAGGAGGCGCGCGCGGTGGGCCGCACCGCCGACCGCCGGGTGCGGTGCCCCGCGCGGCGGGCGCGGCGTGCCCGAACGCGCCCGGGGCGGCGGCGCCGGGGCCCGGTCCGCGAGCGGACCGGGCCCCGGGTTGCCGCCACGTGTCGCTACCCCTTCTCGGAGTCTGGCCGCTCCGCCTCCGCCGAGGCGAAGACGACGAACACCAGGACACTGAGCGCCCCGCCGACCACGACCGCCCCGCCCGCGGCGGGGAGGACGTCGTCGGGTCCGTCCGCCGCCAGCCACTCGGCCAGGGCGAACCCCAGCACGGTGGCGACGGCGAGCGAACCGAGGGCGATCACCAGGACCAGGGCGAACAACCGGCCGTCGGTCCAGGGACCCGGCCGGGCGCGCGCCAGCCGCGCGGCCACCGAACCGGCGGTGAGCCGGCCGACCCAGGCGACCTCGGACGCGGCCCCGGCGATCGGACCCCACACCGGCCTGGTCCGCGCGCGGAGCAGGTCGGCGTGGTGGTCCACCCAGAGGCGGCAGTAGCGGGCCCACCCCACACGGAGCGGCTGTCGGTGGTCCAATGGCTGTCGATACGAAACCAGCATTGTCACACTCCCGGCTGCCAATAGCCTCGGGAGGGTCCGTACCCGGCCGCCAACGCCGCGAACGCCGCAGAGCAAGGGAAACAGGCATGTATCCCTTAAGGGGCATTGATCACGAAATGACGGTCCGATCGACCGGTCGGCAGCCCCAAACACCGTAAATGCCGGTAGCGTCACCGGTATGGACGAAACACCTGCACCGGTCACCCGGTCCGAGGAGGAGTGGCGGCGCGTCCTCGACCCCGAGTCCTACGCCGTGCTGCGCCAAGGCGCCACCGAGCGCGCGTGGACCGGCGAGTACGTCTCCACCACCACCGCCGGGGTGTACCGCTGCCGCGCCTGCGGGACCGAACTGTTCCGCTCCACCGAGAAGTTCGAGTCCCACTGCGGCTGGCCCAGCTTCTTCGACCCCGCCCGCAGCGACGCCGTGACCCTGCACGAGGACCGCTCGCTGGGCATGGTGCGCACCGAGGTCCGCTGCGCCGCCTGCGACTCCCACCTGGGCCACGTCTTCCACGGCGAGGGCTACGACACGCCCACCGACGACCGCTACTGCATCAACTCGATCGCGCTCACGCTGGAGCCCGACGACAACGTGCAATAGCATCCTCCTTCACGGATTCACCCGGCCGGTGCTTGAGCGTTCTCCGGCCGTTACGATCGTGTCCTCTCCGCGCCCCCCGCCCGGCGGGGTCCGCGCCGCAGCAGGTCCTTTACCGCCGACTGAAAGCAGCCGATGCCGCTCCACGACGCACCGACCCCGGTCCCCGCCGCACGCGGCCGACTCCCCCTGGCCCGGGGGTCGGCCCCCTGGCTGCTCCCGGCCCTCGCCCTGGCCGGCGCGACCGTCCTGGTGCGGCGCGCCCGGCCGCTGGCGGTACCGGCCGGCCTGCTCGCCGCGGGCATGGTGTGGTTCTTCCGCGACCCCGAGCGCGGCCCCGCCCAGGGCCGCCTCATCAGCGCGGCCGACGGCGTCGTGCAGAGCATCGACCCCCAGCCCGACGGCCGCACGCGCGTGGCCGTCTTCATGAACCCCCTCAACGTGCACGTCAACCGCGCACCGCTGGACGGGGTGGTCAGGCGGGTCGAGCACCGGCCCGGCGGCTTCCGACCCGCATTCGACAAGGACAGCGAGCTGAATGAGCGCGTCATCTGGACCCTCGACACCGCGATCGGTGAGGTCACGGTCATCCAAATCGCCGGCGCGATGGTCCGGCGTATCGTCCCGTATCTCACCGAAGGCCAGGCCGTGGAGCAGGGACAGAGGATCGGCCTCATCCGGTTCGGCTCGCGTGTCGACGTCTATCTTCCGGCCGGCATCGCCCCGGCGGTGGCGGTCGGACAGCGCGTCTGGGCCGGCCAGACCCGCCTCGACCGCGACTGAGGACCCGGCCGCCGGCTCAAGCTCCTCGGCTGCGCCGGCCGGCGCAGCCGAGGACGCGCCCCGGCTGCGGCTGGCCCTGGCCGACTACCTGACCCTGGGCAACGCCCTGTGCGGGTTCATGGCCGTGTGGCAGTTGGCCGCCGCCCAGTCGGCGCACGTGGCGGCCGGCGGCGAGGGCCCGCTGGAGCGCGGGGCCGTCGCCGCGGCCGTGGCCCTGCTGCTGGTGGCCGCCGGGTGCGACCTATTCGACGGCCGGGTGGCGCGCCGCCTGGGCGGCAGCGGGATGGGCGCCGAACTGGACAACCTCGCCGACGTCATCAGCTTCGGGTTCGCCCCGGCGTTCTTCGTGGTGGCCTGGGGGACGCTGGCGGGCGACGGCGGTGTGCTGCACCGCGCCGTGGCGCTGGCCGCCGCGGCGGCGGTCCTGCTGGCGGTGGTGGTGCGCCTGGCCCGGTTCTCCTGCCAGGCGCCCGACAGCAGCACCTTCACCGGGCTGCCCAGCCCCTTCGGCGCCATGGCGGTGATCACCGTGGTGCTGCTGGACCCGCCGGTCTACGCCGGCGCGGCGGCCGTGGCGGTGGTGGCCTGGCTGATGGTCAGCCGGGTGGCCTACCCCAAGCCGCGCGGCCGGCTCGCCTACGCCGTGCTGGGCTGGATCGTCGTCAGCGCGGGGTGCCTGACCGCGTGGGCGCTGGACGCCCCCGGCGGCGGCCTGCTCCTCTACTCCGGCGGCGGCCTGCTGCTGTGCCTGGTGCTGGCGGTGCCGGTCCACCTGGTGGCCGCACGGCGGCACACCCCGGCGCCGGCCCCGGCCAAGAGCCCCTGAGCGGCGCCCAGCCCGCCGCTGCCGTGCCCCCGCCCGCGCGGGCGGGGGCCCGCCAGTCCCCGCCGGACCGGGGCCGGAGGGGCGGGCAGGTCCCCCGGTCCGGGGGGCCCCGCCGGGCCGCCCGGGGAGATCAGGGCCTCAGGCCAGCGACTCCACCAGCTCCACCGCGCTCTTGCGGCGGCCGGTGTAGAAGGGGACCTCCAGGCGGGTGTGCCGCCGCGCCTCGGCGGCGCGCAGGTGGCGCATCAGGTCGACGATGCGGTGCAGTTCGTCGCCCTCGAAGGCCAGCAGCCACTCGTAGTCGCTGAGCGCGAAGGTCGAGACGGTGTTGGCGCGCACGTCGGGGTAGGGCGCGGCCATGCGGCCGTGCTCGGCCAGCATCGCGCGGCGCTCCTCGTCGGGCAGCAGGTACCACTCGTAGGAGCGCACGAACGGGTACACGCACAGGTGGTCGCGCGGCTCCTCGCCGGCCAGGAACGCCGGCACGTGGCCCCGGTTGAACTCCGCGGGCCGGTGCAGGCCCACCACCGACCACACCGGGGTGCTGGCGCGGCCCAGGCGGGTGCGGCGGAAGGACGCGTACATGTCCTGCACGGCCTCGGAGGTCTCCCCGATCCACCAGAACATCATGTCGGCGTCGGCGCGGAAGCCCTGCACGTCGTAGCAGCCGCGCGTGGTCACGCCCTTGTCGGCGCCGCCGTCGAACAGCGCGGCGACCTCCTCGCCCAGCGCGGCGCGGTCGGCGTCGGCCAGGTCCCCGGCCTTGAACACCGACCACATGGTGTAGCGGATCAGGGAGTTGAGGTCCTGCTCGCCCGCGCCGCCGGCCGGGTCCTGCTGCTGGCTGTGGTGCTGCCCCGTTGTCACGGAAGGCTCCTTGTCTCGTCGGTGTGGTCGTGGGTGGTGGGCGCGCCGGGCAGGGCCGCGGCGAGGTCGGCGGCGGCGCGGGTGGCGCCCGCGACGCAGGCCGGAATGCCCACGCCGTCGTAGGCCGCGCCGCACAGGGCGAGGCCGGGGTGGGCGGCCACGGCGGCGCGGACGCGGGCCACGCGCTCGGTGTGGCCGACGTCGTACTGCGGCAGCCCGCCGCCCCAGCGGGTCACCCGGGTCTGGGCGGGCGCGCCCGCGACGCCGCTGACGCGGGCGAGGTCGGCCGCCGCCAGGGCGGCCAGGTCGTCGTCGGGGCGCTGGAGCAGGGCGGTCTCGCCGGCGCGGCCGATCGAGCAGCGCACCACCACCCACTCCTCGCCGGGGTGGGCCGCGCGCAGCTCCTCGGCCAGCCACGGCCACTTCACGCTGCTGAAGGTGGCCGCCTTGATCGCCAGCCCCTCGCGGGAGGACACCAGGAACCCGCTCTGGCGGGGCGGGTCGGCAAACGCGGCGGCGGGGTAGGCCAGGGTGGCGATGGCCATGCTCGCGTACTCGATCCCGGCCAGGTCGCGCGCGGCGTCAGGGGCGAGGTCGCCCAGCAGGCGGGCGGCGGCCGGTGCGGGGCAGGCCAGCACCACGCCGTCGGCGGCGACCTCGCGGGGCGCCTGGCGCGGTGCGTCGGGCGCGGCGGCGCCCACGGCCAGCCGCCAGCCGCCGGGGGTGCGGGTTAGCGCCCGGACGGTGGCCGAGGTCTGGACGTCGGCGCCGCACCGGCGGGCGAGTTCGTCGACCAGCACGGACACCCCGCCGCGCAGCGACGCGAACACCGGCCGGGGGCCGGGGGCGCGTTCGCGCTCGCGGCGCTGGCGGGCCGCCGCGCGGCCCACCGCGCGCAGCAGGGAGCGCTCGGCGCGGGCGGCCTCGGCGATCTGCGGCAGGGTGGCCGCCAGCGACAGCCGCTCGGCGCGCCCGGCGTAGACCCCGCCGAGCATGGGCTCCACCAGGCGGTCGACCACCTCGCGGCCCATGCGGGCGCCGATGTGGCCGGCCACCGACACGTCGCCGCGCGGCGGCGTGGGCGGCAGCAGCAGGTCCAAGCCGGCGCGCAGGGTGCCCAGGGGCGAGAGCACGCCGCTGCGGGCGAGGCCGGCGAGGTCGCCGGGCACGCCCATGACCTGGACGGCGGGGAAGGGCCGCAGCCGGCCCCGGCTGTAGATGCTCGCCGCGACCGGCGCGGGGTGCACCAGGCGGTCGGCGAGCCCGAGTTCGGTGATGAGGTCGAGGGCCTCGGGCCGGCGCGCCAGCACCGACTCCGCGCCGGCGTCGACCGGCACCCCGGCCACCGGCGAGGCGTGCAGCTTGCCGCCCACCCGGGGCGCCGCCTCCAGCACGGTGACCCGGAACCCGGAGCGGGTGAGCCGGTGGGCGGCGGTCAGGCCGGACACCCCGGCCCCCACCACGACGACGTGGGGTTGGCGCTGCATACCCCCAGCTTTCCAGATACCCGGGGCGGGCGCGCACGGGGTCGCCGCCGGGGGCGCGGGCGCCGCGCGCCGCCCCGCGCCCCCGCTGCCGTGACCAACCCGCAACGCGCGCCGCGCAACGCCGGGGCGGCCCGGCGCGTCGTAGCGGCATGTCGGACACACGCGCCCGTGCCCGCGCGCGCCGCCCCCTCCTCCGGGGCGCGGCGGCCGCGCCGATCCTGCTGCTCGCTCTCGTGGCCGGGTGCTCGGCCACCTCCTCCTCCGGCGGCGCCGACGCCTCGCGCGAGGCGCCCGAACCCGGTGTGGCGCAGGAGGCGCCGCCCGAGGCCCAGGCGCCCGGCGGCGGCGAGGCCGCCGACGGCTCGGCCGGGCTGTCCGGCGACGTCCCCCTGGCCGACCGCGACCTGGTGTACACCGCCGACCTGCGGGTGGAGGTCGACGACGTCGACGCGGCGGCCGAGCGCGCCGGGGAGTGGGTGGCCGACGCCGGCGGCTACGTCTCGGCCGAGAGCGTGCACGCCGACGAGGGCGACGCCCCTTACGCGTCGCTGACGCTCCAGGTGCCCCAGGACCGCTACGAGGACGCCTTGGACGAGCTGGCCGCCCTGGGCAGCCAGTCCAGCCTGGACCGGCGGGTGGCGGACGTCACCGAGGAGGTCGCCGACGTCGACAGCCGGGTGGAGTCGGCCGAGGCGTCGCTGGACCGGCTGCGCGACCTGCTGGCGGACGCCGAGACGGTCGAGGAGGTGCTGGCCGTGGAGGCGGAGATCAGCACCCGCCAGCAGGAGCTGGAGTCGCTCCAGGCGCGCCAGGAGGCACTGGCCGAGCAGGTGGCCTACAGCACGGTGAACCTGGAGCTGATGCCGCCGGAGACCTACGTGGCCGACCCCGACGACGACACCATCGGGTTCCTGGGCGGCCTGGAGCGCGGGTGGCGGGCACTGGTGGGGCTGGGCGGCGCGCTGGCGGTGGCGGCGGGCTGGCTGCTGCCGTTCGCGGTGCTCGCGGCGCTGGTGGGCGTGCCGGCTTGGCTGCTGTGGCGCCGGCGGCGCGGCGCGCGGCCCGCGCGCGGCGGCGGTGCCGCGCCGAAGGCGGCCGGGGGCGCCGAGGCGGGGCCGGGCGCCGGC
>NZ_JAJAQC010000052.1 GCF_027604915.1 Streptomonospora mangrovi
CTCCCCCGGCTCGGCGCCGGTCGCGGCGGAGCCGGGGCCGCCGCCCCCGGGCGGCGCGGCGGGCGCGGGCGAGCCGACCAGCTCGCCCAGGGCCACCACCAGCCGGGCCAGCGCGGGCAGGCAGCACGCCTGGGCGACCCACTCGCGCAGCGGCCCGCTCAGCAGCTCGGTGATGTCGTGGAAGGGGTAGTACAGCGCCAGGTAGGTGCCCGCGCCCAGGGAGAGCCCGGCGCAGGCCAGCGCCACCGCGACCGTCCAGGGGCCGGCCAGCAGGCCCAGCAGCCGCCCGCCGAGCGCGGGCCGCCCCGGCTGGGCGTGGCGCAGCGACCGCGACGGCGCGCGGCCCAGCCACCACACGAGCAGCAGCGCGGCGCCCACCACGGCGGCCCCGGCCGCGCCGCCCACCCACAGGCCGTAGAGCGGGCCGAGGCAGACCAGCAGCGGGCGCGGCGGCCGGGCGGGGCCGGCGGCGGGCAGCAGCGCGGCGCGCTCGGCCCGGGTGGGGCGCGGGGCGGGCGCGGCCCGGGGGCGCGCCGACCGGGGCTTGCGCGCCGACACCACGGCCGCCACCGCCACCGCCAGCGCGAACACCGCGCCCACGCCCAGGGCGGCGTGGTAGGCGGTGTCGGGGGTGTAGGTCAGCGTGACCTGGCCCGAGGCGCCGGCGGGCAGCCGCCACGCCTGCTTCCAGCCGTCCAGCCGCACCGGCTCCAGGGGCGCGTCGGCGCCCTCCAGTGTGGCCCGCCAGCCGTCGTTGAAGTTCTCGTTGACCACCAGGAAGCTGGCCTCGTCCACGGACACGTCGAACCGGCGCTCGCTGCGGCCCCAGCCGCCCATGGTGTCCACGGGTTCCGTGCGCACCGCCGCGCCGCCGTCGTCCCCGCCGCCGTTCGCGCCGTTCCCGTCGCCCTCGCCGGTCCCGAGCAGCGCGGAGTCGGCGCGGGCGAGCACCGCCGAGCGCACCTGGTACTGGTTGCCGGGGTCCACGGTGAGGCGGTTGCCGCCCTCGGCGACGGGCACCGGCGAGCAGCTCGCGAAGTCCAGCGGCTCGCCGCGCAGCCGGTCCTCCAGGGTGCCCGAGACGATGCGCGTCTCGACCCGCTCGCCGTTGACCCGCAGCACCGGCCCCAGGCCGCAGGCGGTGGCGGCGTCGCCGCCCTCCACGGGCGGCAGCGGGTCCACGTCGGGCAGGGTGATGCCGCGCACCTCCAGCGGCTGGCCCTCGGGCGGGTCGAAGGTGATGGTGAGGTCGCGCGCCGTCAGCGGGGCGAACCCGACCCAGCCGGTGCCGTCCAGCCAGCCCTCGCGCACGGCCCCGCCCGACTCCACGGTGATCCGGACCGGCCGGGTGACGCTGTCGGCGCGCGGGAACTCCACGCGCAGCCCGTCCAGCTCGGTGGCGCGGGGCAGGCCGACCTCCAGCCAGGGCCGCCGCTCGTCGGGGTCGGGGTACCAGACGGTGGCCGGGTCGTCGTCCAGGGCGTTGCGGCCCATGGCGGCGGGGTGCTCCACCGAGGTGGAGGAGGAGGTGACCGTGGGCTCGCCGGAGCCGGCGGCGCGGTTGGCGGCGTTCTCCGCGTCGTGGGGGTCGGTGAGCACCGCCTGCCCGGTGATGGTGTGGCGGCCCTCGGCGGCGGCGCCGCTGACCTCGAAGGAGCGGTCGAAGGTGTAGGCGTCCTCCCCCTGCACCGCCAGGCCGGGGTTGCACACCCACACCCGCGAGCCCTCCATGCAGCCGGGCACGGTGCCCACCGAGCCGGTGAACAGGAAGGCCCCGGCGTCGCCGGTGCCCGGGACGCGCAGGGTGCGCTCGGGCTGGAGGCCGGGCAGGGTGACGCCGGTGATGCCCACGCGGGTGCCGAACCGGTACTCCGGCTCCCAGGCCAGCTCGTCCACGCGGATGCGCAGGCGGGTGGTGGTGCCCTGGGGCGCGGTGAACTCCTGGGGGTCGGCGGTGGCGGCGACCGGCGCGGTGGTGCGGTCGTCGTCGGTGATGAGGCTGATGCGGGCGGGCGGCGGCTCGCCGGGGATCTGCTCGAAGGCGATGGTGAGGTCGCCGACCTCGCGCGGCTCGCTGAACTCCACCTCCAGCCACTGGCCGACGGCGCCGGTGAACCCGCTGGAGCGCCAGGAGGTGTCGGCGGCGTCGTCCAGGGCGGCGAACGGCATCCGGCCGGGGTCGCGGGTGGTGGGTCCGGCGTTGGCGCCGGACTCGGTGGAGGACGCGCGGACCCCGGCGATCCCGGTGTGCTCGGCGACTGCGGTGTAGTCGGCCCAGGCGGGGTCGACGATGTCGGGCGCGGGCGCGTCGCGCTCCAGCTCCTCCTCGGCGGTGAGCGTGTTGCTGATGTTGCGCCGGACGTCGGAGTAGACGATCTCGCGGCGCCGCGCGGTGTCGGTGACCACCGTGTCCTCGGGCGCGACCGCCTCGGCGCCGGGGTCGTCGCCGATGATGACGGGGCGGTCGTCGGTGAGCATGCCCTGCTCGGCGAGGCTGAGCAGCGCCTCGGGACCGCCGGTGACGCGCAGGGCGGTGTCGGCGGGCACGGTGCCCACGCGCGGCGCGGCGCCGTCGACGGTGTACACGTCGAGGGCGCGGTAGGGCTGGTCGTACCAGTCGGCGGCGCGCTGGACGTCGAGCGAGCCGACGTCGGGGCCGAAGGACACCGCGTGGGAGATCCCGGGCGAGGAGTTCAGCGCCTGGTGCACGCGCGCGGGCCAGCCGCCGTTGATGTTGTCGCGCTGGAGGTCGTTGCGGACCAGCAGGTGGGTGACGCCCATGCGGGCGAGGGTGTCGGCCAGCCCGGCGGAGCCGCGGCCCGAGGAGATGCGCTGGTCGATCTCCTGGTTGAGCCGGGACACCCCCGCCGAGCCCCACGGGATGATCTGGTGGTTGGTCCAGGCGCTCTCCATGAGCGGCTGCATGGGCTCGTCCATGGGCCGGCCCCACTCGTACTCGCCGCGCGCCGAGCCGGGCACGGCCATGGTGGTGCCCGAGCCGCTGTGCCGGTCCAGCCACTGGGCGGCCTCGTACCAGTAGCCGGGGACGCGCTCGAACCCGCCGGGGGTGGAGACCCCCACGGTGGCCAGCGGGGTCAGCGTGGCCAGCACCGCCAGGACGCAGGCGGCCGCGGCGACGCGGTGCGGCGCGGGCCACCGGGGAGCGGGCGCCCCGGTCGGCGCGGGCGGCGCGGCGGGCGGAGGGGGCGCGCCGCCGGGGGCGGAGGCGGCCTCGGAGGCGGGTGCGGCCCCGGGCGGGGGCGCGTCGCGGGCGGCGCGGCGCGCGCGGCGGTCGGCGGCGTCGCGGGCCACGGCGACGGGCAGCGCGGCCAGGCCCAGCACCACCGGCAGCCGGATCATCGCGTCGAACTTGTGGATGTTGCGGAAGGGGCTGAGCGGGCCGTCCAGCAGCGCGCGCATGGTCTCGGCGAAGGGGCCGGTGAGCGCGCCGGTGTAGCCGGCCGTCACGATCGCGGTCCCGGCGAGCAGGGTCGTGATGAGGAAGGCGCGCTCGGGGGTGCGCCGGTTGATGAGCCCGGCGATGCCCAGCCCGGCGACCAGGGCGGTGACCGCCACCAGCCACGGCTCGGTGGACAGCTCCGCGCCGGCGGGCAGCGCGGGCTGGCCGTGGCCGGGCACGTACCCCATCCAGTTGGAGGCGCCGCGCAGCGCGTTGGTGAGGGTGGTGACGCTGGTGGTGGTCGCGGCGTCCTCGGTGTAGGGCATGAACGAGAACACGTAGCGGCCCATGAGCAGCAGCGGGACCAGCCACCAGAAGGACACCAGGAACAGCGCGGTCAGCCACCACCCCAGCAGCCGCCACTTGCGCGGGCCGTTGGCGCGGGTGAGCAGGTACAGCAGCGGCACGACCAGCACCGCGAGTTCGGAGGCGGCGTTGGTGCCGCCGCACAGCAGGAACGCCAGGGCCGAGAGCAGGGCGGCACGCAGCGGCGGGCGGCCGGCGCGGGTGCCGTGGACCAGGGGGAGCACGATCCAGGGCAGCAGCATCATCGGCTGCAATTCGGCGGAGTTGTAGGAGAGCAGGGTGAGCACGCGCGGGGAGAGCGCGTAGGCGGCGCCCGCCAGCAGGCGGGTGTGCTCGGAGCCGATCCCCAGGGCCTCGGCCAGCTTGACGGTGCCCACGAACGCGGCGCACAGCAGCACGGCCATCCACACCCGCTGGACCAGCCATTCGGGCATGTCCAGGGCGATGAGCAGGGCGTGGAAGGGGCCGTTGGGGAAGAAGTAGCCGTAGGCCTGGTTCTGCAACTGGCCGAAGTAGGCGGGGTCCCAGAGGTAGAGCGCGCGGTAGAGGAACCCGAAGGGGTTGACCGTCAGGTCGATTTTTGTGTCGCCGACGATCATCGGCGGGTTGAGGCTGAGCGCCATCGCCCACAGCAGCAGGCAGACACCGAAGATCTTGAGCCGGCGCAGCAGGCGGCCGTCGGAGGCCGGGGCCGTGGCGGCGGCGGGCGCGGGGCGGGCGGGCGCGTGTGCGCGCTCGGCGGCGCCGTCGCCGTCCTCGTGCCCTGCGCGCCTGTCCCCGGCTTCGGGACGGGTCACGGGGCCGCCTTGGCGCGCGGCGGGCGGGCGCCGGCGTCGCGGGTGCGGGCCAGGGCCGGCGCGGCGGTGTCGGCGGCGGCCGGGGTGAGGGGCGCGGGTGCGGGGGCCGGGCGGGCCGGCCGCGGCGGGCGCACGGGGTCGGCGCCGGGCGCGGCACCCGGGGCGGCGGAGGCGGCCGGGGGCGCGGCGGCGGGCACGGGGCGGCCCGCGGCCTCGGCGACCAGCCGGGTCATGGCGGCGCCGCTGCGCTCCCAGGTGAAGCGCGCGGCCCACGCGCGGCAGTTGCGGCGGATCTGAGCGGCGCGGACGGGGTCGCTGAGTTCCGCCAGAGCCGCGGCGACGACGTCGGTCAGTTCCTCGCCCTCCCGTACCAGCCAGCCGGTCTCTCCGTGGCGCACCGAATCGCGGAGGCCGTCGACATCGTAGGCGACCGTGGGCACCCCCAGGCCCGCCGCCTCGATGACGGTCAGACCCCAGCCCTCGAACTCCGAGGCCGTGACGTGCAGGAGGGAGCTGGCCAGCACGGCGTTCTTGTCGGCCTCGGGCAGGAACCCGTGCAGGCGGACGTGGTCGGCGATCCCGTCGCGGCGGATCTGCGCGGTCAGGGTGGCGCTCTCGGGGCCGCGCCCCACGACGTGCACCCGCAGGTCGGGGTAGTCGACGCGCAGGTCGCGGGCGAGGTCGACGATGCGCGAGACGCGCTTTTGCACCACGAGGCGGCCGAGGCTGACGATGGCGGGCGCGCCCATCTCGGCCTCGTTGAGGCAGCGGTCGGGGGCGATGGGCTGGACGGGCGGGCTGCCGTTGTGGACGACGGTGATGGGGGCGCGCCAGCGCAGTTTCTCACGCATGGCGCGGCGGGAGGACTCCGAGACGGTGACCGTGGGGCAGGAGCGGTAGACGCGGCTGGCCACGGCGCTCTCGATGAAGCGGCCCAGCCAGGCCAGGGGGCGGTTGAAGTAGGCGTTGAACTGGAGGTCGTGGACGTGGTGCACGACGCTGATGACGCCGGTGCGGCGGGGCAGGACCAGGCGCGAGAAGAACGGGATGCCGTTCATGCAGTCCAGGGCGGTGTGGAACTCCCGGCGCCACAGCAGAAGCCAGAGCATGACCAGCGGGTAGACGGTGAACTTGCCGCCCATGCGGCGGATGACGATGCCGTCGCGGGTCTCGACGCGGGCCTGGCCGGGCTCGCGGCTGGTCAGGAAGGTGACCACGGCGCCCTGGCGGGCGAGGTGGCGGCTCATGCGCCAGGCGTACTCCTCGGCGCCGCCGGCGGCGGCCTGCCAGGGGTCGCGCCAGTTGATCATGACCACGCGCAGGCCGTCGAGGCGGGGCTGGGCGGGGTCGCCGCCCTCGGCGGCGGGCGCGGCGCCGGTACCGGGCTCCGGGCCGTCGGGGCGCCCGGAGGCGGGGGCGGCGGGGTGGTGCCCGGGGGCGCCGGAGCGGCCGGGAACCTCGGGGAAAAGGGGTATTTGCTGGTAGGCCACATGCACTCCTGTTCCGCCCGTTCCGCCTTGTCGCCCGGCGGCGGCTGCGTGCCCGCCGGGTGGGGCGCCCGGACGGTGGAACCGGAGCGGCGCACGGCCGGGGTCGATCGGGAGGCGCACCGGGGGTGCGCGGTGGGCGACCGCCGCGCGGGCGGGCCGGGGCAGGAGGGCCTGCCGCAGGGCGCGCGGGGGTGGGCGCCGAGCGCGGACGGCCCTGCCGAAGACGCCGGAGCGCGCCAGGTCAGGTCAGGGCCGTGGGCGCGGCGGGGTCAGCGGTCGCCGTAGTTGTAGAGGGACTGGTTCACGGGTTCGGTCGACGACGAACTCTGGGTGGCGAACGTGGTTCCCACCAGCGCCAGCCCGCCCGCCAGTGCCGCGCCGATGACGCAGGCGGCGACGATTTTGATCACGTGGAGCGCTCCTTCCGCGATTCCGCACCGGGGGTCGGGGCGGGACGCCTGGAAACGAGACTAGAACCTGATACAGCAATCGACCAGAGAATTGCCCCAACTGTAACGAACCAGGCTGCGGCTTCCAACCCCGACAGGGTGTCGTCTGTCGGAGCGACATGCTGATCCGGGAGTTCAAGCAGGGTGAGCCGGGTGCCGTCGTGCACGGTGGCCAGCCCGGCGGCGGCAAGCGAGAACCTGTTCTCGCCAGCGAGGGGGCCGAGCGCGGCGGCGGCATCGGGTCCAGCGGCGCCGGGGAGGACGTCGGCGCCCGGATCCCCGGGAAGCGCGGAGCGCTCCACCAGGACGTAGCGGACACCGAGGTCGCCGAGGGCGGCGGTGTAGGCGGCCAGGCCGGGGTCGGCGGCGTGCAGGCGGTCGACGCGCCGCGCGAGGGGGTCCTCGCCCTCGACCACGCGCACCGCGCCGCCGGCCTCGACGCGCAGGTCGTCGTTCCACACCGTGCGCCGGTCGAACAGCTTGGTGGCGGGGTCGAGTACGACGACTCTATGCCCGTCGCCGCGCCAGTCAAGGCCGCGGTAGGCGCTCCAGGGGAGGACGAGGACGCGGCCGGGGCGGTCGTCGGCGTTGACGATCTCCTGGACGTGCCGCCACTCCCGCGGATAGTCGAGGGGCGCCAGCCGCCCGGCGGCCCCCCACGCCAACCCGGGCAGCGCGGCCACCGGCGCCAGCGCCACGACCACCCCCACCGCCGCCCCGAGGAGCCGGGTGGCGGAACCGGGACCGGCCACAGGCCGGGCGCGGCGGGTCCGGGGCGCGCCGGGCCGGCCGGGCGCGGGAGGTTCGTCCATCCGGCGGCCTGGCACGCGACCGGGCTTCTTTGCCCCACCGCCCGGCGCGCGGTGGGGTTCGTCCGGCCGGTCCGACGCGGGACCGGGATCATCCGCCGCTTCGGGGTGGGGTTCGGGTTCGTCCGCCCGGCGCGCCGACGCGCGGCCTGGGTCATCCGTCCCAGCGCCCCGCGCGGGTTCGGGCGCGCCCCCACGGCCACGGGCACGGGGACCGGCGCCTCCGGTTGTCCACAGGCAGGGCAACCGGTGTGGCGCGGGGCGGTCCCGGTCGGCTTCACTTGAAATAAGGGGTTCCCCCGGGAGCCGCGCTTCGCCGTGCCCTTCCCCCTCCGCGCGCGCCGCCTGGTCGGCCTCGGCCGTTCGGCGCAGCCACATCAGCACCCCGGCCATCCCGGCGGCCTGCACCAGGGCCAGCGGCGCCACGTACAACTGGCCGTCGCGCAGCGGGCCGAACCCCGGCCACACCCCGATCAGGGCGGCCACCGCCGCGCGGCCCGGCTCGGTCACCCCGGCCAGCGCCACCAGCAGTCCGGCCCCCGCCGCCACCGACACCCCCGCCCCGAACCCCGGTGCGCCGCCGCGCCGCAGCAGCCACACCCAGCCGGCCCCGGCCGCCGCCGACAGCACCAGCCGGCCGGCCGCGAGCACCGGCACGCCGTACCACTCCGGCACCGCCTGGGCGTTCCAGATCCCGCCCAGCGACACCAGCGAGCCCACCGCGCCGAACGGGGTGTCGGCGCGCGCGGCGAACAGGTCCACGGCCGCAGGGTCGGTCCGCGCGCCGCTGCCCAGCGCCGGCACCAGCCACGGCAGGCTCACCAGCACCAGCGCGCCGGTCACCAGCCCGGCGCGCCGCAGCGCCCGCCCGGCCGGGCCGCCGCCCAGCAGCGCGGCGGGCAGCCCCACCAGCGCCGACAGCACCACCGAGGAGAACCCCCCGGCCGCCGCCGGAAGCAGCGCGGTGACCACCGAGGCCAGGCCGCGCGCGCCGGCGCGCCGCTCCCCCGCCGCGCCCGCCGCCCGGGCGGACCGGTCCGCCCGGTCCGCCCGGCTCAGCCGGGCCACCGCCGCCGCCACCCACGGCAGCCCGGCGTACCCCAGCAGCATCGCCCACTGCCCCAGCAGCAGCCGCTCGGCCACGAACGGGTTCCACGCGTAGAACAGCGCCGCCGCCACCCGCGCGCCGGTGTGCGCGTCGGGCACCAGCCGCCCCGCGCCCGCACCCGCCAGTGTGAACACCGCCATCAGCAGCAGCGCCTGCGCGGCGTCGCCCGGCAGCACCAGCCCCAGCGCGCCCAGCACCGCGTCGCTGGGCACCGCGCGCGGGAACCCGCCCCCGCCGCCCAGGGTCACCGCCGACAGCGGGGGCTCGGGCACGGCCACCATGTCGTAGCGCAGCACATAGCCCGGCCTCAGCGCCGGACCCAGCGCGAGCGCGCCCGCCGCCGCGCCCACCGCCCACGGCAGCAGCCGGCCGGCGGCCCCCGGCGCCGCCCGCCGGGGTCTCACTCCGGCACCTCGTACACCACCGTCGCGGAGTAGGCACCGGGCACGAAGTCGCGGTGCGCGCGCACCGCCAGCTCCCATCCGGGCGCGCCGTCGGGGGCGACGGTCCAGCGGCGGTCGCCGTTGACCACGGCCGCGCTCTGCCAGCCCGCGCCCTCGCCCGGCCCCTCGCCGTCCTGGGGGCGGCAGTCGGGTTCGCCCGCCGACCCGCCGCCGGAGGGGCCGTCGCCGGACGGTTCCCCCGGTGAAGGGCGCGGGCTCGGCGGGGCGCAGGAGAGCGGCCGCCGCCACACCTCGAAGTGCGTGGCGTCGGGCACCTGCGCCCACACCAGCGTGGTGCGGTCCTGCGCCAGCCGCACCCACTCCGGCGCGGGCGGCGGGTGGTCGCCGGCGGTGATCTCGACGGGGTCGGAGCGCACCCCGCCGTTGTCGCCCTTGAACGGCTGCACGACGAACTCGTAGGTGGCCCCGGCCAGCAGCCGGTCGATCGTGGCCGAGGGAGGGCCGCCGTCCTCCGGCGCCGCGACCTCCATCGGCAGCCGCACGAGGTCGTCGGGCTCGGGCCGCACCCGCCGCTGGAACACGTGGTAGCGGGTGGCGCCGGGCACGGGTTCCCAGGTCAGGCGGACGTCGCGGGCCAGGGCCTCGGCCTCGACCTCGGGCGCGCGGCGCGGACCCACGCGGACGTCGGGCAGCGGGCGCGGGTAGGGCTCGCCCAGGTGGAGGGTGGTGGCCAGGGCGTCGGCGAAGGCGGCGGCGATCTTGAGTTCGCCGCGCGCGTTGGGGTGGGTGCCGTCCCAGGTGTCGTCGGCCGGGGCGTAGCCGCGCGCGGTGCGGGCCACGGTGACCGGGGAGTTCTCGCCGGTGATCTCGGCGGCCAGGCCGGGCAGGGCGGCGTTGAACTCGGCGATCTCGGCGTTCATCCGCTCGGCGGCGGTGCCGCCCCATACAGGGGTGAGTTCGCCGATGACGATCTGGAGGTCGCCCCGGGCCACGCGGGCGGTGCTGACGGCGTCGCGGATGTCGGCGAGCGCGGTTTGGGCGGTGCCGCCGGAGACGAAGTCGTTGACCCCGGCCATGAGCAGGAGGTAGTGGGGGTCGTACTCGGCGACGTGCTCGCCGACGGAGTCGGCGACGTCGCCGGCGGTGCTGCCCCACAGCGCGGCGTGGTCGGTGTCGAAGTCGGGGTCGGCGTAGCGGGTGTCGCCCTGCGCGCCGGCGACCACGTCGAGCAGGGTGGTGTGGGGGCCGACGAAGTCGACCTCCACACCGGACTCCTGGCGCAGGTGCCGCCAGAGGCGGTAGCGCCAGGTGTAGTCGCCGCTGCTGCCCTGGGCGATGGAGTCGCCGGCGACCATGACGCGCGCGGTGCCCTCGGGCGGTGTGGCGACGTCCTCGGGCGCGCCGCCCGGCCCGGCGGCGGCCGGCGGCTCGTCGACCCGGAAGGGACCGGAGGCGAGCTGGATGAGCAGCAGCGTCGCGCACATGGCCGCTGCGGCGATCCCGAACAACCCCAGCGAGGTCGGCTGAAACCGCGCCCGCCGCCGCGTGCCGGGATCGGTGCCGGTGCCCGGGGCGCCGGTGCCATCGGTGGGGGCTCCCGCCGGGACGCCGGAGTCGGCGGCGTCGGCGGCGTCGGCAGCACTGGCGGCGGGGCCGTCCGGACCCACGGGAGCGGACCGCGCCGGACGGCGGCCCGCCCCCATCGCCGCGCCGATCCGACGCGCGGCGGCGCGCAGCCGCCCGTGGCGGGGCGCTTCCGGCGCACCCCCGCTCACCGCAGCCCTCCCCGGGTCAGCGGGCTGAGCGGCGGGGCGCCGCGTCCGTGGGGCGCACGCGCGGGCGGCCGCCCGCGCCGGGGGGCCTCTGTGGTTCGGCCGCCGCACCGCCTCCGTGTGTCCATTCCTCGATTGAACTCCACTCGGCGATGTGCCGCACTCGTCATCCACAGGGCGCACGGACTACGGGCGGTCCGCCCGGACGAACCGTGTGTGACGGTGTGCCCGGGCGGACCAAAGTGTCACTTGTCAGGCGATCGGCGGTTACTCCCAGATAACGCCGCCGGACTTTCCGTCGCCCCCGCCACGGTCGTGCCTCCGCATGTACATAGCCGTTCTCCTCGTCTTCGTCCGGTTCGGTTCACCTCATCGTGCGCGACCGAGGCCGTCGAACGCTCGCGACGCGCACTGCTCCAAGCGTGCATCCGCGCGCGGCGGCTGTCTCCCCCTCCGAGGGAACAGCCCTGTGCGGACCGCACCGGAGGCGGGGGCCATCAGCCCGAAAAGCCGCGTTTCCCGGCTTGCGTGACCGGAATCACTCCCGCGCGAACGCAAGGAGCCTCACGGGCGGAAGCGGCCACGGCCCGGGACCCGCCCGCCACCGCCGCACGGCCGCTGCGGTTTCCCGCTCCGCGACCAGGCGCGACGCCCGGCCGGTGCCCTCGCGGGCGCCGCCGAGGGGGCCGCCGGCGGCCCCCTCCAATCCGGCCGGAGCACGCCCGCACCCCTGGTGACCTGCGCGCCGGGCACGCCGAGTACCGGGCGGCCAGGCGGCGGGAGCGGCCGGGAGCGGCAGCGTAAACTAGAACGTGTTACAGGCGCGCGGCCGCCCACGCCCGCGCGCCACTCCACCGCTCAACCGCTCCACCGCCCCGTTGCCCCCTGCCCCACCGAAAGGCGGCGCCCCCGTGACAGGTCTGCTCGCCGCGCTGCTGTCGGCGGCGGTGTACTCCGTCGGGCTCACCATCGAGCAGCGGGCGCTGCACCGCGCCCCCGCCATCGGGGTCCACCGGCCGCTGCACCTGGCGCGCGTCCTGCTGGGCAACCCCCGCTGGCTCGGCGGGTGCGCGCTCGCCGCCCTGGGCAGCGTGGGGCTGATCGTCTCGCTGGGGCTGGCGCCGGTGTCGGTGGTGCAGCCCGCCTTCGCCGGGGGCATCTCCACGATGCTGCTGGTGATGGCGCTCGTCCTGGGCGAGCCCATCACCCGCGGCGAGCGCGTCGCCCTGGGCCTGATGCCGGTCGCGCTGCTGCTGCTCAGCCTCTCCCTGGACGCGGGCGGGCGCACCGGCACCACGCCGCACCTGCCGCTGCTGCTGGGCGTCAGCGCGGCGACGGTGGTGGGCTGCGTGATCGTCATGGCCGCCGCCGGGCGCGCCGGGCGCTACGTCTCCGCCGCCGCCATGGGCGCCGCCGCCGGGCTCGCCCAGGGGGTCGCCGGCCTCCAGGGCAAGGCCGTGGGCGGCCTGCTCGCCGAACTGGGGCCGCTAGCCGCGATCCCCGCCGCCCTCGCCTCGCCCTACCCCTACCTCTACGCCGTGGGCTGGGCGGTGGGGATCGTGCTGTTCCAGACCTCGCTCCAGCGCTCGCGCGCCGCCGTCACCGCGCCCGTGGCCAACGTCGTGGGCAACGTGTTCATGGTGGTCCTGGGCACGGTGGTGTTCGCCGAGGAGCTGCCCAACGACCCCGCCGCGCTCGCGCTGCGCGTGGCCGGGTTCTGCCTGACGCTGGTGGTGGTGGTGCTCATCCGCGGCAACGTCGCCCGCGCCGAGGCCGACACCGCCCGCAGCCGCGCCGAGGCCGGCGGCGCGGCGCCCGCGCCCCAGCGCCCGGCCGCCACCGACCGCTGAGGCGCCCGGCGCGGCCTACACCCGCACCGCCAGCGCCCGGGCCAGCGCCGGCGCCGCCACGTGCGCCCACGCCGGCACGACGCCCAGCGGGTGCTCCAGTTCGCGCCGGCTGACCAGCAGCCCGGGCTCCACCACCCAGGCGCCGAGGTCGGACAGCAGCACCCGCAGGTCGTCCTCGATGGTGCGGCCGTTGCGCAGGTCCTCGACCACCGCCATGGGCACGGCCACCCCGTGGCCCAGCCCCAGTTCGGGCAGCCGGTCGAGGAACACCTTCAGCAGGCCGGTGTAGCTGCCGTGCGCCTGGGGCGAGGCCACCAGCAGCACGTCGCTGCGGCGCACCGCCTCCAGCGCGGCGAGGAGGTCGCGCCCGGGGCGGGCCGCCAGCAGCGCGGGGCCGAGTTCGGCGAGGTCGACCACCTGCGCGGAGTCGGGCCGGGCGGGCGCCGGGGCCGGGCGGGCGCCGGGCGCGTGGGTCGCGCGGCCGCCGACGAGGCCGGCGAGGGTGTCGGCCGCCAGTACGGCGGCGCCGCGCACCGCGGAGCGGGGCTCCGGGGCGGCGACGAGCACGGTGAAACGTGTCATAGGGGTTCTCCTGGTCGGTACGGCCGGGCAGGACCACACTGCGCCGAGAACCGGCGCGAAGACGGATGCGGGAACGGCGGCGGGCGGCGCTCGACGGCGGCGGGCCGGGGTGGGCCCCCAGGGCTCCGCGGCGTCGCGGGGCGCGTGCTCGAAGGCGAAGGGCTGACGGCGGCGGGCGGCCGGGTGGGCGGTCACCGGGACCACCGGCTGGTCAGGGCCGTGACGACGGTGTCCGCGGTCCGGGTGCGCCTGCGCGGCGGGCGGCGTGGAGAAGGGGCCGCCTTCCGGTGCCGGGTCGGGCGGGGCCGTGCCCCGCGGCGCTATCTACAACAGAGCGCGCTGGCCTGCTGGCGCAGGTCGACGTGCAAGCGCTGGACGAGCAGCTCACCGGCGGACATGTTCTCCATAATGATCGGGGCGGCGGCTATCGTCAATGCGTGGCGGAGAGGGCCGCCGGCGCCCCTCGGGCGCCGCCCCGCCCGCCGCCGCGCCGGACCCCCGCACCCCGGTCGGCGGCGCCGGCCCGCCGACGTGGGCGGGCCGCACGGCGCGGTCCGCGCGTGCCCGCCGACCGGCGGCGCACGCGGCAGACGTGCGGCAGGCATGCGGCAGGCATGCGGCAGACATTGTGTTATCGGGCACAGGAGGACGCGCGACATGGGCCAGGGGCCGATCGGCACCACACTGACCAACGCTCGGCTGCTCACCCCCCACGGGGTCAGGACCGGGTGGCTCCGGGCCGAGGACGGCCGCATCACCGCGCTGGGCACCGGCGAGGCGCCCACGGGCGAGGCCCCCGAGCGCGACCTGGGCGGCAAGTGGGTGCTGCCCGGCTGCGTCGACATCCACATCCACGGCGGCGCCGGCGCGGCCTTCACCGACGCCGACCCCGAGCGCGCGCTGGAGATCGTCCGCTTCAACCGCGAGCACGGCGTCACCACGGTCGTGGGCGGCCTGGTGGCGGCCTCCCCCCGCGACACCCTGGACCAGATCGCGGCGCTGGCCGAGGTCGCCGACGCCGGCGAACTCGCCGGCATCTACCTTGAGGGCCCCTACATCGCCGCGAGCAAGTGCGGCGCCCACGACCCCGCCCTGCTGCGCGAACCCGACCTCGCGGAGTTCGCCGCCATGCTGAAGGCGGGCCGGGGCCACATCCGCATGATCACCGTCGCCCCGGAACTGCCCGGCGCGCTGGAGCTGATCCGCGCGGCCGCCGCCGAGGGCGTGGTGGCGGCGGTGGGCCACACCGAGGCCACCTACGACCAGACCCGCGCCGCGTTCGACGCCGGCGCCACCGTGGCCACCCACATCTACAACCAGATGCGCCCGCTGCACCACCGCGAGCCCGGCCCCATCGCCGCCGCGCTCAACGACGAGCGGGTGACCGTGGAGCTGATCAACGACGGCGTGCACGTCCACCCGGGCGCCGCCGCGATGGCGTTCGCCGCCGCCGGCGCCGAGCGGGTCGCGCTGGTCACCGACGCCATGGCCGCCACCGGGCTGGGCGACGGCGAGTACACCCTGGGCCGGCTGCGGGTGCGGGTGGTCGACGGCCAGGCGCGCATCCCCGAGACCGGGCAGATCGCCAGCAGCACCATCGTGCTGCCCGACGCGGTCCGCCGCGCGGTGCACACCGTGGGCGTGCGGCTGGAGACCGCCGCGCACGCCGCCACGGCGGTGCCCGCGCGGGCGCTGAACCTGGCGGGGGTGGGGTCGCTGACCGCCGGCAACCGCGCCGACCTGGTGGTGCTGGACGACAAGCTGGAGGTGGCGGCGGTGATGCACCGGGGGGCCTGGATCCGCGAGCCCTGATCGGGGTGCCCGGCCGGTGGGGCAGCGGCCGGACTCACCGGCCGAACCGGCTGACCGCACCGGGCACGCCGGGCGCCCGCCCGCACCGGGCGGGCGGCATCTACCCCTCCCGGACCGTGCCGTCCCAGCGCCACGCGCGCGGGCGCGGGCGGCCCGGGAGGTCGGCGCGCCCGGTGGACCACAGCAGGGCGGGCCAGGGGGGCGCGTCGGCGGGGGCGTGCGGGAAGAGCCGGGCCAGGGCGCCGGCGCACAGGTCGGCGGGCGGCTCCCAGGCCAGGCCGAGCCCCTGGGCCATGTCGTGGGTGTGGACCACGGTCTCGACCACCCCCATCGCGGCGAACCCTTCGGGGTCGGACAGGCCGAACACGTGGTGCGCGCGGGCCTCGGGCGGCGCGGTGCGCACCACGGCCGCCAGCAGCCCCCCGCACGCCTCCAGCACCTCCAGCAGCCCCTCGGGTCCGGCGGCGGGGTCGGCGTGCACGGTGTTGGCCGGACCTTCCGCCCGCCGCCGCGCGACCGCGAACGGCACCTCCCGGGTGCGCGGCGGCCGGCGCGGCCCGAGTTGGGCGGCGTAGGCGAAGAGGTCGTCGGCGAGGTGCTCGGCGGTCTCCCAGCAGGTCCACTCCAGCGCTCCGGCGGGGGCGCCCCAGGCGTCGGCGGGCGCCCGTCCCAGGAGGTCCACGGCGAGCCCCACGGCCCGTTCGACGTCGTCGGCGGTCATGGCACGACGCTACTCCCCGCCCGCCCCGGCGCCTCGGCTCCCCCTTCCCCCTCCTTCACCCCCTTGCTCCCCGCTCCTTTTCCGCGGCGAAAGCGCACGGCGGGGCAACCGGCGACGGTGGTTCGGCGTCTCTTCGCACGGGGGACCACCGAACACGTGCGGGCCCTGACGTAGGGTCGCCTCCGCCACGAGGGGTGAGACCCGCCCGCACGGGGGTAGTGCCGGGCCCATGCCACCATCGTGGAAGCCGGACACCGCCGCGCGGAGCGGAACTCGCGCCCTGACCTCCGCCGATCACCGGCGGGCTCGCGCCGAGCCGCGCGCGGGGGCTGATCTGGTGGCCCGGATCGCCTGTCGCCACCGTACGCGCGTCCGTCCGGCGCTACGATCAGCGAGACCAGAACCGCGCACCGTGAGACCCGGCCCCCCACCGAACCACGCCGAGCGCGCATTCACCCAGGGGGAACTGTATGGACATCGCCGTGTCAGTGGTCGTGCCGGCCTACAACACCGCGGCCGGCATCGTGCGCGGCATCGACTCCCTGCGGGCGCAGTCACTGCCGCGCGACCGCTTCGAGGTCATCTACGTCGATGACGGCTCCACCGACCGCACCGGCGAGATCCTCGACTCCGAACTCGCCGACGAACCCAACTTCACCGTCGTGCACATCCCCAACTCCGGTTGGCCGGGGCGCCCCCGCAACATCGGCGTCGACCACGCGCGCGGCGAGTACGTGTTCTTCATGGACGACGACGACCGCCTCGCGCCCGAAGCCCTCGAACGCATGCTGGCCACCGCCGAGCGCGACCGCGCCGACATCGTCATCGGCCGCGTCGCCGGGTTCGGCCGCAACGCGCCGCGCGAGGTTTTCCAGCGGCCGATGTCCAACGGCTCGCTGCGCACCCACCCCGTGCTGCTGAGCACGCTGACCGTGCAGAAGCTGTTCCGCCGCCGCTTCCTGCTCGACAACGGCCTGCGCTTCGCCGAGGGCCGGGTGCGCCTTGAGGACCACATGTTCATGCTGCGCGCCTACCTGGCCACCGAGCGGGTGTCGGTCGTGCACGACTACACCTGCTACCACTGGATCCGCAACCAGGGGTTCGGCAACATCTCCTTCGCGCCCAAGGAGCCGGCCGACTTCCTCGGCAGCGTCGAGCGCATCTTCGACATCATCGACGACGGCGTCGAGCCCGGCGCCTTCCGCGACCGCCTCATCGCCCACTGGTACCGCTCCAAGCTGCTGGGCCTGTTCCAGGGCCGCAAGTTCCTCCGCCAGGACCTCGACCGCGTCGCCGAGATGCAGGGGATCGCCGCCGACCTCGTCCGGCGGCGCGTCCCCGACTCCGCCGCCCGCCGGGTGAACGCCATCACCCGCCTGCGCGGCGCCGTGCTGCTGCACGGCGACCCCGCCATGCTGCGCGCCGTCGCCGAGTTCGAGGCCGACATCGCCCACCGCAGCCGCATCACCGGGTTCCGCTGGTCCGGCGCCGAACTCGGCGTCGAGGTGGAGTCCACGGTGGTGCGCTCCTCCACCGGCCGCCCGCTGCCCTTCCGCCGCGAGGGCGGCGCCGCCTACTGGGACCTGCCCGACGACCTGCTGGCCGTGCCCGAGATCCGGGCCGCCGCCGAGGTCAGCGGCGAACTCCCCCGCATCAGCCTGCGCGCGTTCGCCACCCGCTCCGGCGACCCCGCCGTGGTGCGGCTGCCGCTGGACCCTCAACACCACCAGGACCCCGCCGGCGACGGCCGGTTCCACGTCCGGCTGACCGGCACCGTGCGCGTCGACACCGCCGGCGGCAACCACGGCCGCCCCCTCACCGGCGCCTGGGGCTTCCACACCCGTGTCGACGTCGGCGGTGCCGCCGACAACGCCCACCTGGCCGCGCACACCGCCGAGGCCGAGGCCGGCCGCGCGCCCGCGTTCGTGCACTCCGACCTCGGCGGGCGCTTCCTCAACCCCTACTGGAACAACGAGGGCCGGCTGACGCTGTCGGACAAGGGCAGTTGGCGGCCGCTGCGGCGCGCCCTGCGCACCGGCGCCGCACCCGCCGTCACCCGCACGCCCGGCGGCCTGCGGCTGGAGATCCCGCTGGCCGTGCAGCCCGCCGACACCGCCGTGCCGCTGACCGTGCGCTGCGTCCGCGAGGGCCGCGACCCGGTCACGGTCGTGGGCCGGGTGGCCGCGCCCGAGCGGCGGGCGGAGCCGCCCCGGGCCGAGGGCGCCGAGCTTCCCATGGCGGTGCTCACCGCCACCGTTCCCGTGCCGCCGGGGCGGCTGGGCGCCTGGCACATCGAGGTCGGCGACGCCGGCCGCGTCACCCGGCTGGGCCCGGTGCTGGTGTGGGGTCCGCGCGGCTGGCGGATCGCCGCCGACTCCGGCCTGCGGCCGCTGGCGCACGGCGCCAAGCGCCAGGCGCGGCGGCTGCCCGCGCCCGTGCGGGGGCTGCTGCGCGGCGCCCGCGCCCTGGTGCGCGGCGGCGCCGGGCCGGCCGACGGCTCGGCGGGCGCAGCGGCGGGCTTGACGGGCCTGGGGGGCTCGACGGGCTCCGGCGGTTCGGGGAGCGCGGTGCCCGCGCCGCGCACCCACGCCGAGCGTCCCGAGGCCGCCGACGACGCCGCGCCCGCGCCGGTGGCCGCACCCGAGAAGTAGCCGCGCCGCCGCCCGGCACCGGCGGTGCGCGGGGCGGGCGGCGCGCGGTGCTGGGTGCGCCCGCCGCCCGCCGCCCGCCCCGCGCAAAACCGGGTGCCGGGTGCGGCCCGGTGGGGTAGGGTGCGGGGCGTGTCGAGTCCAGAGGCGTCCAAGAAGGGGCTTTCGGTCACCCCCGTCAGCCCCGTGAACCCCTGATTCCCCGGCCCTGAGCGCCGCCGCCCGCGCGGCTGCCCGCTTCCAGGGCGGTCGGGGTGGCTGGCCGTGCGGTGACCAGACGTCGTGTCCGGTCACTCACCACCTCGGAGCCACTCGATGCCCCTGCCCCTCTACCTCCTCGCCCTGGCCGTGTTCGCCATGGGCACCTCGGAGTTCATGCTCGCCGGCCTGCTGGCCGACATCGCCGCCGACCTCGGCGTCCCGCTGGCCACGACGGGCCTGCTGACCTCGGCCTTCGCCGTCGGCATCGGCGCCGGCGCCCCCCTCATGGCCGCCCTGTCGCGCACCTGGCCCCGGCGCACCGCCCTGCTGTGCTTCCTCGGGCTGTTCCTGGGCGCCCACGTGGTGGGCGCGCTCACCGGGAGTCTTGCGGTGCTGCTGGCCACCCGCGTCGTCGCGGCGCTGGCCAACGCCGGGTTCCTGGCGGTGGCCATGACCACCGCCGCCGGCCTCGTTCCGGCCGACCGCACGGGGCGGGCGCTGGCGGTCCTGCTCAGCGGCACCACCCTCGCCACCATCGCCGGGGTGCCCGGCGGCGCGCTCCTGGGCGCGCTGCTGGACTGGCGCGCCACGTTCTGGGCCGTCGCGCTGCTGTGCCTGCCGGCGGCGCTGGGCGTGCTGCGCGGTGTCCCGGCCGGTCCGCCCGCGCGCGGCGGCGCCGCCGGCCCGGCCCTGCGCGGCGAACTCGCCGAGCTGCGGCGCCCGCGCCTGCTGCTGGTCCTGGTGCTGGGGGCGCTGGTGAACGCGGCGACCTTCGCCACCTTCACCTTCCTCTCCCCCATCACCACCGGCACCGCCGGGCTCGGGGCGCTGTGGGTGCCGGTGGTGCTGGTGCTCTTCGGTCTGGGCTCCTTCGCCGGGGTCACCGCCGCCGGGCGGCTGGCCGACCGCCGCCCCGGCCTGGTGGTCGGGGTCGGCGGGCCGCTGCTGCTCACCGGCTGGGTCGCACTCGGCCTGACCGCCGCCCACCCGGCGGCCCTGCTGGTGCTGGTGTTCGCGCAGGGCGCGCTGTCCTTCGGCCTGGGCGGCACGCTGATCGCCCGCGTGCTCCACGAGGGCGCGGGCGCGCCCACCATGGCGGGCTCCTACGCCACCGCCGCCCTCAACGCTGGCGCCGCGATCGGCCCCGCCGTCGCCGGTGCGGCCCTGGGCGCCGGGGCGGCCGGGCTGGGGCCGGTGTGGGTCAGCGCCGCCCTGGTGGCGGCCGCGCTGTGCGTGGCGGCGCCGTTCCACCGCGCCCTCGCGGCCGGCGCCCCGGCGCGGCAGCGGACCTAGCCAGCGGCCTGCCGGCCGGGCCGCCTGGTGGCCAGGCGGTCCGGCCGCCGCGCGGCCGCACGGCCCGCCGGGTATCGGCGTGTCACGGCAAGGTTGCGGAGCGGTTCGGCCACCCAGGGTGACAATGGCCAGACAGCAGGGTCCCGCACCTCACCCGCACCGGCAAGGAGGCCACCGTGGTCGAGCCCCGTTCCGCCCAGTCCCGGCCCGCATCGCCCACGCTGCCCCGCTCCGCTGAACGCGGACACCTCTCGCGCCTGGCCACCGCCCTGGCCCGCTACGGCGTGTGGGCACGGGTCATCGACGACTCTGCGCCCTACCTGCGGGTGAGCAACCCCGCCTCGGAGTACGCGGTCGAGGACGTGCTGTGCGAGCGCCGCGCCCACGACCACGCGTTCCTGGCGTCCTTCGGTGTCTACCTGGGCAGCAGCGACAGCCTCGACCTCACCGCCCGCAAGGTCGCCTGGCTGGTCGGCGCGATCAAGGAGTAGCCGCCCGACCCCGCCGCATCCGGCGGGCCGAGCCCGGTCCGGGGGCGGCGACCACCGGCCGCGAAGGCGGATGAACACCGCCTCGGCGACCAACTCCGCACCACGGACACAGAAAACGACCCCGCCCGGTGGCCAGAGGCCGCCGGGCGGGGTCGTTCGACTGGTGGAGGTGGCGGGAATCGAACCCGCGTCCTTCGATGACGTACAAGGGCTTCTCCGAGCGCAGTCCGTGCTGCCGTTCTGCTCGGCTCCAGCGCTCCCACGAACAGGTCGCTGACGAGCCCAGCCACGAAAATGTCCCGCTCAGGCCCCGTGGCCTGATCTGAGCGGTAAGTCCCCTGAACGATGCCGGACACCGGGTCGAGGACGCACCCGGGCCGACAGAGTCGCTATCGCTTAGGCAGCGAGAGCGAACTCAGTGCGCTTGGAATTGGCACTTGTGTTTAGCGCGAAAGCAGGATTAACGAGGTTACTTCCGCAATCCTCGGCTCGCTTCCCCTCATACGGCGATCGAAGTCGAAACCGATCACCCCCTGTGCAGTTTTCAACGGGCCCAAGCCCGCGCGAGGAACCCCAGGGACTCCCCGTGTGGTTCCACGTTACCGCTACAACACGCATGCGGCCAAGCCGATTCCCGCCGTTGAGGCCCGATCGGGATCTTTCGCCTGCCGGACGGCGGCGGTCACGCTCCGCGAGCGGTCCGCCGGAGGGACAACACCCGGGGCCGCCCGGGTGTTCCGGACGCCTACGCCCCGGCCCGCGAACCGGCCCCGGACACGAAGAATCCCTCGCGGGCGCGGACGGGAACCATCGACGCTGCCCGCGAGGGCGGCCGGCAGGGTCGGGCCGGCCTTTCTCTTCGGCAGGGCCTCCCCCGAGACGAGGTCCTGCTTACTCAGACTGGTTCCGCAACCCCCTTTGCGGTCCCAGTCACCCGGAAAGACGCACCCGGGGCGCCCGAAGGTTGCCTCGGTGCCCGATTTTTTTCGAGGGGGTCTCGCACGGTGCCGGAGGGGCGTGCAGGGTCCCGGACAGGCCGTCCGGTGCGGTCCGGGCCGCACGCGGCCCCGGCCCCCGCCCGGACCCTCTCGGCCCCTACTGCGGCACGGCCTCCGTGCCGGGCGCCGGAACCGTCGGCGTCGCGCCGGCGCCGGGCTGCTCCTGGCCGGCCGTGTCGCCCTGCGGGGCGGTGTCGGCCGCGTCGGGCGCCTCCCCGCCGTCCTGGGCCAGGCCCTCGGCGTACCCGGCGGGCAGGGTCTGGAGGAAGGACCCGGCGGCGGTGACCGCGTACTGCTCCCACAGTTGGATGGAGGGGTCCACCTCGGCCACCACGGCGAACGCCAGCGGCCCCTGGTAGCCCACGAACCACTGCACCGCCGTGTTCTGGCCCCGCACCTTCTGCTGGGTGTTGGCCACCTGGCCGTGCACCGGCAGCGTGGTGCCGACGTTGGCGCCAGTGGCGCTCTGCTCCACCACCGCGCGCATCATGTCCTGGACCTGCCCGATCGCCTGCGGGTCGAGGTCGTGGGACTCCCCGCCCTGCACGTTGGCGGCGTCGTCGTCGGCCACCAGGCGCGGCGCGTGCCAGGTGCCGTCGGCCACGGCGCCGGCCACCATCGCCATCGACAGCGGGCTCACCCGCACCCGGTCGACGCCGGCCATGGCGGCGGCGGTGTCGGCCGGGGTCTCGGGCGTGGAGAAGTTGCCGTTGTAGGTGGGGACCGACAGCCGCCAGTCGCCGCCGATGCCGAACCGGGCGGCGGCCGACTCGATCGCCTCGGCGCCCACCTGCTCGCCCATCCGCGCGAAGGCGGTGGTGCAGGCGTAGGTGAAGTTGGTGGTGAGGTCGGGCAGTCCCGACAGCCCCGTGTTGTTGGGGGTGCGGAACGTGCGGTCGCCCACACGGGTCTGGTTCTCGCAGGCCATGGTGTCGGCCGGGCGCATGCCGCTCTCCAGCGCGGCGGTGGCCGACACGATGCTGAACGCCTCGCCGGGGCGGTACTCGGCGGTGAACGCGCCGGTGTCGTCGTCGCCGCCCTGGTTGCCCACGGCCGCCAGGATCTCGCCGGTGCGGGCGTCGAGGGCCACCAGGTAGCCCCGGCCGGGCAGGGCCGCCAGCGCGGACTCCCCCGCCTCCTGCGCGCGCAGGTCCAGCGTGGTGGTCAGCGACCCGCTCTCCATGCCGGGCCACGAGTGCAGGGTGCCGGTCTCCTGGCCCTGGGCGTCGACGGTGACCACCGCCGTGGTGGCGGTGCCGGCCAGCCGCTGCTGGAAGACGTTCTGCAAGCCGGTGAGGCCCACGGTGTCGCCGGCCTGGTAGGTGCCGGCCACGCGGGAGGAGACGTTGTGCTCGGCGGTGCCGGCGACCTGGCCGATAACCGCCTCGGCGGCGCGCGGGTTGAGCCGCATCTCCAGCTTCTGCGTCTGTACCCCCGGGATCTCCTTGGCGCGCCGCTCGACGTCGGCCCCGACGTCGCCCTGGCGCATCAGCACCAAGGGCTGGAACTCCTGCGGCGGCGCCGAGCGCACCCGGTCCAGCAGCGGGTCGGAGTCCTCGCCGAGGAGTTCGGCGAGGTCGGCCACGCCGCGCTCCATGTCGCGCATCTCGGCGGGGACCACGCCGAAGGCGGTGACGGCGTCGGTGCCCACGAGCGGCTGGTCGTTGCGGTCGAGGATCTGGCCCCGGTCGGGCACGTCGTAGCTGACGGCGATGCGCTCGTCTTCGCCGAGTTCGGGGTGGATGACCGAGGGCGACCACTCGATGGCCCACCCCGCCGGCCCGCGCGCCAGGTTCATGGAGCCGTCGAAGTTCCACACGGGGTCGCCGATGCCGAGGTCGGCCTGCCCCTCGAACGCGGCGGTGGCGGTGTCGCCGTCCTGGCTGATCTTGCCCAGCGAGAACCGCAGTCCGGCGAGGTCGAGCTGGCGGTGGGTGTCCTCCAGCGCCTCGGCGACCTCCTCGGGGTCCCCGTCGGTCTGCTGGGCGGCGGCCGCGTACTCGCCGGCCTGCCAGTTCAGCAGGAACGTGCGGACCGCGACCTCGGGGCTGGGCTGGGTGGTGCAGCCGGTGACGACGGCCGCGGTGGCCAGCCCGGTGCCCGCTGCGAGGAGTCGGCGGAGGTGACGGGGGGACACCCTGGTGTTCCTTTCACACGGCCTCAGCGGCGGCGCCGGAGCGCGCGCTCGATGTCGCGTTTGGCCTCGCGCTCGGCGATGTCTTGGCGTTTGTCGTAGCTGCGCTTACCGCGGGCAAGCGCGATCTCCACCTTGGCCCGGCCCTCGCTGAAGTACAGCGAGAGCGGGACCAGCGTGCGGCCGGGCTCGGCGGTCTTGCCGATGAGCCGGGAGATCTCCTCGCGGTGCAGCAGCAGCTTACGGGGTCGGCGCGCGGCGTGGTTGGTCCAGGTCCCGTGGGCGTACTCGGGGATGTGGACGTTCTCCAGCCACACCTCGCCGTCCTTGACCTGGGCGAACCCGTCGACAAGGGAGGCGCGTCCGGCCCGCAGCGACTTGACCTCGGTGCCGGTCAGGACGATGCCCGCCTCGTAGGTGTCGTCGATGTGGTAGTCGTGCCGGGCCCGCCGGTTCTGCGCGATGAGCTTGCGCCCCTTTTCCCGTGCCACAGGTGTCCCCTTCCTCAGCCGCTTCCTCGGCCGGACGCGTGCGCGCGCCCGGTCAGACCCGCAGGTAGCGCCGCAGCGTCAGGAACGACGCGACGGTGCACAGCAGCACGCCGAGGATCAGCGAGACGCCGATCACCGACAGCAGGGAGCCGGTGGAGAGGGTGACGTCGAACTGGAACCACTCCTGGATCCGGCTCAGCAGCAGGAAGCGCGCCGCGACGATGAACCCGGAGGCGATGATGCCGCCGATGAGGCCGGCGATGGCGCCCTCCAGGAGGAACGGCAGTTGGATGTAGAAGTTGGACGCACCCACCAGGCGCATGATGCCGGTCTCCTTGCGGCGGCTGTAGGCCGCGAGGCGGACGGTGTTGCCGATGAGCAGGGCGGCGGCGGCCAACTGCACGAACGCGACGGTGAGCGCGGCGGCGGTCAGGCCGTCGAGCAGGCCGAAGAACTGCTCCAGCACGGCCTGGTCGTCGTAGATGGAGTCGATGCCGGGGCTGCCCTCGATGTTGCTGGACACGGCCTCGTACTGGCTGGGGTCGACCAACTGGACCCGGAAGTTGTCGGGGATGTCACCCTCGCGGACGGCCTCGACCATCGCCTCGTTGTTGGCGAAGCGCTCCTGGAAGTCCTGGAAGGCGTCCTCGGCGCTGATGTACTCGACGCTGCTGACCTCGTCCATGCTTTCCAAGGCGCTCTGGACGTCCTGGCGCTGCTGGTCGGTGGCCGGACCGTTCTCCTGACACGTGTTGGAGGTGGAGATCTCCGTGCACATGTAGACGGTGAGGGTCACGCGCTCGTCCCAGTACTGGCGCATCTGCGTCACCTGCTGGTTGATCAGCAGGCCGCCGCCGAACAGGGCGAGCGAGATGGCCACCGTGACGATGACCGCGACGGTCATCGTCAGGTTGCGACGCAGACCGATCCAGATCTCGGAAAGAACGAATTGAGCTCGCATGAGAGTTAAGGGTCCATCCTCGTGGGCTTCGCCGCGCTGCACTGACCAACGCAGGAGCGCTGGCAGGCCCGTGCGTCAGTACGCCTGGCCGTAGACGCCGCGGGACTGGTCGCGCACGACCTCGCCCTCTTCGAGCTCGATGACGCGCTTGCGCATCGAGTCGACGATGGCGGCGTCGTGAGTCGCCATGACAACGGTCGTCCCGGTCCGGTTGATTCGGTCCAGCACCTTCATGATGCCGATCGATGTGGCGGGGTCGATGTTTCCCGTCGGCTCGTCGGCCAGCAGGATCTGCGGCCGGTTCACGAACGCGCGCGCGATGGCGACCCGCTGCTGCTCGCCGCCCGACAGTTCGTCGGGCATGCGGTCGGCCTTGCCTTCGAGGCCGACGAGTTCGACCACCTCCGGGACGACCTTGCGGATGAACCGCCGGGGCTTGCCGATGACCTCCAAGGCGAACGCGACGTTCTCGAAGACGTTCTTGTTCGGCAGCAGCCGGAAGTCCTGGAACACGCAGCCGATACGCCGACGCAGGTGCGGCACCTTCCAGTTGGACAGGCGCGCGAGGTCCTTGCCGGCGACGTGCACGCGGCCCCGCGTGGGCTTCTCCTCCTTGAGGACAAGCCGCAGGAAGGTCGACTTGCCCGACCCCGAGGGGCCGACGAGGAAGACGAACTCCCCCTTGTCGACGTCGATCGTAACGTCCTCCAACGCAGGGCGCTTCTGGGTCGGATAGACCTTGGTGACGTTCTCAAAGTGGATCACAGCGGCATCACAAGGTTCTCAGAGGTTGGGGCGCCCCAGCGGATGTCGGGATCCGCAAAAGGCAGTACCGGCCACACGGCCAATCGTCAGTGTAGAGGTGATCGCAACCTGGAATGTCCCATTTCGACCCGCAACCTCAGCGGAGGTGCCCCGAACGCGGGCGGGATGCATGGGAGACGCGATCCGACACAGCCGACCGGCCTGGGTCGTCCCGGCGGACAACCGACACGAGCATATCGGAACTGTCAACCGGCGGTAACGCTCACATATACCGCGTAACGGACGCACCGCCGGTTTGCTATCGCGGAGAACCCCGCGCGACCCCTACCCCTCGGCCGCCTCCTGGCTGCGCATCCAGCGGATCTCGGCGTCGATGAACGCGTCGATCTCGCCGTCGAGGATCGCACTGGGATTGCCGGACTCCGCGCCGGTGCGGACGTCCTTGACGCTCTGGTAGGGGTGCAGCACGTAGTTGCGCATCTGGGTGCCCCAACTGCTGACGCTCTCGCCGCGGAGTTCGTCCAGCTCGGCGCGCTCCTCGCGGCGCTTGCGCTCCAGCAGCTTGGCCTGGAGCATCGACATGGCCGTGGCGCGGTTCTGGATCTGGGAGCGCTCGTTCTGGCAGGAGGTCACGATCCCGGTGGGCAGGTGGGTGATGCGCACTGCGGAGTCGGTGGTGTTGACGCCCTGGCCGCCGGGGCCGCTGGAGCGGTAGACGTCGATGCGGAGTTCGCTCTCGTCGATGTCGATGTGGTCGCTCTGCTCCACGACCGGCACCACGTCCACGCCCGCGAACGAGGTCTGGCGGCGGTTCTGGTTGTCGAACGGCGAGATGCGCACCAGGCGGTGGGTGCCGTGCTCGCCGCGCAGGGTGCCGTAGGCGAAGGGCGCCTTGACGACGAAGCTGGTGGACTTGATGCCGGCTTCCTCGGCGTAGGAGGTCTCGTAGACCTCGGTGGGGTAGCCGTGGCGTTCGGCCCAGCGGAGGTACATGCGCTGGAGCATCTGCGCCCAGTCGGCGGCGTCGACCCCGCCGGCCTGGGAGTTGATGGTGACCAGGGCCTCGCGTTCGTCGTAGGGGCCGTTGAGCAGGGTGCGGACCTCAAGCTCGCCGATGTCGCCGCGCAGGGAGTCGAGTTCGGAGTCGGCCTCGGCGAGGGTGTCGGCGTCGTCCTCGGAGGCGGCCAGCTCGTAGAGCACGCTGAGGTCGTCGAGGCGGCGCCGGATGCTGCCGACCTTGCCCACGGTGGATTCGAGGTTGGAGAGCCTGCGGGTGACCTTCTGCGCCTCGCCGGGGTCGTTCCACAGCTCGGGGTCGGCGGACTGCTCGCGCAGCTCCTCGATCTCGCGCTGCTTGGCGTCGAGGTCGAGCACGGCCTCGACGCTCGCCAGCGTCGACGAGAGTTCCTTGATCTTTTCCGCGGGGTCTAGGTCTGCCACAGGCTCAAGTCTAGGGTCTGCGCACGCTGTTTCCGGACGGCGGCGGCTAGTCGGCCGACAGCAGCGAGCGCACCGACCGCAGGGCCACCGACAGGGTGGCGAGGTCCCACTGGTCGGCCTCGCGGATCTCGGTCAGGGTCTGCTCGGAGCGCCCCACCGCCACGGAGTTGCGCTCCAGCCACCGCTCGCGCAGCGTGTCGGGGTGCTCGCCGGCCTCGCCGCACAGCAGGACCTCGCGGGTCAGCTCGGCGTGGGCGGCGTAGAGGTCGTCGCGCAGCGCCGCGCGGGCCATGGTCAGCCAGCGGTCGGTGCGCGGCAGCGCGATGATGCGCTCGCGCAGGGTGCCGATCTGGAGGCTCTCGGCGAGGTCGAAGTAGACCTCGGCGACGTCCAGCAGGGAGCGCCCGGTGCGCTGGGCCACGGTGATCACGTCGAACGTGGAGTAGGCGGGCACCATCGCGGCGACGCGCTCGGCCAGCTCGGCGGGCACGCCCTCCTTGGTGAAGCGGTCGCGCCGGTCGGCGAAGGACCGGCGGTCGCGGCCGTTGACCAGCTTGGGAAGCTGCGGGACGAGTTCGGCCACGCCGTCGGCGAACGCCGCGATCTCGTCGCCCAGGTCGAAGGGCGACTTGCGGTTGCGCAGCAGCCAGCGGGCACCGCGCTCGATGAGCTTGCGCGCCTCCAGCAGCATGGCCAACTGCACCCCGGCGTCGACCCAGTGGTCCAGGCCCTCGACCGCGCGCCAGAAGTCGCCCAGCCCGAACACCTCGCGCACCACCAGGTAGGCCCGCGCGATGTCGGCGGGCGCGGCGCCCAGCTCCTCGTTGACGCGGAAGGCGAAGGTGGTGCCGCCCCGGTTGACCATGTCGTTGACGATCTGGTTGGTGATGATCTCGCGGCACAGCGGGTGGCCCGGCATGGCCTCGGCGAACCGCTCCCGCAGCGCCGTGGGGAAGTAGTCGACCAGGGTGCGCCGCAGGTAGGGGTCGGAGGCGAGGTCGGAGGCCGCGATCTCGTCCTTGAGGGTGTTCTTGGTGTAGGCCAGCACGGTGCCGAACTCCGGCCCGGTCAGCCCCTGGCCGGCCTGGCGGCGGGCGGCGATCTCCTTGTCGTCGGGCAGGGTCTCGAGCTTGCGCTTGAGCCGGCCGTCGCGTTCGAGCTTGCGCAGGTAGCGGGCGTGGACGTGCATCATGGCGCCGGCCTGGCGGCGGGCGGCGGCCAGCACGACGTTCTGCGCGTAGTTGTTGTCCAGCACCAGGTCGGCAACCTCGTCGGTCATGCTCAGGAACAGCTCGTCGCGCTCGGGCTTGGTGAGCCGGCCCTCGCGGACCTCGCGGTCGAGCATGATCTTGATGTTGACCTCGTGGTCGGAGGTGTCCACGCCGGCGGAGTTGTCGATGAAGTCGGAGTTGACCCGGCCGCCGGCCTTGGCGAACTCGATGCGCCCGGCCTGGGTGAGGCCGAGGTTGCCGCCCTCGCCGACGACCTTGCAGCGCAGGTCGGCGCCGTTGACCCGGACGGGGTCGTTGGCCTTGTCGCCGACGTCGGCGTTGGACTCCGCGGCGGACTTCACGTAGGTGCCGATGCCGCCGTTCCACAGCAGGTCCACCGGCGCGGTGAGGATGTGCCGGATCAGCTCGAAGGGCGGCAGCGCGGTCACGCCGTCGTCGATGCCGAGGGCCTCGCGGACCTGCGGGGTGATGGGGATGGACTTGGCGGTGCGCGGGTGCACGCCGCCGCCGGCCGAGATCAGCGAGGTGTCGTAGTCGGCCCAACTGCTGCGCGGGAGGTCGAACAGGCGCCGGCGCTCGGCGAAGGACCGCTCGGGGTCGGGGTCGGGGTCGAGGAACACGTGGCGGTGGTCGAACGCCGCGACGAGCCGGGTGTGGCGCGACAGCAGCATGCCGTTGCCGAACACGTCGCCGGACATGTCGCCGATGCCCACGGCGGTGAAGTCCTCGTTCTGGATGTCCACCCCCATCTCGCGGAAGTGGTACTTCACCGACTCCCAGGCGCCGCGCGCGGTGATGCCCATGGCCTTGTGGTCGTAGCCGACCGAGCCGCCCGAGGCGAAGGCGTCGCCCAGCCAGAAGTCGCGCTCCACCGAGATGCCGTTGGCGATGTCGGAGAAGGTGGCGGTGCCCTTGTCGGCGGCGACCACGAGGTAGGAGTCGTCGGCGTCGTAGCGCACGACGCCCTCGGGGTGCTGGACCTCGCCGCCGACGAGGTTGTCGGTGACGTCCAGCAGGCCGCTGATGAACTGCTTGTAGCAGGCCACGACCTCGGCCATGACGGCGTCGCGGTCGCCGCCGGCGGGCAGCCCCTTGCAGACGAACCCGCCCTTGGCGCCGCTGGGCACGATGACGGAGTTCTTCACCATCTGCGCCTTGACCAGGCCCAGGATCTCGGTGCGGAAGTCCTCGAAGCGGTCGGACCAGCGCAGGCCGCCGCGCGCCACCGCGCCGAAGCGCAGGTGCACGCCCTCGAAGCGCGGCGAGTAGACGTACATCTCGAACCGGGGCCGGGGCGCCGGGAGGTCGGGGATGCGCTGGGGGTCGAGCTTGTAGACCAGGTAGGGCTTGGCGCCGTCGGCGCGGCCCTGGTAGTAGTTCGTGCGCAGGGTGGCCTCGATGGCGGCGAGGAACCAGCGCAGGATCCGGTCCTGGTCGAGGCTGGCGACCTGGTCCAGCTCGCCGCGGATCTCCTCGGTGATGGCCTCGGTGCGTTCGGCGCGGCCGGTGGCGTGGTCGGGGTCGAACCGGGACTCGAACAGCCGCACCAGCAGGTTGGCCACGTGCACGTTGGCCACCAGCACGTCGGCGATGTAGGCGGGGCTGAACGTGCTGCCGGTCTGGCGCAGGTACTTGGCGTAGGCGCGCAGGATGGTGAGCTGGCGCCAGTCGAGGCCGCCGCGCACCACCAGGGCGTTGAACCGGTCGGACTCGCCGCGGCCGTGCCACAGCGCGGTGAACGCCTCCTCGAAGAGGTGCTTGAGGCGGTTGGCGGGGAGTTCGACGGCGTCGGTCAGCGGCGCCAGGCCGAAGTCGTAGATCCAGGCGCGGCCGGTGCGGGGGCCGGCGACCCCGTAGGGGCGCTCGTCGTTGACCTGCACGCCCATGTGCTCCAGCAGCGGCAGCACCCGCGACAGCGAGATCGGCTCGCCCTTGCGGTAGACCTTGAGCCGCCACTCGCCGGGCTCGGCGGCGGCCGGGCGGTAGAGGTTGACGGCGAGTTCGTCGTCGCCGAGCTGGTCGAGGCGGTGGAGGTCGTCCACGGCGGTGGCCGCGGGGGTGTCGACCTTGTAGCCCTCGGGCAGTGCCCCGCCGTAGGTGTCGAGGAGTTCGGCGGCGCGGGCGGCGCCGAAGCGGGCGCGCAGCTCGTCGGAGAGGTCGTCGGCCCAGGAGCGGGTGGCGGCCACGACCTCGGCCTCCAGGGCGGCGTGGTCGTACTCGGCCAGCAGCCGGCCGCGTTCGGCGCGCACCACCAGGTAGAGCTGGGCGAAGGGCGCGGAGCCGACCATGACGCTGTGGTCCATGGTGGCGCCCTCGAAGGCGCGGGCCAGCACGCGCTGGATGTCGAGGCGGACGTCGGTGTTGTAGCGGTCGCGCGGCATGTAGACCAGGCACGACATGTAGCGGCCGTAGGGGTCGCGGCGCAGGAACAGCTTGGTGCCGCGCTTCTCGCGCAGCCGCAGCACGCTGAGCACGATGTCGTGCAACTGGTCGACGGGGGTCTGGAGCAGCTCCTCGCGGGGGAAGCCCTCGAGGATCTCGGTGAGGTCCTTGCCGTCGTAGCTGTCGGGGTCGAACCCGGCGGTCTGGAGGATCTCGGCGTGCTTGCGCGCCAGGATCGGGATCTCGGTGATGCTCATGGTGACCGCCTCGTGGGTGTAGAGACCCAGGAAGCGGTACTCGCCGACGACGCGGCCCTCGCTGTCGAACCGCTTGACGCCGAGGTAGTCGAGGTACTTGCGGCGGTGCACGGTGGCGCGGGAGTTGGCCTTGGTCAGCACCAGGACGTGGGGTTCGCGGGCCTTGGCGCGGGCCTCGGGCGGCAGCAGCGCGAAGCTCTCGGAGACCGCGGAGTCGCCGCGCAGCAGCCCCAGGCCGGTGCCGGTGCGCGGGCTGAGGCCGAGTTCGGCGGAGTCGGCGGCGTCGGCGGGCTCGCCCGACCTGGTGACCAGGCGGTACTCGCGGTAGCCCATGAAGTGGAAGTGGCGGTCGGCGGCCCAGCGCAGGAACGCCACGCTCTCGCGGATCTCGGCGGGGTCGACCCCGCCGGCGGCGATGGAGTCGGCGGTGCGCTCCAGTTCGTCGGCGAGCAGGCGGGCCTGGCGGCGCATGCGGTCGGTGTCCTCGTCCACGTTGTGGACGTCGGCCAGCACGCGTTCGAGGTCGGCCGCCAGCTCCTTCTGCGCGGTGGGGTCGGGGCGGCGGTCGATCTCCAGGTGCATCCACGACTCCTGGAGGGGCACCAGGCCGTCGGGGTCGAAGTCGGGGCCGGGCTCGATCTCGCGGAGGTCGCCGGCGACGTCGCGGGCCACGCGCACCTGCGGGTGGATGACCACGGCGTAGCCGATGCCGCGGCGGTCCAGTTCCATGGTGACGGAGTCGACGAGGAAGGGGGCGTCGTCGGTGACGACCTCGACAACGGTGTTGCCGTTGTCCCAGCCGTCGCGCTCGACTGTGGGGGTGTAGACGCGCACCTTGGCCCGGCCCTGGGGCCGGTGCCGGGCGAAGGCCAGGTGGGCCGCCGCCGGGCCGCAGATCTCGGCCGGCTCGCGCTCCCTCAGCTCCTCGACGGCGACGTGGCGGTAGTAGAACCCGAGGAACCGGCGGGTGCCTTCGGGGCCGCCGGGGGCGTCGGCGAGAAGAGGCCAGTCGGAGCACTGCTCGACGGAGTCGCGCAGTAGGTGGTCCATGACATCGGCGTGCTGCCCGGACATGGTGCGATCTCACTCCCTTGTGAGTCGTTGGGGGGCCGGCTCGGGGCCGGTGGGCCCGGAAAAGGGTCGTATGACGGCTATGAAGTTGTGCGCCGGCGGCGCCCGCGGGGGCGCGGTCGGCGGGGGCCGCCCGGGGAGGGGCGGGGCCTGTGCGCACAGGGGCGGGTGTCCGGCCGGACGGCGTTGTCCGGCCCCCGCCTGCGCCCAGGCTAGCGGGTGGGCTACCCCGGATTCGCGATCAACACCGTTAACTGTGCGTTTAGCTTGTTTAGCGGCGCATTGCGGTACCCGGCGTTCGGCGCGTTCCCCCGTACACGGTACGCGGCGGGCGCACCGGCACAAGAGGGCGGCCGGGACCGGCCGTCAGGTGGCGGCGGCGGTGGCCTGCCGCAGGGCGCTGAGCAGGCGGTCGGTGTCGGTGAGGTCCTCGAGGACGTGCTGGGCGCCGGCGGCGCGCAACTGGGACTCGGTGGCCGAGCCGCTGACGACCGCCACGGGGGTGGCGTGGCCGATGACGGCGGCCTCGACGTCGCGCGGGGACTCGGTGATGTAGACGGTGGCGGCCTCGGAGAACGCGGCGTTGCGGGCCTCGGCGGCGCGCATGCGGGTGAACTGGATCAGGCTGGCCTTGGGGTAGTGCTCGGAGCCGAACCCGCCGATGCTGAGGTCGAGGTAGCGGTCCAGGCCGAAGGCCGACAGCTTGGCCACGGCGTTGGCCATGATGGTGCCGGTGACCACGGTCTGCACGGTGTCGTCCAGGGCGGCGACGGCGGCCAGCGCCTCGCGCGCGCCGGGCATGGCGCGCCCGCGCACGGTCAACTGGTCGCGGCGGCGGGCGAAGGACTCCCCCAGCGCCTCGATGAAGTCGGCCAGGGGTTCCTCACCGGGGTCGAGGCGGACGTCGTTGCGCGCCAGGAACTCGAAGAAGACCTCGGAGTCGGTGCGGCCGCTCGTGGAGGCGAGGTAGACCAGCGGCGCGCCGGTGACGCGCTCGAACGCCTCGGCGTAGGCGGCCCGGGTGACCTGGGCGACGTCCACGAGCGTGAGGTCGATATTCCACAACACCAGCCGGCTGATGGGAGGCTCCTTGAGGGGTGGGTGTGCGGGTGTTCGCCCCCTTATTTTGCCCCACGCCGGGCGCCCGGGGGCCTGCACCGCGGTTTGGCCGCCGCTCGCGATGGAACGCCGCCGCCCCCGGGAGCGTCAATGCCGCTGAACCCCCTGAGCCCCGAGGACGGCCCCGTGGTCAACAACCTGAGCAACAGCTTCTTCGGCAGCGACAACAGCTTCGGCGGCCGGATCGCCGACCAGCGGCAGAACGAGGCCATCCACGACCTCGACGCGCGCCTGGCGAGCACCCACTCGCGCCTGAACTCCGAGATGCGGCGCATCAGCGGCAGCCTGGAGCAGCGGCTGGACCGCCTGGCCACCTCCTTCGACGCCTTTGTCGAGTTGAGCGACGTGCGGGCGCTGCTGGCGATGTTCCCCGAGGCCGCCGTGGCGCGCTACCGCACCCACCGGATGCTGGCCGGGGAGGCGGCCGACGACGGCGACCGCGACGACGTCGCGGGCTACTGGCTGTGCCCGGCGGCGCGCGGCCTGGCCGCGGCCGTGCGGGGCGACTCCGCGGCGGCCCGGCGGCGGGTCGGCGAGGCGGCGGCGCTGGACGCGCTGCGCGCGGGCACGTTCGCGCTGCTGGCCGCGGCGACGGCGGCGCCCGACGAGGCGCCCGCGCTGGCCGACTGGATCCTGCCCAAGATCCTGCCGGAACTGCCCGACGAGGTGGCCCGCCACCAGCGGGCGCTGTGGCTGCTGGCGGCCGACGGCCTGCTGGGCGGCCCCGCCCGCGAGTACGTGCGCGCCCTGGCCGCCGACGCGGTGCGCCGCGCCGAGGAGGGAGGAGGCGGCGCGGAGGCGGCGGCGGACTTCTGGGCCACCGTGGCGCCCGCCTCGACCCCGGCCTCCGGCGCGCGGGTGCTTGAGGGGGGCGGCGGCGCCGCCCACGCCCGGGTGGTGGCGGCGAGCCGGCTGGCGGCGCTGCGCGCGTGGCTGGAGGAGGCGCTGGCGCCGGAGGCCGGGGACGGGGCCGGGGCCGGGTCGGCGGGCGCCGGCGCGGGCGGCAGCGGGCCGGGCGCCGTGCGGGTCGCCCCCGAGGCCGCCGAGACGCTGCGGCTGCTGGTGGACGAGGGCAGCACCGAGGAGGCGCCCCTGCTGGCGCGCGCCGCCCAGTTGCGCGCGGTCGTGGAAAGCAGCGGCGGCGCCTCGCCGGAGGACCCGGTGGCCGCCTGGACCGACCCGGCGGGGTCGGCCGCCGACCTGCTGCGCGCCGACGCCGCCGCCTCGGCGCCGGCGTCCCGGCGCGCGCTCGCGGTGGCGGTCCAGGCGCCGGCCGTCCTGGCCGCCGCCCAGGACCTCGCCCGGCGGGCGGGCGAGCCCGTGCCCGACGAGGCCCAGGTCACCCACCACGGCCGCCGGGTGCGGGTGACCTCCGCCTGCCCCGACCCCGCGTCGCTGTCGGCGGCCGACGCGGCGCTGGCCGCCGCCTACGCCCGCGACCGGGGTGACCGGATCAGGGCCGCCGCGGCGGGCGGGGTGGCCGTGCTGGCGGCGGTGGCGGCGCTGCTGGGCACCGCCGTGCTGTGGGTGGTCGCGGCGGCGGGACTGGCGGCGGCGGGCGGGTTCGCCTACCGCGACCGCGCCGGCGCCCGCGCCGCGGCGGCGTCGGTGGCCGACGCGCGGCGGGCCCTGCGCGCCAAGGCCGACACCGGCGTCCGGGAGTGGCGCGCGGAGCTGGCCGCGGCCGAGGACGCGGCGGCGCGGGCGCAGGACGAACTCGCGAAGGTGCGGCGACTGCTGGCGGGCTGACCGCCCGGCACGCCGGCACCGGGCGGGCGGTCCTCAGCCCATGTGCGGGTAGCGCCAGTCGGTCGGGGCGGCGAAGGTCTCCTTGATGGCGCGCGGGCTGACCCAGCGGGCGAGGTTGAACACCGACCCCGCCTTGTCGTTGGTGCCGCTGGCGCGGGCGCCGCCGAAGGGCTGCTGGCCGACGATGGAGCCGGTGGGCTTGTCGTTGACGTAGAAGTTGCCGGCCGAGAAGCGCAGGGCGGTGTCGGCGGCGGCGATGGCGGAGCGGTCGCGGGCGATGACCGCGCCGGTGAGCGCGTAGGGCGCGACGTCGGCCATCTGCGCGAGCACGTCGTCGTAGCGGGAGTCGTCGTAGACGTGCACGGCCAGCAGCGGGCCGAAGTACTCGGTGCGGAACACGTCGTCCTCGGGGTCGGCGCACTCCATGACGGTGGGCTGCACGAAGTAGCCCTCGGAGTCGTCGGCGCCGCCCCCGGCCAGCACGGTGATGGAGTCGGTGTCGGCGGCCCGCTTCAGCGCGGCGGCGTTCTTGGCGAAGGCGCGGTCGTCGATGACGGCGCCCATGAAGGTGGAGAGGTCGCCGGTGACGTCGCCCATGGTCAGCGACTCCACCTCGGCCACCAGGTCGTCGCGCAGCGTCCGCCACACGCTGCGCGGCACATAGGCGCGCGAGGCCGCCGAGCACTTCTGGCCCTGGTACTCGAAGGCGCCGCGGATCATGGCGGTGCGCAGCACGGCGGGGTCGGCGCTGGTGTGGGCGACGATGAAGTCCTTGCCGCCGGTCTCGCCGACGATGCGCGGGTAGGCGCGGTAGTCGGCGATGTTGGCGCCCACGGTGCGCCACAGGTGCTGGAAGGTGCGGGTGGAGCCGGTGAAGTGGATGCCGGCGAGGTCGGGCTGGGCCAGGGCGACCTCGGAGACGGCGGCGCCGTCGCCGGTGACCATGTTGACGACCCCGGGCGGCAGGCCGGCCTCCTCCAGCAGCCGCAGCAGGAAGTAGGCGGAGTAGGTCTGGGTGGGCGAGGGCTTCCACACCACGGTGTTGCCCATCAGCGCGGGCGCGGTGGGCAGGTTGCCGGCGATGGCGGTGAAGTTGAACGGGGTGATGGCCAGCACGAACCCCTCCAGCGGGCGGAACTCCTGGCGGTTCCACACGCCGCGCACCGAGATCGGCTGCTCGGTGTAGAGGCGGCGGGCGAAGGCGACGTTGAACCGCCAGAAGTCGATCAGCTCGCAGGCGGCGTCGATCTCGGCCTGCTGCACCGACTTGGACTGGCCCAGCATGGTGGCGGCGTTGAGGGTCTGCCGCCAGGGGCCGGCCAGCAGGTCGGCGGCGCGCAGCAGCACGGCGGCGCGCTCGTCGAAGGGCATGGCGCGCCAGGCGGGCGCGGCCGCGCGGGCGGCGTCGACGGCGCGGGCGACCTCGGCGGCGGTGGCGTTGGTCATGCGGCCCAGGACGCGGCCGTGGCGATGGGGCCGCACGGCGGCGATGGGCTCGCCGGCGCCCAGGGCGGTCTGGCCGCCGATGGTCTGGCCGAGGTCGACCTCCTGGGCCGACAGCCGCGCGATCTCGGCCTCGACCGCCGCGCGCTCCGGGGTCCCCGGCGCGTAGGTGAGGTTGGGTTCGTTGACGGGCTCGGGGACGTTGGTGACGGCGTCCATCGCACTGCCTCCCGGTCGGGGTGGGGCGTGGCCTGGGCGGCGCCGGGCCGGGTGCGGGCCGGCGCCGGTCTCCACGCGGTCATGCATACCCGGGGGCGCGTGTGCGGTAATCGTCCGGCGCGCGGGTGCGCCGGCGGGGCGGGGCGCGCGGGCGCGCCTCAGCGGCGGCCCAGCAGGTCGGGCAGCTCCTGGACGGCGTACCAGAGCAGTTCGTGGTCGTCGTCGTGCCCGGCGGCGGGGTCGGCGGCGGCCGCGGCGATCGCGTCGGCGGCCTCGGGGGCGTCGACGTGCAGGGCGGCGACGCGCTTGAGCGGCACCGTCCCTGCCACGGTGACGGCGGCGGGGTCGTCGGCCTCCGGCGCGGCCGCCACGGCGGCCTCGGAAATCTCGGCGGCGACCACGGCGCGCCGGCGCGGGGCGGCGGGGTCGGCGGCCAGTAGCCGCACGCTGGCGCGGGCGGCCCCGCGCAGCGCCTCGTACTCCAGTTCCTCGTCGTCGGCCGGGCGGTCGCCGCCGCTGAGGTGCGGGGTGACGGCGTAGGCGCGCAGCGGGGCGCCGCCGATGTGCCCGTCGTCGAGGAGGGCGGCGAGGCCGGTGAAGGTGCTGGGAAGGTAGATGCGCATCCGTGGCTCTGGTCGAATCGGCGGGTCGGGCGGGTGGACGGGGGGCGGCCGGGCGCGGGCGGCGGGCCGGTGCGCGCGGCGTGCCAAGTGTGCCAGAGCCGCCGGGCGGTGCGCCCGGCGACTCGGCGGCCGGCGGTCAGGAGGCCCGGGGCCGGGTGGGCCGGGGCGGGCTGGGCGGGGTGGGCAGGGGGTCGAACTCCACGCCGCAGGTCTCGGCGAGGCGCTGGCGGGTCTCGGCCGGGTCGGTGTGCAGGATGCCGGTCATGCCCAGTTCGACGGCGGCGCGCACGTTGTGCTCGATGTCGTCGATGAACACGCACTCCTCGGCGGGCACGCCCGTCAGTTCGACGGCGTGGCGGAAGATCTCGGGTTCGGGCTTGCGCATGCCCACCTCGCCGGAGATGACGACGGCGTCGAAGGTGTCGGCGAAGCGCTCGTGGGGGTAGCCGTTGCCCCAGGAGTTGGACAGCAGGCAGGTGCGCACCCGCCGTGTGCGCGCCTGGCGCAGCAGCGCGTACATCTCCTCGACGGGGTGGAACCCGGAGAACATCCGGGTGATGAGCCCTTCGGCGGGCACCGGGCCGCCGTCGAGCAGGCGGAGTTCGGCGGCCAGCAGCCGCTCGAACTCGGCGACGGCGACCTCGCCGCGCTCCAGGGCGTGGATGGGGTTGGCGCCGGCCGGCCCGCCGGCGTAGGCGCCCTCGACCCAGGCGCGCATGACCGCGCGGTAGCCCTGGCGGTCGATGCCGTCGGCCACCAGCCAGGCGTCGATGGTCTCGCGTAGGGGGGAGGTCAGCACGCCGCCCCAGTCGGTGATGATCGCACGGCACTGCTTGGCCATGTACTGCCTCGCCTTCGCTCGTGGGCGCCCGCCGCCGTGCGCCGGGCCGGCGCGCGGCCCGGCGGCCCCGCCCGCGGCGGGGCGCCCGTCGTCGCCGCAGGCCCGGGGCGGGTTTGTTCCCGCGCCGGGGCGCGGCCAACCGTCGCGGCGGCGGACCGCCACCACCCGGACCACACGGTACCGACCAGTCGGTCGGATGGCATACTGCGGTACATGGACTTCGACCCCAGCCCCACCGCGCGGGAGTACCTCGCCACCCTGCACGAGTTCATGGACCAGCACGTCTACCCCGCCGAACCCGTCTACCACCGGTGGCGGGCCGAGGCCGGGCACGACAACCACGACCTGCCGCCGGTCATGGAGGAGCTGAAGGCCGAGGCGCGCCGCCGCGGCCTGTGGAACCTGTTCCTGCCCGACGTGAGCGGGCTCAGCGTCACCGACTACGCCGCCCTGGCCGAGGTCACCGGACGCTCGCCGGTGCTGGCGCCCCAGGCGCTGAACTGCTCGGCGCCCGACACCGGCAACATGGAGGTGCTGCACATGTTCGGCACCCCCGACCAGCGCAAGCGCTGGCTGGAGCCGCTGCTGGAGGGCCGGATCCGCTCTGCGTTCGCCATGACCGAGCCCGACGTCGCCTCCTCCGACGCCGCCAACATCGCGACCTCCATCGTGCGCGACGGCGACGACTACGTGATCAACGGCCGCAAGTGGTGGATCAGCGGCGCGGCCGACCCCCGCTGCGCGGTGTTCATCGTCATGGGCAAGACCGACCCCGACGGCCCGGCCCACCGCCAGCAGTCGATGATCCTGGTGCCCCGCGACACCCCCGGCGTGGAGGTCGTGCGCTCGCTGCCGGTGTTCGGCTTCCAGGACCAGGAGGGGCACTGCGAGCTGCGGTTCACCGACGTCCGGGTGCCGGCGGCCAACCTCGTCTCCGGCGAGGGCGACGGGTTCATGATCGCCCAGGCGCGGCTGGGGCCGGGCCGCGTGCACCACTGCATGCGCGCCATCGGCATGGCCGAGCGCGCGCTGGAGCTGATGGTGCGCCGCGCCAACGAGCGGGTGGCGTTCGGCAAGCCGCTGGCCGCCCAGGGCGTGGTGCAGCAGCAGATCGCGGAGTCGCGGCTGGCGATCGAGCAGGCCCGGCTGCTGGTGCTCAAGACCGCCTGGCTGATCGACAACCACGGCACCAAGGAGGCGCGCACCGAGATCTCGGCGATCAAGGTGGCGGCGCCGCGCACGGCCGTGGAGGTGATCGACCGCGCCATCCAGGTCTACGGCGGCGCCGGGGTGAGCGACGACTTCCCGCTCGCCCAGATGTACGCCCACGCCCGCGCCATGCGGATCTTCGACGGCCCCGACGAGGTGCACCTGCGGGCGCTGGCCCGCCAGGAGACCAAGCGGCACGCCTGAGCGCCCGGCCCGCCCGCCCGGCGGCGCCAGGGCGGCTCCGCCGGGCGGGCGGCGCGGGCCGGTCCCGCCCGCCGGGGACGCCCGCGGCACCCCGGGGCGGGCGCAGCCGCGGGGTGCCGCGACCACTACTGCGGGATCAGTACTCCAGGCCGTCGCCGAAGCGCAGGTCGGTGCCGGGGATGTCGACGGGCAGCCGGCCCGAGGGCGCGACCTCGCCGGCGATGACCCGGGCCGCCGCCGCGCGCGAGGGGTCCACCGCGGAGTAGGTGGCCAGGTAGGCGTCGGCGTCGGGCAGGTCGGCGATGTCGTAGGGGTTGCCCTGGGCCACCACCGCCACCGGGGTGCCCGAGGCGGCGGCGGAGGCCACCAGGGCGGCCTGGCCGGCGTCGCCGCGCGCGTTGAGGGTGCCCACGACCGCGAGGTCGGCCCCGGCGGGGTCGGCGGTGACGGTCAGCCCCAGCCGCTCCAGCTCCGCGCCGATCTCCTCGGCGCCGGTGCCGGTGACGCTGACGGTGGCGCCCTCGGCGGCGGGCAGCGCGCCGCCCTCGTTGCGCAGCAGGGTCACCGACCGCTCCGCCAGCTCGGCCGCCGCCGCCCGGTGGTCGTCGGTGCCCAGGGCGCCGGCGGCGGCCTGGACGTCGGCGGGTTCGGCGTCGAACAGGCCGCGTTCGGCCTTGACCTTGAGGATGCGGCGCACGGAGGCGTCGAGCCGGTCCTGGCTGATGCGGCCGTCCTCGACGGCGGCGCGCAGCGCGTCGACGGCGGCCTGGGGGTCGGGCGGCATGAGAAGCTGGTCGACCCCGGCCAGCACGGCGCGCACCGCGACCTCGCCGTCGTCGTGGGTCTGGCGCACGCCCTCCATGTTGAGGGCGTCGGTGGTGACCATGCCGTCGTAGCCGAGTTCGCCGCGCAGGACGTCGCGCACCACGCGGGGCGAGAGGGTGGCGGGCTCGCCGGAGTCGTCCAGCGCGGGCAGGACCAGGTGGGCGGTCATGACGGCGTCGACGTCGGCCTCGACCGCGCGGCGGAACGGCGGGAGGTCCTCGCGCTCCCACTCCCGGCGGGTCTTGTCGACGACGGGCAGCCCGGTGTGGCTGTCGGCGGCGGTGTCGCCGTGGCCGGGGAAGTGCTTGACGACCGGCACCACGCCGGCGTCGGCGAACGCCTCGGCCTCGGCGGCGGCCAGGTCGGCGACCAGGTCGGGGTCGGAGCCGAACGAGCGGATGCCGATGACGGGGTTGGCGGGGTCGGAGTTGACGTCGGCGTCGGGGGCGTAGTCGAGGTTGATGCCCAGCGCGGCCAACTCCTCGGCGGTGACGCGGGCCAGGGCGGCGGCCTGGTCGGGGTCGCGGGTGGCGCCCACCGCCATGGCGTCGGGGAACCGGGTGCCGATCTCCAGCCGCGACACCATGCCCTGCTCCTGGTCGATGCCCAGGAACAGCGGCACCCCGGCGCCGTGGTCGGCGGCGGCCCGCTGGAGGCCGTTGGACATGCGGGCGATCTGCTCGGCGCCGGTGAGGCTTTCGGGGAAGTAGATGAGCCCGCCGGGGCGGTAGCGCGAGACCAGGTCGGCGCTGTCCTGGGCGGTGGTGCCCTCGGCGGTGAGCACCAGGAGCTGGCCGATCTTGTCGGCGGTGGACATGCCGGCCAGGACCTCCTCGGCCTTCTCCTCGGCCAGGCGCTCACGCTCGCGCTCCCGCCGGCGTTCCAGCTCCTGGGCGTCGGGCGAGGACTCCGCGTCTGAGGGCCGTTCGGCACCGCCGGGTGCGCAGGCGGAGGTGAGGACCAGGGCGAGGGCGCCCAGGAGCGCGAGGATGCGGCAGGGGTGCATGGCGGACCTTCCGAGGACGGCGGCGGAGGCGGCGCGGCGGGCGAGGCTGCGGGCGGCCGGCGCTGCGGGGCCGGAGGGACCGAAGAGGCCGCCGCGTGCGTGCGCGGCGCGGGCGGGTGCCCCGGCGGACCCACAATAACGTTTCGCGGCCCGGCGGGCGGCCGTTGTCCACAGCCCCGCCGGCGTGCCGCGCGGGCGCCCCGCAGAGCGCGCCGGCCCGCTCCCCCGCGCCGGTCCCCCTTCCCGCGCCGGCCCCGCCCCCGGAGAACGCGGCGGGGGCCGCGGGAACCCCCGCGACCCCCTCGCCCGCGTCGGGGCGGACCTTTATCGGCGCCGGCGCTACAGCCCCAGCTCGGCCAGGCCGGGCAGGGCGGCGGCGGCCGCCGCGCGCGCCTCCTCAGGACCGCGCGCGGCCAACGCGGCGGCGGCGGCCGCCCGGCACTGGGCCAGCTCGACCCGCGCCAGCGCCGCACGCACCAGCGGCAGCGCCGAGGCGCCCATGGACAGGCTGGTCACGCCCAGACCGGTCAGCACGCACGCCAGCAGCGGGTCGGCGGCGGCCTCGCCGCAGACGCCGCAGGGGCGCCCCGCCTCGGCGGCGGCCGACGCCGCCACCGACACCAGGTCCAGCACGCCCGGCTGCCAGGGGTCCTGGAACCGGCCCAGGCCGCCGGTCTCGCGGTCGGCGGCGCAGGTGTACTGGGTGAGGTCGTTGGTGCCGATGCTGAAGAACGCGGCGGAGGCGGCGATGTGGCGGGCGCGCAGCGCCGCCGCCGGGACCTCGATCATGACCCCGGCCTGCTCCACCCCGGCCTTGGCCGCCGCGGCGGCGAACCAGTCGGCGTCCTCGGCGTCGGTGACCATCGGCGCCATGACCTGGAGTTCGGCGTCGGTGCCGCGCTCGGCCTCGGCGAGGGCGGCCAACTGGGCGTCCATGGTCTCGGGGAAGCGGCGCATCATCCGCAGCCCCCGCTCCCCCAGCGCCGGGTTGGGCTCGGCCGCCGGGGCGGGCAGGAACGCCAGCGGCTTGTCGGCGCCGGCGTCCAGCGTGCGCACCACGACCTTGCCGCCCGGGAACGCCTCCAGCACCGCGCGGTAGGCGGCGACCTGCTCGTCGTGGCCGGGCGCGTCGGCGCGGTCCAGGAACAGGAACTCGGTGCGGTAGAGGCCGACGCCCTCGGCGCCGTTCTCCAGGGCCGCCGGGAGGTCCTGGGGGCCGCCGATGTTGGCCAGCAGCGGCACCGGGTGGCCGTCGGCGGTGCGCCCGGGTCCGCTGCTCTGCGCGGCGGCCCTGGCGCGGGCCGCAGCGGCGGTGGTGGCGGCCTCGACGGCGGCGGGGTCGGGGTCGGCCACGACCTCGCCGGTGGCGCCGTCGACCAGCAGCAGGGTGCCCTCGGCGATGGCGTCGGCGCCCGCGCAGGCCACGACGGCCGGCAGCCCGAGGGACCGGGCGAGGATGGCGGTGTGGCTGGTGGGGCCGCCCTCGCGCGTCACGAACGCCACGACCTGGGCGGGGTCCAGGACGGCGGTGTCGGCGGGTGCGAGGTCCTCGGCGACGAGCACGAACGGGCTGTCGGAGTCGGGGATCCCCGGGATCGGCGCCCCCATGAGGCGGGCGACGATGCGGTCGCGCACGTCGTCGAGGTCGGCGACGCGCGCGGCCAGGTACTCCCCCGCGCTCGCGAGCATGTCGCGGTAGACCGCCATGGCCTCCGACACCGCCCGCGCGGCGTCGGCGCCCTCGCCCACGCGGCGGCGGACGTCGTCGGCCAGGGCGGGGTCGCGGGCCATGAGCGCCTGGGCGCTCAGCACCTCGGCGGCCTCGCCCCCGGCCCGCTCGCCGCGCGCGGTGAGGTCCTGGGCGGTCTGCTCCATCGCGGCCACGGCGCGCCGCGCCTCGGCCTCGGCGTCGCCTGCGTGGCGGGCGTCGGGGGCGGGCTGAGGCACCTCGCGGGTCAGGCGCTTGACGGGGCCGTAGCCCGCGCCCGGGCTGACCCCGGCCCCTCGGTAGGTCTGCGCCATGTCGTCCCCCACCTAGTCGGCGTTCGCGATCTCGGCGAGGCGGTCGAGCAGGGCGTCGGCCTCGGGACCCTCGCCCTCGACGTCGATGACGATCTCGTCGCCGTTGCGGACGTCCAGGCCCATCACGGCGAGGATGCTCTTGGCCGACACGGGGGTGCCCTCGCCCTTGGCGACGGTCACCTGCCCCTCGGCCTTGGACGCGGCCTCCACGAACATGGCGGCGGGGCGGGCGTGCAGGCCGACCTTGGACTCGACTGTGACTCGGCGTTGGGCCACGAGGCACCTACTTTCCGGGTAGCTGGGATGTGGTTCGGGGTGGTCAGGCGGGCGGTGCGGGGTCAGGCGGGGGTGCCGGGGCGGTCGACGCGGGCCAGCCGGGGCCAGTCGACCTCGGTGAGGTGGTCGACGATCAGGTCGGCCCCGCTCAGCACGGCGGGGTCGTGCGTGGTCGTGATGGCGACCACGCGCATCCCCGCGCGCCGGCCCGCCTCGATCCCGGCGGGTGTGTCCTCGAACACGACGATGTGCTCGGGTGCGTATCCCAGCAGATCGGCTCCGGCGAGGTAGCCCTGGGGGTGGGGTTTGCCCTCGGTCACGTCGGCGGCGGTGATGAGCCCCTTGAACATGGAGCGCACCCCCAGCCGCTCCAGGGCGATCTCGGCCCACTGCGGGCCGGCCGAGGTGACCAGCGCGAAGGGCACTCCCTCGGCGTGCAGGCGGCGCACGAACGCCGCCGACTCCGGGAGTTCGCGGGTCTCGGGCAGGTCGGGGGCGGACTGGATGACCTGGAGTTCGGCCAGCAGGACGTCCCAGGTCACGCCGGGGAAGAGGGAGGGGTCCTCCTCCAGGACGTCGGTGCCGCGCCGCCCCATGAAGCGGTGCAGGGTGGCTTCGTCGTGGGGGATGTTGTGCAGGTCCAGCAGCCGCGACCAGACCTCCATGGAGCGCGGCTCGGAGTTGATGAGGGTGCCGTCGAGGTCGAAGAGGGCGGCGCGGGGCAAGGTGTCGTTCTGGTGGCTCATGCCCACCTGAACAACGTGTCGCCCGCCGCGACTTCCCCGGCGGCGGGGTCGGCGACCGCGTCGGCCCGGGCCTCCAGCGCCACGACCGGCACGATCGCGGACATGCCCTGGCGCTCCACCTCGGCGGGGTCCCACCGGATGACGGGGGTGCCGGGCTCGACCTCGGCGCCCTCCTCGACCAGGGTGGCGAAGCCGGCGCCGTCGAGCTTGACGGTGTCGATGCCCAGGTGCACCAGGACGCCCCGCCCGCCCTCGCCGAGCACGAGGAAGGCGTGGGGGTGGAGCTTGACGACGCGCCCGGCGATGGGCGCGACCGCCTCCTGGGGCCGGGGGGCGGGCCGCACGGCCACGCCGGGGCCGACCATCCCCTGCGCGAAGACGGGGTCGTCGACCTCGCTCATCGCGACGGCGGTGCCGGGGACGGGGGTGAGGACGGTGAGCACGGCCACCTCCTTGTCGAACGGGGCGCTGCGGGCACAGGGTGCCGGCCGCGCCGGTGGCGGATGTCGGTGCGCCGGGGAGGGCGCGGTCGCCGGTCCGCGCGCCCAAAGGCGCCGACCGGCGCGCGGCCTCAGCCCAGCAGGTCCTGGATGTCGTCGGTGAGCGCGTCGGCCTCGGGGCCCACCACCACCTGCACGACGTTGCCGGAGATCAGCACGCCGTGCGCGCCGGCCGCCTTGAGCGCCGGTTCGTCGACCTTGCCGGGGTCGCCGACCTCGGTGCGCAGCCGGGTGATGCACGCCTCGATGTCCTCGATGTTGTCGGCGCCGCCGAGCCCGGCGACGATCGCCGCTGCCTTGTCGGCCATGGGTTCCTCCAGTTGTGTGCTAGGAGCGCCGGCGCGCCGGGCGGGGGCCCGCGCGGGCGCGCGGGCCGGTGCCGCCGGAGGCGGGCGCTGGGGATTCTCCGAGCTTACGGCCCGGTGGGAGCGGCGCCTAGGAGGTCTGGGTGACCTTGCCGAGGCCGCGCGGGGCGTCGGGGTTGTAGCCCAGGCGCCGGGCGAGCCGCTCGGTGATGAGCTGGGCGGGGACGATGAGGCCGATGGGGGCCAGCCACTCGGGCAGGTCGGGCACCGGCACGGAGAGGTCGCAGGCGCCGGCCAGGGCGGCGCCGCCGCCGATGCCGAAGGCGGGCGCGCCGGCGGCGGTGACCCGCTCGGCCAGGGCGACCGTGCCCGCCAGGGTGGGGCCGCTGTTGGCGGCGGTGAGCAGGGCGGGGGTGGTGGAGTCGACCACCGCGATGGGGCCGTGCAGCAGGTCGGCGTAGGACAGGCCCATGGCGTGCAGGTAGCACGCCTCCTTGAGCTTGAGGGCGGCCTCCAGGGCGGTGGAGAACGCCATGCCGCGCCCCGACACGACGGCGCCCTGGACGCCCACCAGGCGCTCCACGATGGCCTCGACGTCGTCCTGGGGCTGGGCGAGGAGCTGGTCGACGGCGTCGGGCACCCGGGTCAGCTCGGCGGGGTCGAGGTCGGCGCCCAGCCCCAGCGCGAGGACCGCCAGCGCGGCGAGCTGGGTGGTGTAGGTCTTGGTGGCGGGCACGGCGAGTTCGGTGCCGGCGCGGGTGAGGAGCGCGACGTCGGCGGCCTCGGCCAGGGGGGAGCCCTCGCCGTTGGTGACGGCCACGGTGCGGGCGCCGCAGTCGGCGGCCCACGCCATGGTCTGCACGATCTCCTCGGTGCGCCCGGACTGGGAGATGGCCACGGCCAGCACGCCGTCGAGGTCCACCCGGGCGCCGTAGGTGGTGGCGATGGAGGGCGAGGCGAGCGTGGCCAGGCGCCCGCTGTGCGCCTGGAGGAGGTAGCCGCCGTAGACGGCGGCGTTGTCGGAGGACCCCCGGGCGATGAACAGCACCTGGCGGGTCTGGCGGCCCAGGGCGGCGATCTCCGAGGTCAGCGGCAGCAGGGTGTCGAGCGTGGCGCGCAGCGCCGCCGGCTGCTCGGCGATTTCAGCGCGCATGACGCTGGTGGTGGTTGTCATCGTGTCTTCCCTTGGTTCTCCAGCCGCGCCGGTGCACCGCTGACCTGCGACGACGGCGCCGGGCAGGGGGGCGGTCCGGATGCGGGCGTCCACATGTTGACACACCGAGCCGACCTGTGGTCTAGTCCGGCCTATACCAGTCATACCAGAATGTCACACGACGGAACAGGCACGCCCATGGCGATCGACCCCACGAGTCCGGTCCCGAAGTACTCCCAGCTTCGGGACATCCTGCTGGACTGGATCGTCGAGACGGGCCTGTCGGTGGACGACCCCATCCCCTCCGAGCGCGAACTGGGCGTGCGCTACGGCCTGTCCCGCATGACGGTGCGCCAGACCATCGACCTGCTGGTCTCGGAGGGCAAGCTGTACCGGGTCCCCGGCAAGGGCACGTTCCTGGCCCGGCCCAAGATCCAGATGTCGCTGGCGCTGGCCTCCTTCACCGAGGACATGCGCGCCCGCGGCTTCCGGCCCGGCTCCCAGGACCTGCTGCGGCGCGTCGTCCCCGCCAGCGGCGGCACCGCCCGCGCCATGGGCCTGGCGCCCGAGACCCCGGTCCACCACATCGAGCGGCTGCGCACCGCCGACGACGAGCCCATGGCCGTGGAGCGCTGCACCATCCCCGTGGACCTCGCGCCCGACCTGGAGCGCCACTCCCTGACCGGCCGCTCCCTGTACTCCGTCCTGGAGCAGGAGTACGGGATCATCCTCGACTCCGGCGAGCAGACCATCGAGGCCGGGGTCTGCGACCCCGCCGACGCCAAACTGCTCGGGCTGCCCCAGGGCAGCCCGGTGCTGTCCATGCGGCGCCGCAGCTACGCCAACGGCCGCTGCGTGGAACTGGCGGTCTCGCGCTACCGCGCGGACCGCTACACCCTCCACTCCCGCCTCGATCCCCGACGTCCGAGCGGCTCCTGACCAGCGCCCGGATCCCCGCGCACGCCTGCCGTGCATCCACCACATCCGACCCGTACACCAGTGGGAGGAACCGTGAGTTCCACTTCGACCGCCGCCGGCGGTCAACCCCAGACATCATCGGGATCGTCCTCGGCGATCCTGGGCGTGCTCCAGCGCATCGGCCGCAGCCTGATGATGCCCATCGCCGTCCTGCCGGCCGCCGCCATCCTGCTGCGCCTGGGCCAGGGCGACATGCTCGGCTCCAACGGCGCCGACCCCGGCGGCCTCGCCGACGTCGGCGGCTTCGGCTGGATGGCGCCGGTGGCCGGCGTCATCGGCACCGCCGGCGACGCCCTCTTCCAGGCGCTGCCGCTGCTGTTCGCGGTGGGCGTGGCCATCGGCTTCGCCCGGCGCGCCGACGGCTCCACCGCCCTGGCCGCGGTGGTGGGTTACGTGGTGTTCGACCGCGTGACCCGCTACATGTTCTTCAACTTCGACCCCAGCGGCGAACTGCGCGAGGCGGTCACGACCTTCGACGCCGAGGGCGCCGAGGCCATCAACTGGGGCGTCAAGAACCCCACCGACGTCCTCGGCGGCATCGTCATCGGCCTGCTGGCGGCGCTGCTGTGGCAGCGCTACTACCGGGTGAAGCTGCCGGCCTGGCTCGGCTTCTTCGGCGGCCGCCGGTTCGTCCCCATCATCACGGCTGTGGCGGCCCTGGTGGTGGCGGTGGTCTTCGGGTTCGTATGGCCCACGGTGGGCGGCTGGATCAACGGCCTAGGCGAGTGGATCGTGGGCTCGGGCGCGGTGGGCGCCGGCGTCTACGGCGTGGTCAACCGGCTGCTGCTGCCCTTCGGCCTGCACCACATCGTCAACTCGGTGGTGTGGTTCGTGTTCGGCAGCTACACCGACCCGGCCACCGGCGACGTGTTCCACGGCGAGATCAACCGCTACCTGGCGGGCGACCCCACGGCCGGCGGCTTCCTGTCCGGCTTCTTCCCGGTGCTGATGTTCGGCCTGCCGGCGGCGGCCCTGGCCATGTGGCGCGCGGCGCACCCCAGCCAGCGCCCGGCGGTGGGCGGCATCATGATCTCGGCGGCGCTGACGGCGTTCGTCACCGGTATCACCGAGCCGATCGAGTTCGCGTTCATCTTCATCGCGCCGGTGCTCTACGTGGTGCACGTGGTGCTGACCGGTGTGTCGATGGCGGTGCTCAACGCGCTCGACGCCCACCTGGGCTTCGGCTTCTCGGCGGGCCTGATCGACCTGCTGCTCAACGCGTTCAAATCCAACACCACCGGGCTGGTGTGGATCCTGCTCATGGGCGTGGTCTACTTCGCCCTGTACTACGTGATCTTCTACTTCCTGATCACGCGGATGAACCTGCCCACGCCCGGGCGGGAGCCCATCGAGGAGAAGGCGTCGGTGGCGGCCAACCCCGACGCCGCGCCGGCTGAGGCGGGCACCGGCACCGCGACCGGCACGGCCGACAAGGGCGGCACCACCGGCACGGGCGGCGAGGGCGGCACCCCGCCGCCGGCCGCGCCCTAGGTCCACCGGCACCACCTCAAGGGGCGGGTCCCGCGCAGGCGGGGCCCGCCTTTTCGTCTGGCGCGCCCTCCCCCGCCGGCGCCCGCCCGGCGCGGCGGGGTGCGTGGGGGCGGCGGTCGCGCCCCGAGACCCCCGGGAACGCCGACGGCGGCCGGAGGGGAACCCTCCGGCCGCCGTCGCGGCGCGCGGACCCGGCCGCCCAACCGTCAGCGGTTGCGCGGGTCTCCGTGGCAGCGCTTGAACTTCTTGCCCGAGCCGCAGGGGCACGGGGCGTTGCGGGAGGTGCCGGCGTAGGCGTCCTCGACGGTCTCGGTGCGGGTCTCGACCCCGCCGCCCTCGGCCGGCGCGGAGTACTGCAACCGGCTCGGGCGGAGGTCGGCCAGGCCCTCTACCTCAAGGTCGTCCGCGCCGTCCGCGCCGGACTCCACCGGTTCCGCGGCGGCCTCCTCGGAATCGGCTTCCGCGGGGGCCGCGGCGGCGGAGTCGGCCGCCGCGCCCGAGGCGGTGTCCTCATCGGTCTCCTCGGTGGCGGTGTCCGAGGGCGCGGTGGCCAGGACCGCGCCGCGTGCGCCGGCGGTGGCGGCGGCGCTGGCCGCGGTCACCGCGGTGCGCGCCGACCGGACCTCGGCCCGGAACAGGGTGCTGGCGGTCTCCTCCTTGATGGCCTCCAGCATCTGCTGGAACATGTCGAAGCCCTCGCGCTGGTACTCGATCAGCGGGTTGCGCTGCGCCATGGCCCGCAGGCCGATGCCCTGCTGGAGGTAGTCCATCTCGTAGAGATGCTCCTGCCACTTGCGGCTCATCACCACGAGGATGACCCGCCGCTCCAGCATCCGCATGTTGTCGGCGCCCAGCGCCTCCTCGCGGGCCTCGTAGGCGGTGTGGGCGTCCTCCAGCACGCGCTCGGCGATGAGGTCGGGCGTGAGGTTGGCGAGTTCGCCGCCGTTCTCCTCGATCAGCTCGTCGATTGTGAAGCTCACCGGGTAGACCTGCTTGAACGCGGTCCAGAGCTTGTCGAAGTCCCAGTCGCCGGGGTCGCCCTCGGCGGTGGCGGCGCGGACGTAGCCGTCGAGCACGTCGTCGACCATGCCCAGCGCCTGGTCCTTGAGGTCGGCGCCCTCCAGCACCTTGCGGCGCTCGGCGTAGATGACCTTGCGCTGGCGGTTGAGGACCTCGTCGTACTTCAGGACGTTCTTGCGGATCTCGAAGTTCTGCTGCTCGACCTGGGCCTGCGCCGACTGGATGGCCTTGGTGACGACGCTGGACTCGATCGGCTGGTCGTCGGGGATGTTCAGCCGGTCGTAGATCATCTCGACCCGCGCGCTGTTGAACAGGCGCATGAGGTCGTCCTCGAGCGAGAGGTAGAACCGCGAGACGCCGGGGTCGCCCTGGCGGCCGGAGCGGCCGCGCAACTGGTTGTCGATGCGCCGGGACTCGTGGCGCTCGGTGCCCAGGACGTAGAGCCCGCCGGCCTCGACCACCTGCTCGTGCTCGCTCTCGACCTCCTTCTTGGCCGCCTCCAGCGCCTCAGGCCACGCCTTCTCGTACTCCTCGGGGGTCTCCAGCGGCTGGAGGCCGCGCTTCTGCAACTCCTCGTCGGCCATGAACTCGGGGTTGCCGCCGAGCATGATGTCGGTACCGCGGCCGGCCATGTTGGTGGCCACGGTGACGGCGCCGAGCTTGCCGGCGCGGGCGATGATCGCGGCCTCACGTGCGTGGTTCTTGGCGTTGAGGACCTCGTGCGGGATGCCGCGCCGCTTGAGCATCTTGGACAGCAGCTCGGACTTCTCGACGCTGGTGGTGCCCACCAGGACCGGCTGGCCCTCCTCGTGCCGCTCGGCGATGTCGTCCACGACGGCCTCGAACTTGGCGTCCTCGCCCTTGTAGATGACGTCGCGCTCGTCGGTGCGGACCATCGGCTTGTTGGTGGGGATCGGCACCACGCCGATGCCGTAGGTCTGGTTGAACTCCGCGGCCTCGGTGGCGGCCGTACCGGTCATGCCGGCCAGCTTGTCGTAGAGGCGGAAGTAGTTCTGGAGGGTGATCTTGGCCTGGGTCTGGTTCTCGTCCTTGATCCGGACTTTTTCCTTGGCCTCGATCGCCTGGTGCATGCCCTCGTTGTAGCGGCGCCCGCGCAGCACACGGCCGGTGAACTCGTCGACGATGAGCACCTCGCCGTCCTTGACGATGTACTCCTTGTCGCGGCGGTACAGCTCCTTGGCCTTGATGGCGTTGTTCAGGAAGCTGATCAGCGGGGTGTTGGCCGACTCGTAGAGGTTGTCGATGCCCAGGTAGTCCTCGACCTTGGCGACGCCGCTCTCGGTGATGCCGACGGTGCGGTGCTTCTCATCGACCTCGTAGTCGACGTCGGGGCGCAGGCGCGGCGCGATCTTGGCGAACTCCGCGTACCACTTGGAGTTCTGCTCGGCCGGGCCGCTGATGATGAGCGGGGTGCGGGCCTCGTCGATGAGGATGGAGTCGACCTCGTCGACGATCGCGAAGGCGTGGCCGCGCTGGACGGTCTCCTCCAGCGACAGCGCCATGTTGTCGCGCAGGTAGTCGAAGCCGAACTCGTTGTTGGTGCCGTAGGTGATGTCGGCGGCGTAGGCCGCGCGGCGGTCGGCGCCGCGCATGTCGGGGGACAGCACCCCGACCTCCATGCCGAGGAACTGGTAGATGCGGCCCATGTTCTCGGCGTCGCGCTTGGCCAGGTAGTCGTTGACCGTGACGACGTGGACGCCCTTGCCCGACAGGGCGTTGAGGTAGACCGCGAGGGTGGAGGTCAGGGTCTTGCCCTCACCGGTCTTCATCTCGGCGATGTTGCCGAGGTGCAGCGCGGCGCCGCCCATGAGCTGGACGTCGAAGTGGCGCTGGCCCAGCGTGCGCTTGGCGGCCTCGCGGACGGTGGCGAACGCCTCGGGCAGGAGGTCGTCGAGGGACTCGCCGTCCTTGTGGCGCTCGCGGAACTCCTCGGTGAGCTCGCGCAGCTCGGTGTCGCTGAGATCGACGAAGTCGTCCTCGATCGAATTGATCTGGTCCCTGAGTTTCCGCAGCTTGCGCAGGATCTTGCCTTCGCCCGCGCGGAGGACCTTGTCGAGTATGCCTGGCACTTGCTATGCGCTCCTCGCAGATCTGGGCCCGCGTCCGGAGGCGGGACGGATCCTTGACCCCCAGCTTTCCATCGTAGGCGACCCTATTGCCTCGCCGTACACGCACGCGTCGTCACTGTGGATGGCCGCCGGGCGTGCCGCCGCCGGTTGTCCGCCGTTTACTTCGCAGGTGGCGGGGATACCCGAAGGAGGAAGACGGAAAGGACGCAAGGACCCGAGCCGAAAACGGCAGCGCGTGCCAGGAGCACGCCGATTGGTACCGGGGGTGCCGAAATGACCGAACCGAAAGGCCGCGACACCGGATACGACGACCCGAGCACCGGCGGCGGCGAGTTCGAGCGCGACAAGAAGCAGGAGCACCGCTACGTCCGGGGCTACCAGGGCGAGGGCGGGCAGTTCGCGCCCACCCAGAGCCACCGCGGGCGCCTGGGGTCCTGGCTGGCGGTCGGCGTGATCGTCGTGGGGTTCGTGCTGGGCGGCCTGGGGATCGCGCTGGGCCTCAACTGGTGGCTGATCGGCGCCGCGCTGGTGCTGATGGCCGTGGGCGGTGTGCTCTGCTTCGTCACCGACATCTTCACCGACGTCGTGCTGGACTCCCCCCACCACGAGTCGGAGGAGCCGCACAACACCCCGCTGCACCGGATCAAGTCCCACGACCGCGCCCAGGCCGAGCTGCGCGACGGCCACCGCGCCGCCACCGACGGCTAAAGCCGGCCCGGTCCGTTCCCACCCCAACCGACGCCCCGACCCGACGCCCCGGCCCGCGTGCCGGGGCGTCCGTGTGCGCCCGTCCGGGCTCGCGGGGGTGCGGGGACGGACGGCGCGGAGGGGACGGGCGGGACGGTCGGGGCCGCGGGTGTCGCGGCGGTGTGCACACGCGTGGTCCCGGAGCGGCCGAACCGCTCCGGGACCACGCCAACGCACCCGCCGGGCGGGGTCAGTCGACCAGGCGGAGCACGCCGTAGTCGAAGCCCTTGCGGCGGTAGACCACGCTGGGGGCGTCGCGGTCCTCGTCGTGGAACAGGTAGAAGTCGTGGCCGACGAGTTCCATCTCCAGGAGGGCCTGGTCGATGGTCATCGGCTTGGCCGAGTGGAACTTCTCGCGGACGATCACGGGCCGGCCGCCCTGGGTGTCGAGTTCGACGAACTCGTCGGCGAACTGGTCGTCGACGGCGGCGCCGTCGAACTCCTCGGGCTCCTCGGCCGGACGCGGCACCGCCGGGGGCTCGGCGACCTCCCCGAGGGGACCGGGGCCGCCGTTGGCGAGGCCGGCGGTGGCGGCGGCCACCGACACCGGGGCGCGGTTGCCCTTGTGGACCTTCTTGCGGTCGGCGAGTTTGCGCAGCCGCGCCTCGATGCGGTCGACCGCCTGGTCGAGGGCGTTGTAGCGGTCGGGGGCGCACGCCTCGCTGCGGATCACCGGGCCGGCGGAGCGGATGGTCAGCTCGACGCGTTCGCACTCGTCGGCCATCCGGGGATTCCGCTCCTTGGACACCTCCACATCGACGGTCATGCCTTTCTTCTCCCACTTGGAGAGCTTGCTCAGCTTGTTCTCGACGTGCTGCCGGAACTTGTCGCTGACACCCGTGCGGCGACCTTTGACGATGATGTCCACTAGACCCCCTTCAACGCGTGGCCATCGCAGGTGATGGCCTTCTTAGCTGGCGTTTCACCGCAGCGCGCCGGCGGCGCGAAGCGGCTCGACGTCTCCGCGTGCCTCCTCTCCGAACCGCCCGCCGCGTCGGAGAGGCGAGCGCGGGCGGCTGAGTCGGTCCTGGTGCGTCTGGTGTTGTGGCTCTCCGTATACCCACAAGATCACGGCTCGTATCCGGGTACGGGGCGCCAATCGCGCGGCGGCGCGGGCCGCGCCGGCCACCGGGGGCGCCGGCCGCGCGAAGGGCACGGCGGACGGCCGCGCGGCGCGGGCGGCGGCAGCGGGTGGGGCGAGCGAGGCCGGTGGGGCGGCGCGCGGGGACGCGGCACAGCGGCCGGCGGCGCGCGGGCACGGCGAAGAAGCATGCCACCCGTCCGGCCGACCTGGTCTTCGTCCCCACATCCGCCTGCTGAGGGGGTCGCCGCGCTTGAGTGCGACTACTGCCCTTCTCCCGCCAGCGAGGGACATCGGGTCCCTCCGCGGGGCAGGACTTACCTCTAAGCCGCACCGTGATCGGTCGACGAAAAGTCGCCTTACGTGGGCCGTTTCGCCTGCGGCTGGCATCGGCTTGCCGGATCCGCGCCCCCGCGAGGGGGCGCTGTACCCGGCGCAACCACGGACCCGGACGGGTGCCATGCCCTGAACGCTAACCCGAGTTCCCTCAGATGTCAGGTCGTGATCGTGCTCCGTACGGCCTCGGCGGGCACGTGAACCGCGGTGAACCCGCCGATCAGGCGGGAAATCACGGACAAAGGTAAAAAATCGCCGCAGGTGTGCCGCACGGGCTCCCCGGGGGCTCACCGGCGCTCGCTCAGCACTGCTCCGCCCACCACCCGCGCCCCGGCGGCGCGCAGCGCCCGCGACGCCTCGGCCAGGGTGGCGCCGGTGGTCAGCACGTCGTCGACGACCACGACCACGGCGCCGCGCAGGTCGCCCGGGTGGGCGCGCGCACCGGCCCGGCCGGGCGCGGCCGAAGGCCCGGCGCGGACCGCCAGCGCGCCGGTGAGATTGGCCCGGCGGCCCCGGGAGTCGAGCCCGACCTGGTCGGCCACGCGCCGCCGGTGGGCCAGCAGCGGCGCCACCCGGTGGGCGCGGGCGACCGGGGCGCGCGCGGCGGCGCGCAGCAGCAGGGCGACGGGGTCGTAGCCGCGCCGGCGCAGCGCGCCGGGCCGGGCGGGCACCGGCACCAGCAGCACGCCCCGGCGCCGCCCGGCC
>NZ_JAJAQC010000053.1 GCF_027604915.1 Streptomonospora mangrovi
AGGCGCGGGCGGCGCGGCGCCGACGCCGGCGCGGCCGCCGGGCGCCGGTGCGCGGGGCGGGGCTGGGCGGCGTCCGGGCGCCGCCGGCCGGCCGCCGCGTGGCGGGGACCGTCCACGCGCTCCGGCTTGCGCGTCACCATGACCGTGCGCTCCCTTGTATCACTCACAGTGGTCAGTGTGTCACTCTCGGTGGGAGATTCGGTTGCTCCCCGGCGGTCGTGTCCCCATCCGAATCCTCATTCCCGCCGCCCGCGTCCGCCATGTCCGCACCCTCCGCCACGCCTCGCATGCCGCCTCCCTCAGCGCCGCCGTCGCCGTCCCGCTCGTCGAAACCGCCGCCGAACGCGGCGCCGTAGAGATGGACGCGGGGATCAGGTGCGTCCGTTCCGTCAGCACTGTGCCCGGTTTCCGGTGAGTCATCCCGGTACCGGGGGATCTCGCCGGTCAGCTCCGCCGCCGCCAGCGGCCGCGCCTGCTCGGCCACGCCCTCGGGCCGCGCCAGTTCGTCGTCGACCAGCCCGATCTGCTCGAACCGCCGCGCCGTCACCAGGACGCGGCTCTCCAGCGACCCCACCGTCTGGTTGTAGGCCGCCACGGTGCGCGAGAGCGCCCGGCCCAGGCCGTCGACGTGCCCGCCCAGGGTCGAGAGCCGGGCGTGGAGCTGCTTGCCCAGCTCGAAGACCGCCCGCGCGTTCTCGCTCAGCGCCTCCTGCTGCCAGGCGTACTGGGCCGTGCGCAGCAGCGAGATGAGGGTGGTGGGCGTGGCGATGTGCACGCGCCGCCCCATGGCGTGCTCCAGCAGCCCCGGGTCGTACTCCAGCGCCGGCGCCAGGAACGCCTCGCCCGGCACGAACAGCACCACGAACTCCGGCGCCGGGCTGAACGCCGTCCAGTAGGACTTGGCCGCCAACTGGTCGACGTGGGTGCGCAGGTGCCGGCTGTGCGCCCGCAGGCGGTCGGCGCGCACGTCGGGGTCGTCGGTCTCCACCGCCTCCAGGTAGGCCGCCAGCGACACCTTCGAGTCCACGACGATGTTCTTCCCGCCGGCCAGCCGCACCACCATGTCCGGCCGCTGTCGGCCGTTCTCGCCCGCGGCCGTTGCCTGCTCCTCGAAGTCGCAGTAGGCGCTCATGCCCGCCAGTTCGGCCACCCGGCGCAGTTGCAGCTCGCCCCAGCGCCCGCGCGCCTCGGGGCGGCGCAGCGCCGTCACCAGCGCCTGGGTCTGGTCGCGCAGCCGCTCCGAGCCCTCGCGCACGTAGTCGACCTGCTTGGCCAGTTCGGCGTGCGCGGCGCGCCGTCCGGCGTCGACCTCGCGCAGTTGGCCCTCCACCCGTGCCAGGGTGTCCTTCAGCGGCGCCACCAGTTGCTCCACGGCGGCGCGGCGCTGGTCCATGTCCTGCCCGGCCTGGGCGCCCACCGCCCGCAGCCGGCCCTCGGCCAGTTCCAGGAAGCGCTGGTTGGTGGCGTCCAGGGCCTCGGCCGACAGCGCGCGGAACCGCTCGCCCAGCCGCTCCTCGATGTAGGCGGCCCGGTCGTCGGCCGCCTCGGCGCGCGCCCGCGCCTCGGCGACGCGCCCGCGCGCCAGCGTCCACCCCAGGGCGACACCGATCGCCAGTCCCACCAGTAGCACCAGGATCACGTCAAGGCCGTTCATAGCCGCCCATGGTCTCAATCCCCGGCGGTTCCGGGCGGAGCGCCACGCGCGGGCGGGGAAGTGGGGTAGTGGACACCGCACGCGGGCCGCCGCCGCCGGAGCCGGGCAGCGGCGCCGCCCGGCGGCCCCACCAGCGGCTCCGGACGATTCTGGACTATTTACCGAGTGATCGGTAGGTTAAATTCCGGTTTCGGCCGCCGCCGCACCGCCACCGCCCCATCTCCCGACCGGCAGGAGCGTCATGACCACTCACCTCCCGTCCGTGCATCCCGCCGAGGCCGAGCGCGAGCGCCACGTCGAGGCCGCGCTGGCCCGGCTCGACCTCACCGGCAAGGTCCGGCTGCTCTCGGGCGCCACCATGTGGGCGATCGCGCCCAATCCCGAGATCGGCCTGGACCGCCTGGTCATGTCCGACGGCCCGGTCGGCGTCCGCGGCGAGCGCTGGACCCCCGAGGACCCCTCGGTGCAACTGCCCAGCCCCACCGCGCTCGCCGCCACCTGGGACCCCGACCTCGTGCGCACCGCCGGGCACCTGCTCGCCCAGGAGGCCCGGCGCAAGGGCGTGCACGTGCTCCTGGCGCCCACCGTCAACATCCACCGCTCGCCGCTGGGCGGCCGGCACTTCGAGTGCTACTCCGAGGACCCCCACCTCACCGGGCGGATCGGCGCCGCCTATGTCGCCGGGGTGCAGGAGGGGGGCGTGGGCACCACCGTCAAGCACTTCGTCGCCAACGACTCCGAGACCGACCGGTTCACCGTCGACGTCCGCGTGGACGAGCGCACCCTGCGCGAGATCTACCTCGCCCCCTTCGAGGCGATCGTCGCCGAGGCCCGGCCCTGGGGCGTCATGGCCGCCTACAACAGCGTCAACGGCACCACCATGACCGAGCACGCCGACCTCAACGCGGTCCTGCGCGACGAATGGGGCTTCGACGGGTTCATCGTCTCCGACTGGACCGCCGCCCGCGACACCGTGGGCTGCGCCCTGGCCGGCCTGGACGTCGCCATGCCCGGCCCCGCCACCGTCTACGGCGAGCACCTGGTCGCCGCCGTGCGCGAGGGCCGCGTGCCCGAGGCCGCCGTCGACGCCATGGCGCGCCGCGTGCTGCGCCTGGCCGCCCGCGTCGGCGCGCTGGAGGGCGCCGAGCCCGTCGTGAAGGCGGCCGACCTGCCCGCCGCCCTCGACGGCCGCGCCGTGGCGCGCCGGGCCGCCGCGCGCTCCTTCACCCTGCTGCGCAACGAGGGCGGAGCGCTGCCGATCGACCCCGCCCGCGTCCGCAGCGTCGCCCTGATCGGCCTGGCCGCCGACGAGGCCCGCACCAGCGGCGGCGGCAGCGCCACCGTCTTCAGCGAGCACACCGTCAGCCCACTGGAGGGGCTGCGCGCGGCGCTGCCCGACCACGTGCGGCTCGACTACGCCGTCGGCGCCGACCCGCGCCGCGGCCTGCCGCCCCTGCGCCACCCGCTCACCGCGGTCTTCCGCGCCGCCGACGGCACCGAGCTGGGCACCGAGCGACTGGCCGACGGCGCCGCCCGCTGGATCGGCGAACTGCCCCCCGGCATCGACGCGGAGCGCCTGGCGGCCGTCGAGGTCACCGGCACCTTCACCCCCCAGACCACGGGCACCCACGTCTTCGGCGTCACCGGCGTGGGCCACTTCACCCTCACCGTCGACGGCGAGGTCCGCTTCGACGGCGACAACGAGATCGAGGGCACCGACCCGGCGGCCGTGCTGCTCAACCCGCCCCAGTCCACCGTCGAGGTCGAACTGACCGCCGGGCGCCCGGTGCCGGTGTCGGCCACCACGCCGGTGCCCGAGGGGTTCGGCGGCGGCTTCCCCTTCATCGGGTTCGCCCTCAACCACCTGGAGCCGCGCGCGAGCGAGGACGAGCTGATCGAGGAGGCCGTGGCCGCCGCCGCGGCGGCCGACGTCGCGATCGTCGTCGCCGCCACCACCGAGCAGGTGGAGTCGGAGGGCTTCGACCGCGCCGACCTGCGGCTGCCCGGCCGCCAGGACGAACTGGTCGCCCGCGTGGCCGCGGCCAACGACCGCACCGTCGTGGTGGTCAACGCGGGCTCGCCGGTGCTCATGCCCTGGCGCGAGGACGCCGCCGCCGTGCTGGTCACCTGGTTCGGCGGCCAGGAGGTGGGCGCGGCGCTGGCCGACGTCCTGCTCGGCGCCGAAGAGCCCGGCGGCCGGCTGCCCACCACCTGGCCGGCCGAGGAGGCCGACGTCCCGGTGATCGAGGTCCGGCCCACCGACGGCCGCCTGGTCTACGACGAGGGCGTGTTCGTCGGCTACCGCGCCTGGCAGCGCGCCCAGACCCCGCCCGCCTACTGGTTCGGCCACGGGCTGGGCTACACCACCTGGGACTACACCGGCGTCGAGGCCCGGCCCGCGCCCGACGGCGGCCTCACCGTCACCGTCGGCCTGGCCAACACCGGCGAGCGCGCCGGGCGCGAGGTCGTGCAGGTCTACCTGGAGCCGCACGGGGGCGCCGCCGCCGACACCCCCGAGCGCCCCCGCCGGTGGCTGGCCGGGTTCGCCGCCGTCAGCGCCGAACCCGGCGCCCGCGCCGAGGCGGTCGTGGCGGTGCCGCCGCGCGCCGCCCAGGTCTGGGACACCGCCGCGCGCGCCTGGCGCACGGTGCCCGGCGGCTACGACGTGGTGGTGGGCCGCTCGGCGGGCGACACCCGGCTCAGAACGGCGGTCGAGATCGGCTGAGGCCGCGCGCCCGGGCCCCGGGCGCTCCCCGGCCGGCGCCGGGGCGGGTCAGCGGCCGGCGAACGCCGCGCGCCAGGCGCGGGCCAGCCGCCACACCCGCTCCGGCACGGGCTCGGGCGCGAACAGCCACATCCGCTCGTGGGGGGCGGCGCCGGCGGCCCGGATCATCGGGCTGGGGGCATAGGGCGGCTCACCGCTCAGGTGGTACCAGCGGTAGCCGAACGGCTCCAGCAGCGCCATCAGCCGCTGCTCGGCGCCGTTGCCGGGCCGCACCTCGCACACGATCCACGGGCGGCAGCGGCGCAGCACCTCCAGGCCGCCGGCGATCACGTCGGGCTCGGTGGCGGCGGTGTCGACCTTGACCACGGCGGGGTGGGCGCCCGTGCGCTCGCGCCAGTGCGACAGCGTGTCGACGGTCACCGGGACGCGCCCGAGTTGGGGGCCGGGGCCCCAGGCCAGGGAGTTCGCGGTGTCGGCGGTGGCCGACAGGCGCAGCGCGGCGGTGCCGCCGTGGTTGCTCAGCGCCAGTTGCACGACCTCGACGTCCAGCCCGTTGTCGGCGGCGATGGCACGGGCGGTGGCGGCGGTGTGCGGAGTCGGCTCGAAGGCGTAGACCCGGCGCCGGCCGCGTGCGGCGGCCAGCGCCGCGTACAGCCCCACGTTGGCGCCGATGTCCAGCACCGAGCCGGGGCGGGCGTGTTCGAGCAGGGCCAGGAAGCAGGCGGTGGCCTCGGGTTCGTAGCCGGCCAGGCCGCCGCTGTGCAGCAGCCGGGGCAGGCGCAGGTCGCCCGGCGCGGTGACCGACAGCGCGGCCGGCCCGCCGCCGGCCCACCCGGATCTGGACGGGAGGGCGAGTTCGAAGTGCCGCACGCGCGGGGGCACGTGCGCGGGATCCAGGCCGCCCAGGCGCTGCGGCAGGTGGATCCGGATCTTGCGGGTGGCGTAGCGCACCGCGGGATATCGGCGGACCAGAGCCCGCATCTGAGCGTGTACCAATGTCGTTCCCCCCAATGCCCACACGTGGCCGGCATCTGGTCGGCATGGCGCCGCCGCGGCACGGGAGGATCCCGTGCCGACCGGTCGCGACCGCGTCGGGCCGCCCCCCAGCGGCCGGGCCGAGAACACGGCCGCGCGCCCCCTCCGCGCACGAGCCGTCCTTTCGCGCCGACGTGACCGGTCGCACATGAACGTACTCCGATTTGCACTTGTGCGCAGGACGTTTCCGCCAAACAGGGCACCGCGCCCGCGCGGGGCGCCCCGGCGGGGTCCGGGCCGGCCCCCGGCGCCTCGGCCGCTCCGGGCGGCGGCGGGCAGCGCCTAGAATCAACGACCGTGAGTCTGTCTATAGGGATCGTCGGCCTGCCCAACGTCGGCAAGTCCACGCTGTTCAACGCACTGACCAAGAACGACGCTCTGGCCGCGAACTACCCGTTCGCCACCATCGAGCCCAACGTGGGCGTCGTGGGGGTGCCCGACTCCCGCCTGGACAAGCTCGCCGAGATGTTCCAGTCGGCCAAGGTGGTCCCGGCCACCGTCGACTTCGTCGACATCGCCGGGATCGTGCGCGGCGCCTCCGAGGGCGAGGGCCTGGGCAACCAGTTCCTGGCCAACATCCGCGAGTGCGACGCCATCTGCCAGGTCATCCGGGTCTTCAACGACCCCGACGTCACCCACGTCGACGGCGACATCGAGCCCTCGCGCGACATCGAGACCATCAACACCGAGCTGATCCTGGCCGACCTCCAGACCCTCGACAAGGCGCTGCCGCGCCTGGAGCGCGACGCCAAGCGCAACGCCAAGGACAAGACCGCCCAGGAGGTCCTGGCCGCCGCGCGGGCGGCGCGCGGCGTGCTGGACGAGGGCGTGGGGCTGTCGGTGGGCGCCGCGCCGGCCGGGATCGACACCGCGCTGCTGCGCGAGCTGAACCTGCTGACCGTCAAGCCCTTCATCTACGTCTTCAACGTCGACACCGACGAACTGGGCGACCCCGGCCTGCGCGCCAAGCTGTCGGAGCTGGTCGCCCCCTCCGAGGCGATCTTCCTCGACGCCAAGATCGAGTCGGAGCTGGCTGAGCTGGACGAGTCCGAAGCGGCCGAGCTGCTGGAGTCGCTGGGCCAGACCGAGTCCGGCCTCGCCCAGCTCGCCCGCGTGGGCTTCGCGACGCTGGGCCTCCAGACCTTCCTCACGGCCGGCCCCAAGGAGTCGCGCGCCTGGACCATCAAGAAGGGCGCCACCGCCCCCGAGGCGGCCGGGGCCATCCACACCGACTTCCAGCGCGGGTTCATCAAGGCCGAGGTGGTCTCCTACGACGACCTGGTCGAGGCGGGCTCGATGCAGGCGGTGAAGGCGGCGGGCAAGGCCCGCATGGAGGGCAAGGACTACGTGATGGCCGACGGCGACGTGGTGGAGTTCCGGTTCAACGTGTAGCCGCTTCGTCGCCGTGCGCTGGATATGATCCGGCAAGCACGCAGGCCGGAAGGGGCCGGCTCCGCGCGGAGCCGGCCCCTTCGTCATGGCTGCCCCGTCCGCGAGGTGGAACCGAGCGCCTCAGGCGCGGACGCGGAACCGCCGGCGGTACTCGGTGGGCGTCACGCCCATCGCCCGCCGGAACGCCCGGTTGAGGGTGTCGACGGTGCCGAACCCGCAGGCCGTGGCCACTCGCGCGACGGTGTCGTCGGTGGCCTCCAGGCGGTTGCGGGCGACCTCGATCCGCGCCGACTCGATGTAGGCCGCCGGCGTGGTCCCCAGCTCCGTCTTGAAGACGCGGGTGAGCTGCCGGTCGCTGATGTGCAGGTGCGCCGCCAGGTCGGCGACGCTGAGCCGGTCGCCGACGTGCTCGGTGATGTAGTGGCGCAGCTCCTCCACCCGCCGGCTCGCGGAGACGGTCTTGAGCGGGACGCTGAACTGGCTCTGGCCGCCGGGGCGCTTGAGGTAGACGACGAGCTGGCGGGCGACCTTCTGGGCGAGGACGTCGCCGAAGTCGTCGGCGACCAGGGCCAGGGCGAGGTCGATGCACGAGCTGATGCCGGCACCCGTCCAGACGTCGCCGTCGCGGATGAAGATGGGGTCGGGGTCGACCTCGATCTTCGGATGCTCGGCCGCGAGCTGGGCCGCCGTCGACCAGTGGGTCGTCGCGCGCCTGCCGTCGAGGAGGCCCGCCGCGGCGAGGATGTGCGCACCGACGCAGACCGAGGTCACGCGCCGGGTGTTGGCCGCCAGGCGGCGCACCCGCTCGACGACCGCCGGGTCGGCGAGGGCTTTCGCCCGACCGTCCTCCTCGACCTCGACGGAGCCGGGCACGATGAGGGTGTCGACGGCCCGCCCCGCGAGCCGCTCGAAGGTGGTGTCGGGCAGGACCCGGACGCCCGCGGAGGTGGTGACCGGGTCCATCGTCTCGGCGGCGAGCACGACCTCGTAGCCGGTGGGCCCGTCCGTCTCCCGCCGCAGGAGGGAGAACACCTCGGGCGGGCCGGTGACGTCGAGGAGGTCGACCTGGTCGAACAGGACAACGACGACGAGGCGCTCGATCATCGCGGCTCCCTCCGGCGGGGATGTCGGTTTTTGCAGGTTACCCGACATTGCCGACATGCCGCCGCGCTCCTAGCGTGGATCCAGGCCCGCCGACCGCGGCCGGTCCACGACTCAAGGGGCATCCCATGGCACGCACGACCCTGCGCGAACTCAACGGCTTCGACCAGACACCGGCCTCCCTGGCCGACTCCACGCTGGTCCTGGTCGACTACCAGAACACCTACACCACGGGCGTCATGGAGCTGGACGGCTGGCGGCCGGCCCTCGAGGCCGCCGCCGACCTGCTCCAGCGCGCCCGCGCCGCCGGTGCCACCGTCATCCACGTCGTCAACGACGGCGGCGAGGGCACCCCCTACGACATCCGCGCCGAGATCGGCCGGATCCATCCCCGCGTCGCGCCGGTCGAGGGCGAGGACGTCGTCGTGAAGACCGCGCCGAACGCCTTCGTGGGCACCGACCTGGGCGAGCGCGTCGCGGCCGCCGGCCACGACGACCTCGTCGTCGCCGGCTTCATGACGAACATGTGCGTGCAGTTCACCTCCGAGGGCGCCTTCCTGGCCGGCAGGAAGCCCACGGTCGTCGCGGACGCCTGCGCCACCCGGCCGCTCGAGAGCGGGATCGCCCCCGTCTCCGCCGAGCAGTTGCACGAGGCCGCCCTCGCGACCATCGGCGACCTCTACGGCGTGGTCGTGCGGAGCGCGTCGGACCTGGACTGAGCGGGCGTCATCGGACCGGGCCGTGCCGGGGAGGGCGCGCTCCCCGGGTGTGCGCCCCTTCCGCGCCACGGCGCTACTCCGGTGTCGGGTCCGCGAACCGGGCCCGGGCCGCCTCGGCGGACGGGGTGAAGAAGTTGACCAGGTTGCCGTCGGGGTCCCGGACGAGGAGTGAGCGGTTGCCCCACGGCATGTCCGTCGGCTCGTTGACGACGTCGGCCACGACGTCCCGGAGCGCCCGGTAGGTCGCGTCGACGTCCTCGACCAGGAAGTCCAGCGCGACGCTGCGGTTGGCGCGGGCCTCGGCGACGCCCTCGCCGAGCAGCGGCACCGTCGCCGAAGCGGCGAGCGCGAGCGTGCCCGAGGGGGTGCGCAGCTCGGCGAACATCGGGTGGAGGCGCGCGGCGCCGATGCTGGTGGCCGTTTCGTAGAACGCCACCAGGGCGTCCAGGTCGTCGGTGAAGATCCGGGTGGCTGCCAGTCGCATCGCTGTCTCTCCTCGCGGTGAGCGGGTCGGGGTGCCGGTGTGGCCCCTGTGGCCACGGGAGGCACCGTAGGCGCCAAACCGGGCGAGATCTGTCCGGTATGGGCGAGGATTGGTCCATGGCCGATCCCACCGCCCGGGCGCTGCGGCTGCTGGAGCTGCTCCAGTCCGCGCCCCCGCGCACCGCCGCCGAGCTCGCCGAGCGCCTCGGCGTGGACGAGCGCACGGTGCGCCGGGACGTGGCGCGCCTGGGCGAGGCGGGGGTGCACGTCGAGGTCCTGCGCGGCAGGTACGGCGGCTACCGGCTCGCGCCCGGCCGGCGGGTCCTGCCGATCGTGTTCAGCGGCGCGGAGGTGGTGGCGGTCTTCCTCGGGTTCACACACGCGCGGGAGTCCGCGGACGAGCCGGATACCGCCGTGCGGACCGCCCTGGCCAAGATCAAGCGGGCGATGCGGCCCGAGGACGCGGAGCGGGTGGCCGCCGCCCTCGCGGCGATGACGCGCGGCGCCCGGCGCGGCGACGTCGATCCCGACCCCGCCGTGACGCTGGCCCTCGCCGAGGCGGTGAGCCGCAGCCGGGTGGTCGAGCTGCGCTACCGCAGCGGCGAGGGCGTCCTGTCGCGGCGCAGGGTGCACCCCCGCGACCTGGTGGCGCACGCGGGCCGGTGGTACCTCGTCGCGTACGACACCGACAAGCGGGAGGAGCGCACGTTCCGCGTCGACCGGATCCGGACGGCCCGCGCGCTCGCGGAAACCTTCAGCGCGCCTCAGCGCCCCGACGCGGCGGCCCGGCTCGCCGAGCGCTTCGCCGACGCGGACTACCGCTGGCGGGTCGTGCTGCGCGTCCGCGCGACCGAGGACCACATCCGCGCCCACCTGCCGCCCAGCGTCGCCCGGCTCCGGCGCCTGGACCCCGAGGTGGACGGCGCGGACGGGTCCGCCCCGCCCTGGTACCGGGCCGAGATCCGCGCCGAGAGCCTGGACTGGATCCCGCCCGTCATCGCGGCCCTCGACCGCGCGGTGGTGATCGACCAGCCCGACGCGCTCCGCGAACGGGTGCGGACCGCCGCGACGAGGATGCTGCGAGCGGCGTCCGGCGAGGACGGGTGATCGCCCGGGTGGGAGCCGGACGGCCCGCACCGTGGCGACGCGGCGGCATACCGTACATCGATCGCGCGCCTCAGAGCCTCGGCGATCTCCCGGATCAGCCGGCCGACGGCGCGTTGCGCGGCTCGGCGGTGAGGGCGGGGCGCAGGATCGCCGCGTACATGCGCGCCGACAGCCGCCGGGGCAGGACGTACTTCGTCAGGACGTCGGTGAGCACGTTCATCGCGCCGGGGACGACGTGGGCGCGCCTGCCGAGGCCGGCCAGGGCCGCGTCCGCCACGCGCGCAGGGGGCATCTTCGCGCCGCTGAGCCGGCTGAAGTCGATGCCCGGCGCGCTGTCGAGGCCCTCCGTCTGGGTCTGCCCGGGGGAGACCACCAGGACGTCGACGCCGTCCCCCTTGAGTTCGTGGTGCAGCGCCTGGCCCAGCGACAGGACGTAGCTTTTTGCGGCCGCGTAGTTGGCCTCGTAGGGGACGGCGCTGGCCGCGATGCTGGACGACACCAGGACGATCGCCCCCCGGCCGCGCGCCGCGAACGCGCGGCCGAAGCGGTGCGCCATCCGCAGCGGCACCGCCGTGTGGAGGGTGAGGACGTCCAGTTCGTCCGCCAGCGGGTTGGCGGTGAGCGGGCCCGCGAAGTAGAACCCCGCGTTCGCGACGACGATCCCCACGTCGAGCCCGGCGACCCGCTGCCACAGGTCGTCCACCGCCCCGGGGGCGAGGAGGTCCAGCGCGAGGGGGATGTTGGCGGTGCCGTGGAGGCGGGACAGCTCCGCCGCCAGGGCCTCAAGGCGCTCCTCGCGGCGCGCCACCAGGACGACGTTGACTCCCGCGGCGGCGAGCCGGCGCGCGAACTGCTCACCGATACCCGACGACGCTCCGGTGACGACGGCGTACTGGCCGTACTGGGTGCGGAGATCCTTCACGGTGGTTTCCCGTCTGGCTGGTAGGTGGGAAGCGCAGGTGGCGACGATGGCCCGCCCGACTTCCATGCAACCGTTCAATAAGTCGCGCACCACCGTACTACTTCTGGAACGATGGTCAAGAAGTCGTAGGATGGCGCCATGGCCCGGACCGGACGACCCCGCAGGTTTGACACCGCCCAGACCCTCGAACAGGCGCTCGGCATCTTCTGGGCGTCCGGCTACGGCGCGACGTCGGTCCAGGACCTGGTCGAGGGCCTGGGCGTCGAGCGCGGCAGCCTGTACGCCGCCTACGGCGACAAGCGGCGGCTGTACCTCAAGACCGTGGAGCTGTACTGGGCCGAGTACGAGCGGGCGCTGCGGTCGGCGCTCTCCAGCGTCCCCCTGCTCCCGGCCCTGCGGGAGATCCTGCTGATGGCGACGCGGCTCGGCGCCGCGGCGGCCGACCAGCGCGCCCCCCGCGGCTGCATGATGGGCAACACGGCCGTGGAGCTGGTGCCCCAGGACGACGAGGCGACGGCGTTCGTCGAGCGGTCCTTCTCCCGGTTCGTGGACATGACCGCGCACGCCCTCGGCGAGGCGCAGGAGCGCGGCGAGGTGGTGGCGACGTCGCCGCCCGAGGCCCAGGCGCGGCTCCTCCTCGTGGTCGCCCAGGGCACGTCCCTCCTGGCGCGGACCGGGACCGAGCCGGAGGCCGCGGCCGCGGCGATCGACGCTGCGCTGGCCGGCCTCCGCCGGTCCGGTGACACCGCGTGACACGTGTGAGACCGGGCGGGGGAGTGCGCGGGGGCGCTCCGCGACGCCCCGCCGTGCGCCCGCCCGGGGTCGCGTGGGCCGCGGCGGGTGGAATGTCACACCCGGGACCTATGGTGAGGATCGGCCACCGGGTGTGGTGCCGCCACCGGCCGGCGCGACCTCTCTAGAGACCTAAACGCCACACCCGCCTTCCTGAACGGCGCTAGCTTCCTTTCCGGTCCAACCGCAATCCCGGCGTTGACCATGGCAGTTTCCTGAGTTTTGCTGGTATTGCCCCGATGTGCCCCAATCGCCCCTCGATCTTGAGCTGCGTCCGGGGTGCACCGTGTGCATGGACACGAAACACGGAGGAGTATTGGCGCTCGGGATCCGAAACAATGGCGCACCATAGGTATGGGGTAGACATGGTTCGGGAAAACGGCCGCCAGGGCCAGTGCTCGGGACGGGATGGGGAGGCGTGATGGCTCGCAAGCCGACCGCGCGGCGCGGCGGCCGACCCGCTGAGGACTCCGCCGACGCGGACCTCTACGAGTTCGGCGACCCTCCGCAGCGCAGCCGGCGGCTCCGCGCCGGCTCGGGCGGGCGCTGGTGGGTGTGGATCGGGCGCGCCGTGCTGTGGGCGTTCATCATCGTCGTCATCTTCAACGGCGTCTGGCAGCCGCTGCGCAACGGGTTCGCCCAGCCCTCCGCCGACGAGGAACCCGCCGCCGAGCAGCCCGCCTTCCCCGAGACCGCCGCCGCCGGGTTCGCCCTGCGCTTCGCCGACGTCTACCTCAACACCGGCGGCCTCGCGGGCCAGGAGCGCGCCGAGGCGCTGGCCGCCTACGTCCCCGAGGGCCGCGCCACCGAGTTCACCGTCGAGGACTCCGAGTTGACCGGCGAGAACCTTGGCGTGGTGGGGGTCGACGTCCGCGACGACCACAACGCCGTCGTCACCCTGAGCGCCGACGTCAACGGCGCCCCCATGAGCCTGGACGTCCCCGTCTACGCCGCCGACTCCGACAGCCTTGTGATCTCCGGGCCGCCCGCCCTGCTCGCCAGCCCGAGCCGGGCCGACCTCCCCGCGCCCGAGTCCGCCGAGACCGACACCGCCGTCCGCGACGAACTGGTGCCGCGCCTGGAGCGGTTCTTCGCGGCCTACGCCGAGGACCCCGGCTTCCTGTCCGACTTCGTGGAGCCCGGCGCCCGGATCGAGCAGTTGCCGCCCGACACCCTGGAATTCGCCGAACTGTCCGATATCGCCGTACCCGTCGACGGTTCGGGGGATGATGATGGACGACAGGTCACGGCCACCGTGGTGTGGCGGCTGGCCGGTTCCGACGAGTCCACCCCCGCCGAGCTGACCCAGACCTATGAGCTGACCGTCGTCCGCGACGGCGAGACCTGGTATGTCCGAGACATCCAAGGAGCCCCGCAGTCGTTCGGCGAGTGATCGCCGCACCACCCCGGCAGGGCTCGAAGCCAAGGAGAAGAAGCACCATGCAGCACAGATGTGAGACGCGAGGGGACGGCGACTGATGCTCCCCCTGCTCTCCAGTCTCACGCACGCGGCTCTGGACGTCGCGGCCCCTCTCGCGCTGGCGGCCACCGAGGACGCCCCCGACACCTCGGGGCTCGCCGACTTCCTGCGTGGCTTCTTCGGGCCGCTGTTCCTGGTGATCGTGTCGGTCGTCGCGATCTTCTTCCTGTTCACCAGGGAGATCACCCGGTTCGCGCAATTCATCATCCTGGCGATCTTCATCGGGATCGTCTTCTACGTGCCCGGGATCATCGAGGTCACCGCCGTGGCCATCGCGCGAGCAATGGGCGTCTCGACCGAGTAGGAGGCCGGAGACGTGGACCTGCCCACGTACACCAACATCTGGCGTATCGAGAAAAGGCTGTACAAGCTCTACGATTTCCGGCTGCCGCAGCCGGTCTCGGTCGTCTACCTTGGTGTTCTCCTGGGCGTGTTCGCCGTCTGGCTGACTCTGATGGTGCTGCTCGGCGTCCCCGCCGAGACCCCCTGGCACGTCGTGTGGCTGGTGCCGCCCTTCGTCATCGCCTTCCTGGCCACCAGGCCGGTGATCGAGGGCAAGCGCCTCAGCGAACTCGTCGTCTCCCAGGTCCGCTACGTCACCGAGGCCCGGGTCTACACCCGGCTGGCGCCCGAGCGCGAGCCGGGTGAGGTCCGTGTCACCGTCCGGGTGTGGCACCGCGACCCCGCGGCGGGGCCGCTGCCCGCACCCGGCAAGCGCGCGGCGCGTTCGGCCGCCCAGGCGGCCGAACGCGGGCGCGCACGCCGCCGCGACCGCGCCGCCGAGGCGCCCGTGTCCACCCCCGCGCCCCGGCGCACCGCCCGCCAGGCGCCGTCGCTGGAGGAGGTGCTGCCCGCGTCGCCCAACGGCAGCGGCGCGCGGGCGCACGCCGGTTCGGGACCGGCCGACCTCCCCGACCCCGCGCCGCTGTGGAACGGCGAGCAGGCCGCCGCGTCCGGCCCTCGTGAGGACTACGAGAAGCACGAGGAATACGAGAAGTACGACGAGGCCGCCAACTGGCGGGCCGCCGACCCCTACGTCCCGGCCGAACCCCCGCCCTCGGTGCGCGAGCGGGTCGCCGAGCGTGAGGCGGCGTTCGGTGGCGGTGCCGAGCGCGAGCCGTGGGAGTGGGAGCCCGCGGAGCCGCGCGCGGCCGGCGCCGGCCGGCGGGACCGGGTCGAGCACGCCGACGGCCTCGACGAGGACGACCTTCGCGACGACGACCTCCGCGAGGCGGAGCGTGAGGCGGCGTTCGATGGCGGTGCCGAGCGCGAGCCGTGGGAGTGGGAGCCCGCAAAGCCGCACGCGGCCGGCGCCGGCCGGCGGGACCGGGTCGAGCACGCCGACGGCCTCGACGAGGACCGCCTCCGCGAAGCGGAGTTCTGGTCCGAGCGCCGCAACGGCTTCCGCCCCGAGCGCGCCGCCGGCGCCGAGGCCGCCCCGGCACGCGGCCGCCGCGCCGAGACCGAACCGGAACCCGAGCCCGAAGCGTTCGCCGCCGCGGCCGAGCCCTGGCCGCTGCCCGAGGCCGACGACGACTTCCCGGCCCGCGAGCGCGAATCCCTCGACCAGCGGCGGGAGTGGGAGCGCGACTACGACCGCGACCGCGACCGCGACCGCGCCGCGCCCCGGCGCGGCATGGGCAAGAAGGTCCTCAACTACTTCGGCTTCGCCCTGGACAAGCCGGCCGCCGGCTCCGCCGCCGACCGCGCCCGGCGCGACCCCGGCGCCGGCCGCGGGCACCGCCCGGCGCGCGGACACACCGGTCCCATTCCCGGCGCCGCCCGCACCCCGGCCGAACTCGCCGCGCACCTCGCCGACTACACCGACGAGCGGTCCCCCGACCACGGCGTCCGGCCGGACCAGGCGGACCGGACGGGCTCCGAGCCCGCGACCGGCCACACGGACCGGCTGGAGACCGAGCCCGCCGCCGACCACACCGACCGGCCGGACCCCGCCTCCGCCACCGGCTACGCCGTGCCCGAGCGCGCGCCGCAGCGCGTCGAGGACCAGGCCACGCCGCTCTTCGCCCCCGCCGACCCCGGCGCCGAGTCCGCCGCGCCGGCCGAACCCGCGCCCGACCGGGGCACCACCGCGCGCCGCCGCGCCGAGGAGATGATGGCGGCGCCGCCCACCCCCGCCGAGGCCCCGCGCGGCCGCGGCACCGACCCCGCCGCGCGCCCGTTGGCCGACGCCGGCGAGCCGGAGGCGGCCGAACCCCGGCGGTCCCGCGACCCCGATGCCGCGGACGCCCGTCAGCCGTCACGCCACCCCGAAGCCGCGGACGCCTCCCAACCGTCCCGCGCCGAGGACGCCGACACGCGTTCCGGTGCGTTCGGCCGCGCCCGCCCGTGGGAGCGCCGGGAGCGGCCCGCCGCCACCGGTTCCGCCCGCGACCGCGCCGCCGGCGACGACACCGCGTCCGCCGCCGACCGCCCCGGCCCGCAGCGCCGCCTGCGCGGCCGTATCCAGGGCGTCCTGGTCACGCGCCGCCTCGAACGCGAACGCGACGCCGCCGAAACCGCGTCGGGAGTTGAGCAGGCCCCCGCCGAGCACGACACCGAGCGCGCCCGCGAACGCGCGCGGGCCGCAGAGCCGCCGCCGCGCGCCAAGGCTCAGGGGCTCGGCGCCCCCGAGTCCGCCGACGCCACCGAAACCCCCGGGCCCGCTGAGACCGGCCGCCCGTCGCTGCGCGCCCGCCGCCTCCAACAGCGTCCGCACGCCGCACCGTGGGACCTCCCCACCCCGCTCGACAGCGCCGCCGCCGAGCAGCGTGCCCAGCAGGAGGGGGCGCCCGCCGAGCGCCCGGCACCGGAGGCGGAACGCGCCCAGGAGGACCGTGAGCAGGGTGCCCCCGCCGAGCCGGGCGAGGCGAAGCCGCACCTCCAACTCGACCACGGCACGGGCGAGCACGAGAGCCTGTCCGAGGTCATCCGGGTGTTCTCGGCGCCGCCGGGCACCGCCGGAGCCGTCGACCAGCCTGCGGTCCGAGACGACGAGGACGCTGCTGCGGAACGGGAGCCGGAGGCCGCCACCGAGGTCGAGGCCGAGGTCACCGCGCCGGACACCTATGCCGAGGACGCCCAGCCCCCCGCCGCCCGCGCCGCCGCCGAGGCCGCGGCCGAGCCCGAGGACGACACCAAGCCCCCGCTGCAACTGGACCACGGCACGGGCGAGCACGAGAGCCTGTCCGAGGTCACCCGCGCCCTGTCGACGGGAACCGGCGAACCGGAACGCCAGGGTTCCGCCGCCCTCCCGGTCCAGGACGACCGGGAGGAGTCCGCCCGCCCGATCCGGGGCGGCCGGGACGAGGCCGCCGAGGAGGCGGCCGCCGAGGCACGCGCCGCGCGCGGCGACACCGCGCAGGCGCGGCCTGAGGGCAAGCCGCCGCTCCAGTTGGACCACGGCACGGGCGAGCACGAGAGCCTGTCCGAGGTCACCCGCGCCGTGGCGGCGCCCGAGGACCGAACCCGCCCGGCCCGCGCAACGGACCCGGACGCCACCCGGCCGCCGTCGCCCGACACCGCGCCCGCACCGGACCGCGCGCGGCCGGAGAATCCCGCCGCCGCCGACCGCGCGCGAGGCGGCGAGGTGCCCGAGGCCGGCGGGGAGCAGCCCTCGCCCGCGGAGTCGGGTGCGGCCGGTCTCCGCATCCCCGACCTCTCGGCCCCCAAGCCCGCGCTGCAACTGGACCACGGCACCGGCGAGCATGAAAGCCTCTCCGATGTCGCCAACGCCGCAGCGACCACGCCCCCGCACGGAGACCGCCCAGCGGAGCGCCCCACCCGCGCCGCGCGCCGCCCGTCGGGCGCCCGGCGCGCCGAGGAGTCGGCCGCCGGATCGGGTACTGAGGCGGCTCTGGACACGCCAGCAGAGGCGTCGCGCGACGCCTCTGACGTGGAGACGCCTTTCCACGGCGACGGCGGCGCGGACCGCCGCGCCGCAACGGTGCGTCAGTCGGGTCCTGAGACTGCTGCGGACACGTCGGCCGAGGCGCCGCGTGGCACCTCTGACGTGGAGGCGCACCCCTCCGGAACGCGCGCGGATGAGCGCGCCAACGAGGGCCGCTCGTCGGGTGCGCGGCGCGCCGCCTCGGCTGTGCCTCCGGCGGGCGACACCGCTGATGCCGACGTCCCTGACAGCGCTCCTGACTCCTCCGCCGACGTGGACACCACGGGCGCGGCGCCCGATCCGGTCAGCCCGTCCCCCGGAGGTGTTTCGGACGACGACGGGCCGGAGGCGGCCACGGCCGTCCCGCCGCAGGACGACACCCGGGGCGGATCCGGCTCGGAGGCCCCGCGCGAGCACCACGACGAACCGCGCGACCGCGCCGCCTCCGACCGGCTGGAGGTGCTGGACCGCTACCTGAACCACGCCGACACCCCGCCGCCGCCCCCGCCGCGCTTCGCGGAGGCGACCGGGAGCCAGCCGCCGCGTCGGCCGGTCTCGTGGTTCGCCGACACCCCCGTTCCCGCCCCCGCCGATCGGGGTCCGTCCGCCTCCCGGGCGGCGGAGTCGGCGGGAGTCGAGAGCGCGCCGGGCTCGGCGTCCGACGACGACCCCCGCCGGGTGCCCGATGAGCGGCACGGCTCCGGCCGGAACGCCGCCCGCGATGCGGCCGGCCACGGCGGCGCCCACGGACCGGCCCGCACACCGCGCGCGGCGGAGCACACCGATCGTGCCGACGACACCACGTCGGTGGACGACCCCGCCATGGAGACCGGGCACGCCGCGCGCGCCGGTGGCGTGCCGGAACCCGGCCCGGCCGAGGATTCGCTTGACTCCCGGCCGCACGGCGACCGGCACGAACCCGCCTCCACCGCCCACGGCGCCGCGCCGGCCCACCCGGACGCCGACCGCGCCGCCTCGACCGACGCGCCCGCCTCCGCCGACGCCGCCTCCGGCGGCGCGGCGGTCCGCCAGGCTCCCCGCGACCAGGGCGGCGACCTCGCGAACGCCGGGCGCGCCGCAGAGAGCCCGGCCGACCGCGCCGGACACGGCGCCGAGTCCGCTCCGGCTTCAGCCTCGGCCTCGGCCAAGCCGCCCCTCGAACTCGACCACGGCACCGGCGAGCACGAGTCGTTCGGACACGTCAACGCGCCGCAGCGCACCACGGCCGCCGACCTCGAAGCCGCCGAGGCCGCGGCCATCCGCGCCCGCCGCCGCGACCTCGCCCACAACACCGGCTCCTCCGGCCAGGGCGACACCGCCGACCCCGGCGGCGACAGCGCCTCGGCCCAGCGGCAGGCCGACCCCGCCACGGGGGGCGAGCGCTCCATGCGCCTGGCCCGCACCATCCGGGCCAACCCCACCGGCGGGCAGCCGTCCGCCGCCCCCGGCCGCACCGCCGACCCCGCCGCCCCTCGCGACTCCCGCGACTCCGCCGCGCGCGACCCCGAGACCACCGACCCCGACGCACCCGGCGCACCCCCGGCATCCCCGACGCGCGGGGGCCGCACCCGCACCCCCGCCACGGGCGACGACAACGTCTTCAGCCGCGTCGCGCAGAACGCCCGCCGCCTCAGCCACCTCTTCGGCCAGACCCCGCCGGGCACCCCCCCGGAGTCCGCGCCGGCCGAGGGCGGGCGCGGCCGGGGCGACACCCGCACCCGGTCCGGCGCCGACACCCCGGCCGCCGGCGCCACCGGCACCGCGCCCGGCGCGCCCGCCGACTCCCACGCCGACAAGCCGTCACTCCAGCTCGACCACGGCACCGGCGAGCAGCAGCGGCTCGGCGACACCCCCAACGGCACCCCGTCCCACGCCCAGCCCGCGCGAGGCGGCGGCGCCGGACGCCCGGCGGCGGATTCCGACTCCGGCGCCACGCGCGGGTGGCGGCGACTGGCGCGGGTCGTCACCGGCGGCTCCACGCCGGCGGCCCGCTCCGACCTCCCGCCCGGCGACATCGAGCGCCTGCGCACCGCCCTGCCCGCCCCCCGCACCGTCGTGGTCCTGGGCTGCACCGGCGGCGCTGGCCAGACCGTCACCACCCTCATGCTGGGCCACACCCTCGCGGCCTACCGCGACGAGCGCGTGGTGGCCGTCGACGTCAACCCCGGCGGCGGCGGGCTGTCGCGGCGCGTCCGCGCCGAGACCCCCGAGACCCTCACCTCGCTGCTGGCCAACGCCGAGGCCGTCAACGGCTACCTGGGCATGCGCCGCTACACCTCCCAATCGCCCAGCGGCCTGGAGGTGGTGTCCACGCTGGACGACCCCTACGTCCAGACCCTCGACGACCGCGACTACGCCGGGCTGGCCGGCCTGCTGGAGCAGTTCTACGAGGTCGCGCTGCTGGACCCCGCCGCCACCGGGGTGGCGCGCGCTCTGCCGGTGGCCGACGGCATGGTCCTGGTGGCTCCGGCCAGCGAGGATGCCGCCCGCGCCGTGGCCATGACCTTCGAATGGCTCGACGGGCACGGCTACGCCGCCCTGCGGTCCAAGGCCGTGGTCGTCATCAACGGGGTCAGCAAGCGCAGCCTCGCCGACGTCGACGCCGCCGAGCAGGTGGCGCGCGGGCGCTGCCGGGCGATCGTGCGCGTCCCGTGGGACGACCACCTGGCGGCCGGCAAGGTCGTCGACACCGGCGCGCTGCGGGCCACCACGCGGCGCGCGCACGCGGCCCTCGGCGGGGTGCTGATGCACGGCCTGGCGGCCGTGCCCGGCCCCGGCGCCGGGCCGGGCGCGCCCGGCGGCGGCCAGGGCCCCCGGCGGGCGCCGGAGGCCCGCCGATGACCCCTCGCACCCCCACGGCCGGGGGCCGGCCCGCGGCCGCGGTGTCCGCGCGGCGGCCCCCGCACCGCACACCCCACCACGCCGCACACGACAGCATCCGGGAGGCCACTCGATGATCGGCAGCAGAGGCGGAACCCGCCTTTCGGTCCGCTACTTCGACGACCGCATCCTGCTCAGCGAAGCCGACGCCTGGGCGTACTTCCGGCTGCCGACGGTCTCCTACGAGTTCGCCACGCCGGAGGAGCGCGAGGCGCTCGCCACCAACATCACCATCGCGCTGGCCGCCATCCGGATGAACGACGCCGAGGTCCACCTGCGCGTGGCCCACCGCACCTACCCGGCGGCGGAGTGGGCCACCCGGCTCGACGGCACCTCCGACTCCGGGCCGGGGTGGTACGACTACCTCGACGAGATGTACCGGCACGTCTGGGCCAAGGACTTCTGGACCAAGGAGGTCTACCTGGGAGTCCGGCTGGGCCTGCGCGGCGGGGTGCGCGGCCAGTTGTCGCAGAGCGTGTTCGCCCAGTTCCTGTCGGCCTACCAGCGCGGCGAGCAGATCCTGGGCATGGAGGACGACGCGATCGACCCCAAGGAGATCGCCCGCTGGACCGACCAGGCCGAACGCCTGGGCCGGGCGCTGGCCGCCAGCTCCCTGCACGCCCGCCACGCCACCTCCGACGAGATCGCCTGGCTGGTGCGCCACGCGGTCACCGGCACCATCGAGGAGGACCGCCGCTCGGCGGCGGGCCGGCGCACCTGGGGCCGGGGCGAGATCGAGCAGTTGGTCGAGGGCGTGATCCACAACGGGCGGTCGCTGCTGCGGCTGGACCAGCCCACCGGATCCACCTACATCGCGCACCTGTCGTTCTCGCGGTTCCCCGACCTCATGCCGTTCCCCGACGGCGAGCCGTGGCTACACTACGCCGACGCGCTGCCGTTCCCCGTCGAGATCTCGCTGCGGCTGAAGTTGATCCCGCCGGCCAAGGCCAGCAAGGACGTCGGGCGCAAGCTCGCCCACGCCCGCGACATGGACGCCCACATCCGCGAGGCGGGGGTGCCCGCGCCCATCGCGCTCGCCGAGCAGATCGACGCCGCGCGCATGCTCGAGCACGGCATCACCAAGGAGCGGCTGCCGTTCGTGTACGGCTGGCACCGGCTGATGGTGTCGGCGCCCACCGAGGACCTGCTGGTGCAGCGGGTGGAGGCGGTGGTGGAGCACTACCGCGACATCGGCATCGACGTCGTCAACTCCACCGGCGACCAGTTCGCGCTGTTCTCGGAGTCGCTGCCGGGCGACCGGATCCGGCTCAACGCCTACGCCCAGCGCCAGCCGCTGCGCACCATCGCCGGGGGCATGCCCACGGCCACCATCGACCTCGGCGACCGCCGCGACTCCAGCGGCGCCGGCTGGACCGGCCCCTACATCGGCGAGACCCTGGGACGGGCGCGCTCCATCGTGCACTTCGACCCGATGGTGGCGGCGGCCCGCAACCGGCCCACCGCGATCGCGATCACCGGCGAACCCGGCGGCGGCAAGACCACGCTGGCGCTGCTGCTGATCTACCAGTTGGCGCTGCGCGGGGTCACCGTGGCGGCCATCGACCCCAAGGGCGACGCGGAGTCGCTGGTCCGACTGCTGCAACGGCGCGGCCGCAAGGCGAGGATCATGTCGATGGCCTCGGCCGAGCCCGGACTGCTCGACCCGTTCTCCTTCGGCGACGACCTCTCCACCCAGAAGACCATGGCCACCGAGACCCTGCGGCTGCTGCTGCCCCGCATGAGCGAGGAGCGGGAGTCGGCCATGATCCAGGCGGTGGCGGCGGTGGCCAACCAGCCGCGGCCCAGCCTGGCCAAGGTCGTCGCCTATCTGGAGGACTCCGACGACGCGGCGTCGCGCAACCTGGGGGCGGTGCTGCGCTCGATGTCGGAGATGCGGCTGGCGGGGCTGTGCTTCGACCCCCAGGGCCAGACCCAGATCGACACGGAGGGCTGGACCACCGTGTTCACGCTGGGCGGGCTCACCCTGCCCGACTCCACCATCCAGCGCGACGACTACTCCTACGAGCAGCGGCTGAGCGTCGCCCTGCTCTACCTGGTGAGCCAGTTCGCGCGGCGGCTGATGAACGGCATCGACCGCCACCTGCCCAAGGCCATCTTCCTCGACGAGGCGTGGGCGGTGACCTCCACCCCGGAGGGCGCCAAGCTCGTGCCGGAGGTGTCGCGGATGGGCCGCTCGCGCAACACCGCCCTCATCCTGGTCAGCCAGAACGCCGGTGACCTCCTCAACGAGCAGGTCACCAACTGCCTCTCCAGCGTGTTCGCGTTCCGCTCCAGTGAGCGGTTCGAGGTGGAGAGCGTGATGGCGCTGCTGGGAGTCGACCCGTCCGAGGAGCACCAGGCGATGCTCCGCAACCTCGGCAACGGCGAGTGCATCTTCCGAGACCTCGACGGCCGCGCGGGGCGCATCGCCGTCGACCTGGTGTCCGAGGAGCTACTGGCGTGGCTGGACACCAACCCCACCCGGCAACGACCCGAGACCGCCGAAGACGACACCGCCGGCCCCGGCGCCCTCGTTGGCACGGGCAGCGCGGGAGGCACCACGAGGACGGGGCACCACCAGTGACGTTCACGCATCCCACCGGCGCGCCCGCGGACACCCCCACCCCGCCGCCCGCCGCCCGCCCGCGCCGACGCCGCCTCACCCGCGGCCTCGTCATGACCCTGCTCATGGCGGCCTTCCTGCTGACCCCCCTCAGCAGCGCCCAAGCCGCCCCCGTGTGCGAGGGAGAACCGGCCCCCCAACCCGAGGCCGCCGGCAGCGGAGCCGACGGCCTCCTGGTGCCGCCGCAGGCGGCCGACACCGCCGCCGAGTCGCCTGACGGCCTGCCCCCCGACTCCAGCCTGTATGGGCAGTACGGCACGGCCGGCCAGCAGTGGCACGTCATCCGCGAGTCCTGCGTCGACAAGATGGGCTCCGCCGCCGTCGCCACGCTGAGCAACACGGCCTGGGACCTGTCGAAGACCATCAACCAGTCGACCATCACGGTGTACCAGGCGGCGCTCTCCGACGAACTGCTGGAAAGCTTCAACCGCATGGTGGCCGACATCGTCACGCAGTTGCGCGAGGGTGTCTGGCGACCCCTGCTGCCGACCGTCATCATCCTGGGCGCCGTGTGGCTGGGCTGGTACGGCCTGGTCCGCAAGCGCGTGACCCTCACGCTCGAAAGCGCCGCGTGGATGGTGGTCGCCACCGCGCTGGGCATCTGGATCCTGGTCAACCCGATGCAGATCCTGGGGTACGCGGGCACCATCGTGAACTCCGGCAGCCAGTTGGTGAACAGTTCCATCTCGCGGGTCACCCCGCCCGGTGCCGCCCAGACCTGCCCTCGTGGCGCCGAGGAGGTCCAGAAGGCCGAGTGGGAAAGCCAGAACGACTTCGCGATCCGGAAGAACTCGCAGATGCTGTGGTCCGGGCTGGTCTGCCAGCCGTGGATCGCCGGGGAATTCGGCTCGGTGGCCGGCTCCAACACCGCCGAGCGCGAGCACGGGCTCGCGCTGCTCCAGGCCCAGGGGTTCAGCCGGGTGGAGCAGCAGCAGATCCTCGACGGTGACGTGGACGCGGCCGAACTCGCCCAGGAGAAGCAGAACCAGTACGAGCAGATCGCCTCGGAGATCGAGTCGAACTATCCGCAGATCTACCCGTTGTTCGAAGGCGAGCAGCAGGGCAGCCGACTCGGTGTCGCGACGCTCGCCCTGTTCGCCTCGATCTTCGCGGGCGGGCTCATCCTCGCCGGCTCGGTCGCGCTGATCGTGCTCAAGATCGGCTTCCTCCTGCTCCTCCTCTTCTCACCGGTGTTCCTGCTGATCGGTATCCATCCGGGGTACGGGCGCACGGTACTGCTGCGCTGGTTCGAGATGCTGCTCGGGCTGCTGCTCAAGCAGGTGTTCATCGTGCTGCTGATCTCCGTGCTGGTGCTGTGCTACGGCATGATCATCGGCTCCTCCCTCGGGTGGGGCCTGCAAATGATCCTGCTGGCCCTGTTCACCCTGGCCCTGTTCGTGTACCGCAAGCCGTTCGCGCACCTGTTCCAGTCCGTCAACGCCAACACGTTCACCTCGCGGATGGTCAGCGACGCCGTCTCCAGCAACGCCCTGAGCGCGAGCGCGAACATCCTGCCGCCGGTGGCCTACATGCGGGCGCAGAAGTGGGGTCTCAACCGGGCTCCGCAACTGGCGGCCGCCGCGGCCGCCGTTCCGGCAGCGGGTGCGGCGGGCGGTGCCCTCGGCGCCGAGTCGGGTGACACCGTCCGAGGCGGCGCGGCCGTGGCAGGCGACACGGCCGACGGCGACGGCGGCCGGGTGCGCGGGGAAGCCGGGCGGGCGCGAGGCACCGTGGGCTACGGCCGGGTACGCGGAAACGCGGCGCCGCCGCCGCTGCCGCTGCGTGAACGGGCGCAGGGCGAGCCGAACCGCTCGCAGCCGAAGGTCTCCACCGGTCGCAGTTCCGACGAGGCGCCGCGCCTCAGCGCGGCGGCCTCCGGCGGGCTGGCCGGTTCCCGGTCGGCGGGCGGCGGTGGCGGCTCGATTCCGCCCCGTCCCTCAGGCGGCTACACCGGCACCGGCGACACCGGCTGGGCCTCGGTCTTCGGTACCGGTTCGGGCAGCGGGCAGCGTGCCGCGGCCGCTCCCCGCAGCAACGGCGATGCCGCCGAACCGACCGAGAGGCCCGCTCCCAGCAGCGGTCAGGGCATCTTCCGCGGGCGTTCAGCCACACCCGCGCAGGGCAGCGCGGCCCGCGGTTCCCGCTGGGGCGGCCCGCGCGAGCGCCAGGGCCGTGCGGCGCCCCCGCCGCGAGCCCAGCGCCCGGCGCCCAGTGCGGAGCGCCGGGACGGCGACAACTGGATCACCGGATCCGGCCGCCGGAACAACGACGCGCCCATCGCTCCCTTCTGGACGGGGTCGGAGAACCTGCGCCGCCGCGAGACCCGCCGCGACGTCCCCTTCTGGCTCCGTGACGAAGACTGACACCCGTACCGGCCCTCCGGCGTCGTCCCCCGAAGCGGACACCGCTTCCCGACCGCGTCGGCCCGACACGATGTAGGACATTCCGCCCATGCCCAAGTCGCTTTCCGAAGGTCAGCAGCGGTTGGTTTTCGGTGCGCTTGTCGTTGCCCTCGTCGCCTGCGGGATCTACCTGAGCGTGGCCGGGATCCCGGGCGGCGGCTCCGACTCCGCGACCGACCCGAACGGGTCCACCGGCGCGGAGCGGGGCCAGGACACCGACCAGCCCGCCGCGGTCGCGCCGAGCCCGATTCCCGCCACGGCCGCCGAGGACATGCGGGTACTCGACTGGTTCCCCTTCACAGAGGACGAGTTCAAGGCGGCCGCCGCCACCGCGCAGGGATTCGCCGAGGCGTACGGGACCATCGACTACTCCGAGTCCCCCGAAGCCTATTTCCAGTCGATGGAGGAGTTGGCGACCGAGGAGTACGCGCAGACTCTCGCGCAGAGTTCGGGCGCGGGGGCGCACTGGCAGGAGATGCGGGAGCAGGAGGCGGTCGCGGAGGGCCGCGCCAACGTCGAGTCCGTGCGCAGCTTCGACGACCGGTCGATCGTCTTCGTGCTGACCGTCCAGTCCATCACCGAGGGAGAGGGCGGCGCCACAGAAGACCTCGGTGAGTACTCCGTGACGGTCATGGAGGACGGCGGCGAATGGCGGGTGTTCGACTTCCAGCCGGCCGACGCCGGAAACCTCGGAGACCGCTGATGCGAACCGATCCCCTGAACCCGGCGGCACCCCCGGCCCTCGCCCAGGGCACGGCCGACCGGGGCTCCCTCACCACGCGGGTGGCCCTCGGCATGGGACTGGCAGCCGCGCTCATGGCCGCGCTGATGGTGGCGGTCGTCGCCGGCGTCGCCACGAGCCCCGGCATCCTCACGGCTGTGGGCGGCTTGCAGTGCACCTCGGACGGTGTGGTCCAGCAGGCCGGGAGCAGCGGGTATGCCGAGGACTCCATTCCCGAGAACTACCTGGAGATCTACCGGAGCGTGGGGGAGGAGAAGGGGGTCCCCTGGAACGTCCTCGCCGGTATCGGACAGGTCGAGAGCAAGCACGGTCGATGGGAGGGGCCCGGAATCACCGAGGGCCACAACGACTGGGGCGCCGCGGGGCCGATGCAGTTCGGGGCGCTCGACGGCTCCGCCGCCGGCAACAGTTGGGGCGGAGAACCCGTCATGGACACCGAGGACCGGCCCGAGGAGGGGTACGGCCAGGACGGCAACGACGACGGCGTGGTCAGCGTCTACGACCCGGCGGACGCCATCCCGGCGGCGGCCGACTACCTGCTGGCCCACGGTGCCGAGGACGACCTGCGGCAGGCCATCTTCGGCTACAACCACGCCTGGTGGTACGTCGAGGACGTGCTGGACTGGGCGGAGACCTACGCCGACGGCGAATTCGACACAGCTTCCTCCACCGAGGTGGCCGTCAACTGCGAGGTCAACGCCGACGGCGTGCCGATCGCGCAGGCTCCGGACGAACTCACCCAGGCGGTCGTGGACTGGGCCATGGACCAGCGGGGCAAGCCCTACGTCTACGGCGCCGTCGGTCCCAGCTCCTTCGACTGCTCCGGTCTGGTGATGCAGGCATACCAGAGCATTGGCGTCTCCTTGCCCCGGGTCTCACAGGACCAGTGGGAGTTCGGCCCACGGGTGCCCGCCGGAGAGGAGCAGCCAGGCGACCTCGTCTTCTTCGACGTGCACACTCCCGGCGAGCCGCCCGGGCCCGGGCACGTCGGGATGGTCATCGGCGACGGCCTGATGGTGGAGGCGCGGTGCACCAACTGCGGTCCCATCGCCACGGCCGACTACAGCGCCGAGGGCCGCGCCGAGATCATCGGGTTCACCCGTCCCCTGGAGCACCCTGATGTGCAGGCGCAGTTGACCGAGCGGAACAAGTAGCCTCTTCCTGCCCCGCCCCCTGAGGTTGAGGAACAAGCATGCCCGAGACGACGAGAACACGGCGCGCCAAGCAGGGCGTCCACGGGTGGCGCGCCTTCCTGCTGATGTTCGGGTGCGGTACCACCGCTGCGGTGCTGGTGATGGCGGTCATCGTGGGCGGCCTGCGCCTGGTGGCCTCCACGGTCGGCTCCGCGGCGGCTCCCGAGGGGCCGCAGAGCATTCCGACCCGCGAACCCCGGGAGTCCATGAGCCCCGGGCTGCTCGACCTGTGCGCCGTCCTGGAGCAGGACGTGCTGACGACTGACCTGTACCCCCGCCGCCAGGACGACGGCGGTACCCCGCCGGACTCGGCCACCATGGAGCCCGCCCCCGACCCGGACTTCCGGACCGTCGAGGACGAGTGCTCCTGGCTCGTCTCTCCGGACGGCCTCACGGACTGGCGGCTGGAGCTTTCCTACACGGCCTACGTCGAGTCCTCCGGGAGCACGTCGGTGGCGGCCCGAGCGGAGGAGGAGATGGCCTCGGCCGAGCAGCGCCTCCGGACGGAACTGGCCGGTGCCCAGGCGTCTCCCGGGAAGTCCACCTGGGGCGATGCCGCCACGGCCCTGTACGCGCCGGGAAGCGGTGTGGAACCGCCCGCCTACGCGGTGGTCATGCGCAAGAAGGGCGCGGTCTGCGAACTCGTCCTGCGGCCCGAGGAGCAGGCCGACGGCATGACGCGGGCCGACTTCGAGGTCGAGGCCGATCCCGCGCTGACCGCCATCGACCAGGAACTCCACCACCTGCTGCCTGACCGCTGACCGGGCCGCCGTCCGTTCCTGGGCGCCTGCGGTTGAAGTTATCCACAGGCTGGTGATTTCGGTGGCGGGGCGGGTGGGGGTGGGGGAGGGTGGGGGCATGTTTCAGGGGAATTCCTTGCCCTGCCAGGGCGATGAGGCGGTGGCGTTGTTCGCCGCTGGGCAGTTCGGGTTGGTCAGTGCGGCGCAGGCGCGGCGGGCGGGGTTGGGGGCTCGGGATGTCGCGGTGCGGTTGCGGCGGGGGATGTGGGCGCGGACGCTGCACTGGGGGGTGTACCGGGTCGCCGGGTACGGGGCGTTGGGGTCGCCGTTGAAGCGGGCCGTCATGGCGGCGCAGTTGGCGTTGGCGCCCGGGGCGTTCGCGTGTCGGGACACCGCCGCCCGGTTGTGGGGGCTGGAGGGGCTGCCGGAGTGGGACGGGCGCACGGTGGACGTCGCGCTGCGGGGGCGGTCCCGGTCGGGTGGGGGCCGTGCCGGGCTGCGGGGGGTGGCTCCGGGCGTGCGGATCCACCGGTTGCGGGTGTCGGACTGCGACGTGGTGCGGCGGGCGCCCCTGTGGTTGACGGGGGTGGGGCGCACGCTGCGGGACATGGCCGGGTGCAGCGGGCAGGGCACCAGTTCGCGGCTGTGCGAGTCGGCGCTGGAGCGGGGGATGGTGAGCCGGGCGCCGACCAGGCGGCTGGCGGCGCGCCGCCCGGCGTCCTGCGGGGAGCGCGGGGTGGTCCGGCACGGGGCCGGGGGCGAAGGGGCCACGGAGTAAGGCGCGGGCGGCAGGTTTCCCGGTCAGCGGGGCGGCCAGAGGCGGAGCACCGGTTGGCGTGGGGGGTCGGGGAGGCGGACGGCTACCTCGGTCCACTTGGTGGTGAGGAGGGCGCGTAGCGCCGGCGTGTGGGGTGGGCCGGGGTGACCGGCGGCGGCGAGGGACTCCGTGAGGAGGTCGGTCGCGGTGGGGCGGTTTGCCGGGTCCTTGGACATCGCCGCGAGCACCAGGGGCTCCAGGCGCGGGGGCAGGCGGTCGAGGTCGGGTTCCTCGCGCAGCACGCGGCGGGCCATCTCCTTGGGGTGGCCGTGGCCGAACGGGTCGTGCGCGGCGGCGGCGAACGCCACCAGGCACCCCCACAGGAAGACGTCGGAGCGGTCGGTGGCCGGTTGCCCCCGGTACTGCTCCGGGCTGATCCACCCCGGGGTGCCCACCCGGTCGGCCGGGACCGCCGACACCTCCGGGTCGTCGGGCAGGTCGGCGGGTTCGGGCAGGCGCAGCGTGCGCACGCGGCGGCGGAAGCGGCGGACGCGCATCCAGCGGGTGGGGTCCTCGGGCGTGGTGGGCCGGGCGATCCCGAAGTCGAGGATCTTGGGCCCCGAGGGCGCGATCACCACGTTGCTCGGTTTGAGGTCGCGGTGCACGATGCCGACCGAGTGCACCGCCCGCAGCGCCTCGGCGGCTCCGGCGGCCAGGCCCCAGAGCATGCCGCCGCGCAGCGGGCCGTGCCGCTCCACGTGGTGGCGCACGGTGGGTCCCGGCACGTACTCCGTGGCGAGCCAGGGGAGGGGCGCCTCCACGTCCGCCTGGACGAACCGCGCCACGCACGGGCTGTTGACCCGGGCCAGGAGGCGGGCCTCGTGGGCGAACTGGCGGCGGAACTCGGGGGTGGTGGCGTGCTCCTCGGTGATGACCTTGACCGCGAGGTATCCGCGCACGCCCGGGATGGTCGCCGCGTAGACGGTGCCCATGCCCCCCGAGCCGATACGCCCGACCAGTTCGTACCCGCCGACGTGGGTGGGGTCGTCGGGCAGCAGCCGGTGCAGCCGGCGGATTCCCCGCGCCTTCACGCCGTCACCACGGCAGCCATGGTCGCGATGGCACCGGGCGGCGGGACCGGCGCGGCTGAACGGCGGTGGGGGAGGGGCATCAGGGCCGTCCAGGGACTCGGCGGGCGGTGGCGGCCGCGCGCGGCGCCGGCGACGGTGCCCGCGGCGGCGGTGAGAAGTCTATGGGGTGGGCCGGGTCCTTCCACAGTGCCGCTCGTGGTGTGGGCGTGATGCCGTCCCAGCCGAGGGGAGGGTGAGGGAGGTATGGCGCGCGGCCCAGGGGGCGGTGGGTTGCGGGGCTTCCGGCGGTGCGGCTCTGCTCCTTTCCGGTTATCCACAGGGGCTTCGCCGGGGCGGCGGGCGGTCGGGGGTGGGCGGCATGATGGGGATGTCGGCGGTGCGGAAGGAGGGGGACATGGGGCAGGGGTCTGGGCGGCGCGAGGGTGGCTCGGGCGGGTTTCGGCCGGCGGTGCTGGAGGGGGTGCTGGAGCGCATCACCTTCTCCAACGAGGAGACCGGCTACACCGTGGCCAAGGTCGACAGCGGTCGCGGAAGCGGCGGCGGGGAGCTGACCACCGTCGTCGGCGCGCTGCTGGGCGCGCAGCCGGGGGAGTCGCTGCGGATGGAGGGCCGGTGGGGCTCCCACCCGCAGTACGGCCGGCAGTTCATGGTCGAGAACTACACCACCGTCCTGCCCGCGACCGTGCAGGGCGTGCGCCGCTACCTGGGCTCGGGGCTGGTCAAGGGCATCGGGCCGCGCCTGGCCGAGCGGATCGTGGACTTCTTCGGCGTCGAGGCGCTGGACGTGATCGAGCACACCCCCGAACGCCTCATCGAGGTCCCCAACCTCGGCCCCAAGCGCACGCGGCTGATCGCCGACGCCTGGGAGGAGCAGAAGGCCATCAAGGAGGTCATGGTCTTCCTCCAAGGCATCGAGGTCTCCACCTCGCTGGCCGTGCGGATCTACAAGAAGTACGGCGACTCCGCCATCGACGTGGTGCGCACCGAGCCCTACCGGCTGGCCGCCGACGTCTGGGGCATCGGCTTCAAGACCGCCGACACCATCGCCCAGGCCGTCGGCATCCCCCACGACAGCCCCCAGCGCGTCATGGCCGGGATCCAGTTCACCCTGTCGGAGTCCACCTCCGAGGGCCACTGCTACCTCCCCGAGGAGCGGCTGATCGCCGAGGCCGTGAAGATCCTCCAGGTCGACTCCGGGCTGGTCATCGAGTGCCTGGCCACCCTGGTGGCCGAGGAGGGCGTCGTGACCGAGAAGGTCCCCGGCCCCGACGGCGAGCCCGTCACCGCCGTCTACCTCGTGCCCTTCCACCGGGCCGAGTCCGCGCTGGCCGCCCAGTTGCGCGGGCTGCTCGCCACCCCCGAGGACCGCCTGCCCGCCTTCGCCGACGTCGACTGGGACGTCGCGCTGAAGTGGCTGGGCGAGCGCACCGGCGCGTCGCTGGCCCCCGAGCAGGAGCAGGCCGTCCGGCTCGCGCTCACCCGCAAGGTGGCCGTCCTCACCGGCGGCCCCGGCTGCGGCAAGTCCTTCACGGTCGCCTCCATCATCACCCTGGCCGCCGCCAAGCGCGCCAAGATCATCCTGGCCGCTCCCACCGGCCGGGCCGCCAAGCGCATGACCGAGCTGACCGGCCACGACGCCTCCACCGTGCACCGGCTCCTGGAACTCAAGCCCGGCGGCGACGCCTCCTACGACCGCGACCGCCCCCTCGACTGCGACCTGCTGGTGGTCGACGAGGCGTCCATGCTGGACCTGCTGCTGGCCAACAAGCTGGCCAAGGCGGTCCCGCCGGGCGCGCACCTGCTGCTGGTGGGCGACGTCGACCAGCTCCCCTCGGTCGGCGCCGGGCAGGTACTGCGCGACCTGCTGGACGACCGCTCCCCGCTGCCCAGCGTGCGGCTCACCCACGTCTTCCGCCAGGCCCAGCAGTCGGGCGTGGTCACCAACGCCCACCGGGTCAACACCGGGCAGCCGCCCGAACTCGCGGGTATGACCGACTTCTTCCTGTTTCCCAGCGACGACCCCGAGGCCACCGCCGAACTCACCGTCGACGTGGTGGCCAACCGCATCCCGCGCCGGTTCGGCCTGGACCCCCGCCGCGACGTCCAGGTGCTGGCGCCCATGCACCGGGGCCCGGCCGGGGCGGGCAACCTCAACGCCCTGTTGCAGGAGGCGCTGACCCCCGCGCGCGAGGGCACACCCGAGCGCCGGTTCGGCGGGCGCACCTTCCGCGTCGGCGACAAGGTCACCCAGATCCGCAACAACTACGACAAGGGCGCCAACGGCGTCTTCAACGGCACGCTCGGGGTGATCACCGGGATCGACACCGTGGAGCAGGCGGTCGCGGTGCGCACCGACGAGGACGAGGACGTCTCCTACGACTTCGCCGAGCTGGACGAGCTGGTGCACGCCTACGCGGTGACGGTGCACCGCTCGCAGGGCAGCGAGTACCCCGCCGTTGTGATTCCCATCACCACCAGTGCCTGGATGATGCTCCAGCGCAACCTGCTCTACACCGCCATCACGCGCGCCAAGAAGCTGGTGGTGCTGGTCGGCTCGCGCCGCGCGCTGGCCCAGGCCGTGCGCAACGCCACCGCCGGGCGGCGGCACACGGCACTCGCGCACCGCCTCGCCGATTTTTGACTTCCGCCCCGAACCACCGATTCGACGCGCCCCGCCGCACACCGCATAAACCGGTAAAACCCGCTCGAAGCAACGCGCCGGTGAACCATTTCGCGCCTATGCGGTAATGCCCCGCAGTCGGCCTGATCATATAAGCCAACAGAACGGGAAGATTCGTGCGACCGAACATAGGAATTCCGCGCGGCCGTCCCGTACCGTGGGTGGTACGGGCGCGGCGCCGCTCCCCCTCTCCCGGCGCATGCGCCCGCGTGCCGGGCGTGTCCGGGCCTTCCGGGCGCTTCCGGCCGGGCCGGGACCGCCGTCCCCCGAGAAGGTACGGACCCGCCTCCTCGGGTGGGCATGTGGCGCGCGGCGGCGGTTCCCGGTCCGTTCTCCACCGCCGGGCCGCGGTTTTTCGAGTTTCCGCCCCGCGGGCGCCCCGAGGTGAATAGGCTCAGCTTTATGAAGCGGAAACCGGACGGGAATCCGACGGCCGAGTCGTCGTATCGCCCGTGCGCCCTCCACAGGGTCCTGAGCCGCACGGCGGGATCTCCCGCCCCCGGGTCCGCTTCAGACCACCGCGCACCGGCGCGGTCCTCGCGCGGAGCCCATCCGCGCGGGACCGCCGGGTGATCCGGTGGACCGCACACGCAGCCTCCCTGGACGCTGACGCTCTTTCCACTCCCCCCGGAGAGCGTCGGCCACCTCGGGCGCCGGCTCCGCGCCGGCGCCCGAGGGCTGCGGGCGCGTCCCCCGGCCCCGCTCCCCGCGGGTGCGCGGCGCGCTAGGGCCGTGGCGCAGACCACGCCCGCCACGCGGATCCGGCCCGAACCGGTGCACTCTCCCACCCTCCGGGAGCGGCGGACGGTTCCGGGCACGCCGCATACGGTCGCCGCCGCGGGGGAACCCCTGCGGCCGCGACCGTAACCGGCCGGTGACGTTGTGATCGGGTCGTGACTGAATTGAAGGTAATTGTTTGCGCAGGCCCGAAACTGGGGATTAGCGTCGCTGGCGGCGGTTGATCCGCACGCCGCACCAAATGCAGACGCGGGCAGCGCCGCCCTGGTGCCGCCCGCAGGTGCCGTCTGGAAAGGCTCGCGTCCGTGGGTACGCTCTCCACGATCACCGGCTCGGTGCCGGTGACGCCCGCTCAGGCCGTCCACCTGCTGCACGGCCGCCTCACGGCCGCCGGGTGGCAGCGCATGTACACGGGCGACCGCGGCCGGGTGGCGGTGCTCTCCCTGCGGGCCGGACTCACCGTGTGGTGCTGGGGCGGCCAGTTCCGCTGGCGCGACTCCTCCGGCGCCCAGGTCACCCACCCCGCCGCCGACCCCGACGGCGCGGCCCGCCTCCTGGGCGCGGCCGACCGCCCGCTCGCGGCGGCGGCCGCCTGACGCGCGCCGCCTGACCCCGCGCCGCCCCGCCGCGCGTCCGGCCCCGGCCGGCTCCTAGCAGTCGCACCCGCAGTCGCAGTCTTCGCACACGTTGCAGCACCGGCAGCACTCGCCGCACCCCTCGCAGACGTCGGCGCAGCCGTCGCACCACGCCTCCTCCGGCTTGCCCGACCACGGTCCTGGGTGCGGGTCGCGGCAGCACTGCTGGCAGGTGCAGCACATGAACAGGGCCACGGCGCACCCGGCCAGCAGCCCCCGGGGCTGGGGCGGGCGCTTGATCTTGGGCGTCTCGCAGTTGCAGCAGCACACGCAGCCGCCCTGGTCGTGGTCGCCGCGCCGCCGCCGTCGGCGCCCGCCGCCGCGGCCCCCGCGACCCCCTCCGCCCGAGCCGCCGCCCTGCGCCCCGCCGCCGTGGGCGTCGCCCGGCCCGCCGTGCCCGTGCCCGTGCGGATGCCCCGGCCCCTCGCCGTTCCCCCACGGGTCCTGCGGCTGCCCGTGTATGTGTCCGTCGCCCCCGATGTATCCGGCGCCCGGCGCGCCGTGCGCGTGCGCGTGCCCCGGCCCGTGCCCGTGCCCGTGGCCGGGCCCGTGCGGGTGCCCGCCGCCCGGGTGGCCCGCCCGCGCGAACGTCCGCGCCACCGACCGCGCCAGTTCGTCCACCAGCAGCGCGTGCACCAGCCGGTCGTCGGTGAACTCCGCCTCCTCCAGCGCCAGCCGCACCCCCAGCACCGCGTCGTCGCACAGCCGCCGCACCTCCGCCGCCCCGGTGCCGGTGGCCGTGATCGGGTTCCACGCCCCGGACGCGCGGTCCTCCTCCTGGTCCTCCACCGCGTCGAGCAGGTGCGCGATCCGCCCGAACAGCCGCCCCGCCTCGCGCAGCGGCGCCTCGTTGCCCGGCCGCCCCGCCAGCACCGCCGTGTGCGCGAACGCCTCGCCCGTGGCGAACTCCGTGGGCCCGGTGGCGGTCAGGATCGCGCCGGAGGACTCGGCCGCCGACTCCGCCTCGGCCTGGCGCTCCAGCGCGGCCACCAGCGCGCCGCCGTCGAACCCCAGCCCCGACCCCGACGAGCGCGCCTGGCGCTGCCAGCGGCCCGCCACCCGCCGCGCCACCGCCCGCACCGGGGGCCGCGCGTAGGCGCCGTCGCCGTCGCCCACGTGGTCGTCCACCTTGGCCGCCGCCAGCAGCAGCGACACCGACGCCGCCAGCCGCGCGCCCTCGCCCTCGGCGACGTCGGCCCGCCGCATCCCCCGCAGCGGGCACGGCCCGGCCGCCCGCATCGCCGCGCGCGGCGCCTGCGCCGAGGTCAGCACCGAGATGACCAGGCCGTCGTAGTTGGTGGCCACCCGGGCCAGTTGGCCGTGGTCGTCGCGCAGCGCCAGGCACAGCCCGCACATGTGCGACATCCAGTCGCGGGCCAGGTCCCCCGGCAGGGTGTGCCGGCAGGGGCGCAGGATTCCGAACACCGCGGAACACTCCTCGCAGATCAGGGGCGTGAACGCGTCTTTGACGCGGCACCCTGGCCGCGGGTTCCCGCCCCGCCGCCCCCGCCGCCAAGACCGCGCCGCTACCGTTGGCCCGTGAGTGAGACCCAGATCGTCGTGGGCGCCGCCATCGTGCGCGACGGCGCCGTGCTGGCCGCCCAGCGCGCCCACCCGGCCGCCGCGCGCGGGCGCTGGGAGCTGCCCGGCGGCAAGGTCGACCCCGGCGAGACCGACACCGCCGCCCTCGTCCGCGAGTGCGAGGAGGAGCTGGGCGTGACCATCCGCCCGCTGCGCCGCATCGGCGAGGACGTCGCGTTCCCCCCGCGCCCCGGCGGCCCGCCCGCCGTGCTGCGGGTGTGGCTGGCCGACCTGCCCGACGGCCAGCCCGAGCCCGAGGCGCGCGAGCACCTGGCGCTGCGCTGGCTGCGCGCCGCCGCCCTCGCCGACGTCGACTGGCTGCCCGCCGACCGGCCGTTCCTGGAGCGGATCCGCCCGCACCTGGGCGCCTGAAACCCCGGCGCCGCCGGGGATGCGGCCCCCGTGGCCGGCACCGGGTGCGGCGCACGTCTCCCTGCGGGGTGGGCGGGGCCGCATAGACTGGGGGTCGGCCGCGGGACTCGCGGTTCTTCCCACCACACGAGATCGAGACCTTCGCATGTCCAGCGCCACGACCGTCGACGGCTCCGCACGTCGGACTGACATCCGCAACGTCGCCATCGTCGCCCACGTCGACCACGGCAAGACCACCCTTGTCGACGCCATGCTCTGGCAGTCGGGTGTCTTCCGGGCCAACCAGGACGTGGACGAGCGCGTCATGGACTCCAACGACCTGGAGCGCGAGAAGGGCATCACCATTCTCGCCAAGAACACGGCCGTCCACTACACCACGCCCGACGGCGACGACGTCGTCATCAACATCATCGACACCCCCGGCCACGCCGACTTCGGCGGCGAGGTCGAGCGCGGCCTGTCCATGGTCGACGGCGTGGTGCTGCTGGTCGACGCCAGCGAGGGCCCGCTGCCCCAGACCCGGTTCGTGCTGCGCAAGGCCCTGGCCGCCAAGCTCCCGGTGATCCTGGTGATCAACAAGGTCGACCGCCCCGACAGCCGCATCGCCGAGGTCGTCGACGACACCTACGAGCTGTTCATGGACCTCGACGCCGACGAGTCGCAGATCGAGTTCCCGATCGTCTACGCCTGCGCCCGCGACGGCAAGGCCGGCCTGGAGCGCCCCGCCAACGGCGAGGTCCCCGACAGCCCCGACCTCACCCCGCTGTTCCGCACCATCCTGGAGACCATCCCGGCGCCCGAGTACACCCCCGGCGCCCCGCTCCAGGCCCACGTCACCAACCTCGACGCCTCGCCGTTCCTGGGCCGCCTGGCGCTGTGCCGGGTGCACCAGGGCGAGATCGTCAAGGGCCAGCAGGCCGCCTGGATCCGCGGCGACGGCAGCGTGCAGCAGGTGCGCATCACCGAGCTGCTCATGACCGAGGCGCTGGAGCGCAAGCCCGCCGACAAGGCCGGCCCCGGCGACATCATCGCGATCGCCGGAATCCCCGACATCATGATCGGCGAGACCCTGGCCGACCCCGAGGACCCCCGTCCGCTGCCGCTGATCACCGTGGACGAGCCCGCGATCTCCATGACCATCGGCACCAACACCTCGCCCCTGGTGGGCCGGGTCAAGGGCGCCAAGGTCACCGCGCGACTGGTCAAGGACCGCCTCGACCGCGAACTCGTCGGCAACGTCAGCCTGCGGGTGCTGCCCACCGAGCGCCCCGACGCCTGGGAGGTCCAGGGCCGCGGCGAACTCGCCCTGGCGATCCTGGTCGAGCAGATGCGCCGCGAGGGCTACGAGCTGACCGTGGGCAAGCCCCAGGTCGTCACCCGCGAGATCGACGGCAAGCTGCACGAGCCCGTCGAGCGCCTGACCGTCGACGCCCCCGAGGAGTACCTGGGCGCCATCACCCAGATGCTCAGCGTCCGCAAGGGCCGCATGGAGCAGATGACCAACCACGGCACCGGCTGGGTGCGCATGGACTGGCTGGTCCCCTCGCGCGGCCTGATCGGCTTCCGCACCGAGTTCCTCACCGAGACCCGGGGCACCGGGATCGCCCACCACGTGTTCGAGACCTTCGAGCCGTGGTTCGGCGACCTGCGCACCCGCCCCACCGGCTCCCTGGTGGCCGACCGCTCCGGCCAGGCCATGGCTTATGCCATGTTCAACCTCCAGGAGCGCGGCATCCTGTTCGTCGACCCCGGCACCGAGGTCTACGAGGGCATGATCGTCGGCGAGAACTCCCGCGCCGACGACATGGACGTCAACATCACCAAGGAGAAGAAGCTCACCAACATGCGCTCCTCCACCGGCGAGGAGCTGGAGCGCCTGGTGCCGCCGCGCCGGCTGTCGCTGGAGCAGGCGCTGGAGTTCTGCCGCGAGGACGAGTGCGTCGAGGTCACCCCCGACGCCGTGCGCATCCGCAAGGTGGTGCTGGACTCCAAGGAGCGCGGCCGCATGGCCGCCCGCACCAAGCGCGGCTGACCCGCGCCGACCGGGTGGCCGGGCCGCGCGCCCGGCCACCCGGTCGCCCCGGCACCCCGAACCTGGTCGGCTCCCGCCCGCCCGCGGTGCCCCGGCCGCCCTGTGGCGCCGCGCGCGATGCCCGCCTAGCCTTGGGGAACCAGGGTCCCGCGCGCCCGAGGCGCCGGGCGGGACCGCGTGCCGACCCCCGGAGGGCGCCCCCATGGCAGATCCGCACGCGGTGGTGGTCGGCGGCGGGATCGCCGGGCTGTCCGCCGCGCTGGCGCTGCACCGGGTGGGCTGGGCCGTCACCGTGTGCGAGCGCGCCCCCGTCCTGGAGTTCGCCGACCACGCCGTGGCCCTGGCGCCCAACGCCCTGCGCGCCCTGGACACCCTCGACATCGGCGAGGACGTCCGCAAGCGCTCCGCCCACCAGGGCATCGCCGCGCTGCGCCGCCAGGACGGCCGCTGGCTGCTGCGCACCACACCCGAGCAGACCCGGCGCCGCCACGGCGACCCGGTGTGCGTACTGCGCCTGGCCGAGCTGTGCGGCCTGCTGCTGGAGCGGCTGCCCGCGTCGGCCGTGCGCACCCACACCACCGCCACCGCCGTCGAACCCGGCGACACCCGGCGCCCGGCCCGCGTCGCCACCGACGCCGACGACCACACCGCCGACCTCGTGGTGCTCGCCGACGGCGCCCGCTCGCGGCTGCGCACCGAGCTGTTCCTGGAGCACCCCGGCGCGGTCTACGCCGGGTTCGCCTGGTGGAGCGCCGTCGTGCCCAGCCCCGGCCCCGACCTCCCCTTCGCCGAGACCTGGGGCCAGGGCGGGATCGCCGGGGTGCTGCCGCTGACCGGCGACGAGGTCTACTGCTACGCCACCGCCAACGCGCCCGCCGGCGAGCGCGCCGAGGACGAGCGCGGCGCGCTCCTGGCGCGGCTGGCCGACTGGCACCCGCCGCTGCCCGCGCTGGCGGCCGCCGCCCGGCCCGAGGCGGTGCGGCGCACCGACGTCTGGCACGTCGACACCCCGCTGCCCGCCTACCACAAGGGCCGCGTGGCGCTGGTGGGCGACACCGCCCACGCCATGACTCCCAACCTCGGCCAGGGCGCGGCCCAGGCGCTGGAGGACGCGGTCGTGCTGGCCCACCACATCAGCGGGTCGGCGGCCTACGTGCCGATAGCCCTCCAGTCCTACACCGACGCCCGGCTGCCGCGCACCAGCGCGCTGGTGCAGCGTTCGGCGCAGTTGGCCGAGGCGGTGCAGAGCGACTCCCCGCTGGCGGCGCGGGTACGCGACACCGCCGCGGGCGCCCTGGGCCTGGTGGCGCCGCGCCTGCTGGCCCGCTACACCCGCCCGGCCGACGACTGGCGCCCGCCCGAGGAGACCTGAGGCCGGCGCCGGCCCCTGCGCCGGCGTGCCCGGCCGGCGGGGGCGGCCGGTGCAGCGGGGGCGGGTGCGCGAGCAGGGGTTTCGGCCCGGCGGTTCTCCCGCGCGGCGCCCCACGGCGTTACCGAGTCGTAAGCACGGTGTGGGAACGTCCGGTATGTCCCGTGCGCCGTAGTGGACAAGCGGCCCGCGCGCGGGCCGCCCCCCGCTTCCCCACACCAGAACGCCGAGCCGATGCCGAACTCGCTGGTCCTGACGCTGGCCGCCGTCGCGGTGGCCGCCGCCGCCATCGCCGTGGCCGTCGTGGTGCTGCGCAACGCCCGCCGCCGCCCGCCCGCCGCTCCTCCGACGCCGCCCGCGCCGGCGGACCCCTTCGCCGACATCGGCGAGACCCAGGGCGACCCGCTGCGCCTCAAGGCCGGCGACATGCTCGACTTCGGCGCGGAGCGCACCTGGATCCGCGGCACGCTGCGGCTGTCCGAGGGCGGCGCCGTGTGGGCCGAGCACTTCGTGGAGGTCGAGGGCGGGCGGCGGTGGCTCTCGGTGGAGCAGGACCCCGACGTGCAGATGGCGCTGTGGACCGGCCGCCCCGACCTCGACCTCACCCCGCACGGCTCCGAGGTCGAACTCGACGGCGTCCGCTACCGGCTCACCGAGCGCGGCAGCGCCTCCTACCGCTCCGAGGGCACCACCGGGCTGCGCGCCGAGGGCGGCATGGACTACGCCGACTACGAGTCCGCCGACGGCCGCCTGCTGTCCTTCGAGCGGTTCGACCACGGCCGCTGGGAGCCCAGCACCGGGGTGCCGCTCACCCGCGCCGACTTCACCGTCTACCCCGGGGGAGGCTGAGCCGGTGCACACCGCGCTGTCCGCGCCCTTCGTCGACACCCGCGCCGCCGACCTCACCTGGACGCTGGCCGCCCCCCACCTGCCCGCCCTGCTCACCCGCACCGCCCGCGTCGCCGGCTACCGGATCGTGCTGCGCGTGCTCGGCGCCTCCCACCAGGTCGAACTGGCCGAGGGCGGGCCCGGCGGCGCCGGGTGGCTGCTGACCGAGACCGTCGCCTGCCTGCCCGGCGCCGCCGGCGGGCTGCCCGACCGGGCGCGTCCGGCGGTGGCCGGGCTCGCCTCCTACACCTTCACCAGTTCGGTGGCCGTCCCCGAGCGGGCCGCGTTCACCGACCGGGTGGAGCGCCTCCGCGCCGCCGTGGAGCGCGACCCGCGCGGCGTGGTCGCGTCCTTCCCCGGCGACCCCCACGCCATCACCGCGCTGCTGCCCGAGGCCCTTGCCCCCGGGCGGGTGCGGTGGCGGACGTGGCACGCCTACCCCCAGACGCGGGAACTGGTCACCACCACGACCACCTGCGAACGCCCCCTCCCCGGCCACCGGTCCGGAAAGGACGTGTGAGTGCCGTGTCCACCAGCAGGCTCTGGCGCGCCGTCGCGCTGATAGCCGGACTCGCCATCTTCGGCCTGGTCGGCGCCTTGATGCTGCCCTCGCTGGGCGAGAACTGCGGCGACTACGACCGCGCCGACGCCGAGGACGTCCTCGTCGACCGCTCCCGGATCGAGCGCGGCATCGACGGGTTCTCCTACGAGTACGAGCCCGGCGAGGGCGACTACCGCAAGACCGGCCCCGGCGAGTTCGAGTTCGTGGGCTGCGCCGACGGGTCGCGCCACGGCGGCGGCGGCTCCACCGGCACGGTCGGCTACGGCACCACCACCGGCACCTCCGGCGGGTCGTCCGGCTCCACCGACTCCTACGACGCGCAGGACACCGGCGGATACGGCTCCACCACGCGCGGCGGCGGCCCCGGATTCGGCAAGTGACCCCGCGTCGCACCGCACCGCCCCCCGGCCGCGGCGGCGTCCCCGCCGCCGCGGCCACCTCCCCCCTCCTCCCTTGACCCCCGCGGAAGACAAGGAAGCGCCATGTCCGTCCTCCTCTACGAAGCCGGCGCCAGCCTGGCCTACGGCGTCCTCGGCATCGTGCTCATGGTGCTGGGCTACCTGGTCGTCGACGTCCTGACCCCCGGCAAGCTGCACCAACTGGTCTGGGAGCACCGCAACCGCAACGCCTCGCTGCTGCTGGCCACCAACCTGCTGGGCGTGTCCATCGTGGTCGCCACCGCGATCTACGTCAGCACCGGCGGCCTGGTCATCGGCCTGGCCAGCGCCGGCGTCTACGGCCTGATCGGGCTGGCGCTGATGGCGGCGTCGTTCCTGCTGATCGACCTCATCACCCCGGGCCGGCTCGGCGACGTCCTCACGGCCGACGAGACCCACCCCGCGGTGTGGGTGAACAGCGCCGCCCACGTGGCCATCGCTGTCATGGTCGCCGCGGCCATCTCCTGATGGCGGCGGGGGCGGACTCCGCCGCCTCCGGCACCGGTGTCCGGCCCCCGGGCCTGCCGGTGCCACCGCGCGCCGCGCGGCTGCTGGTGCTCTTCGCGGTGTTCGTGTGCGCCGCGTGCGGGCTGGTCTACGAACTGGCCCTGGTGGCGCTGGGCAGCTACCTGCTGGGCGACACCATCGTGCAGGCGTCGGTGGTGCTGTCGGTCATGGTGTTCGCCATGGGCATCGGCTCGCTGGCGTCCAAGCGGCTGACCGACCGCCCCGCGTTCTGGTTCGCCGTCATCGAGGGCGCCCTGTCGGTCGTCGGCGGGCTGTCGGTCCTGGCGCTCTACGCCGCCTTCGCCTGGTTCTCGCTGTACCAGCCGGCGCTGGTGCTGCTCGCCGCCGCCATCGGCGCGCTCATCGGCGCCGAGATCCCGCTGCTGATGGCGCTGATCCAGCGGATCCGCCGCCAGGAGGCCGCTGACGCCGCCGCCGACATGTTCGCCGCCGACTACGTGGGCGGCCTGCTGGGCGGCCTGGCGTTCCCCTTCGCGCTGCTGCCGGTGTTCGGGCTGCTCAAGGGCACCCTGCTGGTGGGCGCCGTGAACGCGGTGGTGGGCGTGCTGGTGGTGCTGTGGCTGTTCCGCGGCTCGCTGTCGCCGCGCGGGCGCCTCCTGCCCGCCGTCGGCCTGGCCGTGGTGCTGGCGGTGCTGGCGGCGTCCTTCGCGCTGGCCGACCGCTTCGAGGTCAGCGCGCGCCAGGCCCTCTACCGCGACCCGATCGTCCACGCCCAGCGCTCGGAGTACCAGGAGATCGTGGTCACCCGGAGCCTGTCGGGCTCCGACACCCGGCTGTTCCTCAACGGCGACCTCCAGTTCAGCTCGCTGGACGAGTACCGCTACCACGAGTCGCTGGTGCACCCGGCCATGAACGGCCCCCACGGCGACGTGCTGGTGCTGGGCGGCGGCGACGGCCTGGCCGTGCGCGAACTCCTGGGCTACGCCGACGTCGGCTCGGTCACCCTGGTCGACCTGGACCCGGCCGTCACCCGGCTGGCCCGCACCATGCCCGAGATCCGCGCGCTCAACGGCAACGCCCTGGCCGACGACCGGGTGCGGGTGGTCCACGCCGACGCGTTCTCCTGGCTGCGGGAGAACCGCCGCCGCTTCGACGTGGTCCTGGTCGACATGCCCGACCCCGACGACGCCGCCACCGCCAAGCTCTACTCCACCGAGTTCTACACGCTGGCGCGGCACGCCCTGGCCGAGGGGGGCCGCATGGCGGTGCAGGCGGGCTCGCCCTACTTCGCGCCCGAGGCGTTCTGGAGCATCGGCGCCGGGCTGCGCTCGGCCGGCTGGGCCACCGCGCCCTACAACGTGGACGTGCCCAGCTTCGGCAACTGGGGGTTCTTCCTGGCGGTGCCCAAGGGGCGCGGCGAGCCCGAGGTGGCGCTGCCCGAGGAGCACCCGCCGCTGCGGTTCCTCGACGCGGCCACGCTGCGCGCCGCCCAGACCTTCCCCAAGGACCGCCGCCCCACCGGCACCGGCCCCTCCACGCTGCTGCGGCCGCGCATCCTCGACTACGAGCGCGGCGCCTGGGAGGGCTACTAGGACAGCGGCGCCGCCCGGCCCGGGGGCCGCCCGCGGGCGGCCCCCGGCGGGGCTACTGCTCCGGGGTGGCGGTGGTGGTGCGCGTGTTGGGCGGCAGCGGGGTGTCGGCGCCCTTGCGCAGCCCGATCCTGCTGCCCAGCCACACCAGCGGGTCGTACTTGCGGTCGGCCACACGCTCCTTGAGCGGGATGAGCGCGTTGTCGGTGATCTTGATGTTCTCCGGGCACACCTCGGTGCAGCACTTGGTGATGTTGCAGTAGCCCAGGCCGAACTCGTCCTGGGCGATGGCGCGCCGGTCGGCGGTGTCCTCGGGGTGCATCTCCAGTTCGGCCACCCGCATCAGGAAGCGCGGCCCCGAGAAGCTCTCCTTGTTCTCCTCGTGGTCGCGGATGACGTGGCAGACGTTCTGGCACAGGAAGCACTCGATGCACTTGCGGAACTCCTGCATCCGCTGCACGTCCGCCTGCCGCATGCGGAAGTCGCCGGGCTTGGCGTCGGGCGGCGGCGTGAACGAGGGGATCTCGCGCGCCTTCTGGTAGTTGTAGGACACGTCGCAGACCAGGTCGCGGATCACCGGGAAGGTCCGCATCGGGGTCACGGTGACCGCCTCGTCGGGCGCGAACGTCGACATCCGCGCCATGCAGGCCAGCCGGGGCCGGCCGTTGATCTCCATCGAGCACGACCCGCACTTGCCGGCCTTGCAGTTCCAGCGCACCGCGAGGTCGGGCGCCTGGGTGGCCTGGAGCCGGTGCAGGACGTCGAGCACGACCTCGCCCTCGTTGACCTCGACCTCGTAGGCGGCCAGGGCACCCGCGCCGCCGTCGCCGCGCCACACGTTGAACGTCCGCTTGGTCATCACTTCTCCTCCTTCGACGCGGTGTCGGCGCCCTCGGCCGGGGGCAGCTCCTCCTCGGTGAGGTACTTGCTCAGCTCCTCGCGGTCGAACAGCGCGAGCAGGTCGGGCCGCATGGCGTCCAGCGGCCGGCGCTCCAGCTCCACGCGGTCGCCCGCCAGGCGCGCCGCCAGCACGGTGCGCCGCCACTGCGGCGACATCGCCGGGAAGTCGTCGCGGGTGTGCCCGCCGCGCGACTCCTCGCGGGTGAGCGCCGCGCGCGCGATCGCCTCGGACACCGCCAGCATGTTGCGCAGGTCCAGCGCCAGGTGCCAGCCCGGGTTGTAGGCGGTGCCGCCCTCGGCGCGCACCGACGCCACCCGCTCGCGCAGCTTCTCCAGCGACTCCAGGGCCTGCTCCATCTCCGGCCCGCGCCGGATGATCCCGACCAGGTCGTTCATCGTCTGCTGAAGCTCCTGGTGGAGCTGGTAGGGGTTCTCGCCGGTGTCGCGCCGCAGCGGGGCCGCGACCTCCTCGGCCAGCCGCTCGACGTCGGCGGCGGCCGGCGCCGGGCGCTCGCCCGCCAGGCCGTCGAGGTAGCGCGCCGCGCCGATCCCGCAGCGCCGCCCGAACACCAGCAGGTCCGACAGCGAGTTGCCGCCCAGCCGGTTGGAGCCGTGCATGCCGCCGGCGACCTCGCCGGCGGCGAACAGCCCCGGCACCCGCGCCGCGCCGGTGTCGGCGTCGACCTCGACGCCGCCCATGACGTAGTGGCAGGTGGGGCCGACCTCCATGGGGCCGGCGGTGATGTCGACGTCGGCCAGCTCCTTGAACTGGTGGTGCATCGAGGGCAGCCGCCGCATGATCTCCTCGGCGGGCATGCGGGTGGAGACGTCCAGGAACACGCCGCCGTGGGGCGAGCCGCGCCCCTCCTTGACCTCGTTGTTGATGGCCCGGGCGACCTCGTCGCGGGGCAGCAGCTCGGGCGGGCGGCGGTGGTTGGCCGGGTCGGCGTACCAGCCGTCGGCCTCCTCCTCGGTCTCGGCGTACTGGTTGCGGAACACGTCGGGCACGTAGCCGAACATGAACCGCTCGCCCTCGGAGTTGCGCAGCACCCCGCCGTCGCCGCGGACCGACTCGGTGACCAGGATGCCCTTGACCGAGGGCGGCCAGACCATCCCGGTGGGGTGGAACTGCACGAACTCCATGTTGATGAGCGTGGCCCCCGCGCGCAGCGCCAGCGCGTGGCCGTCGCCGGTGTACTCCCAGGAGTTGGAGGTCACCTTGAACGACTTGCCGATGCCGCCGGTGGCCAGGACCACCGCCGGCGCCTCGAAGACGACGAACTCCCCGGTCTCGCGGACGTAGCCGAAGGCGCCGGCGATCCGCCCGGAGGCGTCGGTGAGCAGTTCGGTGACGGTGGTCTCGGCGAAGACCCGCAGCATGGCCTCGGGATGGCCCAGCTCGGCGGCGTCGGCCTGCTGGAGCTGGACGACGCGCTGCTGGAGGGTGCGGATCAGCTCCAGGCCGGTGCGGTCGCCCACGTGCGCCAGGCGGGGGTACTCGTGGCCGCCGAAGTTGCGCTGGCTGATCCGGCCGTCGCGGGTGCGGTCGAACAGCGCGCCCCAGTGCTCCAGCTCCAGGATGCGCTCGGGCGCCTCCTTGGCGTGCAGCTCGGCCATGCGCGGGTCGTTCATGAACTTGCCGCCGCGGATGGTGTCGCGGAAGTGCACCTGCCAGGAGTCGCTTGAGTTGACGTTGCCCAGCGCGGCGGCGGCGCCGCCCTCGGCCATGACGGTGTGGGCCTTGCCGAAGAGGGACTTGGAGATGATCGCGGTCTTCCTGCCCTGCTGGCGGGCCTCGATCGCGGCGCGCAGCCCGGCGCCGCCGGCCCCGATCACCACCACGTCGTAGTTGTGCCGTGTTGTCTCGGACATCTTCCTGACTTTCGGTCGCGGCGGTGCGCGCGCCATCGCGGGCGACGGCGCGTCGGCGCGGGTCGGCGCGTACCGCCGGTGGAGGGGTGCGGGACGGCCCTAGTTGAAGATGCGGGGGTCGGAGACCGTACCGCTCGCGACGAGGGCGACATAGAGGTCGGTTATCACCAGGGTGGCCAGCGTGATCCAGGCGAACGTCATGTGCCGGGTGTTGAGCCGGGTGATCTGGGTCCACAGCCAGTACCGCACGGGACTGCGGCCGAAGCTGTTGACGCGCCCGCCGAAGACGTGCCGGCAGGAATGGCAGCTAAGCGTGTAGCACCACAGCAGGACGACGTTGCCGAGCAGCACGAGGTTGCCCAGTCCGATCCCGAATCCGCCCTGTTCGCCGTGGAACAGGGCGAGAACGGCGTCATAGGTGTTGACGACCGAAATGACCAGGGCGATGTAGAAGAAGTAGCGGTGCAGGTTCTGCCCGATCATCGGGAACCGCGACTCGCCGGTGTAGCGCTTGTGCGGTTCGCGCACCGCGCAGGCGGTGGGCGCCTGCCAGATGGAGCGGTAATAGGCCTTGCGGTAGTAGTAGCAGGTGAACCGGAACAGCAGCAGGAACGGCAGGCTGATCGCGGCGTAGGGCAGCCACCAGGGGAACTCGAAGGGCAGCCGGCCGAAGTGCGCGGCCTCGGGTGCGCACTGGGCGGCGATGCAGGGCGAGTAGAACGGGGTGAGGTAGCCGTGGTCGGCGGCCCAGTAGTGGTCCTGCTGGAGCGCGCGGACCAGGCCGTAGACCAAAAACGCGGTGAGTCCGAGAGTCGTCAGCAGCGGGGCGACCCACCATCGGTCGGTGCGCAAGGTGCGGGCGGATATCCGGGCGCGGGCCAGTCCGGCGCGCTCCGGCGGGGGAAGCGTCGATGTCATTTCGCTGCGTCTCCATCTTGGCGGGGGCGGCCCCAGCGCGGACGGGACGACGCGGGGCGCGGGCCGCTCTCGCAACCGTGTGATCAGGGAGTGCGGATGTGTTAGGCATGCCACGTTAGGCCGCGGCGATCACGAATTCAGCTCGAAATTCGCGCGAAATGAATGTGAAAAATGCCACGCCGACTCTTTTTGGCGCAGGCGTTTGCCGCCAAAAAGTGCGAAATGTAATTGAATGCGCTTTTTGTTACCCGTGGTGCGCGTGTGGGGTAATGGGCGCTATGCGAAGGTAAGTCCAGCCTTCATGAATGAAACTTATCGTGTTTTTCGGCGGATTCGCGCGCGGCCCCGGCCTTTCCGCGCCCGCAGCCCGGCCCCTAGGGCCGGAGGGCCGCGATGACCTCCAGGTCCTCGCCCACCTCTTCGCGGGTGAGCTGGGTCAGGTAGGCCATGAGGTGGCGGCGGAACGCCTTGGCGGTGTGGGAGGGGTCGACGTCCTTGCGGTGGGCCAGGGCGATGGTGCGCAGCAGGCGGGGCTGGGTGAGCGGGATCCCGCGCAGGCCGGGGCGGTTCTTGAGCACCATGCTCGGCACCACGGCGATCCCCAGGCCGGCCTCCACGAACCGCAGCACGGCGTCCATCTCGCCGCCCTCCACCGCCAGGCGCGGCTCGAACCCGGCGGCGCGGCAGGCGTGCAGGGTGGCCTCGCGCACGTCGTAGCCGTGGCGGAACATCACCAGCGGGCGGTCGCGCAGGTCGGTGATGCGCATGGCGGCGCGGCCGGTGGGCGGGCCGTCGCCGGCGGCGTGCACCACCACCAGGTTCTCGCGCAGGATCGGCGTGGTCACGAACGCCGGGTCGCTGCTCTGGAGCGGCAGGATGATCAGCGCGAGGTCGAGTTCGCCGTGGCCCAGCGCGCGGATGAGGTCGCGCGACCCGCTCTCCTCGACCTGGAGCTCGATCCCGGGGAACCGGTCGTGGTAGCCGGCCAGCGCCTCGGCGAGCAGGCCCGCGCACAGCGAGGGGGTGGCCCCCAGCCGCAGCCGCCCCCGGCGCATGCCGGCCAGCTCCTGGACCTCGCGCCGGGCGGTCTCCATGTCGGTGACGATGCGCTGGGCGAGCGGCAGCAGCGCCTCACCGGCCGGGGTGAGTGTGATATTTCCCCGGGCGCGGCTGAACAGGGAGGCGCCCAACTCCTCTTCGAGGTTGCGGATCTGCTTGCTGAGGCTGGGCTGCGCGACGCGCGAAAGCTCGGCTGCGCGGGTGAAATGGCGTGTCTCGGCCACCGCGAGGAAGTAGGCCAACTGCTGGAACTGCACGTCCATAGCCTACGGCTATGGAGACCAGCGTTGTGATGACTTAGACGACTTTGTTTATCAAGATTTAAAGTGACGAGTTGTGGCGAACAGTACCCTGACCAAGCAGCGATCGGAGGCGCTCGGTTCCACGGTGGCCCTCAAGTCCGCGATGGCGGTCACCGGTGTGATCCTGGTGCTCTTCCTGGTCGTGCACATGTACGGCAATCTCAACGTGTTCGCGGGCCAGGCGGCCTTCGACAACTACTCCCACCACCTGCGCGTCATCGGCGAACCCATGCTGCCCCACGGCGGCTTCCTGTGGATCGTGCGCGTGGTGCTGCTGGCGAGCGTCCTCATCCACATCTACGCGGCGGTGGCCCTGTGGCGGCGCGCGGGCGCGGCCCGCCCGGTCCGCTACCAGGCGACCAAGCGCGTCCAGCGCAGCTACTCCTCCTACACGATGCGCTACGGCGGCGTGCTCATCGCGCTGTTCGTGGTCTTCCACATCCTCCACCTGACGACCAACCACATCGCGCCGGGCGGGGCCTCCGACAGCCCCTACGAGCGGTTCGTGAACGGCTTCCAGCCGGAGTTCTGGTACGTCACCCTCTTCTACGTCCTCACCGTGATCGCCGTCGGGTTCCACCTGCGCCACGGCATCTGGAGCGCGCTGACCACCCTCGGCGCCAACCGGCAGAGCCGGCAGCGCTCTTTGAACATCATCGCGACCGCGATCGCGTTCGTGCTGACGGTCGGCTTCCTGCTGGGGCCGCTGTCCGTGACCCTGGGGCTGGTGGAATAAATGATCGACCTGTACACCGAAGGCGACCCGATCCGCGACGAGAAGGCGCCCGACGGTCCCATCGCCGAGCGCTGGGACAAGCGCCGCTTCGGCGCCAAGCTGGTCAACCCGGCCAACCGGCGCAAGCTGTCGGTCATCATCGTCGGCACGGGCCTGGCCGGGGCGTCGGCCGCGGCCACGCTGGGCGAGGCCGGCTACCGCGTGACGTCCTTCTGCTACCAGGACAGCCCGCGGCGCGCGCACAGCATCGCCGCGCAGGGCGGCATCAACGCCGCGAAGAACTACCGCAACGACGGCGACAGCATCTACCGGCTGTTCTACGACACCGTCAAGGGCGGCGACTTCCGCTCCCGGGAGTCCAACGTCTACCGCCTCTCCCAGGTCAGCGTCGAGATCATCGACCAGTGCGTGGCCCAGGGCGTGCCCTTCGCCCGCGAGTACGGCGGCCTGCTCGACAACCGCTCCTTCGGCGGCGTGCAGGTGTCGCGCACCTTCTACGCGCGCGGCCAGACGGGCCAGCAGTTGCTGATCGGCGCCTACCAGGCGCTGGAGCGGCAGGTGGCGGCGGGCACCGTCGAGATGAACACCCGGCACGAGATGCTGGAGCTGATCGTGGTCGACGGCCGCGCCCGCGGCATCATCGCCCGCGACATGGTCACCGGCGAGATCGAGACCCACTTCGCCGACGCCGTGGTGCTGGCCACCGGCGGCTACGGCAACGTGTTCTACCTGTCGACCAACGCCATGGGCTGCAACGTCACGGCGTCCTGGCGAGCCCACCGCAAGGGCGCGCTGTTCGCCAACCCGTGCTTCACCCAGATCCACCCGACCTGCATCCCCGTCAGCGGCGACTACCAGTCCAAGCTGACGCTGATGAGCGAGTCGCTGCGCAACGACGGCCGCATCTGGGTGCCCAAGCGCACCGGCGACGACCGCGACCCCCGCCAGATCCCCGAGGACGAGCGCGACTACTACCTGGAGCGCATCTACCCGTCCTTCGGCAACCTGGTGCCGCGCGACATCGCCTCGCGCGCCGCCAAGAACGTCTGCGACGAGGGCCGGGGCGTGGGCCCGGGCGGGCTGGGCGTCTACCTGGACTTCGCCGACGCCATCAAGCGCATGGGCCGCCCGGCCGTCGAGGCCAAGTACGGCAACCTCTTCGACATGTACCAGCGCATCACCGGGGAGAACCCCTACGAGGTGCCGATGCGCATCTACCCCGCAGTGCACTACACCATGGGCGGCCTGTGGGTCGACTACGACCTCCAGAGCACCATCCCGGGCCTGTTCGTGACCGGAGAGGCCAACTTCTCCGACCACGGCGCCAACCGCCTGGGCGCCAGCGCGCTGATGCAGGGGCTGGCCGACGGCTACTTCGTCCTGCCCAACACCATCAACGACTACCTGGCCGCCGGCCCGTTCGAGGCGCTGGACGAGAACACCCCCGCGGCCAAGGAGGCGGCCGAGTCGGTGCGCGCGCGCATCGACAAGCTGCTCTCCATCAAGGGCGACCGCACCGTGGACTCCTTCCACAAGGAACTCGGCCACATCATGTGGGACTACTGCGGCATGGAGCGCAACGAGGAGGGCCTGCGCAAGGCCATCGAGCGCATCCGCGAACTCCGCGACGAGTTCTGGCGCAACGTCCGCGTGCTGGGCACCAACGAGGAGCTGAACCAGGCGCTGGAGAAGGCCGGCCGCGTGGCCGACTTCCTGGAGCTGGCCGAGCTGATGTGCGTCGACGCCCTGCACCGCCGGGAGTCCTGCGGCGGCCACTTCCGCTCCGAGAGCCAGACCGAGGACGGCGAGGCCCTGCGCCACGACGACGAGTTCGCCTACGTCGCGGCGTGGGAGTACACCGACGCGGGCCAGCCCCCGGTGCTGCACAAGGAAGCCCTGGAATACGAATACGTCGAGATGAAGCAGCGGAGTTACAAGTGAACATCACCCTGCGCGTGTGGCGCCAGAAGGGCCCCGACGACAAGGGGCGGATGGTCACCTACCAGGTCCCCGACGTGTCGCCGGACATGTCGTTCCTGGAGATGCTCGACGTCCTCAACGAGAAGCTCCAGCTTGAGGGCGAGGAGCCGGTGGCGTTCGACCACGACTGCCGCGAGGGCATCTGCGGTGCCTGCGGCGTGGTCATCGACGGCGAGGCCCACGGTCCCGAGACCACCACGACCTGCCAGCTGCACATGCGCAGCTTCAAGGACGGCGACACCATCACCGTGGAGCCGTGGCGGGCCAAGGCGTTCCCGGTGATCAAGGACCTGGTCGTGGACCGGGGGGCGTTCGACCGGATCATCCAGGCCGGCGGCTACATCAGCGCGCCGACCGGGACCGCGCCCGACGCCCACGCCATGCCGGTGCCCAAGGCCGACGCCGACCGCGCGTTCGACGCGGCCACCTGCATCGGCTGCGGCGCCTGCGTGGCCGCCTGCCCCAACGCCTCGGGCATGCTGTTCACCGCCGCCAAGGTCACCCACCTGGGCATGCTGCCGCAGGGCCAGCCCGAGCGCCAGGCGCGGGTGATCAAGATGGTGAACCAGCACGACGAGGAGGACTTCGGCGGCTGCACCAACATCGGCGAGTGCGCGGCGGTGTGCCCCAAGGGCATCCCGCTGGACACCATCTCCCAGCTCAACCGCGACCTGCTGGGCGCGCTGGCCAGCGGCCGGACCGAGTAGGAGCGAGCAGGGCCGACGCCTGACAGCGCGGCCTGGGGCCGCCCCGCGTGAAGCGCGGGGCGGCCTCTTCGCGTTGGCGGGCGGGTGCGAGTGGCGCACCGCTGCACAGGGCCGCGCCGCCCGGCGGGTCAGGGGTGCTGGTCGAACACGTGCGCCCGGATCCAGGCGTGCATGGCCACGGCCGCCGCCGCACCGGCGTTGATGGAGCGGGTCGAGCCGTACTGGCCGATGGACAGCACCGCCGCGCACACCTCGCGGACCTCCTCCGACAGCCCCGGCCCCTCCTGGCCGAACACCAGCATGCACGCGCGCGGCAGGGGGTAGGTCTCCAGCGGCACCGATCCGGGCAGGTTGTCCACGCCGATCAGCGGCAGCCCGCGCGCGGCGGCCCACGCCACCAGGTCGGCGGTGCCGGGGTGGTGGTGGACGTGCTGGTAGCGGTCGGTGACCATGGCACCCCGGCGGTTCCACCGGCGCCGCCCCACGATGTGCACGGCCTCGGCGGCGAACGCGTTGGCGGTGCGCACCACCGAGCCGATGTTGAAGTCGTGCTCCCAGTTCTCCACGGCCACGTGGAAGGGGTGCCGCCGGGTGTCGAGGTCGGCGACGATGGCGTCGTTGCGCCAGTAGCGGTAGCGGTCGACCACGTTGCGCCGGTCGCCCCGGGCCAGCAGGTCGGGGTCGTAGTGGTCGCCCGTGGGCCAGGGGCCCGGCCACGGACCCACCCCGACCTCGGGGCGCTCGGGTGCGGCCTCGGCGAGGTCCGCCGGGTCGGCGGCATCGGCCGGGCCGGTCCGGTGGGCGCGGTCGGCGGGGGAGTCGGGAAGGGCCTGGTCGGTCACGGTGTCCAGCTTAGGCACGGCGCCGGCCCGCCGC